>NZ_DAMBEF010000011.1:0-113328 GCF_032061965.1 Stenotrophomonas sp. | reverse complement strand
GCATGGCACTTTCAGAACGCCAGCGAGGCCAACGGCACAAGCAGAAGCTTGCCCTTACCCCAACCCCTCTCCCGTGAACGGGAGAGGGGCCAGGTCTGCCAGATCGCAAGCCGACTGCAGTGCACGCAATGCATGGCACTTTCAGAACGCCAGCGAGGCCAACGGCACAAGCAGAAGCTTGCCCTCACCCCAACCCCTCTCCCGTGAACGGGAGAGGGGCTTGG
Source organism: Stenotrophomonas sp. (assembly GCF_032061965.1). Lineage (GTDB taxonomy): Bacteria > Pseudomonadota > Gammaproteobacteria > Xanthomonadales > Xanthomonadaceae > Stenotrophomonas. The sequence continues at coordinate 113,104 of NZ_DAMBEF010000011.1, read as the reverse complement.
TTCTCTTGGGCCTTTGGTTCTCTTGGGCCTTTGGCCTTGTTGAGCGCAGGCGGCGTGCGGTCCTGCCACCCTTGACATGCCCCCGGACCCACACCCGTTACAATAGGCGCCTGCCCGCCCTTCCGGGTACGGCCTCCCCTCCCTGATTGATGCAGTGCCTGCCGGCGCTGCCTGTGCCCGTCCATGTCCTCGTATCCGCCCATCCGCTTTGCCCCGCTGACCCCCACCTCGCTGCTGCTGGCCGTGCTGGCGATGGGTGCCGTGGTGCTGGGCTCGAATGTGCTGGTGCAGTACCCGATCAATGACTGGCTGACCTGGGGTGCCTTCAGCTATCCAGTGGCATTCCTGGTCAGCAACCTGATCAATCGCCGCTTTGGCCCGCAGGCCGCACGCCGCGTGGCCTGGGCGGGTTTCGCGGTAGCCGTGGTGCTATCGATCTGGATCGCCACACCGCGCATTGCAATTGCCTCGTGCTCGGCGTTCATCGTGGCGCAGCTGCTGGACATCACCGTGTTCGACCGCCTGCGCGCCGGCAACTGGTGGCGCGCACCCATGGTGGCCACCACCTGCAGCGCTACGGTGGATACGGCCATCTTCTGGTCGATCGCCTTCGCCGGCTCGCAGCTGCCCTGGATCAGCTGGGCGGCTGGCGATCTGGCGGTGAAGCTGGCGATCGGCGTGTGCCTGCTGGCCCCTTTCCGCGCGCTGCTCTGGAAGATGGCGCCGCTGAAGCCAGAAACCAGAGGCTAAAAACGAGGAACCGGTAAAGAGCGAATCCGCTCTCCCTACGTTGCTGGTTCCTGATTTCTAGTTCCTGGCAGTCAACTCCTGCCCCTTGGATGCAGGGAAAGGCAAACCCTGGGCAACCGCCGCCGCGGTGATGGCTGCACAAGCGGCTTCGATCTCCGGCGTGGGTATGGCGATGCGCGGGCGGCGGTCCAGCGTGCAGGTCAGGCCCACATCCAGCAGCGTGGCATGGGCGGCGTGCAGCGCCATCGCGGTTTCGCCATCCAGCCAGCCGGCGGCCGCCAACGCGGCGATCAGGTAGGGCGTTTCCCTCGGCTCGCATAGCGCCGGGTTGTGTTGCGCCTGCGACAGCACGCCGGTCTGCAGCACGAACTCCAGATCCACCAGCCCGCCTGGTCCCTGCTTCAGGTCCAAGCGGCCCGCATCGCTGCGGTCCAGCTCGGCACGCATGCGCGTGCGCATTTTCAACACGTCGCCGAACAAGGTGTCGTGGTCGCGCGGGCGGCTGAGGGTCGTGTTTCGTACCTGCGAGAAGTCCGCGAGCAGCGATGCATCACCGGCAACGCCACGCGCACGTACCAAGGCCTGGTGCTCCCAGGTCCACGCGCGTTCGCGCTGATATTCGGTGTAGCTGGCCAGCGATGACACCAGCGCGCCCTTGCCACCGTCCGGGCGCAGCCGCACGTCGATGTCGTACAGACGCCCCGCCGCCGTTACCGCGCCCAGCAAGGCCATCACCTTCTGCGCCAAACGGGCAAACCAGCGCCCGCTATCCAGTGGGCGCGGGCCATTGCTGTCCTCCACGCCGGCCGGGCTGTCATACAGGAACACCAGATCCAGATCGGAGCCAAACCCCAGTTCCACCCCGCCCAGGCTGCCGTAGCCGATGATGGCAAAGCGCGCTCCCGGGATTTCGCCGTGGGCCTGGCGCATGTCGGCCTGCGCCATCTGCAACACGGTCACCACCACCGCATCGGCCAGCAGCGCCAGTTGATGGGTGCAATCCACGGCGCGCTGACGGCCATCGTGGAAAGCCAACGCCATGCGGAAACTCAGGGCGAGCCGCACTTCGTTCAGCGCACGCAATGCAGCCTCCGGGTCGTCGATCGCCAGGGCGGTAGCGCAGGCGTCGTGCATTTCCTGCGCTTCCGGCATGGGCCCGGCGACGCGGGTATCCAGCAGTTCGTCCAATAGCAGCGGGAAGGCCACCAACCGCTCGGACAACAGCGCGCTGCGCGCCAGCACGTTGACCAGGCGGTTCAGGGCGCTGGGCTGTTCGTCCAGCAACGCCAGGTAGCTGGTGCGACGCAGGATTGCCGCCAGCAGGCCAAGCACACGGCGCAACGCGGCATCGGGCTGCGGCGAGCGGGTGGCGGCGTGCAGGAGGGCCGGCAACACCCGGTCCAATCGTGCACGCGCACTGTCGGACAGGGATTTCACCCCCAGCGACTGCGCAAACTCGCGCAGCGACTGGTCGGCGCCGTTTGCATCGGCAAAGCCGGCCTCGGCCAGCACCTCGGCGCTGCCGCCATCAGGCAGCACGCGCCAATAGTTTGAAAGCACATCCGGCGCGGCCTGGCCTTGGCGCGGGGCCAGCAAGGCACCGAATTCCACACCCACACGCTGGCGCTGTTCGTTCAAGGCGCCCAGCAAGGCCTCCCAGTCGGCATAGCCCAGGCCGTGGGCGATGCGGGCGCGGTCCAGCGGGTCGTTGGGCAGGCAGTGGGTCTGCGCATCGCGCAGCATCTGCAGGCGATTTTCCACGCGCCGCAGGAAGCGATAGGCCTGGATCAGGTCGTCGCCGTCGCTGGCGGCCATCTGGCCGCCGGCGACCAGCGCGTGCAGCGCGGGCAGCAGCCGGCGTTCGCGCAGCGCCGGCTCACGGCCACCCCGGATCAGCTGCAGGGCCTGGGCCAGGAACTCGATCTCACGGATGCCGCCGGGGCCACGCTTGATATCGTCCAGGCGGTCCTTGCGCGCAACCTCGGCGGTGATCGCGGCCTTCATTTCGCGCAGGCCATCGAGCGCGGTGAAATCCAGGTAGCGGCGATAGACGAAGGGCCGCAGTGTCTCCAGCCAGGCTTCGCCGGCGGCGATGTCACCGGCCACGGCACGCGCCTTGATCCAGGCATAGCGCTCCCAGTCGCGGCCTTCACGCTGGAAATACTGGTCCATGCCGGCAAACGACAGCGCCACCCGCCCGGCCGTGCCGAACGGCCGTAGGCGCAGGTCGACGCGATGGCTGAAGCCTTCGGCGGTGGTTTCGTCCAGCAGCCGCGCCAGGCGCTGGCCCAGCCGGGCGAAGTACTCCTCGCCAGCCAGCGGGCGCGGCCCATCGGATTCGCCGTTCTGCGGGAAGGCGTAGACCAGATCGATGTCGGAAGAGAAATTCAGCTCACCGCCGCCGAGCTTGCCCAAGCCAAACACCACCAGCTGCTGCGCGCTGCCATCGGCGGCGCGTACCACGCCATGGCGGCTGGCGAATTCCTGCTCCAGCGCGGCCAGCGCCAGTTGCAGGCAATCCTCGGCCAGGCGGGTTGCGCCGGCCAGGGTGGCGTCCACGTCGTCCAGGCCAAGCAGATCGCGCCAGATCAGCCGGGTGGAAGCTGCCGTGCGGTAGCGGCGCAGCTGGGTGGGCCAATCGCTGGGGTGCAGCGGGTCCAGATGCGGTAGCGGCAATGGCCCTGGATCGGCCTGGCCCAGCAACTGCAGCAGCTCCGGCTGCCGGCACAGGGTGTCGATGGCGAAGTCGCTGGTGATCGCCAATTGCCGCAGCGCCGCCTCGAAGCCCGGTGCCGACGACCAGTGCGCAGGATCGGGGGCGGCCAGTTTCAGACGCGCCAAGGCGCGATCACTGATTTGCTGAATGGCTTCAGGTACTGCGGGGGCGGTTTGGTTCATCCACCGATTCTGGCATCTGACGGCCCCAAGGTCGCCATCTCCGGCGATCAGGCATTAAAAAAGCCCGCTGACAGCGAACTGTCAGCGGGCTTTGCTCCCTCCCCCACGTCGGGATGCAGGGCGATCCTGATCTCTGTTCGAGCACTTTGCACGCTGCAGTGCAAAACAATACTGGGCAGTACAAGAGGACTCGATCAGCAAAGACCATCCCACCAAGGTAGAACCCCCCACTTCACGCCGATCCGGGATAATCGGGAGTCCCCACAACAAAACCGTAGTCGTCATGTCTGTCGAACGCATCCTGGACCCGCGCCTGCGCGACCGCATCGTTTCCGCCGAACAAGCCGCGGCGCTCATCCAACCCGGCGAGACCGTGGCCATGAGCGGCTTCACCGGCTCCGGTTACCCCAAGGCCGTACCGATCGCCTTGGCACGTCGTATTGAAGACGTGCACGCGGCTGGCCAGCCCTTCCAGATCAAGCTGATGACCGGCGCGTCCACCGCGCCGGAACTCGATGGCGCGCTGGCCAAGGCCGATGGCATTGCCATGCGCATGCCCTTCCAGACCGACCCGGATGCACGCAAGCGCATCAACGAGGGCAAGCTGGATTACATCGATATCCATCTGTCGCACGTTGCCCAGCACGTGTGGTTTGGTTTTTACGGTGACATCGATACCGCCGTGGTCGAGGTGTCGGCCATCCGCGAAGACGGTGCGCTGGTGCCCTCCACCTCGGTCGGCAACAACAAGACCTGGCTGGACCTGGCCAAGAAGGTGATCATCGAGGTCAACGAGTGGCAGCCCGATGGCATCGAGGGCATGCACGACATCTACTACGGCACCGCGCTGCCGCCGCACCGCAAGCCGATCCCGCTGATCCATGGCAACGACCGCATTGGCCAGACCACGCTCAACGTGGACCCGGACAAGATCGTGGCGGTGGTGCGCACCAACGGCCCGGACCGCAACAGCCCGTTCAAGCCGATCGACGATGACAGCCGCCAGATCGCTGGCTACCTGATCGAATTCCTCAAGCACGAAGTAGCCAAGGGCCGGCTGCCGGCCAACCTGCTGCCGCTGCAGTCAGGCGTGGGCAATATCCCCAACGCCGTGCTGGCGGGCCTGGCCGAAAGCGGACTGCGTGGCCTGAGCGCTTTCACCGAGGTGATCCAGGACGGCATGCTGGATCTGCTCAAGTCCGGCGTGCTGGACTACGCCTCGTGCACCGGCTTCGCACTCAGCCCGGAAGCCAACGAAGAGTTCAAGCGCAACATCAAGTTCTACCGTGAGCGCATCATCATGCGCACGCAGGAGATCTCCAACCACCCGGAACTGGTGCGCCGTCTTGGCTGCATCGGCATGAACGGCATGATCGAAGTGGACCTGTACGGCAACGTGAATTCCACCCACGTGATGGGCAGCCGCATCATGAACGGCATTGGCGGTTCGGGCGACTTCACCCGTAATGGTTTCCTGTCGACCTTCCTGAGTCCGTCGATGGCCAAGGGTGGTTCGATCTCGGCAATCGTGCCGATGGTCAGCCACGTCGACCACACCGAGCACGATGTTTCCATCATCGTCACCGAGCAGGGCCTGGCCGATCTGCGCGGCCTGCCGCCGCGTGCGCGTGCGCGCACGGTGATCGACAACTGTGCGCACCCGGACTATCGCGATCAGCTCAACGATTACTTCGACCGCGCCTGCCGCGACAGCTACGGCAAGCACACGCCGCACCTGTTGCCGGAAGCCTTGTCGTGGCATCAGCGCTATATCGATACCGGCACGATGAAACGCTGATTGATCGTTCTTGAAGGCATGAAAAAGCCCGGCAACGCCGGGCTTTTTCTTTCTTCGGGGAGTGCTGTGCGATTCGAAGGCAACGGTCTTCGGCTAACCCTCTCCCCAACCCCTCTCCCGTAAAGGGAGAGGGGCTTCAAAGCTCAATCGACTTCGTCTGCATGTCTCAGCACGCGTGATCTCATAGCCCCTCTCCCTTTACGGGAGAGGGGTTGGGGAGAGGGTGCGCCCTACCCCGCTGTCTTGTCCTTGATCGTGGTACTGGGGCCATTGCCCTTGACGCTGGTGATACCGGCTTCGCGCCCCGCCTGCGAGGCATACATCTGGCTGCTGCCGATCACCTGATGATTGGCGGCCTTCAGATTGAAATGATGGCGACCATCACTGGCGGTCTTGCGCTCATAGCGCGCTTCGTCCGGGCTGTTGGCCTGCACCGAGGCAATGCCGCCTTCGGCCGCCGCGCGCGTGGTGTAACGCTCGCTGGTCAGGATGACCTCGGCGTTGCCCGCCTTGAGCACGAAATAGAACTGACCGTCACTGCTCTTCTCCAACTCGTACCAACCTGCCATCGCAATACCCCACTTGAGGATGATGCCGGCACACCGCCGCCCTGCTACCGCAGCTGCATGCGTGGCTGTTAGTCCGGATGACCGGACGTTGGAAGCCGTTAGATACCGCGGCTACGGGTCAGACTCTACCTCAATCTTCGCTGCGTTCCAGCCAGGCCAGCTTGCGGGTGCGCGGTAGCTGCTTCAATTGCCATTCCGCCCGTGAGGCCGACGAACGGTCGGCGTAAGGGCGACTGGCAAGGATGCGCAGCGGCGGGTGCGCGCGGGTATAGCGCGCACCCTTGCCAGCGGCATGGGCCTGGAAGCGGGCTTCCACATCGGTACTGATGCCGGCGTAATAGCTGCCGTCACGGCATTCCAGCAAGTACAGGAACCAGTTGCCCTTCACCAGGCCCGACGCCTCAACGCGTCACAGGCTGGCGGCGTCGGCGATCTTGCACAGACCCTCGCCCACGGCCTTGTTGGAGGTCATCTGTCCGCCCTTGATGCTGAAGCGGACTTCCACGCGTATCGCCCCGCCGTCCTGGCGACGCACGGTGGTACGCAGCGGCACGGTCGAGCCACCACCACCGCGCACGGGGTTTTCGGCAGCGATATAACCGGTCGTCTCATTCGGCGAAATGCCGACCATGCCCTCGGCTTCGATCGCGGCCAAGGTCTTGGCGAATGCATCGGCGTAGCTGATGCCTTCGTGGTCGGTGGATGCCAGGAACTGCTTGCCGGTGGTGAAACCACCCGTGACGGACAGATTCTGCAGGCAGCCGCTGCCCGAATCGAAAACTTCCTTCTTGGCCAGCGCCATGGTCGGCACCAGCATCAATGCCAGTGCCACACTGCACGTACGGATACGCATCACTTCCTTCTCCCTAAGCGGTGATTTTGATTGGCTTCCTGCCGGCTGAGGCGTTCCCCTGATACGCAGCAGGCGGGAGGTCTTACGACTCCCGCCGCGTAAAGTACTTGGCTTGCCCTCAGCGTGCCAGTGCAAGTGTCACGTTGCTCAGGCCGCGGCTTCCAGCTGTACGCGCCGCCGGGCGCGGACCGCGTCGGCCAGGCGTTCCAGTACCTGGACGGTGCTGTCCCAGTCGATGCAGCCATCGGTGATGCTCTGGCCGTAGACCAGCGGCTGGCCCTCGACCAGCTCCTGCCGGCCTGCCACCAGGTGGCTTTCAATCATTACCCCGACCACGCGCTGCTCACCTGCCTCCAACTGCACGGCGATGTCGTCGATCACCTTGGGCTGGTTCTCCGGCTTCTTGCTGCTGTTGGCGTGGCTGGCGTCGATCATCAGCCGCGCCGGCAGTTGCGACTTGCCCAGGACATCACTGGCAGCCTGCACGCTGGCGGCATCGTAGTTGGGGGTCTTGCCACCGCGCAGGATCACATGGCAATCCGGATTGCCCTGGGTGGCGACGATGGCAGTACCGCCTTCCTTGGTGACCGACAGGAAGTGATGCGGGTGCGACGCAGCACCCACGGCATCGGCGGCAATCTTGACGTCACCGGTGGTGCCATTCTTGAAGCCGACCGGGCACGACAGGCCGGAAGCCAGCTCGCGGTGCACCTGGCTTTCGGTGGTGCGTGCGCCGATCGCGCCCCAGGCCACCAGGTCGGCGATGTACTGCGGCGAGATCACGTCCAGGAATTCCACGCCCGCCGGCAGGCCCAGGCGGTTGATGTCGCGCAGCAGGCCACGCGCAACGCGCAGGCCCTTGTTGATGTTGAAGCTGCCGTCCAGGTCCGGGTCGTTGATCAGGCCCTTCCAGCCAACCGTGGTGCGTGGCTTCTCGAAGTACACGCGCATGACGATCTCGAGCTCGCCGGCCAATGCGTCACGCAACGGGCGCAGCCGCTGGGCGTATTCCATCGCTGCTACCGGGTCATGGATCGAGCAGGGGCCAACCACAACCGCCAGGCGGTCGTCCTGGCCATGCAGGATGCGGTGCAGGGCGCTGCGGGCATCGGCCACGGTCTGCGAGGTTTCGTCATCGCAGGGCAGCAGTGCCAGCAGTTGTGCCGGCGGGGTCAGCGGTTCCAGTTTGCGGATGCGAAGATCATCGGTGTGCGGGGGCATTGCGGGGGCTCCAGTTCAAAGCGTGAAAGGTTTTGCCCCAGCGAGGCGGCATGAAAAAAGCCGCCAGGTTCGCTGGCGGCTTTTCGGGAATGCGTCTGAAAGTTTCTTCAGGGTGAGCGCAGTCCTTCCTCCGCCAGCGGCTTCGGAAAGTAATACCAAAAGTAAAAGCTGGCGCGGGCTGCGTTCATGGGGAGCATTGATAACACGGTTTTTTGTGCGATGCGACAGTTTCAGAGGCAACAGACCTCTCGTTCAGCTTGCAGCGGCCAGCACCACTTCGCCTTGCCAGCCCGTCTCGGCATCGCGTGACAAACGCAGTTGCCGGGTCGCTACGCCGGCCTCCTGCAGTTCACGCAACCATGCCACCACGTCGGTGGGCGCGCCCTGCACGGTCACTGACAAGGACTGATCCGGACGCGTCGGCTGCAACGCCACCGCAAGTCCGCGCCGCTGCGCGCTGGCAGTCAGCAGTGCAGGCAACGCCGAGGTATCCGTTGCCATAACCGCCTTGCCACGGCTTACCAGCTGCGCGGCGTGGCTGCGTAGATGCGCTTGCAATGCCTGCTGATCGGCAACGTTGGCACGTGCGTTCTGCAACGCCGCCTGCACCGGCAACCAGGCACCCCACCAAAAACCCATCATCAGCAAAAAGGCGCCCAAACAAACCAGGGCAAGCCGGTCACGTGCGGCAATTGCGTGCCAGCGTGCTTGCAGCGGCTTCTTCCAATCGTTGTCCATGTTCATTGCTCCGCTCCGACGCTGAGCTGCATTGTTCCGGCAGCACGGCTTTTGCTCTGCACCTGCAACCCCGCCGTCTGCAGGCGTTGCTGCAGCGCCTGCTGCGCCGCGCTGTCGTCGCCGCGCAGTTGCAGCTCCATGCGCGCAGTGCTCGCATCGAACGCCAACTGCTGCAGCTGAAGCGCGCCGTCGGCTGGCATTGCGGCTGCGACACTGCCCAGCAAATCACTGAAACGCGACGCGGAGGTGCCCTGTTGCAGGTGCTGGTCAAACTGCGCTTTCAGGTTGACGATGCGTTGCTCCTGCGGGAACAGCCCTTTGTAGATGGCTTCATTGGCCTGCCGATAGCCATCGGCTTGCTGGTTCAACAGCCATGCCTGCGCGCCATCGAAGCCCAGCTGTGCACACGCCAGCAATGCCAGCGCAGCAGCCAGTGGCTTCCACTGCCGTAGTTGCATGCGCGACTTCATCGCAAACGCACCCTGGGCCAGATCCATTGCCTGGGCATGCTGCGTGGCCATCCATGCCAGCGGTGGAAGGCTGATCGGCTGAAGCTTGTACTCCGCCGTCATCGGCAGACACGGGGTGGCTTCTGCACCGTGGTAGACATGCAGATCACCGGCCATGGCCACGCCTGCCAGCGAAAGCTGTGCCGGTGACAAGGCCAGGCGGGTTTCATCGGCCGCGGCGAGCAGGCAACGTTGGCTGTCCCACAGCAATGTGGCCTGCCCCAGCGGCAGCAGATCGGCATCGACATGGATCACTGCGATGCGCAGGCCTTGCCCGCGCAGGTGATCCAACCACGCCTGCAGCAGGTTGCGATTGATCGCACGCACCGGGTAACGGCCATCGCTGCGCTGCGCACCCATCGCCAGGTGCAGCGCATCCACGTCTTCGGCCAGCATGGGTTCCACGGCATAGGGCAAGGCCTGGCGTTGCCAATGCGCGCTGCCGGCTGGCAACGCAACGGCACAGCTGGCCACCTGTTCAACCGGCAGCACCAGCGCCACCGCCGCTCGCCCCAAACGCCGCACTGCATCGGCCAGCGGTAGCGTACCGGCGTATTGCCCATCGCTGCAGCCGACCTCCAGGTCCGGCGTCAGTTGCATTGGACACCATGGCGGCAGGAACAGGCAGGGCGGAGCCGATTGCGGCTTCATGGGTGGTTCTCCGAAACAAGAGGGGGGGCCAGTTGGTGGTTGACCACGCGGATATCACCGCCATCGCGCTGCAAGGTGCTGAGCAGGCGCAGCCTACGCTCGCCAATCGCCGACTCGCTGCTGACCAGGAACCAGTTGCTGCGCACCGCCAGGCCATTGCGTGACGGTTGCCGGTGCTGCAGCAACGGCTGGGCCAGAAAGGCATCGACGCTGCCGAAGCCACTCGCGCCACGGGCGGCTGCCAGACGTTGGCCATCCTGTATGCCCAGCCCTTCAGCAAGGCAGGCCAGCACCCAGGGGTCGGCAGTATTGAGATTGAGCGTGGTGTTGCCGGGCAAGGCGCTGACATGCGGCAACAAACGCTGGTACACCACGTCATCGACGCCGGCCAGCAAGCGTAGTTCAGTGGGGTCGCGCAGTGACCGCGCTGCGGCCCGGTACGCCGGACTGCGCGATTGATACTCACGTTCGGCCTGCCGGTGCAGCGCTTCCGGTGCGAGGCCCGGCGCGACCCAATCGACCAACCGCCATGCCAGCTGCGGATCCAGCTGCAGCAATACCAGCAACCGCTGCAGCCGCGCCAAGGCCTCGGCATCGAGCTGGCCCGCGTTGACCACGCTGTTGAGGTTGAACCGGCCGGCAAGGTCGTCGATACCGACCGTGACCTCACCGCCCTCGACCGGGTAGGTGGGAAAGCGCTGCGCCCATGCCTCACCGCGATGATCAACCGCCGCTGCGCCATGCAGATCAGCGCGCAACGCGCCCATCGCCAATTGCTCGCCCCCCCGCGCGTACTGCCAGGCCTGACGCGCCTGCAGCTGGTTGCCGGTGGTGCGGATGCTCAACTGCTGGCGCATCACCAGCGTCGCACAGACCGTGGCCGCCAAGGCCACGACCAGCAACACGGTTATCAATGCGACACCGCGTTGGCCGTTCATGACTGCTGGCTCCAGTTCGCACCGTCCGGCAACAGCAACACGCGCCGCACCGGCCCGAACCGGCGGTGCTCGATACGCACCTCCAGCGCACGTGGCAGCGCCTGCCCGCCCGTCTGCCATTGCGTGCGCCAGACGCCTTGGCGATCGAGGTAACGCCACTGCACGGCGCTCACGTCCTGCAGCGCCAACTGACGCTGCGGGGCGGTGCCGTCGGCGCGGTCCAGCACCGGCCAATAGTGGCGATGCAGGGCCTTGCCATCGAAGTACCAACGCACGCGCTGCAACTGGGCGCGAGTGCTGCCCAAGGGGTTGCTCCAGCCGCCCCGGGTCCACTGCAGTCCCTGCCCGTCAGGGTCGCTCCAGAAGGCGGGTTCGCTGCCGCCAGCGACGTCCAGCACCGGCCGCTCGACTGCCTGCTCAACATCGCGCTCGAGGCTGGAAAGGGCGCGCTGCAGCTGGCGCAACTGCAACTCCTGCTCACGCGTCTGTGCGTCCACGCGCACGGTACTGGCCAGCAGCTGATGGCTGGCGATGCCAACGAGGGCGAAGATCGCCACCGCCACCAGCACTTCGAGCAGGGTGAAACCCAGCGCACGGTTCATTGGCGCACGCCGACAAAGCCGGTCAGCACTGCCCCGCCCTCGTTGCCTTCAAGCGCGCTCACCCGCACTTTCACCAGCCGCAGGCTGGGATCGGCAGTGGCCTGGACTTCCTGCACCACGCGCCAGCGACGATGGCCCTGCTCGCGGATGTCTTCATGGATGCCCGGCTGCGTGGCGCCCTGCAGTTGCAGTTCGGCCAGGCTGTTGTCGGCCAACCAACCGGCAAGGGCACGGTTCTCCAGCAGGCCCGCATTGCGCACGTGGCGCTGCAGGGTGGCATGCACCATGGCCGCGACCAGCGCGAACACAGCCAGCGCCACCATCACTTCCAGCAGGGTAAAGCCCCGCGCGCGCGTCACGGCGTGCCAACCTCGCTCACCTGGGGATCGTTGAGCCCATCGCTGTGCACATGGTAGGCGCGGCTACGGTCGGCGCTGCTTTGCAGACGCGCGACGAATGGCGTCCATTGCGCTGCCGAGGACAGCAGCACCTGCGGCGAGCGGACCGTTTCACCGCTACGGGCAGGCAGCTGCAGCAGGCTACCCTCCACCGCCAGGCTTAGCTGGATGTCATCGGGCAGCCGATACGCCTGCCAGTCGGCGACCGCTTGCCAACGCCCAGCCTGCGCGTCGTAGCGCTGTACCTGATAACCCTGTGCATCAACCTTGATGCCGTACTCGCGGTTGTCCAGTACTGCTTCATCGGCTACCAGCCGCACGACGTTGGCAAAGCGGTCCGCCTCCTCACGCAGTTGATAGGTACTGCCCCGCGCGCCAGCGGCGAGGCCGACCGCGCCGGCAAGTACGCCCACGATCACCACCACCACCAGCATCTCCACCAGGGTGAAGCCCTGCGCGCGACGCATGCTCAATCCCGGCTGTCGAGGTCGGCATCCAGTGCCTGGCCGCCTTCGCGACCGTCCGCGCCGTAGGACCACAGGTCATAGGCGGCCTTGCTGCCTGGCGCCAGATACATGTATGGCTTGCCCCAGGGATCGATCGGCAGCTTGGGCAGATAGCCTTCCGGGTTCCAGTTGTCCGCGCCAGCGGCCGGGCGCTGCACCAAGGCCTCCAGCCCCTGCTGGGTATCGGGATAGCGGCGGTTGTCGAGGCGGTACATCTCCAGCGCCGAGGCGATGGCCTTCAGGTCACCGCGCGCGACGGTGACCTTGGCCTGGTCCGGGCGGCCCATCACCTTGGGCACCACCAGCGCGGCGAGGATGCCGATGATCACCACCACCACCATGATTTCGATCAGGGTGAAGCCCTGCTGTCGTCGCGTCATTGCTTTCATCGTGCAGCTCATCCAACCAATTGATTAAGGGACATGATCGGCAGCAGGATGGCCAGCACGATCAACAACACCACCACGCCCATCAGCACCAGCATGAAGGGCTCGAACAAGCCGACCAGCATCGCGATGCGCGCGGCCAGGTCGGTCTCCTGGTTGCGTGCGGCGCGGGCCAGCATCGAATCCAGGCTGCCGGATTTCTCACCGGCGGCGACCATGTGCAGCAACATCGGCGGCAGCGGTGTGTGCTGCTCCAGCGCGCGGGTCAGGCTGCTGCCTTCGCGCACCATCACCTCGGCCTGGGCCAGGCCGGCCTTGATCGATTGATTGCCAACCACCTGGCTGGCGATGCGCAGGGCATCAACCAAGGGCACGCCGCTGCGCACCAGGATCGCCAACGTCGATGCAAAGCGCGCCGCCTCCAGGTCGCGCATCAGCAGGCCGAACAACGGCAGTTTCAACAGGGCTGCATCCCAACGCAGGCGTAGCGCCGGTTGCTGCAGGCGCCGCCAGCCCAGCCACGCGCCCGCGGCACACGGCGGCAGCAGCCATGGTCCCCAGTGCGATACCGCATGGCTCACCGCCACCAGCGCGCGGGTCAGCAAGGGCAGGCTCTGGCCGGAGTCGACGAAGACCTGGATGACATCGGGCACCACGTAGCCGAGCAGGAAGCCAACGATCAGCGTTGCCACTACCAGCAGGATCAGCGGGTACAACAGCGCCAGCTGGATCTTCTGCCGCGACTGTTGGCGCTGTTCGGTGTAGTCGGCCAGCTGTTCCAGCACCACGCCCAGGTGACCACGCTCGCCAGCAGCAACCATGCTGCGATAGATCGTTGGAAACACGCGCGGATGCGCCGCCAGCGCTGCGGCCAGGCCATGACCTTCAAGGATGCGGCTGCGCACTGCCAGCAAGGTACTCCTGACCTGCGCCCTGCCCGACTGCGCTGCCACCGCCCGCAGCGCTTCTTCCACCGGCAGTGCAGCCTGGATCAGGGTGGATAGCTGGCGGGTCAGCAGGGCCAGGTCAGCACTGCCGACACGGCCCCAGCGCGCGATGGGCGAAGCACCTTCGCGGCTGGCAACCGGTTCAACCCGTACCGGGGCCAGGTTGCGCTCGCGCAGCTGTTGCCGGGCCAGGCGGGCACTGTCGGCCTCGACCACGCCGCTATGGCGGCGGCCATCTGCGGACAGGGCCAGGTAATCGAATGCGGCCATCAGCAGGTCACCGCCGTCATCACGGGTCGCGACCCACGCGCAGGACTTCCTCCAGCGTGGTCACGCCATCGAGCACTTTGGCGCGGCCATCATCGAGGATGGACGGACCCTGACAGCGCGCCTGCTCCAGCAGCGCAGCCTCGCCGGCACCGGCATGTACCAGGGCGCGCAGCTCGGGGCCAAACTCGACCAGCTCGTAGATGCCGGTGCGCCCCCGATAGCCCTGGCCATTGCAATGCTCGCAGCCCACCGGACGGAACAGCAACGGCCGCTGCCATGCTTCCATGCCCAGTTGCGCGCACTCTGCGGTGGACGCGGGAACCGCGACCCGGCAGTTCGGACAGATCCTGCGCACCAGCCGCTGTGCCAGCACCCCCAGCAGCGAGGACGACAGCAGGAAGGACTCCACGCCCATGTCGAGCAGGCGCGCCACGGCGCCTACCGCACTGTTGGTATGCAGGGTGGACAGCACAAGGTGACCGGTCAGCGACGCCTGCACGGCAATGCGCGCGGTTTCACCATCGCGTATCTCACCCACCATCAGCACGTCCGGGTCCTGCCGCAGGATGGCGCGCAGGCCACGGGCGAAGGTCATGTCGATGCGACTGTTGACCTGGGTTTGGCCGACGCCGTCCAGGTGATATTCGATTGGATCCTCGACGGTGAGGATATTGCGCTGCCGGTTATTGATGGCGCGCAACCCCGCATACAAGGTGGTGCTCTTGCCGGCGCCGGTAGGCCCGGTCACCAGCACGATGCCGTGCGGGCGACACAGCATTTCCTGCATCAGCCCGACGTCACGCACGCGCATGCCCAGGTGTTGCAGGGACAACTGCCCGGATTGCTTGTCCAGCAGGCGCAGCACCACCCGTTCGCCGTTGGCGGCCGGCAGCGTGGAGACGCGGATATCAACTTCGCGCGTACCCACCCTTACCGAAATGCGGCCATCCTGCGGCAGCCGCTTTTCGGCGATGTCCAGCCGCGCCATCACCTTGATGCGCGACACCAGCAGGGTCGCAAGCTCGCGCCGGGGCTCGACCACATCACGCAGGATCCCATCCACGCGGAAGCGCACCACCAGCCTGCGTTCGAAGGTTTCGATATGGATATCGGAGGCCTGCTCGGCCACGGCCTCACCCAGCAGGGCATTGATCAGGCGGATGATCGGCGCGTCGTCCTGCTGGTCCAGCAGATCCTCGACCTGATCCAGTCCCTCGACCAGACTGGCGAGGTCCAGACTGTCGCCCAGCTCGTCGGCCATGCTCATCGCGGTGCTGGAATCCTGCTGGTAGCTGTGCTGCAACAGCGCTTCGAAGGCCTCGTCGGCCACGATCTCGCAGGGCAACGGCGCCCCCGCCATGCGTTGCGCCTCGGCCACGGCGGTGATCGCCGCGTCGGCTCGGCACGCAATGCGCGCAGCCCCATCGTCCAGCAACACCACGCCGTGCCTGCGCGCGAATGCCAGCGGCAGGCGCGCTGCGGACACGGCACTGCCGCAAGCCATCGTTGCCGAGAGCTCTTCTTTGAGCATCAATCAATCAAGGTGACATCGGCGAATCTCGCGACGTCACACTTTCCCCCCAAGAGTGTGGCCGGAAAAATGCCACGTTCGCATCGAAAAAGCGTGACGCGCACTTCATTTTCTTGGGCCATGTCACAGTTCTTCACCTGTATGCATCGCGCAATCGGACAGGCACCGATAGAGTACCTGCCTTCGCCGATCCGCAGCGCGAAAACAGGGGAAAACCAGTGGTTTTTGAGCCTGTCGTTGCCTTTCCATGGCAATGGCGAAGCCCTTGTGTGCGCGGATCCCGCAACGGGAACAGCGCTCTACACATGCTTCAAGCCGATACTTCCAATCTGTTGCCCAGGCTCCTGACGATCATCGTCACACTTTCCGGCGTGGCGTTGCTGGGCTGGCAGTCACGTCAGTTGTACCTGCAGATGACCCGCCTTCCCGCGGCCACCCACCGTGCCCCTGCGCCGCGCGGCGATACCGATCCGGCACTGCTGGAGCGCTTGTTCGGCGTTGCCGCGGGCAACGCCACCGCCCGCCTGCAGGGGGTGACCCTGCTCGGCTGCATCGTCGCGGCCAACCCCGCGCAGTCGCAGGCGCTGCTGCGGATTGAAGGCCTGGGCGCTGTCACCGTGTCCATCGGCGATGAATTCCTGCCGGGCACCCGCGCCACGCAGATCACCCACGACCACGTTGTGTTCCAGCGTGCCGGCAGCAGCGGCAGGCTGGAATTCGACGCGGACAACAAGGCCGTGCCACGGGAGCAGGCACCATGAGGTCGCTGTCGGGCGTCCTGGCTGGCCTGATGCTGATCTTCGCCATGCAGCCGATGGCAGCGCGCGCATCGGCAGCCAACCGCGCCGATGCCGCCGCACAAGCCGAAGCCGCACAGCAGTGGACGATCAACATGAAGGACACGGATATCCGTGACTTCATCGGCGCGGTCGCCAACATCACTGGCGATACCTTGATCGTGGACCCGCGCGTCACCGGCCAGGTCAGCGTCAGTGCACAGGAGCCGATGACCTTGCCCGAGGTCCGCCGCCTGTTTCTGTCGGTGATGACCGTGCATGGGTTTGCGGTAATCGAAGAGGACAGCCAGACCCGGGTGGTGCCCAATGACGAGGCGCACGTATTCGCCGACGGCCGCAACCGTGGCCCCGATGCGATCGAAACCCGCGTGCTGACCGTGCAGAACGGCAGCGTCGCCGACCTGCTGCCAACGCTGCGCCCACTGGTGCCCGCCAATGCCTACCTGGCAGCGGTTCCCACTTCCAATGCGCTGATCATCAGCGATCGACGCGGCAACATCGCCCGCATCGAATCGCTGGTGCGGCAGCTGGATGCCCCCCGGCTGCATTCGCACAGCGACTACGACGTGCAACATGCCAGCGTCGAAAGCCTGCAGAAGCTGCTGCAGGCCAGCGTCGGCGCAACCACCAGTGGATCCAGCACACGGGTACTGGCCGATACCCGCACCAATCGGCTGTTGATCTTCGGCCCGGAGCAGGCCCGCCAGCGCCTGCTCGAGCTGGCACGTTCGCTGGACGTTGATGCGCCCCGCTCCACCACCACCCAGGTGATCCGCCTGCAACACGGCGATGCCAAGCAGATGGCGCAGACCCTGGGCGCCATCGGCGATTCGATCAAGCAGGAAGATGACGCCAAGGCTGCACCCACCGGCACGTTGATCCGCGCCGATGAAAGCCTCAACGCGGTGGTGATCCACGCTAAGCCGGAGATGCTGCAGATCCTCACCGACATCGTCCGCCAGCTCGACATCCCGCGTTCGCAGGTGTTGGTGGAAGCGGCGATCGTCGAGATATCCGGTGATATCGAGGACGCGCTGGGCGTGCAGTGGGCGCTGGACGGCGGCTCGCGCAGCAATGGCGTGGGGGGCATCAACCACAACGACACCGGGCTGTCGATCGGCACCTTGCTGGGTGCGTTGGCCGCGGGTACCACCCCGACCTCGCTGCCATCCGGCGCCATCCTGGGTATCGGCAACAGCAACTTCGGCGCGCTGGTGACGGCGTTGTCGACCAACTCCAAGAACAACCTGCTATCCACCCCAACCCTGCTGACGCTGGACCACGAACCGGCCGAGATCCTGGTGGGCCAGAACGTGCCGTTCCAGACCGGCTCGTATACCACCACCGGCGATGGCACCAGCAATCCCTTCACCACCATCCAGCGCCAGGACATCGGCGTGACCTTGAAGGTGACGCCGCACATCAACGACGGCGGCACCCTGCGGCTGGAGATCGAACAGGAGATTTCCTCGCTGGCCGCCACGCCCAGCGGCATCACCCTGTCCGATGTGATCACCAACAAGCGCTCGATCAAGAGCACCATCCTGGCCAACGATGGGCAGGTGATCGTGCTCGGCGGCCTGATCCAGGACGACGTCACCCATGGCCGCTCCAGTGTGCCGCTGCTCGGCAGCATCCCGGGGCTCGGCCGACTGTTCAGTTCCACGCGTGATACCCGGGTCAAACGCAACCTGATGGTGTTCCTGCGACCGACCGTGATCCTGGGGCAGGCAGCTGCCGGCGACATCAGCGCGCGCAAGTACCTGGACCTGCGCGGCGCGCCTGCAAACACCGGCAAGTACGCCAACCCGTTGCCTGCCTCGGCCGAACAACTGTTCAACGCCGACGCAGCACCCGACCGCGCAGGCAACCGGACCGCCGGCAACTGATGCGGCAGGCGGCCGCTGAGGCATCCGGACATTGGGATCCGGATGCCCGCGCCCGCACCTACCTGTAGTACTTCAAAAACCAAGGGGAGTAATTCTTGAAGAACGCACTCAACCCGCGCGTGCTCGTGCTTGCGCTATCCACCGCCCTGTTGGCCGCCTGTGGTGGCGGTGGTGGTGGCGACGCCGATACGGGCACCGGCGGCGGTACCGGCCCCACCACGCCGACGCCGTCCGATCCCTATCCCGAGCCCACCAGCGCCGCCTATGACGAAGTCGACCTCAAGGGTTTCTACGACGTCGACGCCACTGGCGCCACGCGCGCGGTACGTAATGACCTGGCAGGCACCCTGCCGGCGATGATCCAGTTCGGCCAGAGCCATACGGTCGACCCCAGCGGCAACGAAGCCAAGAACATGCCGCGCCTGACCACCGAGCGCGCTGCGCTGTTGCTGGTCACCCCGGACCCGTCGCTGAAGGACATCACGTCGGTCAAGGTCACCGTTTCCATCGATGGCACCGAAAAGGGCAGCCTGGACCTGCTGCATCCCAACGCGATGTACCGCTCGGACTATGCCAACACCGACGGTCGCCCCGATTACAACTATTCGCGCCGCGCCTGGTCGGTCGAGCTGCCCTGGGATTGGGTCAAGCCGGGCATGAGCCTGAGCATCACCGACAACGCCGCGCGCAACGGCACACTGGCTGCCGACAAGATCGACTTCGGCGCACCGGCCGAGCTGGTGGTCCACAACATCCGCCTGGGCATGCTGACCGATCCGCCGGCCGAGAGCGATGCGTTCTGGCTGTTGAAGAATCCCGAGCAGGGCGCGGCCGACTACTTCCAGACCATCCCGGCGGCACGCTTCACCGTGGCCTATTACGAGCCGATGAGGCTGGACAAGGTGATGGTCGCCAACGGCACCATCTATGACACCGCCAGTACCGGCGAAGGCGGTGTGTACTCCGGCGACATGCGCGAGAACACCGGCAAGTCCACGGTCAGCGTGGGCATCAACCTGGCCAACTTCGGTGCCACCGCATCCGGCATGGCCGGGCAGAACCAGCCACAGTGGTTCCAGAACGTCATTGCACACCACGCCGCCGGCATGTATAGCAACGGTCGCCAGACCCATGGCCTGAGCGGTGGCAACGGCATGCTGACGCTGTACTCGACCAGCGGCAACGAGTTCAGCCACGAGATCGGCCACCACTACGGCCTTGGCCATTACCCGGGCCAGAACGGCGACAACTATTTCCTGTCCGGCCACCACCATGACAGCGGCTGGGGCTACATCTCCTACCGCAAGCGCATGCGCGCCAACCTGCACTGGACCAGCGCCAAGACCGGCGGCCTGAACGGCATGCCGATCTATGACGATACCTATGCTTTCGCCGCCGACGCCATGGCCGGCGGTGGCTTCACCAGCGCGCTGTCGCGCTATACGCACTACACCGGCTACAGCACCAAGATCGCCATCCAGCCGCGCTTGAACAAGCCGGTGCCCAGCATGGAATCCTCCACCGGCTATCTGGGCTGGAACGAAGATACCCGCAAGATGGAACCGGTAACCGGCGCGGTACCCAACAACGCGCAGTTGTTCTTCAACTCGCCCACCGGCAACTACCTCAAGCCGCGCCTGGTCGGGGCGCCGGTGTTCACCGTGCTCGGTGGCTACGATCCGAGCACCGGCAAGGCCCTGTTGTATCCCGCCTTTCGGGGCAACTGGGGCAATGTGTTCGACCTGCCAACGCCGGTGGCCAACGCCACCGCCCGCCAGTGCTGGCTGGAAGTGGGCTTCAACGGTGGTAGCAGCAAGCGTATTGCCGTAGCCGGCACCGTGTTGCAGAGCGGCTCGGTCAACAAGCTGCACATCAACCTGGCCCAGGCCGACAAGCCGCAGCAAGCCAGCCTGCAATGCCAGGAGCCGGGCGCTGCCGTCAGCACCCTGGCAACGATGACCTTCCCGCAGAACCTGGAGCCGATGAAGGCGCCGGTGGTGGTGGGCAAGGAAGCCGGTTACAGCGCCCTGCGTGCCGTCGAGTTGCCGGAGCTGGACACGCGGCTGGTGGCTGCCGGTGGCAAGCCCTTGGTCAACCTGGGCTCGCGCGGCAACCTGCTGTACGCCAGCTGGGGCTCCGATGCGACGGGTCTGTCCAGCGAGGCCAGGAGCGTGCGCGATGCCTATATCGCCCAGGAGACCAAGGCCACCCGCCTCAACCGTTGGATGAACCGCTACCGCAGCGACCTGCAGGCCAGCAACAACACCGCCGCGGTGGACGCGTTGAAGAAGTTGCTCGATACCCTGGGGCTGCGGCAGACGCCGCTGTTGCCGGCTGGCCAGCAGATGCTGGTGACCGCCAACAAGCACTGCCTGAAGACCGAGGACGTCGATGGCAAACTGTCGGTCTTCATCGCCCAGGCCAGTGATTGCACCGGTGCCGACAACGAGAAGTGGATGCCTGATCTGCGCGGCGCGATCCACAGCCTGGCCAACCCCGCCATGTGCCTGACCGGCAACGGTGGCAACAATGGCGCAGTGACGCTGACCCGTTGCGATCGCACGCTCGATACCCAGGTATTCGACCTGAGCGCCTTGCCGAAGATCGTGCGTAACACCACCTGCCTTGACCTTTCCAGCGGTTACCTGACCAACGGACGCGGCAAGCTGATCACCTACAACTGCAGTGGTGGTGGCAACCAGCAGTGGACCGGCATTACCGCCAATGACAATGCGTTGATGGCGCTGCTCAGCCCCAACAACCTGGTCGTCATGCGCGGCTTGAACATCGAGTAAGTACGCTCGCCCGGGGCCTGGTGCCCCGGGCTTTGCCTGCAACCATGGACAAACGCCTCCTGTCGCCGCTACTGACCTGCTGGATCGGCCTGCTATTGGTCGATGGCGCCGCTGCATCCGACCGTTCCTCGCGACCGCCGTTGCTGGCCAACAGTGGCGCCACTGCGCCGCGCCTGCTTGGCACCGTGGTACATGCACAGGCCGAACGTTCGTTGGCCGTACTCAGCGTCGTCGGGCAATCCGCCCAGACCCTGCATGTCGGTGACGACGTGGGCGCAGGATTGCGACTGGAGGCCATTGCCAATGACTACGTGGTGGTCACGCGCGGTACGCAACGCTACGCGCTGCCCTTGTCGGGACAAGCGGGGACCGCCCGCACGCGCGCAGCGTCGGCTTCAGGCCCCACCGGCACGATCAAGGCCGCTGCCAACGAAACGCCCGCGCGGACTGCCTCACCACAGCTACGCGCCAATGACATCTCCGACGTACGCGCCGCCTGTGCCGACGCCTCGTTGATGCAGGCACTGCCCGCCGGCCAGAAGGCCGAGCTGGACGCATTGGGCGTGTGCACGCCGCACTGAGCACGCAGCGGGCTTCACCTGCAGCGCGGCATACTGAGCACTCGCTCGCCGCTGCCAGGGTTGTCCGATGAACACCACCGCCGATCTGCTGCAGATCGCCTGCCCACACTGCAATGCCATCAACCGCGTGCCCAGCGCGCGGCTGGCGCAGGCGCCGTCCTGCGGCCGTTGCCATCAGGCCTTGTTCACCGCCACCCCCATCGCCTTGAATGCCACCGCCTTCGATGCCCATGCCAACCGTTCGCAGCTACCGCTGCTGGTGGATTTCTGGGCAAGCTGGTGCGGCCCCTGCCGGCAGATGGCACCGGAGTTCGCCAAAGCAGCAGGCCAGTTGGAACCACGCCTGCGCCTGGGCAAGCTCGACACCGAGGCCGAGCCCGCCATCGCCACGCGCTACGGCATCCGCAGCATCCCAACCATGGTGATGATCCTCGGTGGCCGCGAAATCGCCCGCCAATCCGGCGCCATGCCGGCCAGCAGCATCGTGCAGTGGGCTGCGGCGCAGCTGCCTCGCTGAGGCGGATCGGTCATTGATACCTTCGTCGCACGCATCCTTCGCGGGTACAGCGACGCGTTGATGGTGGTCTGCCCGCGCGTACCCGTGCTGGTCCGGGCCCACACCATCGTTCATGTGTGACCGCCGACCACGGCCCGGTGTTGCGGCCTAGACTTCGCCCATGGCTTCGTTGGGCGAACTTCAGGACGCCATCGCACGTCATGCCGGTGAAGGCTTCACCCGCACCTGCATACCGCGCCTGGCATTGATGCGCAGGGACAGGATCATCAGCACGTCAGAGTCCGTGTATGCGGCGTGGCTGCTGGTGGTGGCCCAAGGGCGGGTGCGCCTGATGCTCGGCCCCGAGCCACTTGAACTGGATGCAGCGCGTTATGCGGTGACATCGGTTGATCTTCCACTGGGTGGCGACATCCGCGAAGCGAGCCCATCGCATCCCTACCTGGGTGCAGCGTTGGGCCTGCAGCCGGAATTGTTGGCCTCGGTGATGCACGATATGGGCGCGCAATTGCTCGATCGCCCGCCGTCCGCTGGCATGGCGGTTGGCAGCCTGGGCAGCACCCTGCTGGACCCGCTGACGCGGCTGGTGCAACTGCTGGACCATCCGCGCGACATCGCCATGCTCGCACCGATGATCGAACGCGAGATCCTTTACCACCTGCTGCTGGGCGAACAGGCCGGCATGCTGCGCCAACTGGCGTTGTCGGACAGCCGGTTGTCCAGGATCAACCGCGCCATCAACCATATCCGTCGCGAGTATGCCGCGCCGATGCGGGTGGAGTTGTTGGCGCGCAGGGCGGGCATGAGCCTGTCCTCGCTGCACAGGCACTTCAAGGCCGTCACCGGCATGAGCCCCTTGCAGTACCAGAAGCGGCTGCGGCTGCAGGAGGCACGCCGCCGCCTGAGCGCGCGCCAGGACAGCGCTGCCAGCATCGCCTATGCGGTGGGCTATGAAAGCGCCTCACAGTTCAGCCGCGACTACCGCAGGCTGTTCGGGGTACCACCATCGCGTGACGCAGTGGATTTTCGCGACAGGCTGCTGGGCATCGAGGCATGAACCTGGCGCAGACACTGCAACCAGGTCGCCGCCGCGGCTGACAGGAACAGGCAAGTTTCTGCCGAAATCCCACCTCCGCGCACGCTGGCGGGTACCTAAGATCACTCCACGCCATCGCATGTCGCGACTGCCCTCTCCCCCGTGATGCAGACCGCGGGCAACGATGCGACGTCGCCACTGCCGGGGCGGCAGGTCAGGCGGACAACCCGCCGTGCTGCGGCAACAGTGCAGCACGGCGGCTGTGGCTACACGGCAGCAGAGCAGTGGGAGCCACGTGCTGTTGAGGGAGGCGCGACCAACCACGTTGTCACCGCCCGGATCGAATACCGATGGAATAACCCCTGCCTGGCGCAGTGAATGCCACCAGGCCGCAAGCGTGCGAGCAAGTGCTGATGCAGAAGCAACAACGGATCGTGATCGTGGGCGGCGGCGTGGCGGGGATCGAGATCGCCACCGCGCTGGGCAGGCGCTGGCGGCGGTGGCCGGGGGACCCGCAGGTCATCCTGGTCGACAACGACACCGCGCACGTCTGGAAACCCATGCTGCACACCATCGCCGCTGGCACGCGGGATGTCTCGCAGCAGCAGACCACGTATCTGGCGCAGGCGCGCGACGCCGGCTTTCGCTATGAGCCGGGCGAACTGCGCGGGCTGGATCGCAGCGCACGCGAGATCGAACTGGCCGCCATCCACGCCGCCGATGGCCGCGTGCTGATGCCGGCAAGGCGCCTGGGCTATGACCGCCTGATACTGGCCGTCGGCAGCCAGACCAATGATTTCCGCACACCCGGCGTCGCCGCTCATTGTTTCAGGATCGACTCGCGACGGCTGGCCATCGCCTTCAATCAGGAAGTGCGCATCCGCATGCTGCAGAGCATGACGCGGCAAGCGCCGTTGTCGATTGCCATCATCGGCGGCGGCGCTACCGGCGTCGAGCTTGCCGCAGAGCTGGTGCAGCTGGCGCAGACTGCCGATGCCTACGGCATCGAAGGCCTGGCCACCCGGATGTCGATCACCCTGATCGAAGCCGGCCCACGGCTGTTGCCTGCTTTCCCGGAGGACATCTCCGCCGCCACCGGCGCGCGGCTGCACCGCCTGGACGTCAGGGTAATGCTGAATACCCGGGTCAAGGCGGCTACCGCTGACGGCCTGGTTCTGGACAACGGCACCCTGCCCGCTTCATTGAAGGTCTGGGCGGCCGGCGTGAAGGCCCCGAATCTGCTGGCCGATCTGGATGGGCTGGAGGTCAACGCCAATAACCAACTGCGGATCCTGGGCAATCTGCAGACCACACGCGACGCGTCCATCCATGCTGTCGGCGACTGCGCCTGCCTAGCGTTGGAAGGCAGGGTGCTCCCGCCCACCGCACAAGTGGCGCACCAGCAGGCCCGCCACCTGATCCGCACCTTGCCCAGTATTCTGGCCGGCAAGCGTGCGCCGGACTTCCGCTATCGCGACTTCGGCGCATTGGTCTCGCTGGGCGACTACGACGCCTTCGGCTCACTTGGCCAATTCGGCTTTTTCAAAGGCGGCACGATCCGTGGCCGCCTGGCACAGTTCAGCCACACCCTGCTGTACCGCAGCCACCAGGCACGCCTGCATGGCTTCTGGCGCGGCGGACTGCGTTGGTGGGTGGACCGCCTCAATGCACGGTTGCGCGCACCGATACGCCTGGATTGATCATCCCGGCAAAACAAAACCCCGCCTTTCGGCGGGGTTTTGTGTACTACAAGCAGCGGTGAGGCTGCGGCGGACTTAGAAGTCCATGCCGCCCATGCCACCCATGCCGCCCATGCCACCTGCGCCGCCCATTGCCGGCTCGTCCTTCTTCGGAGCTTCGGCAACCATGGCTTCGGTGGTGATCATCAGGCCAGCGATCGAAGCTGCGTTCTGCAGCGCCGAACGGGTCACCTTGGTCGGGTCCAGGATGCCGAATTCCAGCATGTCGCCGAACTCGCCCGAAGCGGCGTTGTAGCCGAAGCTGCCGGTGCCTTCCTTGACCTTGTTGACGATGACCGACGGCTCTTCACCGGCGTTGGCAACGATTTCGCGCAGCGGCGCTTCCATCGCGCGCAGGGCGATCTGGATGCCGTGGTTCTGGTCTTCGTTGTTGCCCTTCAGGCCAGCCAGTGCGGTGACAGCGCGCACCAGGGCGACGCCGCCGCCCGGGACCACGCCTTCTTCGACGGCTGCGCGGGTAGCGTGCAGGGCGTCGTCAACGCGATCCTTCTTTTCCTTCATTTCGATTTCGGTCGAGGCACCGACCTTGATCACGGCAACGCCGCCGGCCAGCTTGGCAACGCGTTCCTGCAGCTTCTCGCGATCGTAGTCCGAAGAGGTCTCTTCGATCTGGGTCTTGATCTGCTTGACGCGCGACTCGATGCCGGCTGCTTCGCCAGCGCCGTCGATGATGGTGGTGTTTTCCTTGGAAACCTGCACCTTCTTGGCGCGGCCCAGGTCCTTGATGGTGGCCTTTTCCAGCGACAGGCCAACTTCTTCGGAGATCACGGTGCCGCCGGTCAGCACGGCCATGTCTTCCAGCATCGCCTTGCGACGGTCGCCGAAGCCCGGCGCCTTGACGGCCACGACCTTGACGATGCCACGGATGGTGTTGACCACCAGGGTAGCCAGCGCTTCGCCTTCGATGTCTTCGGCGATGATCAGCAGCGGCTTGCCAGCCTTGGCGACGCCTTCCAGCACCGGCAGCAGGTCACGCACGTTGGAGATCTTCTTGTCGTGCAGCAGGATGAACGGGTCATCCAGGTCAGC
The DNA here is from genome assembly GCF_032061965.1 of Stenotrophomonas sp. GTDB lineage: Bacteria > Pseudomonadota > Gammaproteobacteria > Xanthomonadales > Xanthomonadaceae > Stenotrophomonas. The sequence continues at coordinate 87,138 of NZ_DAMBEF010000011.1, read as the reverse complement.
GGTCTGCGACTGCTGGTTGTTGATGAAGTACGGGGACAGGTAGCCGCGGTCGAACTGCATGCCTTCGACGACGTCCAGCTCGTTTTCCAGGCCCGAGCCTTCTTCAACGGTGATCACGCCTTCCTTGCCGACCTTCTTCATCGCTTCGGCAATGATGTTGCCGATCGACTCGTCCGAGTTGGCCGAGATGGTGCCGACCTGGGCAATGGCCTTGTCGTCAGCGGTGGGCTTGGAGATGTTCTTCAGCTCGGCGACGGCGGCGATCACGGCCTTGTCGATACCGCGCTTGAGGTCCATCGGGTTCATACCGGCGGCAACAGCCTTGGCGCCTTCGCGGATCAGGGCCTGGGCCAGCACGGTGGCGGTGGTGGTGCCGTCGCCAGCGTCGTCATTGGTGCGCGAAGCAACTTCCTTCACCATCTGCGCGCCCATGTTCTCGAACTTGTCAGCCAGTTCGATTTCCTTGGCAACGGACACGCCGTCCTTGGTGATGGTCGGGGCGCCGAAGCTCTTCTCGAGCACGACGTTGCGGCCCTTCGGGCCCAGGGTTGCCTTGACGGCATTGGCGAGAACGTTGACGCCGCGCACCATGCGCGAACGGGCGTCTTCACCGAAACGAATATCCTTGGCAGCCATTGCGATTACCTCTGAGTAGAGCCGAGCCAAGCTCGGCTGCTTTTATCGGGAAAGGGGTATTACAGGAACAGGCAGCGCGGCGGCTCAGCCGATGACGGCAAGCACGTCGTCTTCGCGCAGCACCTTGTACTCGACGCCTTCGGCCTTGTAGGACGAACCGGCGTACTGGCCGTAAATGACCTTGTCGCCAACCTTCAGCGACGGGGCGCGCACCGAACCGTTGTCCAGCGGCTTGCCCGGGCCCACGGCCACGACTTCACCCTTGGTGGACTTTTCCTTGGCCGAATCCGGGATCAGGATGCCGCCGGCGGAGATTTCGTCGGCTTCGATCGGCTTGACCACAACGCGGTCGTGAAGCGGCTTGATGCTCATGAAAGACCTCTTAAGTAATTGATTGGCCTGAAATTCCGGCGACACCAGCGGTAAAACCAAGGGGATGCCGGCATCACGCGTAAAAAGACCCGTCGAACGGGCTTGTTCGGGAGGTTGGGGCCCGCGGGGGGGCTTTCAAGGGCCGCACCGCAAATTGATTGGCTGTCCCTTGCCGGCACGCAGATGGGCCGCCGTGCTGGCCGCGAAAGAAAAATGACGCAATTGGTCCCTGTCCGGTGATTCATCTGGCAAGGGGGCACTTCGCCCGCCTGCGCCGACCACCGAGGAATCGTCATGGACCAGAACCCTTACGCCGCCAGCTCCGCCCCGGCCATCCCCCAGACCAGCACCAATATCGACCAGCTGGATGTCTCCGACCGCTGGAAGCAGTACTTCAAGGGCATCCAGAAGTACGGCGGCCTGCAGCTGCCGCTGTTCAAGGCCCTGCCCAAGGGCCCGGAGCGCAAGGCCGCGTACCAGGAGATGAAGCCGCCCATCTCCAGCTTTGCCCTGGCCTTCGCCTTCGGCTTCTTCTACTACCTGGCCAAGGGCATGTGGAAGAAGGGCCTGGTACTGACCGCCATCGTGATCCCGATTGTCCTGGTAATCGTCACCGTGCTTTACATGATCGGCGGTGAAACCCTGGCCAATGGCGCGCGCTTCCTCGGCGGGCTGATCTTCGGTTTCATGGCGCCCCGCGATTTCTACGCCTCCAAGGTCAACGGCGACAACGGCTGGCTGCCGTCGCGCCCGTTCTGACCGGGGGATCGCGCACAGTGGACGCAATCGCCCTGGTTACAGAACCGCCGCCCGCCCCGCCGCGGCCCTATCCAACCCTCGTCAAGGCGGGGCTGTCAGTGGATCTGGCGCTGTGCGTGGTCATGGGCCTGCTGGCCCTGGCCGCGACCGTGCAACTGGCCAATGGCGCCGCCAGCACCTACCCGCCCGCACAGGCCTGGACCGAAGCGGCCATCCAGTACGGCATTGCCGGCTTCGGCGTTACCGGCAACCTCCTGCTGCTGCGCCGCCAGCGCAGCGGCTTCTGGTTCGCCTGTGTGGCCCTGGTGTTTGTCTGCGCCGGCATCGCGATGGCGTTCAAGGCACTACCGGTGGTCGTGGAGGGGCTGGAGGCCGAACGGAAGGTACCGCTGTTGTTCGGCTTCGTTGCCACCCTGGTGGGGCGTTGGCTGTTCAACCTCGGCTATGCCTTCGTACTGCGTGGCGCCTGGCGCTGCCTGACGGCAACGGACACGGAGGCCGCGCATGGATGACAGCAGCCTGCCGACACGCAGCATACCGACGGCGCTATGGGTTGGGCTGGGCCTGCCGATTACGCTTGCCCTGCTCGCCGCCTGGCAGTGGTACCGCGCCAGCCATTGGCTGCTGGTCGTGGCCCATGGCCACGATGCAGGCCTGTACCTGGGCCCGCTGGCCCAGCTCTCGCTGGCGCTGGCATTGCTGGCAACGGTCAGTTTCTGCATCGCCTGGGCCCTGATGCGCAATGCGGCACGGCGTGCGCTGCAATCACGCGATGCACTGGTCAGCGCCTTCGGGGCGGGCCGGCGCTGGCTGCCGGTCTTCATGGTGATGCAGACCCTGCTGATCTTCGCCACCTTGATTGGGCTGCTGGCATTCGAGGCAGGCCGGGCCATCGATCGCTCGTATATTTCCGATGGCGCGATGAAGCTGGTGGTGCTCGCCGGCCTGATCGCCCTGTGTTTGCTCTGGTATGCCGCGCGGATCATCTGGGACACCCTGCGAACCGCCCTGCGCCGTCCCGTGTCCGAACCCATCCTGGTCATGGGCCAGGCCCTGTCGGCGGCACAGGCACCGGCGCTGTGGGAGTTCGTGGGCGACGTCGCCCAACGTACCGGTGCACGCCTGCCTGACACGGTCGTGGTCGGCTTGAACGAGGGCTTCTTCGTCACCGAACACCCGGTGGCGCTGGTCAACGGCGAGCGGCTGCAGCAAGGGCGCGTGCTGTACCTGCCCTTGCCTTATATGAACTTCATGCAGCGCAGCGAAGTAGCGGCGGTGGTGGCACACGAACTGGGCCATTTCAGCGGCGAAGACACCGCCTATGGCCAACGCTTCGCACCGATCTATCAATCACTGGTCAGCAGCATCCTGGCGGTGACCAACGAACACGACGCCGACGACGATGGATGGCGGGCATGGGCATCGGCCCCAGCCACGCTGTTCGGGAAGTGGTTCCTGCACAGCTTCGATGAAGCCGTGCACCACTGGAGCCGCAAGCGCGAACTGGCCGCCGACGCCTTCAGTACCCAGGTAGCCGGCAACCTGCCGGCGGCAACGGCGTTGCTGCGCAGCGCGGTATTGCAGGGGCTCATCGAGGAAGTGCTGGCACACAACCGCAATGCGCCAGCGCAGCAACGCGAAGGCGTGTTGCCGATGGTCCGGCGACTGGTCAACGAGCGCGGCCTGCCTGATCCCCGCGAACACCTGGAGGACCAGCAGGCCCACCCCCTGGATACGCATCCCCCACTGCGCAGCCGCCTGCAGGCCCTGGGCATTTCGATCACGCCCGAGCTGATTGTCCGCGCCCGCGATACCCGCGCTTCCCGCCTGCTCGCCGAGCTTGGCCTGGAAGCGGCGTAACCCTCACGTCAACCACGAGAATCCCATGACTGATATTGCAAGCTCGCTGGAAAGGGAATTTGCCGATGTATCCCACAGTGAACGCGAAGCGGCGATCGCCGAACTGCGCAAGTGCGAGGCTGCAGGACGTGGCAGCGTCGACATCAAGCCGCACGCCATCATGCTGCCGGCATTGTTCATCCTGTGCGGCGGGATCTTCGTCTACGGCGCCTTTACCTCCGGCGCGATGTCGCGGCCAGGCGCCATCGGTGCTTTCGCATTGGGAGCGCTGATGGTGCTCGGTGGCCTGTGGGCGATGCTGGGTCCACGCAAGGCACGCTTTTCGTTGACCGAGCGCGGCATCGTGGTCAACGACGCCTTGTTGCCCTGGGTCTGCGTTGAAGACTATGGCGTGGTGGAGAACTCGTACAACGGCTTCAGCACCCACACCTCGGTGACGGTATTGCATGCACCGGGCTTCACCCCGCCGCCGTTGGGGCTGATGTACCTGTTTGGCGCGCATAGCCACAACCGCAAGACCGGCCAGTACGAGACCCGCCTGACCCTGCACGCCGGTGCCCGCGGCATGAACTGCGAAAAGCTGGCCAACCGCATCGGCGACTTTCTCGCCGCCTCCCACGCCCGCGACGAACTCTCGCGTATGCAGGCTACCGACCAAGTAACACGCAACTGACCCGGCACACGCCAAGGAAAACACCAATGAAAACCCTGTATCGCCTTGCCCCCGTCCTCCTGCTGCTCCTGCTGGCCGCTTGCAGCCAGCTCATCGGGCCGTCGGCCAGCGACTATCTGGAGCGCAATGTCAGCGTCTGGAACAGCCTGATCGCCCAGGTCAATCAATGGAGTGCCGGTGCCGACGCAGAGCGGCTGACCGAAGCAATGGTGGAACGCAAAGGCGTGGCCGACTTCAAGTTCAGCATGGGCAACGCGCGCCAGCAAGCCGTCGACATGCGCGACCAGATGAAGGCACTGAAAACGCCGGACGACGCCACCGAAGTTCACGCCAAACTGGTGGCGTCACTGGAAGTCGCGGTGCGCTGGTATGACGCGATGCTCAAGCTGACCGATCTGCCCGATGGCTTCAGCGACGAGCAGGCCGCCCCGCTTCTGGAAGCAATGGACGTGCAGGGCTCCCAGTTCGACACGCTCACCGATGCGCTGGACAAGCTGCAGGACGCCTATGCGGCCAAGCACGGCATCAACCTGCACCGCAACGAAGACCCGTCCATGCACGACAAGTAAGCGCACCGCCCGCCTGCGATGCCTTGCCAGGCAGGTTCAGCGTGACTGCTGTGCCTGCCTGGCTACCTGCTTGGCCTGCGGCGAGGCGATGGAAGACTCCAGCAATGCCCGCGCATTACGTTGAATCAGTGCCGTCGCGCCATTGCCGCCCGTGCCTTGCTGGCGCTGGCACATGCCCAGCAACAAGCCCGCGTAGGCCGCACGCCATTGGGCCAGTGGCGATAGGCCCGGCTTGGCGGCGTACTGTGCGACCTGCGCTTCGATGGCTCCTGGCGCAGTGCAGTTGCCCTGCAGCAGATCGAATTCGGCCTGCAGGAAGCGGGTACTCACCACCAGGTCATCCTTGTCGGTCTGGCCCAATGCCTGCAGTCCGGCCAAGGCTTCGGCTGCGTGTTGCCGGGCCAGTGTCATCTCGCCCAGGTCACGCTCGTTCTCTGCCAGCGACAGCTTGAGCATCTGCACATCAATGCTGCTGTTGTCGCCATTGCCCGCCAGCACGTCCAAGGCCTGCTGGTGCATGGCAAGCGCCCCGGCAGCGTCACCCCGGTAGCTGAGGCTGTCGCCGATCAGTTCCAGCGCATCGTTGGTATTGGCCGAGCCGATGCGTTCAAGCGAGGCCAATACCTCGCGGGCGATGCGCTCGGTGGCCGCGTAGTCGCCCTTGAACATATGCAGGCGCGCCCCATTCTGGGTGGTGATGATGGCGCGGAAGCTGTCCGGTCCACCATTGGCCACCGCATAGCGGTGCGAGGCTTCGCTCAGTTCGATGGCCGCATCGACATCGCCTTGTGACAACTTCGACGCGGCCAAGGCAACCGTGGCCGCTGCAGTTGGCTCGGCATCATCACCGTACTGCGCGCGTGCCGCTGCCAGCGTCTGCGTCAACAGCGCGTCGGCCTCGGCAAATTCATTGCGCTTCACCAGCGCGCGGCCCAGCCACGCCGCACTGGTGAGGCTGCGTTGATGCACCGGCCCGTACAGGGCACGGTTGTCATCCACCACCTGGCGCAGCAGCGCCACCGCACCGGCGGTGTCGCCTGTCGCACTGAGCAGGTTTGCCAGGTCCTCACGGACCATGTTCAGTTCGGACATCGGCTGCGGCCGCTGCCGCTCGTTCAAGGCCAGGGACTGGCGCAGATGTGCAATCGCGTCGACCCGGCTGCCCTTGGCTTCGTCCAGCCCGGCGTATTGATGCAGCGCTTCGGCCAGTGGCATTTCGCCCTGCACGCCCAGCGCCTGCAGTTGCTTGACCGAATAAGTGAACCAGCGTTCGGCTTCATCCAATTGCCCTGCGCGTTTGCGCAGGGTTGCCAGCTGATACGCGGCGATACCACGTTGCCGGCCCGATCCAGGCGCTGCAGGCACCGGCTTGGTCAGAATATTCTCAATCATCTGCGCGGCCGATTCATCCGGGCCATCACCTTGCCCCACCGTGCGCGCGTGGGTGATGGCCAGCTCCAGCGCCAATGGCGCTTCTTCGCCCAACGCGGTGACCGCAGCGTCATATCCGCGCTTGGACAGCGCTTCGGCCTTGGCATATTCGCCCAGGCCAATATAGGTGCGTGCCAATGCATCGAACAGGCGCGCCTGCATTTCCGGCTGGCCAGCCAGGGTGGTTTCGGCCTGGCGCACGCCGGCGTCCACCAGTTCCAGCGCAGTCGGTGTCTTGCCGCCGGTCAACTCCGGGTTGGCGGCCTCGAACACACTGATGAGGAAGTCACGTACTGCACCGGCCGTGTTTGCCTGTTGCGTGGCGCGCCGCGCTTCGGCCTCGGCACGTTGCTGCTGCAGGCGCGCCTCATGCGCCTGCCAAAGCGTGCCTACCAGGCCGGCAACCAGGATCAACAGCAGCAGGCTGACCACTGATACGCCGATGCGGTGCCGGTACAGGTAACGCCGGCAACGATCGCGCCAATCCGCCGTACGCGCCACGATCGGCCGCTGTGCGCGCGCGGCGGCGACATCCGCCAACAACGCATCCACCGAGCCATAACGGTCTTCCGGCCGCTTGGCCAGGGCCTTGAGCGCGATGGCATCCAGATCATCCAGCAGCGCACGCGAACTGCCCGCCAGTGCTGCCACACCCTGTGCCGCCGGTGCCGGTGGCAGTTCATCGCGGATGCGCGCCACCATCGCGCCCAGCGCCAGGCCGCCCAGTTCCAGTGGCGCGCGTCCACACAACAGGTAGTACAGCAGACCGCCCAACGCATAGACATCCGAACGCACGCTGGCGCTGTTGTCGATGATCAGTTCGGGCGCGGCGAATTCCGGGGTCAAGGCCACCTGGGTTGCGCCAGCGGCATCGGCCTGGTCGTGCGCCAGCACGCGGGCGATGCCGAAATCCAGCAGGTGCGCGCGGTCCTGCGCGTCGACCAGGATGTTGCCCGGCTTGATATCGCGATGGATCACCAGCCGCTCATGCGCATAGGCAACGGCCTGGGCCACCTGCACGAACAGGTCCAGGCGCACGTCGATACCCGGTTGCGCGTGCTGCAACCAGGCATCCAGGGTGCGGCCTTCGATGAGGTCGGTAACCAGATAAGGCTGGCCTTCGGCCAGCGTGCCCGCATCCAGCAGGCGCACGATGCCCGGGTGTTGCAGCCCGGCCAGTACCTGCCGCTCGGACTCGATGTTGCGTGCCAGTGCCGGCCGGTCATCGCGGATGAACTTGATCGCCACCTTGCGTTCGAACAGGCCATCGGCACGCTCACCCAACCAGACCTCGCCCATGCCACCACGGCCGATCATCTGCAAGGCACGCCAGTTGCCGACCAGCTCGCCGGCATGGCCGATGGCCTCGGCCTGCCCCTTTGGCAGCAGGTAGTCCGCCGAACGTTCGATACCGGCCAGCCAGCCACGCAATGCTGCGGCGTCATCGGCATTGCTGGCCGCGACACGGGCAATGAAACCGGCGCGTTCGGGCTCGGGCAGGTCCAGCAAAGTATCCAGCAACGCTTCGCGACGCAGCCAATCCTCGGCGGTGGATTCCATCAATCCTCCGTGTGCAGGCGGTCGTACAGCCAACCGCGCGCCTTGAGCCAGTCGCGGCGCACGGTGCTGCGGTCTATCTCCAGTACCTCGCCGGTTTCGTCCTCGCTCAGGCCGGCGAAGTAGCGCAGCTGCACCACCCGCGCAAGGCGTGGGCGGACCTTTTCCAGGCGTTCCAGCGCGTCGTTGAGTTCGAGCAGGCGATTGGCCTCGGCGATGTCGGCATCGACATCAGCCAGCTCGGCCTTGCTCAGGGTTTCGTGGCGGGCCCCGGCGCCGCGCTTCTGCGCCACGCGGTCACGTGCATGGTTGATCACGATGTTGCGCATCGCGCGCGCGGCAATGGCCAGGAAGTGGTTGCGATCGATGCCGCCGAACAATTCTGGCGATGCGGCGAACTTGAGGTAGGCCTCGTTGACCAATGCAGTCGTGGACAGGGTTTCGCCCACCGCGCCGTGGCGACGCCGATAGCGGGCAATCTGCCGCAGCTCGCCCTGCATATCGGTCATCAATTGCGAAAGATCGACATCACGACCACCGAGCAGGCTTTCAAGGCGCAACCCGATCTCGATCTCGTAATCATCCTGCCCGGGGATTTCCATGCGTCATCCGCGCCCTGCACTGTGCACGCGACCTTAACAGTTGTCCTGTGTTCGCGCCGTTGACATGGCCGCGTGCAGCACCGACGCCTACGGAATTGGCGGTAATGCCGTACCGGTCACCCTTTGCCGGGCAGCGCTTGCTTCAACCCGTCATCTACAACGCCTACCCTTGGCGCTGGCGGGGATCCACCACCAATGGGGTAACAATGCCATGACCATCCGTTCGATCACGCGGCCATCCGCCGTGGCCCTGCTCGCCGCCCTGGCCAGCGCACCCGCCGCCGCAGCGGTGTTCGTCAATGAACTGCATTACGACAACAGCAACGGCGATATCGGCGAAGGCATCGAAGTCGTCGCCACCGCCGGCGAGGATCTGTCCACTTACCAGATCGTGCTCTACAACGGCGCCAGCGCCAGCGCAGGCACCACCTACAGCACGCGCAGCCTGCCAGCAGGCAGTGCGGTCAGCTGTGGCAGCAACGTTGCGATAGCCAGCCTGCGCTCGACCAACCTGATCCAGAACGGCGGCAACGACGGCATCGCCCTGGTGGATGGCAACGGCCAGGTTGTGCAGTTCCTCAGTTACGAGGGGTCGCTGAAGGCCAGCAATGGTCCGGCCGCCGGCATGACCAGCGCCACGATCCCGGTGGCGGAAACCAACAGCACGCCAGAAGGCACCTCGCTGCAACTGGGCGGCAGCGGCAAGGCAGCCAGCGATTTCAGCTGGCGCAGCTCCGCCGCACAGACCTTTGGCCAGTGCAACCTCAACCAGACCTTCACCGGTACCGGCACCGGCACCGGGACGCGTCCTTCGGTAACCAGCACCCTGCCGGCCAACGGCGCCAACAATGTCGCGGTAGCCGCCGACCTGCAGGTGCAATTCAGCGAGGCAGTCTCCGCCGCCAGCGGGGCGTTCGCGCTGCAATGCACGCAGGCAGGGGCCGTCAGCCTTGCCTATCCCGGCAACGGCACCAGCTTCTCGCTGAGCCCGCAGAACCTGCTCAATGCAGGCGACAACTGCCAGCTCACCGTCACCGCCAGCCGCATCACCGATGCCGATGGTCTGACCCCGGCCAGCAACACCGTGGTGTCCTTCAGCGTTGCCAACAACAGCACTGCCGGCTACTGGTCCAAGGTCAACAGCAGCAGTCCGTCGCAGCTGCGCTGCTCCCTGCATGCAACGATCAAGGGCCACACCTCCTACCCGTACAGCGGCACCGGCACCAATACCTGGACCATCCTCGAAATTGCCGACGAGGACCCCAACAACCCGAACAACATCCTGGATATCTACCGCAACCGCAGCTACCCCAAGGTGTCGGCGCGGGCCGGCACGGGTTCGGGCCTGACCTACAACCGCGAGCACACCTGGCCCAAGTCGCTGGGCTTCTCCTCGGCCACCGGTGACAAGGGCCTGCCGTATGCGCCGCACACCGACGCACACATGCTTTACCTGAGCGATACCAACTTCAACTCCAGCCGTGGCAACAAGCCGCTGGCCGGCTGCAGCAGCGGCTGCACCGCGCTGGCCACCGAGGCCAACGCCGGCGATGGCGGCGGCAGCGCGCGCGGCCAGAAGAACTGGTTCGTCGGCCCAGACGGCAACGCCGGCAGCTTTGAAACCTGGGATGGCCGCAAGGGCGACATCGCACGCGCGGTGATGTACATGGCAATCCGCTATGAAGGTGATGCCCACCCGGTTACCGGCCAGGGCGAGCCGGACCTGGAGCTGACCAACGACCGCAGCAAGATCGTGCTGACGTCCAGTTCCCCGGCCTACATGGGCCTGCTGTCGACCCTGTTGCAATGGCACCTGGCCGACCCACCAAGCGCGAGGGAGCGGGAGCGCAACGAGGTGGTCTACAGCTTCCAGGGCAACCGCAACCCCTTCATCGATCATCCTGAATGGGTCAGCGAAGCCTTGTTCACCTCAGCCAAACCGGCCACCTGCCAATTGAATTGAGGCAACCGCGGGTGCAGGCCAAACGGCCAGCACCCGCACTCTCCAGGCAAAAAAAAGCGCACCTCGGGGGATCGGCGAGGTGCGCCAGCAAGGGAGAGAAACTGGATCGCCACAACCGCGGCGGCAGGCATGACCCTGTCGTGGCGGCGCACCCGGGACCCGGTCTTGCCGTAGCTGAACCGGCGTCGCCGCATGCGGGACCAGCCCTACTCTAGCCAGCATGACAACGTTGTCAACACTTCCGCCCGAAAGTGTCCTGGCCGCTTCTGCGACAATGGCCGGATGGACGTAATCCTGGTCTTTTGCACCTGCCCCGACGACGACACTGCCCAGGCGCTGGCCCAGCACCTGGTGGAGCGCCGCTTGGCCGCCTGTGTGAACTTGCTGCCCCCCATGCGGTCTGTGTACCGCTGGCAGGGTCAGATCGAGCAGGCGCAGGAAGTGCAGCTGCTGATCAAGACCTGCGGTGACCGGCTACAGGCGCTGAGCGCCGCCATCACCGAGCAACACCCCTACGACGTACCGGAGATCCTCGCGGTCTCCGCCAGTGCCGGCCTGCCGCCGTACCTGGATTGGATCCGGGCACAGACCCGGGAGGAAACCTAGATAGATGATGCTGTTGCAACGAATCGCCGCCCTCTGCCTGCTCTCGCTCAGCGCCCTGCCGGCCCTCGCCGTCAGTGAGAAGGACCTGCTGCCGGTTGACCAGGCCTTTGCGCTGACCGCCGAAGCCAGCAGCCGTGACCAGATCGAGCTGCGCTGGGACATCGCACCGGGCTACTACCTCTATCGCCACCGCACCAGCGTCAAGGCCGGCCCGGGTTTCGATGCCCGCCCGCTGCAGATGCCGCAGGGCGAGAAAAAGCACGACGAATTCTTCGGCGACGTGGAAACCTACCACCGCCAGTTGCGCGCGACCCTGCCCGGAACCGCCGCGGCCGGCAGCGACAGCGTGACCCTGGAAGTCCGCTATCAGGGCTGTGCCGATGCCGGCGTGTGCTACCCGCCGCAGAAGCGCACCGTGGAAGTCCGCTTGCCCTCAGGCGCTGCCAGCACGGCCCCCGCCGCCGCCCCCATGTTCAACCCGTTGGCGGCCAGCAATGGTGGCGGCCTGCGCCTGCCCGGTACCGAAGCGGCGCCCAGCCAGGCCCTGCCGCTGCCGTCGGAAAAGGCATTCGGCTTTGAAGCCATCGTCGATACCGGCAACCGCCTGTTGCTGCGCTTCTCGCCGGCACCGGGTTACTACCTGTATCGCGACCGCACCTCGCTGGCACTGGAGGGCGCCAACGGCATTCGCACCGGGCGCCCGCAGTGGCCGGCCGGCAAGTCGCACCGGGACGAGCACTTCGGCAATGTGGTGGTGTACTTCGACCAGGTCGACGTGCCGCTGCCGCTGCGCCGCGACCATGCCCGCGCCACCCCGGCCACCCTGGTCGTCACCTTCCAGGGCTGCCAGACCGACGGCATCTGCTATCCGCCGATGACGCGCCGGGTGCGGCTGTCATTGCCTGCCGGCGAGGTTTCGGTGAAAGAGGAGGCCACCGTCGCCCCCTTGGTCATCCCGCCGTTGGCCAGTGGCAAGAAGGGCGAGCCCACGCCCTTGCCACTGATCGACCCGGCCAATCCGCCTGCACCGCAACCGCTGGTGGTGCGCCCGTCCAGCGAAGCAGCCAGCCTGGCCGAAGCCTCGCCGGACGCCTCCGCCGACAATGAGCAGCGCAGCCAACCGCCGGGCACTACCGACAACGACCAGGCACTGTGGTGGATCCTGTTGCTGGCACTGGCCGGCGGCCTGGTGTTGAACCTGATGCCCTGCGTGCTGCCGGTGCTGTCACTGAAGGTGCTGGGCCTGGCGCAGAGCGGGGAAAGCCGTGCCCACGCGCGCAGCCATGCGCTGTGGTACACCGCTGGCGTGCTGGTGGCCTTTGCGGCGATCGGCGGGCTGGTACTGGCCCTGCGCGCAGCCGGGCAAGCGGCTGGCTGGGGCTTCCAGTTGCAGCATCCCTGGTTCATTGCGGCCTTGGTCTACCTGATGTTCCTGGTGGGCCTGAGCCTGTCCGGGGTGTTCACCCTCGGCGGCAGCGCCGGTGCGCTGGGGCAGTCCCTGGCCAGCCGCAGCGGCCGGGCCGGCGACTTCTTCACCGGGGTACTGGCCTGCGTGGTGGCCAGCCCCTGCATCGCACCGTTCATGGGCCCGGCGCTGGCCTATGCGTTCACCGCGCCGCCGGCCTTGGCGATGCTGGTGTTCCTGGCGCTGGGGCTGGGACTGGCGCTGCCGTTCCTGCTGATCGGCTTTGTACCGTCCCTGGCCCGGCGCCTGCCCAAGCCCGGCGCATGGATGGAAACCTTCAAGCAGCTGATGGCCTTCCCGATGTATCTCACCGCCATCTGGTTGCTGTGGGTGCTGGGCAAGCAGCGGGGTGTGGATGCGATCGCACTGCTGCTGGCCGGCCTGACCGTGCTGGGCCTGGGCCTGTGGCTGTTCGAACGCAGCCGCTGGCGCAGCCGCAAGGTCGGCATGGTGCTGGGCGCGGTGCTGGCGGTGCTGGCGCTTATCCCGGTCTGGAGCGTGACCCGCATGTCGCCGCAGGCACAGAGCGCGCACGTCGGCACCGTCGCCTACTCGCCGCAGATGCTGGACCGCCTGCGCGCCGACAACCGCGTGATCTTCGTCAACATGACCGCCGACTGGTGCGTCACCTGCAAGGCCAACGAGCGCAATGTGCTGGATCGCGATGCGTTCCGCGACACGCTCAAGCGCGTGGATGCGGTGTACATGCGCGGCGACTGGACCAATGTTGACCCGCAGATCAGCGAGTTCCTGGACAAGCACAAGGCCGTCGGCGTGCCGCTGTATGTGGTCTATGGCCCGGGGGCACCGCCGCGCGTGCTGCCGACCGTGTTGACCCAATCGGTCGCTGAGGACGCGCTGCTGCGCGCCGCCCGCTGATGCAGCGGGCGCGGTGGTGGGCAATAGGCATTGCCGCAGCCGCCGGCTTGTCGGCCGGCGCATGGTTGACCCGTCCCACGTCACCGCCCGTGCCTTCGATGAATGAACCTGCCGCACCGCTGAAGTCAGCCACGCCGGTGCAGGGCGTGCAGGTTGGCGAGCTGCTGCCCGCCTTCACCCTGCCCGACCTGGATGGCATGCCGGTGCAGTTCCCGGATCACTTCAAGGGCAAGCCGCTGCTGATCAATGTATGGGCCAGTTGGTGTGCGCCCTGCATCGAAGAAATGCCGGAGCTGGCGCGCTTTGCCGCGCGCCATGCCGATGACGGCCCGCAGGTGGTTGGGCTGGCGCTGGATACGCCCGACGCGGTGCTGGATTTCCTCGGTAACGTGCCGGTGTATTACCCGGTCGTGATCGAGACGCCGGGGCCGAACGATGCCAGCGTCAAGCTGGGAAATCCGCAGGGTCTGCTGCCTTACAGCGTGCTGGTTGATGCGCAGGGACGCGTGCTCAAGCAGAAGCTGGGGCCGTTCAAGGCAGGCGAGATTGATGCGTGGGTGGCGGATGTGGGGGCAGCCGCCAGGGAGTGACGTTCTATCGTTGGCTGCGCAACAACGGTGGGCGTGCTGCATCTGGGGTTTGAATTTCGCGCGAGAAGCGAGGAGCGCCCTCATCCGCCCCTACGGGGCGGATGAGGGCAGCTTTGCGCTTGGCTTCTGCTCAGCGCACCGCAGCTTCCCCTCTCCCCAACCCCTCTCCCGATGGGAGAGGGGCTAACCACTCAACTCACCAGAACACGGCGTACAAGGCGATCAGAATCGCACTGACCGCTACCGCACCCAGGTTGAACACCGTGCCCGTGCTGTAGTCCACGTCACGGGTGTTGATGATGTCCTTCTGCGGCGCGGCCGGGGTCAGCAGCGATACCACCACCGCCAATGCCAGCGCCAACAGGAACACCAGGCCGACGCGGTCAATGAAGGGCAGCGCCGGCCAAGCCAGCTTCAATACGATCGACAGCACGAACGAACCAATCGCCGCCGACAAGGCACCGGCCTCATTGGCACGCTTCCAGAACAGGCCCAGCATGAAGATCACCACGATGCCCGGGGTGAAGAAGCCGGTGTATTCCTGGATGTACTGGAAGGCCTGGTCAAAGCTGCCCAGCAAGGGCTTGGCCGCAAGAATGCCCAGCACCACCGCGACCACTGCCGCCACGCGCCCCACCCGCACCAACGTGGCCTGATCGGCCTCGGGCTTGCGCTTGGCGTAGAAGTCCAAAGTGAAAATCGTCGCCACCGAGTTGATCTTCGATGCCAGCGAGGCCACGATCGCCGCCACCAGCGCGGCAAACACCAGACCAAGAATGCCGGTGGGCAGCATGCGCATCATCGTCGGGTAGGCCTGGTCGGGCTTGCTCAGGTCCGGCGCCAGCATGACCGCGGCAATACCCGGCAACACCACGATCACCGGCATCAGCAACTTCAGGAACGCAGCAAACAGCACGCCCTTCTGCGCCTCGCCGATATCCTTCGCCGCCAGTGCGCGCTGGATGATGTACTGGTTGAAGCCCCAGTAGCTGATGTTCATGATCCACAGCCCGCCCAGCAGCACGCTCAGGCCCGGCAGATCCTTGTAGAACGGGTTGTCCTTGCTGAGGATCATTTCAAAATGACCCGGCTGTGCCTGCCACAGCTTGTTGAAACCGGCGACGATGCCGGCGCCATCGCCCAACTGGTTCAAGGTCAGGCCGGCGACAAGCAGACCGCCCAGCACCAGCAAGGTGACCTGCACGATATCGGTCAGCGCCACCGCCTTCAGCCCACCGTACAACTGGTAGAGCAGCGCGAACACGCCGATCAGCACCACCGCAGTCATCTGGTCCATGCCGGTGACCTGGTTCACCGCCACCGCGCCCAGCCACAGGATCGAGGTGACGTTGACGAACACGTACAGGCCCAGCCAGAACACCGCCATCACCGTGCGGATGCGGCTGCCGTAACGCTGCTCCAGGAACTGCGGCATGGTGTAGATGCCATTGCGCAGGAATACCGGCAGGAACCACTTGCCAACGATCAGCAAGGTCAGCGCCGCCATCCATTCGTAGGACGCCACTGCAAGACCAATCGCATAGCCCGAGCCGGACATGCCGATGATCTGCTCGGCGGAAATATTGGCCGCGATCAAGGATGCGCCAATCGCCCACCACGGCAGCGATTTGCTGGCCAGGAAGTAATCCTTGGCGTCCTTGCTATGGCCGGCTTTCTCGCGCGATACCCATTGCGCCAGCACGAAGATGCCGGCCAGGTAGACCAGCACGATCGTGATATCCAGTGTTCCCAGTCCCATCTGTCGATTCCCTGCAATGCATCGAGAAGGGCGCCGTCCTGCGCCCTTCCGCTACCGGCCCCCAAAGGCCAAGACCAATCAGAGCGTCGGCACCCTCCGTGCCGACGCCATCACCCCTCAGCGTGTAGCGCAGTCCACGTTTACCTCGGCCTCGCCGGCGGCGCCAAGCGCGATTCGCGATACCGACATATCCACAACGGCAGCAGTCTCCAGCTCGGTGGCGCGTTGCAGCTTGGACAGGTCAGCGCCCGCTACTGCAAAGCACTTGAGCGGCACGCCAACCACCGTCCACTTGCCAGCCGGAATCGCCGACAGCGTGGATTGCAGATCCACCTTGGCCGCGCAGCCTTCACCGCAGCCAACGCCAACCCACAGCGGTGCCTTGAGGTCGCTGTCGCGACGCAGGGTCAGCTGCAACTGCACATCGCCATTGCTCTGGCGGGTGACATCCAGCGGTGCCGCTGCAATCAGGGCCAGCTTGGCCGGCGCCGTACCGGACCATTGCAGGCGACGCGCATCTTCCTGCGCCTTGTGATCAACCGCGGTCATCCGCAAGGTGCCATCGGCCAACACGGTCGGCACGGTGGTGGCCGGCATATCCGGCTGCGTCGCGCTGGACAGCTGCAAGGCCAGACCCAACGACGGCCGGCCCTTGGCGAAGTAAACGCCACTGCCCGCCTGCTCACCGCTTACACCGGACACTTCCGGCAAGGCCGCAACATCGCCCTTGTCGGCATAGGTCAGGCCGTAGCCGAACTTGTACAGCGGGTTGTGGCCCGGCTTGTTGACGGCTGAATCCAGCGCAGTGCGCGGCCAGGAGAAGCTGAGCTTGCCCTTGAAGTCGTGGTCCACGCTGCCATCAGGCTTGCGCAGCAACACATCGGCCACACCCGCACCTTCCGAGCCCGGCAACCAGGCGGCGACGAAGGCATCGGCGGCGTTGATCTCGCGGTTCATCCACAACGGGCGACCGCTGATGAACACCGCCACCACCGGAATGCCGTCGGCCTTCAGGCGCTTGAGCAGTTCCAGGTCGGCATCGTTGCCCGGCTTGTACAGCAGGTTGGGGATATCCCCCTGGAACTCGGCATAAGGCTCTTCGCCGAACACCACGATGGCCACGTCCGGCTTGGTCTTGTACTTGCCATCAACCGCCAGCTCGGCACTGCCACCGCCGGCACTGACGCCACGCTGCAGGCCTTGCCAGATCGTGTCGGCGTTGGGGAAGTCGGCACGCTGGGTGCCGGTGCCCTGCCAGTTCAAGGTCCAGCCACCGGCCTGCTTGCCGATGTTGTCGGCGCCGTCACCGGCCACCAGCACATGCTGCTGCGTGCGCAGCGGCAGGATGCCGTTGTTGTTCTTCAACAACACCAGCGACTCCTGCACCGCCTGCCGCGCAACCGCACGATGCTCCGGCGCACCCAGCAGTTCGAACTTGCCGCCCAGCGCACGCTGCGAGGGCCGGGGCGCATCGAACAGGTGCATGCGGAACTTGACCCGCAGGATGCGGCGCACAGCGTCATCCACGCGCTCGATCGACAGCTTGCCGTCCTTCACCGCGGCAATCGTCGTTTCGTACATGCCCTTCCAGCTATCGGTGGCCATGGCCATGTCCAGCCCGGCGTCATAGGTTGCCGGGCAATCGGTGGTGCTGCAGCCCGGGATCTGGCCGTGGCCATTCCAGTCGCCGACCACGAAGCCGCCATAGTTCATGCGGCCCTTCAGCACGTCGGTCAGCAGCGGCTTGTGGCCATGCATCTTGGTGCCGTGGAAGCTGTTGAACGAGGCCATCACCGACTGCGCACCGGCCTTGATCGCGGTGACATAACCGGCTGCATGCACGTCACGCAGTTCGGCCTCGCTGACCTGGGTATCGCCCTGGTCCTTGCCATCGGTGGTGCCACCGTCGCCCAGGTAGTGCTTGACCGATACCATCACGTGCTTGTCGTCGAGGAAGTCGGCGGCGCCGACCTTGCCCTGCAGGCCTTCGACCATCGCCGCGGCAAACTCGGCCACCACCTGCGGGTTCTCCGAATAGCCTTCATAGGCACGGCCCCAACGCACGTCCTGCGGCACCGCCACGGTCGGTGCGAAAGCCCACTCCATGCCGGTGGCACGCGTTTCCGCGGCGGTGATCTCACCGATGCGGCGCTGCAGCTCGGCGTTGCGGGTTGCACCCAGGCCTACGTTGTGCGGGAACAGCGTCGCACCCACCACATTGCTCTGGCCATGCATGGCATCAATGCCGAACAGCAGCGGGATGGCCTTGCCACCGCCGCTGGTATCCATCGATGCCGCCCAGAAGTCATCGGCCACCTTCAACCAATCCTTGGCCGGCGCGTTGTACTTGCCGCCCGGGTCGGAGCTGCCGCCGGCCAGGATCGAACCCAGCCGGTACTTGCGCACGTCTTCCGGGGTGATGCTGCCGAGGTCGCCCTGCACCAGCTGACCGACCTTTTCTTCCAGCGTCATCGTCGCCAGCAGATCGTTGACGCGCTTTTCCAGCGCCGGATCCTCCGCCAGCGGCCAGGCCACGCTCGGCCACTGGTCGGGATGGATGGTGCCGTCATAGGCGGCATCGGCCTTGGCCGGCGCCTGCGGCGCGGCCTTGTCGCTTCCATTGCAACCCGCCAGCAGGGCCAGCGCCAGGGCGCCGACCAGGGCGACGCGTCGGTTCGAGAACATTGTCGTCATCATCAACCCTCCATCTGCTCGAGCGAACGACCCTTGGTCTCGCGCACGAACTTGACCACAAAGAACACCGAGATCACCGCCGACACCAGGTAGATGCTGTAGGTGGACGCCAAGCCAATGCCGGCCAGCAGCATCGGGAAGGTCACGGTGACAAGGAAGTTGGCAGTCCACTGCGCGGCACCGGCCACGGCCAGCGCCGAACCACGGATCTGGTTGGGGAACATCTCACCCAGCATTACCCACATCACCGGGCCCCAGGACACGTTGAAAAACACCACGTAGGCATTGGCCGCAACCAACGCCAAGGTGCCCATGTGGCCGGGCAGCTGCAGGTGACCATCAACCATGGAGCCGCTGGCAAAGGCGTACACCACCAACGCCAGGGCGACCGACATACCGGCCGAACCCACCCACAGCAGCGGCTTGCGGCCGATCTTGTCGACCAGCAACACGGTCACGATGCAGGCACCAATACTCAGCGCACCGGACAGCACATTGATCAGCAGCGCATCGCTCTCGGAGAAGCCCACCGCCTGCCACAGCACCGCGCCGTAATAGAACACCACGTTGATGCCGACCAGCTGCTGGAACACCGCCAGGCCGATACCCACCCACACGATCGGGCGGATCTTGCGGGTGGCCTTGTCGATCAGGTCGGACAGCTGCGGACGGTGATGGTCCTGCGACAGCGAGGCATCGATCTCGACCAGCGTGGCCGAAGCCTGCTCGGCACCGAACAGGCGCGTCAGCACCGCCAGTGCTTCATCCTTGCGACGCTTGACCACCAGGTAGCGCGGGCTTTCCGGGATGGCCAGCAGCAGCACCAGGAACAGTGCCGAAGGAATCACCTGCATCCAGAACATCCAGCGCCACGCCGCCTGACCGGCCCACAGTGGCTCGGTCGAGGTACCTGCGGCCTTGGCCAACAGATAATTGCTGAGGAAGGCAGCAAACAGGCCGGAGATGATCGCGATCTGCTGCACCGTGGCCAGGCGGCCACGGTAGCGGGCCGGGGCGACCTCGGCGATATAGGCCGGCGACATCACGCTGGCCGCACCCACCGCAAAGCCACCGACCAGACGCGCGGCGATGAACAGCAGCGAGTTGGTCGCTGCGCCGGCGCCCAGCGCCGACAGCAGGAACAGTACCGCCGAGATGATCAACACCGAGCGCCGCCCCCAACGATCCGCCAGCCGGCCGGCGAAGAACGCACCGACCGCGCAGCCCAGCAGCATCGACGCCACCTCGAAGCCCAACTGCGCTTCGGTGGAACCAAAGGCCTGCTTCAAGCCATCGACCGTGCCGTTGATCACGCCACTGTCGAAGCCGAACAGGAACCCGCCTATCGTCGCCACCACGCTGATCAAAATGATCAGCGCGGTGTTTTCCTTGTTTGCTGCTGACTGCACCATCCCCTCGCCCTCTCTGTCTGGTTATGTCGTTCGGCCTGATGCTCAGCGCAGCAGGTATTGGTTGAGCAGATTCTCGTAACGTTCCTGCTTGCCACTGGCCTGCACCGGCTCGCCGTTGCCGGCCGCCAGCCTGGCCAGATCCGCCAGGCCCAGCTTGCCGCTGGCAAAGTCCTTGCCGGCGCCGGCATCGAAGCTTGCGTAGCGCTGGCTGCGCCACTGTTCCCACGGCGAATCGTTGAGCAGGCCATGGGCCACTTCCAGGCCACGTGCGAACGCATCCATGCCGCCGATGTGCGCAATGAACAGGTCTTCCATATCGGTGGACTCACGACGCGGCTTGGCATCGAAGTTCAGGCCACCGACCAGGCCGCCCTGGCGCAGCACCACCAGCATCGCGCCGACGGTGTCGTACAGGTCGGTCGGGAACTGATCGGTATCCCAGCCATTCTGTGCATTGCCGCGGTTGGCATCGATGCTGCCGAGCAGGCCGTGGTCCGACGCGACCTGCAGGTCGTGTTCGAAGGTGTGGCCGGACAGGGTCGCGTGGTTGGCTTCGATATTCAGCATGAAGTCGTTCTGCAGACCATGCGCATTGAGGAAGCCGGAGACCGTGGCGGAGTCGAAATCATACTGGTGCTTCATCGGTTCCATCGGCTTGGGTTCAATGAAGAACTTGCCGTTGAAACCAATGCTGCGACCGTAGTCACGTGCAGCGGTCAGGAAGCGGGCGAAGTGTTCCAGCTCGCGCTTCATGTCGGTGTTGTGCAGGCAGGCATAACCTTCGCGGCCGCCCCAGAACACGTAGTGCTCGCCGCCCAGTTCAACCGTGGCTTCCAGCGCGGCCTTGACCTGCACGGCGGCGCGGCTGACCACGTTGAAGTCCGGGTTGGTGGCGGCACCGTTCATGTAGCGCGGGTGCGAGAACAGATTGGCCGTGCCCCACAGCAGCTTGACGCCGGTAGCCTGCTGGCGTTCCTTGGCCAGGGCGACGACATGCTTGAGGTTCTTTTCGTAGGTGCCGATGTCGTCGGCATCCGGTGCCATGTCCACATCGTGGAAGCAGTAATACGGCACGCCGAGCTTGGTGAAAAATTCGAACGCGGCGTCAACCTTGGCTTCGGCGGTGGCCATGGCCTCGCCCTTCTCCCACGGGAAGCGGCGCGTACCCGGGCCGAACGGATCGGCGCCGGCATTGCAGAAGGTATGCCAGTAGCAGGCGGCAAAGCGCAGGTGTTCGCGCATGGTCTTGCCACCGATCACCTTGTCCGCGTCATAGACCTTGAACGCCAACGGATTGTCCGAACCACGACCCTCGAACGGGATCTGGCCGATGCCGGGGAAATACTCGGTGGCGCCAATGAAGGGCTGCTTGCTCATGGTGCGAATTCCTGTGTCGACTTACGGGGAAATAATCAACCGCGGTACAGCGGCATGACGGCTTGCAGGTGCTGCAGGTAACGCTGGTAGGCCGCCGCATAGGCCGCCGCACGCGCCGGATCGGGCGTGGTGGCGGCAGCGGCGGGGGTTACATGGGTGGCCGCCACGGCGGCCAGTGAAACGTCGTTGCCGGCGCTGCGCTGCAGCGCCCACAGCGCCTGCAATGCGGCGCCGAAGGCGGCACCTTCGGCCTGCTGCGGTACCTCCACCGGCAGACCGAATACATCGGCAATCATCTGCCGCCATGCCGGGCTGTTGGAGCCACCGCCGGTCAGCACGATGCGGCCGAACTGCATGCCGGCGACGACGAAGGCATCAAAGCCGTACTTCAGCGCGTAGGTGGCTCCTTCCATCGCCGCGCGATAGAAGTGCGAGGCATTCATGGTGTGCGCATCCAGGCCGGCCAGCACGCCCTTGCCCAGCGGCAGGTCCGGGGTGCGCTCGCCATTGAGGAAGGGCAGCATCAACAGGCCATCGGCGCCCGGCGGCGTGGCCGCGATATGCGCATCACCCTCGCGGCTGCTGAAGCCGAACATGCGCGCCACCTGCTCGGTGGCCACCGTGCAGTTCATCGTGCAGATCAACGGCAACCAGCCGCCACTGGACGAACAGAACGCCGCCCACGCCCCCGCCGGATCCACCACCGGCACATCGGAGCTGGCGAACAGCGTGCCCGAGGTGCCCAGGCTCATCGCCAGCTTGCCCGGTGCCACGCAGCCAGTACCGATCGCCGCCATCATGTTGTCGCCGCCACCGGCGCCCACTTTCACCGTGTTTGCCAGGCCAAGGCGCGCGGCCATGGCCGGTGCGATATCGAACAAGGCATCGGCATCAACCAACGGCGGCAGGCACTGGCCCAGGTCACGGTTCGGATCGGTGGCCTTGAGCAGCTGCGGCGACCACTGGCGCGTGCGCACATCCAGCCAGCCAGTGCCCGAGGCGTCGCCGTACTCACAGTAGTACTGCCCGGTCAACACGAAGTTGAGGTAGTCGTGCGGCAGCAGGATATGCGCCAGCTTTGCGTATGCATCGGGCCGGTGCTTGGCCGTCCACGGCAACTTGGACGCGGTATAGCCGGCCAGGATGGGATTGCCCGCCAGTTCGATGCAGTGCTGCGCGCCGCCGACGGCGTCCATGATCTGCGCGCACTCGGCACTGCTGCTGGTATCGCACCACAGCTTGGCCGGTGCCAGGACCTGGCCGTCGGCATCCAGTGCGACAAAGCCGTGCTGCTGGCCCGACACCGCCAGCGCTTGTACCTGCAGCCGCAGTTGCGGGTCGATGCGCGCAAAGCAGTCTTCCATTGCCGCCACCCACGCAGCCGGGTCCTGCTCGCGGCTGCCGTCATCGGCGCTGTGCAGCTCCAGTGGCGCGCTGGCGCTGGCCAGCAGCTGCCGTTGCGCGGCGTCGTAGATCACGACTTTCAGGCTCTGCGTGCCTGCATCGATACCGGCAACGACGCTCATGCTGCGCACTCAGCGGACAGGAAGTTGTTCATGCAATGCTCCATTGACCTTCATGCAGTTGCGCGCTGATGCGCTGCCCTGCATGCAGGTCCAGTTTCAGTTCGTGGGTTTGGTAGACGAGGGTGAACGCGCCGCCGCGTTCGGCCAGCAGGCTCACCTGCTGCAGTTGGCCTGCGCGCCACTGCATATCCAGCACAGCCGCATTGCGCACGCGCAGACCACGCACGCTGCCCTGCGGCAGCTCAGCAGGCAGTGCCGGCAACAGGAATACCGACCCGCCCCAGCTCTGCACCAGCATCTCGACGATGCCGGCGGCGCCGCCGAAGTTGCCGTCGATCTGGAACGGCGGGTGCGCATCAAACAGGTTTGGATAGCTGCGCTGCGGCGCCAGCAACAGGCGCAGGATCTGCAGGCAACGCTGGCCTTCGCCCAGCCGCGCCCAGACGTTCAGGCGCCAGGCGATGCCCCAGCCGGTGGCCTCGTCGCCGCGCAGTTCCAGCGAGCGGCGCGCGGCAGCGCTGAGTCCCGGGGTATCGCGGCGATTGATCTGGCTAGACGGGTGCAGGCCGTACAGCTGCGAGATATGCCGGTGATGCAGCTCCGGCGCCTGCATGTCCCAGTCCTGCTGCCATTCCATCAGCTGGCCGGCACGGCCAATCCGGTTGGGTGGCAGTTGCGCGCGCAGCGTGTCCAATTGCGCGGCAAGGTCGTGGTCGGTATCCAGCAGCCGCGCCGCTTCGATGCATTGGCCGAACAGGTCGCGCAGCAGCTGGGCATCCATGGTCGGCCCGGCACAGATTGCAGCGCCATGTGGGTGCTGGTTCTCCGGCGAGATCGACGGCACCGTGACTTGATGGCCGGTACTCGGATCGCGTTGCAGGGTCTGCACGAAGAACAGCGCCGCACCTTTGAACAACGGCCATATCCGGCGCAGGTAGTCGGGGTCGCGGCCATAGTCCCAGCGATCCCACAACTGTTGCAGCAGCCAGGCGCCACCGGTCGGCCACAGCGCCCACTGCGCGCCGTCGGGCGGCGTGCTGACCCGCCACAGATCGGTATTGTTGTGCACCACCCAGCCATCGACGCCGTACATCTGCCGCGCAGTGACCGCACCGGTGCGCGCCAGTGCCTCGATCATGTCGTGCAACGGCTGCACGCATTCGGGCAATGCGGCGGCTTCAGCCGGCCAGTAGTTCATCTGCGTGTTGATGTTGAGCGTGTACTTGCTCTCCCACGGCGGGTCCATCAGATCGTTCCAGATGCCCTGCAGGTTGGCTGGCTGGGTGCCGGGGCGCGAGCTGCAGATCAACAGGTAACGCGCATAGGCGTGGTACAGCGCGATCAGGGCCGGGTCATCGCCGCTGGCAAAGGCGGCGATGCGTTCGTCGGTGGGTTTGTCGGCGGCGGCGGCGTGGCCGAGCTGCAGCTGCATGCGCCGGTACAGCCGCCGATGCTCGGCGAGGTGATCGTCCTTGAGCTGCGCTACGCTCTTGGCGGAGGCGGCGGCCAGCTGCGCAGCGGTAATCGCCTCGGGATCGCCGCTGACATCATCGAAGTCGCGGTAGCTGGTGGCCGCGACCAGGCGCAGCTCCAGCTCGCGCACGCCATCAAAGGCGATGTGATCGGGGCTGATGCGCAGTGTGCCGCCGGTCTGCCGCACCGCGACGCGGAAGGCAAAGCGCAGCTTGCCCGGCACGCCATCGCGCGCCACGTTGTGGCCGCTGACCAGCCAACCGTCCTCGCTGGCGGTTGTCGTGGTGGCATGTTCGTTGGCGGTACGGATGAAGCCGCCCATCGGCTCACCCGCTTCCACCGTGTAGCGCAGCACCAGGCATTGATCGACCGGCGAGATGAACACCTCGCGGCGATGCTGGGCAGCGCCGGCGCGAAAGCCGGTGCGGACGATGGCTGCATCCAGATCCAGTTCGCGGCGGTAATCGCTGATGCCTTCGAGCCGGTGGAACTCCAGCCACAGGTTGCCCAACGGCTGATACGGCATCTGTTTGACCGGCCGCGAGATCAGCGTCTCGTTGGCCAGCGCTTCGGCGGCCACGTAGTCGCCGGCAAAAACCAGGTCGCGCACACGCTGGACGTTGTCGCGCGCCCCCGGGTTGATGGCGTTGTACGGCCCGCCCGCGTAGAGCGTGTCTTCATTGAGTTGCAGGCGTTCGTTGGCGACGCCGCCGAACACCATCGCACCGAGCCGGCCATTGCCCAGCGGCAAGGCCTCCACCCAGTTGCGGGCCGGTTGCCGGTACCACAGCAGATCGGCAGCAGGCGCCGGCGCTTCCGGCGTCGCCGCATGCAGCATGCCGGCCATCGGCAGGTTGCCGACGGCCAGCGCTGCCGCTGCGCCCTTGAACAGCGCACGGCGGCCGGGCTGTACCAGCCCGGCGGTTTCAGTGGCCATCCCGACCATCGGGCACGGACCGGCTACAGCGTCCATCGCGGCCCTCCCAAGCGAAAATGTCCACCGGTTTCCATAATGCCGATCTATGCGCCGTCTGTCACCGTGCCGCCGGCCGCGAGACGCTCTGCGCCTTGCCGTCGTAGCGGATCACGACATCAGCCTTGGGTTCCAGTTCGCCAATGCCGTCACGCGGGCCATCGACCCAGCGCACGCGCAGTTCGCGACGCTCCTGCATGCCCGGGTAGCTGCCCTCGCGCGCGCCGATGCTCAGCACGCCCTTGGCCTGATCCCATTGCAGCGGGATGCGGCTGGACTGACCGCGCTCATAGCCGTAGTTGCGGCCGTTGTCCTCGTACAGCGAGAAGCTGCCATCGGCACCGGTGTAGACCTCGAGGGTCACCGGCGCGTTGGGCTGCTCGTCCACGTACTGCTGGACCACGGTGCGCGGCACGATGGAACCGGCGCGCACGAACAACGGGCTGCGCTCCAGCGGCGCGGCGGCAGTGATGGTCTGGCCACCGTCGTGACGTTCACCGGTGTTGAAGTCGATCCAGCTGGTGCCAGCCGGCAGGTAGACCTGGCGGCTGGTGGCCTTGAACTCGGTCACCGGCGCGACCAGGAAGGCCGGGCCAAACAGGTACTGGTCGGCGATGTCGCGGACCTTGGGATCAGCCGGGAAGTCCATCGCCATCGCACGCAGGATGGTGCCGTCCTTCTGCCAGGTGTCGCCAGCCAGCGTGTAGATGTAGGGCAGCAAGGTGTAACGCAGCTTCAGGTAGTGCACGAAGCTGGCGTAATGCGGCGTGCCTTCCGGTGCGATCTCCCAGATCTCGCGGTACGGGAACTGGCCATGCAGGCGGAACACCGGCACGAAGGCACCGTACTGGAACCAGCGCAGGCTCATTTCGCGCCACTCCGGCAGGTGCGCCGGGTCCTTGTCGATGAAACGCTGTTCCGGTGCGAAGCCGCCGATATCGAAGCTGACATTCGGCGCGCCCGCCATCGAGGCATTGACCAGGCCGGAGATCTGCTCGCGCATATCGTCCCAACGCGGCACGATGTCGCCACTCCAGAACGCCGCACCAGCGCGCTGCTGGCCAGCGAAGTAGGCACGCGACAGGATGAACACGCGCTTGTCCGGGTCGACCTCGCGCGAACCTTCGTACACGCCTTCCGAATGCACCAGCGGATACGAGTTGAAATACTCGACCGATGAGCCGATCGCCGTCGGGGTGGTACGCGCCTTGCGCTCGCCGATGTCGATATTGCTGTGCAGGTCGGGCTCGGAGGCATCCAGCCACCAGGCATCGATGCCACGGCTGTTGAGCTTCTCGTTGACCTGGCGCCAGAAGATGTCGCGGCCCTGCTTGGAGTACGGATCGTAGAACGAGTTCAGGTAGCCCTTGCCGATCCAGTCCAGCTCGCCCACTTCGACGTTGCGGTGATACATCGCACCGGCAGCGTCGAGTTCCTTGTAGTTGGCGGTGGTCGGGTAGAACTTCGGCCACACCGAAATCATGATCTGCGCGTGCTGGTCATGCACATGCTTGATCATGCCGGTCGGGTCAGGAAAGTTCTTGCTGTCGAAATCGTGCGAGCCCCAGGCATCTTCCGGCCAGTACGACCAGTCGAGCACGATGGCGTCGATCGGCAGCTTGCGGCGGCGGTACTCGTCCAGCGCGCCGGTCAGCTCGTCCTGGGTCTTGTAGCGCTCACGGCTCTGCCAGAAGCCATACGACCACTTCGGCAGCAGCACGGCCTTGCCGGTCAGCTCGCGGTAGCCGGCGATCAGTTCGTCGGCATTGGCGCCGGCGACCACGTAGTAGTCGATCATCTGCCCGGCCTCGGACCAGATCGACAGGTCCTGCGCCTCGGCAGCCGGCAGCGGATCACGGTGCAGCAGGGCGATGTAGGACGGATCGATCGCATCCCATTCGACCTTCACCTGGTGCTTCTGGCCCGGCTGCAGGTCGAGTGCGAATTCGTGGTGCCAGGGGTTCCAGTTCTGGCGCCAGCGGTCGATCACCAGCTTGCCGTCGACATAGACCTTGGCGTACTCGCTGTTGTACATCGAGAACGTGTGGCGACCGCCCTGCCTGGCTTCGATCGCACCTTCCCACACCACCTGGGTGCGGCCGCCTTGCGCGGTGTTCCAGCCATCGGCCGGCAGGGCCTTCAGGTCCTTGATGTACTGGTAGTTGATCTCGTTCTCGCGGCGCACCACGCGCTGCTTGCCGTCGAACGAATAGGTGGCGGTGAACGCACCCGGCTTGCCGGCAGCGTCGTAGACCACCAGGTCTTCCTGCAGCGGACGCAGCCCCTTGGGATCACCGTAGCGGGTGATCGAATTGTTGTCCCAGAGGATGCCGTAGTTACGGCTGGAGATCAGGTAGGGGATGGCGTTGTCGATATTGTGCTGCAACAGCTCGACGTCACGTCCCTTGAGGTTCATCCAGCCCTGCTGGTGCAGGCCGGTGCCGTACAGGCCCTCGCCGTCCACCGAATCGAAGCGCTGGCGCAGGCTGTACATCGGCTTGCCTTCGACCTGCTCGGCAGTGAAGCCACGTGCCGCCGCCGACTCTGCCAGCAACGGCTTGCCGGCTGCGTCGAAGAAGCTGACGCGGCCATCGGCCAAGGCGACCTGCGCGGAGATGCCGGCGGCCTTCAGGGTGACCGCACTGGCATCCTGGCTGACGTCGAAGCTGGGCACTGGCGCAGCGTTGGCAACGCGCATCAGGCTGGTGCTGCGCTGAAAATCACCGTCGACATCGGCGCTGACGCGGATGATGTTCTGGTCCACCAACTGCAGGCGGACCTTGGCGGCCTTGGCGTCGGCGGGCGCCACCACCACGCCATCGGCCTGCTTCTGCACGGTCTGCGCGCCGGCCAACGGCGCCATCGCGGCAGCCACGGCCAGTACCAGCAGTCGGGTGCGCAGGCGCGCGGGCTTGTTCTGCAACATCATTGGGTCTCCCTCCGTTGGGGCGCCTGTCTGGCGCCTTGCTGTATGCCTTGGATCAGTACGTCGCCAGCTTTACCCGCAGCAATTGCGGGGCACTGGAGAAATTGAGGCCGTAGTCGGTCTGGTCACCGTTCCAGCGCCGGCGGAATTTCCATTCGCCGTCGACATAGGTGCCCTCGTCCACCGAGCGGTAGATCTGGCGGTCAGCCACCGCCGGGTCGGCAGCAACCAGGCTGATGCGTGCGTGCGCGCCGGTGAGCAGGAATTCATCCGGACCCAGCTGCACCACCAGCGCACGCCCCACCGGTTCCGGGTTGCCTGGCGGCTCACCCTGGAACCAGAACTGCGGCACGCCGTAGGTCACCACCGCATTCCACTTGTCGTCGATCTTCAGGGTCTGCACCGGCTCGCCCGGCTGCTCGGCGGTGGCACGTACCTTGCCTTCGAAGCTGGCCTTGGCGATGACATCGGCGGCCGGCCCGACCAGCCGGTAGTTCAGCGCGAACGGCTCCAGCGTCTCCGGGTTCATCGCACGCGCACCCAACGGGAAGTTGGAGTACTTGGAATAGTCGATGCCGAACGGCGACCAGCCGATCGCCTGCTGGCCCAGCGCCGAGAAGAAGTAACGCGCATATTCCTCGCGGTTGCCGGTTTCGGCCACGAACAGCGGGTTGTCTGCGCGGGAGTAACGTTCCAGCACCGTCGTGTACATGCGGTACTCGGGCATGTAGATGTCCGGCGACAGCATGTCGATATGCGGCGCGGCGGCCTTGTAGACATCCAGCACGTTGTCGGTGGGGCCACCGCTGGCGTACTGGCCCGGCTGCGACGGATTGAACGGGCCACGCAGCGCGGCATTGACCAGCATCGGCAGGTTGTACTCGGCCTTGCCTGCCGCAGCGACCTGGTCGATGAAGTGGGCGATATGCCAGGCGTGGAAGAATTCATCGGCATCGGCGCCGAACACCTCGCGCCAGGTACCCGGCTGCTTGCCCAGCTTCTTCAGCAGGGCCTCGGGGACGGCGGCTTCAAAGTCCTTCTGTGCCAGCGGCGAGAAGTCACGCACGCTGCCATAGGTGCCCGGCTCGTTCTGCGGCTGCACCATGATCACGGTGTGCTGCGGGTCCTTGGCCTTGAGGTGACGCATCAGCTGCACGAAGGCCTTGCGGTCCGCGTCCAGCGTGGCCTGCGCGTGCGGGGACATCGAGTTCAGCGTGCGGCCGTCAGCGGTGAGCAGGCGCGGGAAGCGGTTGTTGTCCAGCTTCACCCACTCCGGCGCGTAGTTCGGGCCGTTGTTCTTCCAGGTGGCGAACCACAGCAGGATCAGGCGGACCTTCTTCTCGCGCGCCTGCTGCAACAAGGTATCGACGAAGGAGAAATCGAACTCGCCCTCCTTGGCTTCCACCTGCTCCCATGCCACCGGCACCATCACCGTGTTCGGCTTGAGCACCTCGATCGCCGGCCACACATCGTCCAGCGCTTGCGGGTAATTGCTGGAATTGTTGACCTGCGCACCCAGGATCAGGAACGGCTTGCCATCGACAAACAGCGCATGGCGCCCGTTCTCGGTGACAACACGCGGCAACTCGGTGCTCTTGGCCGACGGGTTGCCGGCAGCCGGCGCAGCGGCGCTCGCGGCCGGCGCCTTGCCTGCATCCCTGGCCGGCTCGGCACCGCTGCAGGCGCCCAGCAGCAAGGCCAAGGCGGCAGCCAGCAGGCCGGCGTTGCGGGAAAAATGGCGCGTGGAAAACTGCGTCATGATCATTGCCTCATTGCTTCATGCGGGGAACGCGGGCCGTCATGGCTCGCTGCGGAAGGGGGATGCAGGAAGACCCGTGCCGCCGGCCAGGTTGGCCCCCTGCACGGTGTCGCTCCAGCCGTAGCGGGCAGCACGCGGGTGGGTGACGGCAGCGCTTTGCAGTACCACCTTGTCGCCCTCGATGCGGGCCTGTGCGGGATGGAAGTGACCGTCATCGCCCGCCACTTCAAAGCCCTTGAGCGCGCCGCCGCCACTGACCTGCAGCGCACCGGCACCCGGCTCGAATGACACCAGCACGCTGCTGCCGCGCACCTCCAGCCCGGCATGGACAGGGCCCGATGCCAGTAGCGTGGTTTCGCCGTAGACCTGCCGACGTGCGGCCAGCGCCAGGCGCTCGCCCACCGTGCGCTTGTTGCCCGGGTGGATGTTCTCCAGGTTTCCAACGTCGGTGATCACCGCCTGCGCCGTTGCCGGCACCGATAGCGTGGCGCTCTGCGATTCGCGCAGCAGCGCCCAGGGGCTTTCGATGGCCACATCGTCGGCATCGCGCTGGTCGGCGCCGGACGAGAACGGTGCCAGCTGCACCCACAGGAACGGCAGCGTTGGCGCATGCCACTGCTTGCGCCACTGCGCGATCAACGCCGGGAACTGCTGGCGGTACTTCTGCGCCTGCGGCAGCGTATTGGCATTGGATTCACCCTGGTACCAGATCACCCCGCGCAGCGCGTAGTCCTGCAGCGGATGGATCATCGCGTTGAACAGCAACGTCGGATGCTGGTTCTTGTCATCGACCAGCGCCACCTGGGCACGCTCGACGCGGAACTTCCAGCCTTGCAGCGGGCGCTCGGCAGCGCCGTTGGGCTGCACGAATACTTCGCTTGGCGCGCCATGGATGCCACCGCCGCCGCCGAAGTCCTGCACGCGTACCGCAACGTGGTTGAGGCCGGCATGCAGGGCCGACGCAGGCACCGCGTAGCGACGCGCGAGGTTGTACTGCAGCTTGGTCTCACCGACCTGCTGGCCATTGACCCAGGTGGTGTCGGTGTCGTCGATGCGGCCCACGCCAAGGGTCACGCCCTTTGCCGCTTCATCGGCGGTGAGCTGGAAGCTGGTGCGATACCAGGCCACGCCATCCATGCCATTCCAGCCCTGGGTTTCCCACAGGCCCGGTGCGCTGATGTCAGCCCACTCGGCCTCGTCCAGCTCGGTGCGTTGCCACTGGCTGGCGTCGGCCGGCAGCTGCGGCCAGCGTGCCAGGTTGGCATGGGTCTGCTGCAGGGCCTGCGTATCGGAAGCACGCAGCGCCGCAGCCTGCGCCGCCAGTGCGGCATTGTCCAAACCCTGGTTGGCGGCATCGGTCCAGGCTTCGATGGTGCTGCCGCCCCAGGTGCTGTCGATGATGCCGACCGCCACGCCGGTACGTGCGCGCAGCTGCTGGGCGAAGTAGTACGCCACCGCCGAAAACTCCGCGGCATTCTTCGGATTGGCCGGCAACCACGTGCCGCCCTCCAGCTGCCATTGCGGCGCGCCCGACCACGACTTGGGGATCTTGAAATGGCGGATCAACGGATCGTTGGCCGCCGCAATGGCCGCCTCCGCGCCATCGGTCTGCGCCAGTGGCCACTCCATGTTGGACTGGCCCGAGGCCAGCCACACCTCACCGACATACACGTCGCTCAGCTGTGCCGGCGCCGCCTTGTCGTCAACCCGCAATGTGTAGGGACCGCCGGCCGACAAGGCCGGCAGCTCGGCGCGCCAATCGCCGTTGGCGTCGGCCTTCGCCGTGGCCTGCTTGCCTGCGAAGTCGACACGCACCTGTGCACCGGGTGCTGCCCTGCCCCACACCGGTAACGGCTGATCGCGCTGCAACACCATGCCATCGGCAAACACGCGCGGCAGCTCCACCGCCTGCGCACTGTTGGCCAGCAAGGCCAGACCCATCATCCACACCAGCTGCTTCACTGCGGTTCTCCGTACCAGATGCCCCGGCCTTCGGTGCCGAAATACACACGCCCGGGGATACGCGTATCACCGGTGACGTGGCGGATGACGCCGGCAAAACGCTGGGCGTCGTTGTCGATGCGGTGCCAACGCTGGCCACCGTTGTCGGAACGGTACAGGCCGCGCTTGCCCGCAATATCGCCGTACACATACAGCACCGGCGCCGCGCCGTCCGTACCCGGCTTCCCAAGTCCGACCGATTGCACGTTGTCGACACCGGGCACGCGCTGCAATTTGCCTGGCGACCACTGCAGCAGGCCGCGCCAACCGGCGGCGATCCACACCTGGCCCGACCGCCAGGGATTGGGGCGGATCTCGGCGCCGTACCAATCGCCGATGGCGCCGGCGCCGCCCTTGGCCTGCTGGAACTCAACACCGCCATCGCCGCTGATATACAGCGCGCCGGTGGTGGCATCAAAGCCGTAGTACAAGGCCGGCTCGACCTTGTCCGCTTCGACCACGGCGGTGGCCGGCAAGCCCTTGACCGCCTGCCAGTGCGCGCCGTTGTCAGCGCTGAGCCAATGGCTGCCCTTGCGGGTATGCCAGATCACCCGCTGGCCATCGGCCGACAATGTCATCTGCCCGGCACCTTCACCATCGGGTGGTTCGCTGGCCATCGCCGTCCAGCTGCGACCGCCATCGCTGGACCAGGCACCACGCACCGCGCCTTGCGGACGGTCGTGGAAGTAGCCACTACGCACCATCAGCTGCGGGGCCTGCCCCGCATACGCAAGACTTTCGGTATTGGAATAGCGAACGCCGGCGAAGCGCTGCTGCGGCACGTCGAGTGCGTCATGCACGAAGCCATCGATGTCACCCAGGCCGCTGACCAGGTGCGCGCCCTGCGGCGGACTGAGCAGCGCCAGCGGCACGGTTTCCTCGAAGCCGGCCAGCGGGAAGCGCCACGTCAGCCGCTTGCCTTCGTCGAAACTGCGCAGGTCGCGCGTATCCCAGATGCCGTAGCCGGTAACGAACTGCAGGTGACCCGGCTCGTGCGGGTCGATCGCCAGCACCCCCATCCAGTGCGGGCGCGCTTCCGCCGTCCACGGTGCAAAGCCGTGGTCGAAGTCGGCGCGGCTGGACAGCGCAGTCCAGCTGCGTCCACCGTCCACGCTGCGGAAGATGTCGTCATGCGGGGCGAAGCGATTGAAGGTGCTGGCGACAATGCGTTGCGGGTCCTGCGGGTCTACCGCTACCGCACCCCAGCCGAACCCGTCGCCTTCCAGATCGGTGGATTGCGCGACCGGGGTGATGTCGGTCCAGCCACCGTCGCGCGGGTCATAGCGCCACAGCGCGCCGTTGTTCATCGTGTTCGGGCCGGGCTGGTCGCCATAGCTCAACAGCCAGCGGCCAAGGCTGTCACGCACCATGTGGTTGGGGCGCAGACCGGTGGGCTGGCCCGCCACTGCCTGCCAACTGGCACCTGCATCGTCGGAGCGATACAGCGACAGCGCCTGCGTAGAAACGCCTGCATAGACCGTGCGCGACGGGCCACTTCCGCCATTGCTGGTGGGCTCGAAATTGACGAAGACAACGCCGATGGCCTGCTCGCCATTCCAGCTGTTGGCCGTTGCCGAACGGGCGATGGCCGGGAACGAAGCCAGCTCGCTCCAGTTGACGCCACCGTCGCCGCTGCGCCATACGCCATTGGCGCGGGTGCCAAACAACAGCACCTTGCCGTCGTTCGGGTCTACCGCCAGGCGTTCGCCATTGGCGCGGCCCAGCTCGTTGCCACCCATCTTGAAGGGCAGTTCGGTGCGCTGGAAGCTGCGGCCCTGGTCCTGCGAACGCAGGATGCTGCCGTTGCTGCCACGGGCATGCAGATAGGTGCCAACGGCCATGTACAGGCGCTGCGGATCGGACGGATCCACCGCCATGCTTTCCACGCCGAAGCGGCCTTTGTCTTTGTCATCCATCCAGTCCAGCAAGGGCTGCCAGCGCTGCTGCGCGGCGTCCCAGCGGTAGGCGCCACCGATATCGGTGCGTGCGTACTGCAAGCCCTGCTGTTGCGGGTGGAAGACCAGGCCGGTGACGAAGCCACCGCCGCCGATGGCGACGTTGTGCCAGTGATAGGTGCTGCTCTGCGCAGGTGCCACAGCTGGAACCACCAGCAGCGCCAGAAGGGCGAATGCCACGGAAAGCCTGCGCATGGATTCCTCCCGAAACAGAGACAGAAAACGTGTGCAGCCATTGCCACACTTTCGCAACCGCGGCGCTGGACGTTGCCGGCGCACGCATGAAACCACGGCGGGCGCTGCCGCCCATGGCAGTGGGGAGGGACGCAACGCCCCTCCCCGGTGCTGCACTTAGAACGTCACCCGCAGGGTGGCGGCATAACGGGTGTCATTGACGTACCACGAAGTCACGCGGCGACCGGCACCGACCTGATCCATGATCGTGCGCTGCTCCGCGTTGTTGAGATTGTTCATCTCCAGGCCCAACTGCACGTTGTCGTTGAACTTGTAGAAGATCGAACCGTCCAGCTGGCCATAGGCATCGCTGTACACCGGCAGCTTCCAGGCAATGCCGCCATCGCCGCCGTTGTAGCCGTTCGGGCCAACCGACAGCAGGAACTCGCTGCGCCAGTTATAGGCCATGCGGATCTGCCACGGACCCTTTTCGTAGAACAGCGCCACGTTGTAGGAGTTCTTGGACAGGCCATCGGCCGGCAGGTCGCCGAACAACGAGCCATCGGTATCCACCGGCACCACGTCCAGGTCGTTCGGCACCTTGGTCTTGCTGTCGATGTAGGTGTAGTTGGCCGACATGCCGAAGCCCTTCAACGCTTCGGGCAGGAAGTCGAAGAACTGGTTCCAGCCCAGCTCGGCACCCTGGATGCTCGCCGTACCGACGTTGACCGGACGGGTGATCAGGTAGTCATACGAGTTGCCATCCACGCCCGGGTAGGACACCAGCTGCGACTGGCGGCGGAAGTAATCCTTGATGTCCTTGCGGAACAGGTTGACCCACGCCATGCCGCCACGATCCGGCGAGAAATACCATTCGAACGACAGGTCGTACTGGTTGGCCTTCATCGGCGTCAGGTACGGGTTGTCGTAGGAGCTGCCGGTCAGGTTCAGCGAATCCGGCGCCAAGGTGCTGCCATCGGTCGGCGGGGTGACGCCGTCACGGGTGTTGGCGCTCAACAGCTGGTAGGCCTGCATGTCGCCGAAGTCCGGGCGGGCGATGGCCTGGGATGCAGCAAAGCGCACGACGACATCGCTGATCGGCTCCCAACGCATGTTCAAGCTGGGCAACACGTCGGTGTAGCTGTTCTTGGCGGTGATCGGCTCGATCTGGCCGGCACCAAGGTACGGCGCATAGGCAACGTTGGGATAGACCAGATAGCCGGATGCAGAGTTCTCGGTGCGCACCACGCGGACACCGATGTTGCCGTCGAACGCGGTGTCATCCAGCGCGAAATTCAACATCGCGTAGACCGCACGGGTGTCCTCGTTCTGGTCGTTGGTGTATTCCTCGGTGGCCTGGCGCGGGGTGAAGCCGCCATAGCAGCAGGAGTAGTACGGCGCAGCCGCATCATGGATGGCGCTGTAGCTGCCCGGGAAGCCCAGTGCGGTGGCCAGGATCGGAGCGTAGAACGCGCCCGGGGTGTTGGCATCACCGCGATAGAAGTTCTTGAAGGTGCTCAGGTTGACCAGGCTGGAGTTGACCTGGTCATTGAGGTCCAGGCCCGGCATCTGGTCATTGGGCAACGCCCACCATGCCATCCAGGTCTGGAACACCGCCTGCCAGTTGTAGCCGGTGTCGATGCTGGTGGCCTGGCGACTGGTCGTGCGCACGCCGAACTTCACCGACTTGAAGAAGCCGCTGTCGAAGCTGTGCTTCAGGTCGGCACGCCAGGCCAGTTCCTTGGCCTTGTTGTTCACCACGTCTTCCATGGTGAAGCCCCAGTAGTAGT
The DNA here is from genome assembly GCF_032061965.1 of Stenotrophomonas sp. Lineage (GTDB taxonomy): Bacteria > Pseudomonadota > Gammaproteobacteria > Xanthomonadales > Xanthomonadaceae > Stenotrophomonas. The sequence goes on along the minus strand of NZ_DAMBEF010000011.1, from coordinate 51,357 downwards.
TCTCCGGGTTGCCGGTGAAGCTTTCATCCACGCCGATCGATGGCAGGCCGCCCAGGCTGACGTCGATGTAGGGTACGTTCACGCCCAGCGACACGGTCGAGTCGAGGCTGCGGGTGCTGGCATCGATGTACTGGAACTGGGTCGAGAACTCGGTGGCGTCGCTCAGGTTCCACTTCAGACCCATCGAGTAATCAGTGGTCTTGGACTTGCGATGCGATGCGCGGATGTCGGTGCCCATCGGCACGCCCGAGGCCGAGGTCAGGCGACCGGACTTGAACACATTGCCTTCCAGCTCGTAAGGCTGGCTGGCATCAAGGGTTACCTGGGTCGGATCGTTGGAGACGAAGATCGCATCTTCATACCAGAGCTCGTCGTACTTGCTCTGGAATGCGGTGGCGAACAACTCCAGGTCATCGCTTGGCTTCCACTGCAGCGCCACGTAAGCACCTTCGCGCTTGCGTTCGTACTCCAGGGTGCGCCAGTCGGCGCCACGCGGCAGCCACACTTCGTCGTTGCTGCCGTCACCGTTCAGGTCGCTGTTGGCGGTCTTGAAGAACGGGCGCACGAACAGGCCGTCGGTACGCGTAGCCAGTTCGTTATGGGCCACATCGACCAGCAGGCCGAACTTGCCGGCATCGGTGTCCCAGGTATTGCTGTACAGCGCCGAGCCTGACGGCTTGTACTTCTTGATGAAGTCGCCGTAGTTCTCGCTGAGGCTGAAGCTGATCTTCTGGCCGTCGATATCGAACGGCATGAAGGTGCGCAGGTCGACGGTGCCACCGAGGCCGCCTTCGATCATGTCGGCCTTCTGGTTCTTGTATACGTCGACGCCGGCCATCAGCTCGGACGGTACGTCCTGGAAGCTCAGGCTGCGGCCACCGGAGGCGGAGAAGCTGTCACGGCCATTGAGCTCGGAGCGCACCTGGGTCAGGCCGCGCACCTGCACACCGCTGCCTTCGGCGGAGAAATGCTCCGGGTCACCGACCGACAGGAAGTGGTCGATGGTGACGCCGGGGATGCGCGACAACGTCTCGGTGACGCTGCGGTCAGGCAAGGCACCGATATCCAACGCGGTGACCGAGTCCACGAAAGTGTCGGCGTCGCGCTTGATGTCCTGCGCCTTGTAGACCGAACCGCGGATGCCGGTGACCTGCACCGCGTCCAGATCGGTGGCCTTCTTGTCGGCCGTGGCGTCCTGCGCCTGTGCGGCGGCCGACAGCAGTAGCGCCACGCTCAACGCAAGGACAGTAGGTTGCAGACCGGTACCAGCACGACGGCGCGTGCCATTGGCCACCTTGAGGCGGCGCTGGAGCGTTGACATGAGTGTTCCCTCCCAGGACACATGACGACGATTGAGTTTTCCCAGCACCGACGTCGTTGCGCCTTTGGCACCAGGTAAAGCAGATTGAAAACCGCGTACCAACGCACCCCGCCGCAACGGGGCACCCGACTTACCGCTCTCCACATCCTTGGTTGCCGTTGCAACCGTGCGCCCCCTGCAGCACACGACATACGGCCCTGGTACCAATGGCCATGACGGCCACGGCGGCGAGCATAGGCGGGGGTACACATTCCCGACCAATGAAAAAATGCGCAGGATCTATATCAGAAGCGAATACCCCACTTCAGCCTGCTGGCGGGTACAACCTCCGGGCGGTCAGGCGTAGTGCTTCCAGCACGCGTTCGGCGCCGGGTGAGAGCAGTTGATCGCGGCGACGGATGATGCCGAAGAACTCCATGCGGACATCCAGCGCGATCGGCAATACGACCATCTGGCCGGTCTGCAGGTAGGGCGCGACGGACTCGGCCGGCAATGCGGTCAGCAGGTCGCTGTGGCGCAGCAGATGGATGGTGACCGGCAGCGATGTGGTTTCGACGATGTTGCGCGGCGGCACCAGGCCATGCTCCAGGAATACCGCGTCCAGGCGTGAGCGCAGCACGCTGCCCTCCGGCGGCATGATCCAGCCGTGCTCGACCAAGTCGGCATAGCCCACCCGGCTGCGCCCGGCCAGCGGGTGGCCGGCACGCACGATCACCGAGTGCGGCTCGTCGGCCAGTGGCTCGAATTCGAGCTCGCTGCTGCCTTCGGCGCCCATGATGCGGCCGACCACGATGTCCAACTGGCCGTCGAGCAGCTTGGCCACCAAGGGCCGGCTGTAGTCCATTTCGATCCGGATCAGGATGTCGGGGAAGTCGCGCTTGAGCGCGGCCACCGCCTGCGGCACCAGGTTGGTGCCGGGGTTGACCACGGTGCCGATCGCCGCCTGGCCGGTCAGGCCGCTGCGCAACGCAGCGATTTCGTCCTGGGCGCGACCGATCTCCGACAGCGCGGCGCGGGCACGCCGGATCATCACCTGGCCGTACCAGGTCGGCTCCACCCCGCGCGCATGCCGCTCGAACAGCGGCACCCCGAGCAGGTCTTCCATCTCGGCCAGCAGCTTGGACGCCGCCGGCTGGGTCATGTTGGCCGCCTCGGCGGCGCGCAGCACCGAGCGCTGCTCGTACAGGTGCAGCAGCAACAGCAGGTGACGGGTCTTCAGACGGGTGGCATTGAACCAGCCGGTGGTGGGTTGAACCATGCGCCTTGTGCCCTCGCCGATGTAGCTATTCGCCCAGCGAATACATTACGACAAAAATTTCATTTGTCGCACATAGGTTCTCACGCAAGGCTATGCCACGCTTCCGTCGCAGCCATGGCCGCCCTTGGGCCGCCTGGCTGGCACCGACAGAACGCTAAAGGGAGAACAGGATGAGGGCTTCATCGTCAGCCGGCGCCACGGGCGCGGGCCGGGATACGCACGGCAACGCAGGCCTGACGGAGGCTTGCCGGTGAGCGGCCGCCTGTCCGGCAAGGTCGCCGTGGTCACCGGCGCCGCCAGCGGCATCGGCGCGGCCATCGCCCGCCGGTTCACCGACGAAGGCGCGCAGGTGGTCGGCATCGACCTCAACGCCGGCGATCCTCAGGGCTTCGAACTGCTGCACGGTGACATCACCGACACCGCGGCAATGCGCGGCCTGGTCGACGCCACCCTCGCCCGCCATGGTCGCATCGACGTGCTGGTCAACAACGCTGGCGCCGATGTGTTCTCCGATCCCCTGGCACTGGACGATACGCAGTGGCAGCGCTGCTTTGCGTTGAACCTGGAAGGCGCCTGGCAGCTGTGCCGGGCGGTGCTGCCGGGCATGGTCGCGCAGCAGGCCGGTGCCATCGTCAACATCGCCTCGGTACACGGCCACAAGATCATCCCCGGTGCCTTCCCCTACCCGGTGGCCAAGCATGCCTTGATCGGCATGACCCGGTCGCTGGGCATCGAATACGCCGCGCACGGCATCCGCGTGAATTCGATTTCGCCCGGGCTGATCCTGGTGCCGCGCATCGAAGCCTGGTTTGAACGCGAGCCCGGTGCCCGCGAGCGCCAGACCGCGCTGCTGCCACCGCGCCGCATCGGCACGCCCGAGGAAGTGGCTTATACCGCCCTGTTCCTGGCCAGTGACGAGGCGCGCTTCATCAACGCCACCGACATCCTGATCGATGGCGGCCGCTCGCAGGTTTACCACGACTGATGACCCACTTGCCCTTCCAGTTGCCCTTGATCGCCATCCTGCGCGGCATCACGCCGGCCGAGGTGGATGCGCATGTCGATGCCCTGGTCGAGGAGGGTTTCGACGCGATCGAGATCCCGACCAACTCGCCCGACTGGGAGGACAGCGTGCGCCGCAGCGTGCAACGCCATGGCCAGCACGCCTGCATTGGTGCCGGCACGGTGGTGCAGCCGCAGCACATCGATGCCCTGCTACGCACCGGCGGGCAGCTGATGGTCACCCCCAATACCGACCCGCAGCTGATCCAGCGCGCAGTCGCCGAAGGCCTGTTGGTCGCGGCCGGCTTCGCCACCGCCAGCGAGGCGTTCCAGGCGCTGCGCGCGGGCGCCCAGGTACTGAAGTTGTTCCCTGCATCCATCTACGGCCCGGCGTTGGTGCGCGCCCTGCGCAGCGTATTGCCGCCCGTACCCCTTTTCGCCGTCGGTGGCGTCTCCCCCAGCACCCTTGCCAGCTATCTTTCCGCTGGTTGTCAGGGTGCGGGCACCGGCGGTGACCTTTATCAACCCGGCCAGTCGGTGCAGACCACGCGCGACAACGCGCGCGCTTTCCGCCAGGCCTATCTGGACTACTCGGCATGAAGATCGTGCGTCTGACCACCTACCAGGCCGCGCCGCGCTGGTTGTTCCTCAAGATCGAAACCGATGAGGGCATCAGTGGTTGGGGCGAGCCGGTGATCGAAGGCCGCGCCGCCACCGTCGAAGCGGCCGTGCACGAGCTGGGCGATTACCTGATCGGCAAGGATCCGGCGCGCATCAACGACCTGTGGCAGGTGCTGTACCGCGGCGGTTTCTACCGTGGCGGCGCGATCCTGATGAGCGCCATCGCCGGCATTGACCAGGCGCTGTGGGACATCAAGGGCAAGGCCTTGGGCGTGCCGGTATACCAATTGCTCGGTGGCCTGGTGCGTGAGCGCATGAAGACCTATCGCTGGGTCGGCGGCGACCGCCCGGCCGATATCGTCGCGCAGATGCGCCACTACCAGACGCTGGGCTACGACACCTTCAAGTTCAACGGCACCGAAGAGATGAAGCTGATCGACAGCCCGCGCGCGGTCGACAGTGCCATCGAGAAGGTCGCCACCATCCGCGAAGCGTTGGGCAATACGGTGGACTTCGGCATCGATTTCCATGGCCGGGTCAGTGCACCGATGGCCCGCGTACTGCTCAAGGAACTGGCGCCGTACCGGCCGCTGTTCGTCGAAGAGCCGGTGCTGCCGGAGCAGTGGGAGTACTACCGCCCGTTGTCGGAAAGCAGCGCCATTCCGTTGGCCGCCGGCGAACGCATGTATTCGCGTACCGAATTCAAGCCGGTACTGGCTGCCGGTGGCCTGTCCATCCTGCAGCCGGACCTGTCGCATGCCGGTGGCATCACCGAGTGCCACAAGATCGCCGCCATGGCCGAAGCCCATGACGTGGCGCTGGCACCGCATTGCCCGCTCGGCCCGGTAGCGTTGGCCGCCTGCCTGCAGGTCGACTTCGTCGCCCACAACGCGGTGCTGCAGGAACAGAGCATCGGCATCCATTACAACGAAGGCGCCGACCTGCTGGACTACGTGATCAACAAGGACGACTTCGCCTGCGATGCGCAGGGCTGCATCGTCGCCCTGCCCAAGCCGGGCCTGGGCGTGGAGATTGACGAAGCGCGCCTGGTCGAAGCCAACAAGCAGCCACCGCGCTGGCGCAACCCCTTGTGGCGGCACAGCGACGGCAGCGTCGCCGAATGGTGACTGCGGTGGCGAACGACAGGGCGGTGGCGCAGGCGCAGTTGTTGGTCGACAGCCGCTGCGAGCTGGGCGAAGGCATCCTCTGGTGCGACCGCAACAAGGTGCTGTACTGGACCGACATCCTCGCCGGGCGCCTGTGGCGACACGACCCAGCCACCGGCCACAGCCAGCATTGGCAACTGCACGAAGCCTTGGGCTGCCTGGCCCTTGCTGAGGACGGGCGACTGCTGCTGGGCCTGGCCAACGGCCTGTACGTCGCCGATCCGGAAGCCAACCTGCACCACACGCAACTGCCTACGCAGTTGCTGGTGGCAGTGGAAGCCGATGATAGCCACACACGCATCAACGACGGCCGCGCGGATCGTGATGGCAACTTCGTATTCGGCATCAAGAGCGAGTACGCCGATGGCCGCCGCGCTGGGCGCCATTACCAATGGAGCGCGGCGCATGGCTTGCGCATGCTGCCCTTGCCGATGGCGGTCATTCCCAATGCAATCTGTTTCAGCCCCGATGGCGCGCGCATCTATTTCTGCGATTCGCTGGATGGCAGCATCCTGACCGCACGCTACAACGCCGCCGACGCCCATGCCGAACAGGTGGAGGTATTCGTGGACCTCGCCGAACCCGGCATTGAGCCCGATGGCGCCGTGGTCGACGACCAGGGCTGCATCTGGAACGCGCAATGGGCCGCAGGCCGCGTACTTCGCTACACCGCCAACGGCGACATCGTGCAGCGCGTGGAGCTGCCCACGCGGCATGTGTCGTGCTGCGTGATCGGCAAGGACGCGTTGTACATCACCAGCGCCCGCATCGGCCTGGCAGACAGCGTGCTGGCACAGGAGCCATCGGCGGGCGGCGTCTTCATGCTGCCGCTGGCCGGTGTCACGGCCCGCGTCGACCGGGTGCGCTTGCCATGATCGCAGTCGATTGGGGCACCAGCAGCCTGCGCCTGTATCGGCTGGATGCGGACGGCCACGTCTTCGAGCGGCGGCGCAGCGAGCGCGGGCTGCAGGCCAGTGCGGCGCAGTTCGAAGCGGTGCTGTCTGAAGAGATCGCCGGTTGGGACGACCGCTTGATCCTGCTCTCGGGCATGGTCGGCAGCCGCAACGGCTGGCACGAAGTGCCCTACCTGCCCTGCCCCACCGGAATTGAAGATCTGGCGCACGCATTGGTGCCGCTGCAGGCGCCGACGCTGGCGGACCGCGAACTGTGGATCGTGCCCGGCGTCAGCGACACCGGCACCGAGTCCGTCCCCGACGTCATGCGCGGCGAGGAAACCCAGCTGGCCGCCCTGCTGGCGGTGCTGCCACGCGGCAACCATGTGGTCTGCCTGCCGGGCACGCACAGCAAGTGGGTGACGATCACCAACGGCCGCGTACAACGGCTGGCTACGGCGATGACCGGCGAGATGTACGCCGTGCTGCGCAACCACAGCCTGCTCGGCAAGCTGATGCCCGCCGATGACAGCCGCTTCGATGCCTGGGCATTCGAGACTGGCCTCAAGCGCAGCCGCCAGCCCGGCGGCTTGCTGCACCACCTGTTCGGCGTGCGCACGCTGGGACTGTTCAACCAGATGGAAGGCAGCGCGCTGCCGTCGTATCTGTCCGGCCTGCTGATTGGCCACGAAATCCTCGCCAGTGGCGTGCTCGATCACACCCCGCGCCTGTCGCAGGTGCACCTGATCGGCAACGACCGTCTGCTCGCCCTGTACGCCCAAGCGCTGATCGCCTGGGGCGTGGGTGTGCAGCGTCACCCTGAAGACCTCGCCGCACGGGGCATGCATGCCCTGTGGCAACAACGCTCATAGCGCCTCTCCCAATGGGAGAGGGATTGGGATGAGGGCCAACGAAGCCCGTATTCCAAGTGCCTTCAAGAACAAGGAGCCTTCCATGCGTTCACCCCGGCCCTGGCATCTGTTGCTCCTTCTTTCGTTCGCCGGCGCATTGCCGCAGCCATCCAGCGCCGAAGTGCTGATCCATGCGATCAGCTACCAGGGCGATGACCAGCAAGCACCGCTGCAGGCCGGCAACTTCCGCAACCCCATCGTTCCCGGCTTCTACCCGGACCCATCGATGGTGCGGGTGGGCGACGACTTCTACCTGGTCAACTCCACCTTCGGCTATTTTCCCGGCCTGCCGATCCAGCACAGCCGCGACCTGGTCAACTGGACGCAGATCGGCAACGCCATCGACCGCCCCAGCCAGATCAATTACGGCAAGGACGAGCTGACCCGCGGCCTGTTCGCCGCTTCCATCAGCCACCACGATGGTCGTTTCTACATCGTCAACACCTGCTTCTACTGCGACGGCGGCAACTTCCTTGTCCACGCCGACAATCCTGCCGGTCCGTGGTCGGACCCGGTGTGGTTGCAGGTACGCGGCATCGACCCGTCGCTGGTGTTTGATGCCGATGGCAGCACCTGGGTCGTGCACAACGACGTGCCCGATGGGGCGCTGCGCTACGACGGCCACCGCGCCATCTGGCTGCAGCAGATCGATCTGGCCAGCGGCAAGGCGATAGGCGCACGCAAGCTGCTTGTGGACGGCGGCGCCGACCCGGCGAGCAACCCGGAGCATATCGAAGGTCCGCACATCTTCAGCCACGACGGCTGGTATTACCTGACCGCCGCCGAAGGCGGCACCGGCGAGCAGCATGCGCAGATGATCTGGCGCAGCCGGACGCTCACCGGCCCCTACCAGCCAGGCCCGGCCAACCCGGTACTCACCCAACGCGACCTCGATCCGCAGCGCCCCGCGCCGGTAACCTCGGCGGGCCATGCGCAGTTCGTGGAACTGGCTGACGGCAGCTGGTGGACAGTATTCCTGGCCACCCGCCCCTACCGTGGCAACCAATACAACCTCGGCCGTGAGACCTTCCTGCTGCCGGTGCACTGGCAGGATGGCTGGCCGCAGGTATTGCCGCGTGGCGCCGCGGTGCCCACCCAGCTGCCGCGCCCCCCTCTACCGGCCAGCACATCCGCTGCCCACGACAGCGCGGCCTTCAGCTGGCGTGAAACCTTCAGCGCCGCCGCCCTGCCTCCGCAATGGCTGACCCTGCATCCGGCACAGACCCCGTGGTTCAGCACCGGCCCCAAGGGGCTGCAACTGCAAGCCGGCGACACCGCGCTGGGCGCATTGGAGACGGGTGGCCAAACGCACTACCTTGGCCACCGACTGCAACACCACAAGGCCACGCTGGAGCTGCAACTGGCCGCGCCCACCGTCGCTGACGGTGAACTGGCCGGCCTGGCCCTGCTGCAGAACGAGCGCTATCACTATGTACTTGGCGTGGACGCAGCCGACGGCAAGCGCCGGGTCGCCCTGTACCTGCGCGCCGGTGACAAGGACCCGGTAGCCGGGCGCCTGCTTGCCAGCGCCGCGCTGACCGCCGATACCGCCGATGTCGGCCTGCGCCTGGTGGTGGACGGCGCCACCGCACAGGCCTGGTTCGCGCCACGCCCCGGCCACTGGCAACGTATCGGCGGCGCCCTCGACGCCAGCCTGCTGAGCGCGGACACCGCTGGCGGCTTTATCGGCAACACGTTTGGTGCGTATGCGGTGAAGCGGCCGGAGTAAAGATGCTGCTGCAAAACCGGGTCTAAAACCGGGGTCAGAGTGCGATTTCGATCAGAAATCGCACTCTGACCCCGGTTTTAGACCCCGTTTTTTCCTTGACACCCCAGCGCTCAGAATCAACCCTAGCGGCATGAGTATCGACCTTAACCCGCTCTCGCTCCGCGAGCTGACCGCCCTCATTCGCGACGCCAAGGAAAGGCAAACTGCACTCAATCGACGCCAACCGGTGGACAAGGTCCGGCGCCAACTGACCGCTCTGGCAGCCAAAACCGGCTATACGATCGAAGAACTGTTCGGCACCGACGCAGCCGGCATCCCGCAAAAAACCAAGAGCCGCCGCCGCAAGGGCCCCAAGGTGCCGCTGAAGTACCGCGACCCGGAAAGCCCGTGGAACACCTGGACCGGCCGCGGCAAGATGCCGCTGTGGCTGGCCTCCAAGATCCGCTTCGGCCACAACCCGGTGGACTTCCTGATCCCCGGCGTCGCCAAGCTCACCCCGAACGACAAGCCGCTGACCGGCAAGCGCAAGCTGTTCAAGCAAGGCTGATTGCTGTCACTGCTGCGACGGTCGCCCTGCCCCAGCAGCGCCCCAATCCAGCCCGCAGCCTCAAACCGTCATCCCCGCGAAGGCGGGGATCGCTCTGGCTTTGCTTGTTCCCCTGTCGCTCAAACGTAACACGCCCGGTGGAGGCGAATCATATCTCAGCCAACGTGGAACCGCCTCCGATACTCCCCCGGCGACAACCCCACAATCCGGTTGAACACCTTCCGGAACGAGCCCGGGTCGCTGTAACCCACGTCCCAGGCAATCCGTTCCAGCGGCACATTACTGGTCTGCAGCATCTCGCGCGCTCGTGCCACACGAACCCGTTGGCAGTACTCGGTGGCGGTCATGCCGGTGGCTTTCTGGAAGCGGCGCAGGAAGGTGCGTTCTTCCAGCCCTGCGCGTTGTGCGAGTTCGGCGGATGCGACCTGCTTGGCGTGGGTGTCGTGCAGCCATTGCTGCACGACCAGCACGGCGGCATCGCCGTGCGTCAGCCGTGGCGAGAAGCTGCTGTAGTAGCGCTGTTGGCGGCCGGGCGGATCGATCAGTAGCGTGCGTGCGACATCCAACATCACTGCGGCGCCGAGGTAGCGGTCCACCAGCCGCAGGCCGAGGTCGGTCCAGGCCATGGCGCCGCCTGCGCTGAAGATGTCGCCGCCGTCGATGAGCATCTGGTCCACGTCCAGCGTCACGTCCGGAAAGCGTGCAGCCAGCAGTTCGGCGTATTGCCAGTTGGTGGTAATGGTGCGGCCGGCCAGGCGACCGGTTTCGGCCAGCAGGAATGCACCGGCGCAGACCGATGCGAGCGTGGTGCCGTCGTCATGCAGTGCGCGCAGCCAACCCAGATAGGGCGCGGCGGCCTCGGTGGAAATCGGCGGCTGCATGCTGGGCGGCAGGATCATTACCTGCGGCATGCCGCTTGGCGGCTGGCTTGAGCTGTAGACGGCCTGCGGCGCTTGGCCGGGCGCTTCAATGCGCCAATGCGTGACCTGCAGTTCGGGGGCGGCGGGGGCTGCGCGCTCGCCGGCAAGCCTGGCGGCCAAGGCGAACAGGTCAGTCAGGCCAAGCACCGCCGCCAGCTGGGCGCCGGGATACAGCAGGATTCCCACTTGGATGTGACCATCGGTGCGCATCTGTCGGTACAGCCCTCAAGAATGTCGGTAGCGCCTCTTCGTCCTGGCAGAGCGGTCGCGGAGACTTCTCCCACACCATTCAACCACCTATCAGGAAGCCGTACATGAGCAAGCGCGCCATTATCGTCGTCGATCTTCAGAATGAATACCTTGCCACCGGCAAGCTGCCACTGGTGGGCATTGATGCGGCCACCGCCAATGCGGTGCGCGTGATTGCCGATGCGCGGGCCAAGGGCGTGCCGGTGCTGCATGTCCGCCATGAAGCCGCCAGCAGCGATGCGCCGATCTTCGTGCCGGGCTCGGACGGGGTGCGGATCATGGCCGCTGTCGCACCCATCGGCGATGAGCCGGTGATCGTCAAGAACCATGTCAATTCGTTCCGCGATACGGATTTGAAGCAGCAGCTTGATGCGCGCGGGATCGAGGACGTGGTGGTGGTTGGTGCGATGAGCCATATGTGCGTGGATGCGGTGGTGCGTGCATCCGCCGACATGGGCTATGCGGTCACCGTGCTGCACGACGCCTGCGCTACGCGTGACCTGGAGTTCAACGGGATTGTGGCGCCGGCTGCACAGGTGCACGCGGCGATGATGGCGTCGTTTGTGTTCGGGTACGCGCAGGTGAGTTCAACCGACGCATTCCTGTTGGGGTAAGGCAAGCGGCATTGGCTTGGGCGCGCGTTGCTGCGTTTTCATCGCGCAACGCGCACTCATCTGTGCTTTGCGAACGCGGGGCGGCGTGACCTTGGCATCAGCTGCCCGGAATTCACCGCGCTTTCGCTACCACACGATGGTTACCTCGCCGCGAAAGCTGCCCATCCTGCCTGCCCGCGTATCTTGATGACGGCGTCATCAAGCTCTCGGTTATGCTACGGCACCATTCCGGCAAGGACGTACCGTGACCATTGGCGAATACACGCAGGTTTATCGTGGCAAGAAAGTCGTTGATTTCCAGATGGGTGGCGAGGCAGTAGCAGGAGATGTCGCTTACCGCTTGATGCAGGAATACGACAGCGACGAGAGCCAGGAGGAACTGCTGGCGAACTTCTTCGAACGCGTTGATCCGGCGTCGATTGAAGTGCTGATCATCGGCGCGTGGGATGAAGCTTCCGGCGAGGGCCCGCAAGGCCTGATCGATGGGCTGATCGCCCGCCGCGCCGAGCTGGGCAACCTGAAGGCCCTGTTCGTAGGCGACATGACCTTCGAAGACTGCGAGATGTCCTGGATCAACCAGATGTCCTACAACCCTCTGCTGGAGGCGTTCCCGGGCCTGGAATCACTGCGCATCCGCGGCACGTCCGAACTTGAGCTGCAGCCCTTCACGCATGCGTCGCTGCAGGAGCTGGCGATCGAGAGCGGTGGCCTGCCGAACGAGATCGTCATTGCCATCGCAAACTCCACGCTGCCTGCCCTGCGCCATCTCGAGCTGTGGCTTGGTGATGACGGCTATGGCTTCGATGGCGATGTGGCGGTCTACCAGCGCCTGTTGTCCGCGATCGGGCCGGAGCGCCTGCAGTACCTGGGCCTGCGCAACGCCATGATCAGCGACGAACTGGCCGTGTGGCTGGCCGGCGAGCCCTGGCTGGGCACGCTGCAAACCTTGGACCTGTCGCTGGGCACCATCGGCGACGTGGGCGCGCAAGCGCTGTGCGAAAGCCCGAACCTGGGCGGCCTGCAGCGCATCGACCTGAGCCATCACTATATTTCCGAAGCCTGGCAGCAGAAGCTGCAGGCGCTGCCCTGCACCGTGGTGCTGGACGACCCGGAAGAAGAAGATGACGGCGACCGCTACGTGGCGGTGTCCGAGTAAGCCGAGGATGGCGGATTGGCTGTTGATCGGCCCGCGCGGCAGCCGCCGTATCGGGTGGCTGCAGCGTGCCCTGCACGATCAGGGCGCGCCTGCCGCGCATGTGTTCGATTACGAAACACTGCTCGCTGAACCTGCGCGGCTGCTTGAGGCAATCGCGCAGGCTCCCGATGCCATCGTCAAGCTGGAGTCCCCCGGCGAAGCGCCGGCGCTGCATCAGGCATTGGTGCGGCGTGGCTGGGAGTTGTCCGGCGCTGTCGGCGATACGCCCTTGCCTGCTGTGCATGGCGAGCTGGTGCATCAACAGTTCTGGTATGCCGGCTTTGCCGATCTGTTGGCGGCGCTCCCGGCGGGACCGCGTTACCTCAATGCACCTGCCGATCTGGCCTGCATGTCGGACAAGCTCGGTTGCCAGCAGCATCTGCGCGACGCGGGCCTAATGATCCCGCCGCTTTTGGGTGCGATATCCGGCTATGACGACCTGCGCGAGCGGCTATGCGATGCAGCCTGCGAGCGTGTCTTCATCAAGGCCCGCTACGGTTCGTCCGGTGCTGGCGTGCTGGCCTATGCACGCAACCGCGATGGGCGCGAGGTCGCCTATGGCTCGGCCGAGCTTGTGGAACAGGCCGGTCGCTGGCGGGTGTTCAATTCACTGCGGCAGCGTCGTTACGACCGGCACCGCGATATCGCGCGACTCGTGGACCTGCTGGCCGAGCAAGGCGCCTACATCGAGCTCTGGATTCCCAAGCCCACCGTGCCGGGCAGCGATGGCCGCCGCTATGACGTGCGCGTGGTCGCGCTGGATGGCCAGCCACGGCAGCGGGTAGCGCGAATGAGCGCGGGCGCGCTGACCAACCTGCACCTGGGCAATGCACGCACGCAGTTGGAAGCGCTGCTGGATAGCGACGCCATCCGCCATCTGCAAGCTGCCACGATGAACGCCGCGGCTGCGTTCCCTGCCAGCCGCATGATCGGCTTCGACCTGATCGTGCGCGGCGCGCGCAGCTGGGTACTGGAAGCCAATGGCTTCGGCGACCTGCTGCTGGATCTGCGCCACAACGGACGCACGACCTACGAAGATCAGGCCTTGCTGGCGCCAGTACGTCCAGCAATAAACGAGTACGCCCATGCTTGAGACCCCCATGCCCGACATGCACCGCGTCGTCGGCAGTCATGACGTGGTGATGATCACCCTGGACGCGCTACGTTTCGATGCAGCCCAGCGCTGCTTCGAACGCGGCGAGCTGCCGGTGCTTGCGCCGCACCTGCCGGGCAATGGTTGGGAGCTGCGACATACACCGGGCAGCTTCACCTATGCGGCGCACTCGGCATTCTTTGCCGGCTTCCTGCCCACGCCTGCGCGCCCGGGCCCGCATCCGCGCCTGTTCGCGCTGGAATTTGAAGGCAGCGAGACCATCGTGCCGGAGACCTTCGTGTTCTCCGGCCGTGCCGATATCATCGGCGGCTTCCGTGACCAGGGCTACCGCACCATCTGCATTGGCGGCGTCGGCTTCTTCAACCGTCGCAATGCACTGGGCTCGCAACTGCCAGGCCTGTTCGAGGAAAGTCACTGGCAGCCCGAGCTCGGCGTGACCGCGATCGACTCCACCGCGCGCCAGGTGGCACTGGCCTGTGAGCGCCTGCAGGCAGGGGGCGAGCGGCACTGCTTCCTCTTCATCAATGTCTCGGCCATCCACCAGCCGAACCGGCACTACCTGCCCGGCTGCGATGCTGATGGACTGGACAGCCACTGTGCTGCGCTGCGCTACGTTGACGGTGAGTTGGCGGCATTGTTCGCGGCCTTGCGCGCGCGTGGGCCGGCTTTCGTGATCATCTGTTCCGACCATGGCACCGCTTACGGCGAGGATGGCTTCCACGGCCATCGCCTCGCCCACGAGACGGTGATGAACGTCCCCTATTCGCATTTCGTGTTGAGCCCATGACCGCCCATCGTTTGTCCGAGCTGCTGCGGCTCGAGCCGTACCAGGCCTATTCCTACTCTTATCCGCACAAGTCCGCGTACCGGCCGATCACACAGCCGCCGCTGCTTGCCGATGCCTGGGCGAGCGAGCCGCGTGATGCGCTGTTCCTGTACCTGCATGTGCCGTTCTGCAGCTACCGGTGCGGCTTCTGCAATCTGTTCGCGATGGCGCGACCGGCACCGGCACAGGTGGAGGCCTATCTGGCGCAGATGGAGAAGCAGTTGCGGGTGACCGCTGATGCCTTGGGCGAGCATCGCTTCGTGCGCTTCGCGCTGGGCGGCGGCACGCCCACCTATCTGGATGCGTCGCAGCTGCAGCGGCTGTTCGACTTCGTACAGCGCCATGCCAACATCGACCTGCATTCGATCCCCGCCGGCATCGAGGTGTCGCCGGAAACCGTGGACGCGGCGAAGATGAAGATCTGCCGCGACGCCGGCATCGACCGCGTCAGCATGGGCATCCAGAGTTTCAGCGATGCCGAAGTGCGCTCGCTGGTGCGGCCGCAGCAGCGTGCCGTAGTCGAGGAAGCCATCGCGCAGATACGTGCGGCGGGCATCCCAACGCTCAACCTGGATCTGATCTACGGCATTGCCGGGCAGACCGTGGCCAGCTTCCTGAGCTCGATCGAGAGTGCCCTCGCCTTCCAGCCGGAAGAGCTCTACCTCTACCCGCTATACGTGCGCCCACACACCGGGCTGGACCGCATCGGTACGAAGGAAGGCGGCAAGCGCTCCTTCGTCATTCATCCCGAATCGGTGGACAACCGGCTGGCCCTGTATGAAGCCGGCCGCGAACGGCTGCTTGCCGCAGGCTATGAGCAGGTATCGATGCGCATGTTCCGCGCCGCCAGTGCACCGGATTCCGGCGGCCCGGCGTACTGCTGCCAGAGCGATGGCATGGTCGGTATCGGCTGCGGCGCCCGCTCGTACACAAGCGGCTTGCACTACTCCAGCGAGTACGGCGTCAGCCGCCGCTCGGTGGCGGACATTCTTGCGCACTATCTGGAGCGCGATGAGGCCTCCTTCGCCAGCATCGATTACGGCGTGCGGCTGGATGAGGACGAGCGCCGTCGCCGCTTCGTCATTCAATCGCTGCTGGCACAGCCGGGCCTGGATCTTGCGCAGTACCGCGAACGCTTCGGTACGGAGTGCTTCGACGATCTGCCGCAACTGGACGAGTTGTTCGAGCAAGGGCTGGCCACGCGAGAAGACGAGCTGGTCGTGTTGAACGACACCGGCCTGGCCCGTGCCGACACCATCGGCCCTTGGCTGATCTCCACCGGCGTCGCCGAGCGCATGCGCGACTACCAATTGGACTGAGCCACGCATGCATCTCTCCCTCCTCTATCGCGGCCGTTTGAGCAGTTGCAACTACGACTGCCCGTACTGCCCCTTCGCCAAGACCTACGACACCCGCGCCGCGCTGCGCCGCGATGCCGAGGATCTGGCGCGCTTCGTCGCCTGGGCGGAACAACAAACGATGGAGCTGTCGGTGCTGTTCACACCGTGGGGAGAGGGACTGGTGCGCCGCCACTACCGCGATGCGATGGTGCAGCTCAGCCATATGCCGCATGTCCGCCGCGTGGTGATCCAGACCAACCTGTGCATCGGCACGCGCTGGCTGGATGCGGTCAACATCGACAGCTTCGCGCTGTGGTGCACGTATCACCCGGGGCAGGTGACCCGTGCCGCCTTCCTGGCACGCTGCCACGAGCTGGACCGGCGCGGTGTGCGCTACACGGTGGGCATGGTGGCGATGCGCGAGCACCTGGAGGAGATCCAATTGCTGCGCGCTGAGCTTGCCGACGGCGTGCCGCTGTGGATCAACGCCTACGACGAGCGCCCACCGGGCTACTACAGCGAGGCAGAGATCCAGCAACTGCAGCGTGTGGACCCGCACTTCCTGTTCAACCTCGAACCCTCGGCCAGCCTTGGCGCGCCCTGCTTCACCGGCGAGAACGTGATATCGGTGGACGGTGATGGCAACGTAAAACGCTGCCACTTCGTCGCCACGCCGCTGGGCAATCTGTACGACGGCAGCTTCGCCGGCCAGCTGCGCGCACGGGCATGCCCGAACCAGCGTTGCGACTGCTATATCGGCTATGCGCACCGCAAGGATCTGCCGTTCCAGCGGGACTATCCAGCGGGTGTGCTGGAGCGGTTCCGGCCTTCTTCAGTATTCAATATTTGATTCCACGTCTTGATAGAGAGTTCATAGATGAAAAAGCAACTCATCGCACTCCGTGGTCCAAGCAATGCTGGGAAAAGCACGACACTGCATATCCTGTACAAGTTGCTCTTGGCGCCCCCGAGTACAAAGCCCATCGGCTTCAAGAAGATCGGGTACAAGATAGATTTCAGCGCGATCGTTGCCATTAACGGCATCAAAATTGGCATCGTCAATCGAGGTGACGTGACTGCGCCCCTGAAGAAGTTAATCGATCACTTAGCCGCAGAGAACTGCAAGATCATCGTATGCGCAGCTCGCACAAAGGGAAATGTAGGCACGATGCTGGATTCATTCAGCCCGAGATTCAAGTTGGTTACGGTATCCAAGCACAGATCCGAGACTGACAAAGACGATGTCTTGATGCTTGCAAATCAGGCCGCAGCTCACCAGCTTGCGGCAAACGTCTATTCGGCCCTCATTGCTTGATTGGTTTACACGACACCCACTGAGGCGTTGGCTGCCATCCAAGAGTAGAAAGGCGACTCCGAACGCGTGTTCGTGGTCGCCTCTCTGCATCATTTTGACGGACCAAATCAGGGCTTCAACAACACCTTGCCCGTGCGTCCCGGCAACAAGCTCGCCGTCACTGCCTCGGCAACATCGCCCAGCTCGTAGACCGCCTGCACCGGCAGCTCCAGCTCACCACTCAGCACACGCTGCAGCAGCTCGCCGACCAGGCGCCGCTTGTTTTCCACCGACATCTGCTGGCTGACCTTGCTGCCCCAGAAGCCCTTGACCGTGGCCTGTTTGAAGATCAGGTCGCCGGAGGGAATCTGCATCGCTTCGCCGGCCATGGTGCCGAACGAGACCAGCGTACCGTTGTCGCCGAGCAGTGACACCAGGTCCGCGCTGGCCTGGCCGCCGATGGAATCGACTGCTGCGTGGGCGAGCTTGTCGCCAAGCAACGCCTGCGCGCGCGACTTCCAATCCGGCTGTGCCGTCGACAGAACATTGTTGATGCCGAGCGCCTTGAGTTCATCGACGCCGGCATCGCGACGCACCAGGCCGAGCACGTTTACACCGCGGGCGGCCGCGAGCATGGCCAGGGTCTTGCCGACCGCACCGTTGGCGGTGTTCTGCACGATCCATTGGCCCGGTTCGGCCTGCAGGAATTCCAGCAGCATCAGTGCGCTCAGCGGCATGGCGATCAGCTGCGCGGCGGTTTCGTCGGCGATGCCGTCCGGCACTGGAATGACCATGCGCGCGGGGGCGATGAAGTATTCGGCCCAGGTGCCGTGTACCGATGCGGCCATGACACGCTGGCCGATGGTGATGCCCTGCACACCGTCGCCCACCGCATCAACGATGCCCACCGCTTCGCTGCCACCGATGGCGGGCAGGGTGGGCTTGTAGCCGTACTTGCCGCGCACGGTCCATAGGTCGTGATTGTGGATGGGCGCGAGCAGGGTCTTGATCCGTACTTCGCCGGGGCCGGGCTGCGGGACGGGACTGTCGCCGAGTGCGAGTACTTCGGCTGGTTCACCAAAGGTGGTGTGGATGGCACTGCGCATGTTTGTCTCCTGTTGCGGGTCAGAACCGAGGCCCAAACCGGGGCCAGAGCGAAACCGGGGTCAGAGTGGGGTTTCGGAACGAAACCCCACTCTGACCCCGGTTTCGCTCTGACCCCGGTTTTGACCCGGCTTTGATCTTTGGATCAGACCGCAGTCACGTGCAGGCGCACATCCACATTGCCGCGGGTGGCGTTGGAGTACGGGCAGATCTTGTGTGCGGCTTCGACCAGACGCTGGGCGTCTGCCTGCGGCAGACCCTTCACTTCAACGTGCAGGTCGATGTCCAGCGCGTAGCCACCTTCAGTCGTCTGGCCGATGCCCACCTCCACCGAGGTGGCGGTGCCCGCCGGCTGCAACTGCAGCTGCTTGGCCGCTACCGGCAAGGCGTTGTCGAAGCAGGCGGCATAGCCGAGCGCAAACAGCTGCTCGGGATTGGTGCCGGCCTTGTTGGAACCCGGCAGTGCCAGGTCGAAGCCGAGGCTGCCGTCGTCCAAGGCGGTGCGGCCGGCGCGGCCACCCGTGGCGGTGGCGCGGGTTTTGTAGAAGATCTTCATTGCCGATTCCTTGTGGGGTGCGTTGGGGGGTACTTTGGTGGAACGCGGATTTGCAGATTTTTCTTGATGGCTCGTTTCCCCGGTGCGCTTCGCTTACCCGGGCTACGGGTCATGGGGCTCAGGGCAGTTGTGCGAGCAGGGCCTTGGCGACGCCTTCGGAGCTGGCCGGGTTCTGGCCGGTGACCAGGTGCCCGTCGCTGAGCACGTAGGGCTGCCAGTCCGGGCCCTTGCTGTAGTTGCCGCCGAGACGGGCGAACTCGTCTTCGATCAGGAACGGCACCACCGCGGTCAGGCCGACGGCTTCCTCTTCACTATTGGAAAAGCCGGTGACCTTGCGGCCAGCAACCAGCGGTTTGCCATCGGCTGTGCGTGCGGCGATCAAGGCGCCGGGTGCATGGCAGACCAGGCCCAGCGGCTTGTTGGCGCGGTCGAAGGTTTCGATCAGGGCGATGGACTCGGCATCGCGGGCCAGATCCCAGAGCGGGCCATGGCCGCCGGGGTAGAACACCGCGTCGAATTTGGCGGCATCAATCTGCTTCAGTGGGAGCGTGCTGGCGAGTTGCTGCTGGGCGTCGCGGTCGCTGCGGAAGCGGTCGGTGGCCGGGGTTTGTGCATCGGGCTCATCACTGCGCGGGTCCAACGGCGGTTGGCCGCCGGCTGGCGATGCCAGGGTGATGGTGGCGCCGGCGTCCTTGAACACGTAATACGGTGCGGCGAATTCTTCCAGCCAGAAGCCGGTCTTGTGGCCGGTGTCGCCGAGCTGGTCGTGCGAGGTCAGTACGAACAGAACATTCATGGCAGTGCCTTCAGTGGGTGGGGGAAGCAGCTGCGACGGTGTTGTCGCAGGTCAGCAGGTGTTCGGTGGCCTCGTAGGCCTGTTGCAGTGGCAGGCGGTCCTGGCTGAGCTTGGACAGCAGGGCCGCGCCCAGCCACATCTGGTACAGCACGCGGGCAACCTGCAGGGCGGGCTTGCCCTTGGGCAGCGAGCCGTCGGCGCGGCCTTCTTCGACCAGGGCGGCAATGCGTTGCAGCAGGCGCTGCACACCCTGGTCGAGTACGCGGCGCATGTCTTCGGAAAGGTCGGACACCTCGGCGGCCAGCTTCACCACCAGGCATTCTTCGGCCCAACCCTGCGCCGGATCGGCCGGGTCGCGCGCCCAGGCATCCCAGTAGCGCATCAGCCGTTCGCGACCATTGCCGGGCTCGGCCAGCAGCTGCTCCAGCTTGCGCCCGTAGTCGTCTACGTACTGTTGCAGCAGCTCGCAACCGAAGACTTCCTTGGACGCGAAGTAGTGATAGAAGGAGCCCTTGGGAACGGCGCAGGCCTTGAGGATTTCCTGCAGACCGAGCGCGGCGAAGCCCTTCTGCAGGACCAGCCGGCAGCCGGTGTCCAGGATGTGCTGGCGGGTGGCCTGGGCTTTGGGGGATAGATTCATGGAGCGAATCTTACTCAAAATAGACCGGTCGTCTATTAATGAGTGATTACTGGGAACGCTGGGGGCCAGCTGTGCCTTCTCCCGTTGACGGGACTGCAGCCCCCTTCTTGGGGCAAGGTGCCCCCACGGGGCGGATGAGGGGGGCTTTGGCTTTGGCTTCATCGTTTGAAGCCAGGTACGGATGGTTTCCCGCAGATCCAGGATGGCTGCTTCGTTCCGCCCTCACCCCAACCCCTCTCCCGAAAGGGAGAGGGGCTTTGGTCGTCGCGGGTCTTGTGGGAGGCCCAACTTCGCTCATTTCCTCGCAAGTTCTGCGCATCGTGGTGATGAGGGGCTTCTGGCCCATGCCGGGAAGTTGCCCCCTGCTGTCACCTCAAGAAGCGCGTACACACCGCCCCACAAGCCACTCCAGCATCATTGTAAAATTCAAACAATCGATTAAAACACGGCTAATTTCGTCGAACTGGACAGTATTCCCCGCTTCCCTCACACTGCCGCCCTTCCCCGCCGACCCTTGGCACATGGCAAAACTGCTGGTCCTTCACGGCCCCAACCTCAACCTGCTGGGCACCCGCGAGCCCGACGTCTACGGCCACACCACGCTGGCGCAGATCGACGCTGCGCTGGCCGCGCAGGCACAGGCACAGGGGCACCAGAGCGAACACCTGCAGTCCAACGCCGAGCATGTGCTGGTGGACCGGGTGCAGGCTGCGCGCGCCGATGGAACCGCTTTCATCCTGATCAACCCCGCCGCCTTCACCCATACCTCGGTGGCCCTGCGCGATGCGCTGGCCGGGGTGGCGATTCCGTTCATCGAGATCCACTTGTCCAACCCGCATGCGCGCGAGCCCTTCCGCCAGCACAGCTACCTGAGTGACAAGGCCGTCGGCGTGATCTGCGGCTTTGGCGCCGACAGTTACCGCTATGCGATGGATGCCGCATTGGCCCGGGTGGGAGTGGCTGCGTGAACACCCTGCCGCGCTTGCTGCCGGCAATGGCCATGGCGTGCCTGCCGCTGGCCGCTGCCCATGCGCAGAACCTGGAGCGCGCCGCCGAGGGCATCGACTGCGCGAACCCGACCAGCACGTCGGAGAGCGACCTGTGCGCCTCCGACCGTGCTACCGATGCCGATGCGCTGTTGAACGCCACCTACAAGCAGGCCCGCCGCCAGCTGCAGCAGCAGGCCGCCGATGGCAGCTGCTCACAATGCGTCGAGGCCGAACAGCAGCTGATCGTCGCCCAACGCGCCTGGATCCAGCTGCGCGACAAGGATTGCGACGCGGTCTACGCCTTCAATGCCGACGGTACATCGCGCAATGGCGCGCAGATGCACTGTCTTATCACCCACGCGCAGGACCGTACCCGGCAGCTGCGCGCTTTCTACGAACTTTGACCCGGGCGCACCGCGCCTTCTCCTTACTGACTTACTGCAACCAAAGAGGCCCTCATGGATCTGCGCAAAATCAAGAAGCTCATCGACCTGCTGGAAGAGTCGAACCTGGCCGAGATCGAGATCAAGGAAGGCGAAGAATCCGTACGCCTGTCGCGCAATCCGGTAGGCGGCTATGTCGCCGCGCCGGCGCCGGTCTATGCCGCCGCCCCGGCCGCAGCGGCCGCCCCG
This sequence comes from Stenotrophomonas sp., assembly GCF_032061965.1. Lineage (GTDB taxonomy): Bacteria > Pseudomonadota > Gammaproteobacteria > Xanthomonadales > Xanthomonadaceae > Stenotrophomonas. The sequence continues at coordinate 29,640 of NZ_DAMBEF010000011.1, read as the reverse complement.
GCCATGCCGATGAGCGGCCCGACCGAAGCCTCCACCGGCGGCACCGCCAAGCCGGGCAATGCCCTGCCGGAAGGCCACGTGCAGCGCGCGCCGATGGTCGGCACTTTCTATTCCTCGTCCTCGCCGGACAAGCCGGCCTTCGTCAGCGTCGGCCAGACCATCAAGGCCGGTGAAACCCTGGCCATCATCGAGGCGATGAAGATGTTCAACCCGATCGAGGCCGAAGTATCCGGCACCGTGGTGGCCATCCTCGGCGAGAACGGCAGCCCGGTTGAGTTCGACCAGCCGCTGTTCGTGATCCAGTAAACGGGGATTGGTGATTCGTGATTCGTGATTCGCAAGAGCGGCCCCATGAACGACTGGATGTCTGGCGTGACGCCATGACATTGGTCGAGGCCGTCTACCGCTTCACGAGTGCGTTTCCCGATAGCAAGCGCTTCGGCCTGACAGCACAGATGCGCAGGGCAGCAATCAGCATCCCCTCCAACATCGCCGAAGGCGCTGCGCGGCGATCGACTGCTGATTATCTACGCTTCCTGTCTATTGCCCGCGGCTCGCTGTCCGAACTGGACACCCAGCTGCAGCTGGCCATTCGCCTGCGCTTCTGCGAAGCGGAAGCCCCGACGTGGGAACTGCTGGACCGAACCTTCTCACGCCTCAATGCATTGATTCGTGCACTCGAAGGCCCGCGGAACATCCGTGAGCCGGAGACTGCTTACGAATCCCCAATCACCATTCCCGAATAACGGCCCTTATCTCATGCTCGATAAAGTCGTAATCGCCAACCGGGGTGAAATCGCGCTGCGCATCCTGCGCGCGTGCCACACCCTTGGCATCCGCACGGTCGCGGTGCATTCCACCGTTGACCGCAACCTCAAACACGTGGCCATGGCCGACGAGTCGGTCTGCATCGGCCCGGCACCGTCGTCGGAAAGCTACCTCAACATCCCGGCGTTGATCGCCGCGGCCGAGGTCACCGACGCGCAGGCCATCCACCCGGGCTACGGCTTCCTGTCCGAGAACGCCGACTTCGCCGAGCGCGTGGAGCAATCCGGTTTCATCTTCATCGGCCCGCGTGCGGAAACCATCCGCCTGATGGGCGACAAGGTCGAAGCCATCCGCGCGATGAAGGCCGCCGGCGTGCCGTGCGTGCCCGGCTCGGGCGGCCCGCTGGGCGACGATATCGTCGCCAACACCAAGATTGCCCGTGAGATCGGCTACCCGGTCATCATCAAGGCATCGGGCGGCGGCGGCGGCCGCGGCATGCGCGTGGTGCATGCCGAAGGTGCGCTGAAGGCCTCCATCGAGACCACCAAATCCGAAGCCAAGGCGGCGTTCGGCAATGGTGAGGTCTACATGGAGAAGTACCTGGAAAACCCGCGTCACGTGGAAATCCAGGTGCTGGCCGATGGCCAGGGCAACGCCATCCACCTGGGTGAGCGCGACTGCTCGATGCAGCGCCGCCACCAGAAGGTGGTGGAAGAAGCACCGGCACCGGGCATCACCGCTGAACTGCGCGAGCAGATCGGCAAGGTCTGCGTGGAAGCCTGCATCCGCATCGGCTACCGCGGCGCCGGTACGTTCGAGTTCCTGTTCGAAGACGGCAAGTTCTACTTCATCGAAATGAACACCCGCGTGCAGGTGGAACATCCGGTGACCGAGATGGTGACCGGCATCGACCTGGTTGCCGAACAGCTGCGCATTGCCTCCGGCCAGAAGCTGACCATCAAGCAGAGCGACGTGGTGCTGCATGGCCACGCCATCGAGTGCCGCATCAACGCCGAGGACGCGGAAACCTTCATTCCCAGCCCCGGCCTGATCACCGGCTTCTACCCGCCGGGCGGCCCGGGCGTGCGTGTGGATACGCACATCTATGCCGGCTACAAGGTGCCGCCGAACTACGACTCGATGATCGGCAAGCTGATCGTGCACGGTCCGGACCGCGAAACCGCCATTGCCCGCATGCGGGTGGCGCTGAGCGAGATGGTGGTGGACGGCATCAAGACCAACGTCGCCTTGCAGCAGCGCATCATGCGCGACCAGGGCTTCCAGGCCGGTGGGCAGAACATCCACTACCTGGAAAAGCGCCTGGCCGAACGCAAGACCCGCTCGATCGCGTTGACCTGATTGAAGGCGGTTGCCGGGCAATGCCCGGCACCTGCTTTCTGTCTTTCCGTAGTGCCGAGCCATGCTCGGCAGAAGCTTTCCAAGCGCTACCCTGTAGTGCCGAGCCATGCTCGGCAGAGGCTCTACTGGTAACGCCCCATGCCGAGCATGGCTCGGCACTACAGGTGACGCCGCAGCCGGTCATTGTTTGGTATTGCGCGCAGGCACAAAAAAGGCGGGAATTCCCGCCTTTTTTGTGCCTGATGGAAACGCCGGATTACTCGGCGTCCACCACGGTGCCCTTGACCGGCTCGGTGCCCAGCGGCGACGTCGGGTCGACCACCTTCACTGTCTCTACCGACCCATCAGGCCATACGATCTGGAAACTGCTACCAGGCTGCAGGGTCGAAAACGGCAAGCCACTCTGCGCACGGTAGAGCGCGGCAGCCTGACTGGCGCCGGCGCGTCGAAGATCCTCATCCGAACGAACATTGGTCAGCTTGATCTTGGACAGTCGGCTGTAGCGCGCCTCATAGGTATCAATCAGCACCACGCCTACGGCACCGGCGGAATACGCCACCAGCAGCACAACCCATATCCAGAACTTCGCGCCATGCAGAAAGCGACGGTAGTTCATCGCCCATCCCCCCGCTTCCTGATCAGACTGTTGATCATTTGATTCATCGATTCCACACCTTGTCTCGGTACTGCCGCGTCGTAAACGAAAGTCTCGAAGTCCTGCCGGGGGTCACGCGAACACACCCCGCCATTGGCGCAATAAGCGGTCATCAACGCACTCTGCGGCCCACACGCCAAACCCAGCCGGCAAGCTGCCACCTGCCAGGCCAACTGGCTGAGTTGGCTGCCCGCCACCTTGCCGGTATAGGCCTGATTACCTGCGGCCGCCACCCCCATCGCCGGGGAAATCGCCAAAAATGCCTCTGGATCCTGCGAATCGAGTACACGTTCCACCAGCTCGCGCTGATAGGTCTCGCTGCTGTGCAGGGGTTTGCCCATTGCCAGCAACGCCGCCTCGGCAGGCAGGTTGCCGGCACGCGCTGCCGACTGTCGCTGCTCGGCCAGCAAGGCGCTGCCCAAACCGTCGGCGGCGGAGAAACCCTCGCACCCGCGCCGCACCCGCTCGCGGGCGGCCTGCAGCCCCGGCGCGGCGTCCAGCTTCAGGGTCGTCAACATCTGCCCATCGATGGCATACGCCGACGGGTCCATCGCGTAAACGCCGCAATAGTCATAAATGCGACTGAGCATCCAGCCTGCTTCGGCATCACCCGCCGCCGCTGCCGTGCGCAGCTGGCGTGAGTAGGAAAACAGTCCCTGCCCCGTCTCGAACCGGGACCGCACATTCAGCGGAAGACCCGGCCCCACGCTGACGGACACCTCAGGCGCTGGCGCCTGCTCGATGGCCCCCATGGATTGGGTTTGCCCGGTCTGGGCCATCTCGGCAAGCTCGCCCTGCCCGCTGCCGCCGTTGCGCAAACCCATCGCCACCGCCAACAGCGCTGCCGGCAGTACGAGCAGATACCAAGGTTTTCTAGCGAGCAGCGACAACATCGGTAAAGCCGTCGGCGGGAGCTAAGAGAATGGCGCAAAGTGTAGCAATACTGCGCTCCGCCGCCTCTCACGCGCGCAATCATCGCCCGCCTCGTCTAGGATGCGTGCCCTGTCCCGCCGTTGTCGTACGCCCATGCCCTTCCTTGAACTGACCCTGCGCTGCACCGAAACCACCCAGCCCCGTTACGAGAACGCCCTCGATGACGTCGGCGCGCTGGCGGTGACCATGCTCGACGCCGATGCAGATACCAGCAACGAACGCGCAATCCTGGAGCCGGGCGTCGGCGAAACGCCACTATGGAACGAGCTGACCCTGAGCGCGCTGTTCCCGGCCGACACCAATGCACTGGCCCTGCTGGCGGCGCTGGAGTCCTTCGACCCGGGCCTGGAATGGAGCAACGCCAGCTTCCGCGCGGTGCAGGACGAGGACTGGGAACGGGCCTGGCTGGACCAGTTCCAGCCCATGCAGTTCGGCCAGCGCACCTGGATCGTGCCGTGGAACCATGAATTGCCGGAGGCCGCACAGGCCGCCGACGCTGCCATCGTGCGGCTGGACCCGGGCCTGGCCTTCGGCTCCGGCACCCACCCGACCACCGCCCTGTGCCTGCGCTGGCTGGACCAACTGGCTGCCAACGGCGAACTGGCCGGCAACACCGTGCTGGATTTCGGCTGCGGCTCGGGCATCCTCGCCTTGGCCGCGCTGAAGCTCGGTGCCGCCGCAGCGGTGGGCGTGGACAACGATCCCCAAGCCCTGATCGCCACCCACGACAACGGCGAGCGCAACGGCGTGCACATCGCCGCCTACCTGCCGGAAGACGAGCCGGTCGGCACGTATCCGGTGGTCGTTGCCAACATCCTGGCCTCCGCCCTGGACGCCTTGGCTGAACTGCTTGCCGCGCGCGTTACAGCAGGCGGCAAGATCGCCCTGTCCGGCATCCTGCATGGCCAGGAAGATGAATTGCTGCAACGCTATGCCGCCTGGTTCGACCAGCTCGAAGCCACCCAGGATGGCGACTGGATGCGCATCACCGGCGTGCGCCGTGCTTGAATGGGGGCGGTACCCCGGCCTGTGCAGCCATGACTGACGAAACCACGCCCTCGCGGCCCTCACTGGCGACCTTCCTGCAGGGTCCGCCCACCGCCAAGCCTGCCGACGCGCCTGCGCCTGCGCCGGTGCCGGCGGCAGCCGCACCTGCCGCGCAGCCGCAACTGGACCTCACACCGGCGTTGCCTTTGACTGAACCGGCCCCCGACGTGGAGCCGGCTGCGCAAGGCTATGCCGACCAGGATGGCGACAATGAGGCACCTGCCACGGCCAGCCCGACGCCGACAACGGGCGCGGCGCCTAGCTTCCTGCGTGCCGCCAGCGCCCCCCGGCCCAAGCCCAGCGCCACCCCGCGCTGGCAATGGGGGCTGATCGGCGGACTTGTGCTGCTGTTGGGCCTGCAAGTGATCATCGCCGACCGCGCCCAGTTGGCCGCCGACGCCGGTACCCGGCCGCTGGTGTCCGGCCTGTGCACGGTGCTGCGTTGCAGCCTGCCGGCCTGGCATGAGCCCAGCGCGTTCAGCATGCTCAGCCGCGATATCCGACCGGTGCCAGGCCAGCCCGGCGCCTTGCAGGTCCAGGCCAGTTTCCGCAATGACGCGCGCTGGGCCCAGGCGTGGCCGGCGCTGCGGCTTTCCCTGTCCGACGCCGATGGCCGGGTTATCGGCCGGCGCACCCTGCAGCCGACCGAATACCTTGGCGCAGATGCCGATCTTCAGGCACGGCTGGAGCCGGGACAGAGCGCGCAGGTGTCCTTCCGCCTACGCGAACCGGCCTCTGCCACGGTCGCTTACAGCTTCGAATTCCAGTAACCGGGGACACCCGGCGTGGCAGGGCGGCGGTCCACGCGCTAGACTCCCTCCCCCACGCCGGGCCAGCCAACGCCCGGCATTGTCGAACTAGCGGGAACTCCCTTGAACGCTGCCCCCACCCGTCCTGACATCAGTCGTGGCGCTCCGAAGCCGCCGCTTCGTGAACATGTCGCCCAGTCCGTACGGCGCTATCTGCGCGACCTGGACGGCTGTGATGCTGATGATGTGTATGAAATCGTCCTGCGCGAGATGGAAATCCCGCTGTTCGTGGAAGTTCTGAACCACTGTGAAGGCAACCAGAGCCGCGCCGCGGCGATGCTGGGCATTCACCGCGCCACCCTGCGCAAGAAGCTGAAGGAATACGGGCTGGCATAAGCCCCCGCGTTCCTGGTCCAGGTAGAGCCGAGCCATGCTCGGCTGAAGCCTTGCCAATAGCCGCAGCTGCCGAGCGTGGCTCGGTGCCGCAGACGCATTACGTCGAAAGCCCCTGCCGAGCATGGCTCGGCACTACAGATGCATCGCCTGGGAACTCCTGCCGAGCATGGCTCGGCACTGCAGAAGCAGCTCTGCCTGCCCAGCCCGGCATCGGCCACACCATCTCCCGGCCACGGATGTGACCGCGCGGCTACAATACGGGCCCGCTTCCGCTTCCCCCTGCCTCCCCATGTCTTCTGATCTGCTGCCCGTACGCCGGGCTCTGCTGTCCGTTTCCGACAAGACCGGCCTGATCGATCTGGCCCGTGCCCTGGCTGCCCGCAACGTCGAGCTGCTGTCCACCGGCGGCACCGCCAAGGCAATCCGCGAGGCCGGCCTGCCGGTCAAGGACGTGTCCGATGTCACCGGCTTCCCGGAAATGATGGACGGCCGGGTCAAGACCCTGCACCCGATGGTCCACGGCGGCCTGCTCGGCCGTGCCGGCACCGATGATGGGGTGATGGCTGAACACGGCATCGCCCCGATCGACCTGCTGGTACTGAACCTGTATCCGTTCGAGTCGGTCACCGCCAAGGCCGATTGCAGCCTGGCCGATGCCGTGGAAAACATCGACATCGGTGGCCCGGCGATGCTGCGCAGCGCAGCCAAGAATTTCGCTCGCGTTGCCGTGGCTACCAGCCCGGATCAATACGACGCGCTGCTGGCCGAACTGGCCAACAACGACGGCCAGCTGTCGGCGGCCAAGCGTTTTGAACTGTCGGTGGCCGCGTTCAACCGCGTCGCCCAGTACGACGCGGCGATCAGCAATTATCTGTCGGCCGTCACCGACACCACTGCTGCGGTGCCGGTGCGCAATGAATACCCGGCGCAGATGAATTCTTCTTTCATCAAGGTCATGGACCTGCGCTACGGCGAAAACCCGCACCAGAGCGGCGTGTTCTACCGTGACCTGTACCCGGTGCCGGGCACCCTGGCGACCTTCGTGCAGCTGCAGGGCAAGGAACTGAGCTACAACAACCTGGCCGACGCCGATGCCGCATGGGAATGCGTGCGCCAGTTCGACGTGCCGGCCTGTGTCATCGTCAAGCACGCCAATCCCTGCGGTGTCGCCGTGGCTGCCGATATCGGCGCCGCCTACGAAATGGCTTACAACACCGACCCGACCAGCGCCTTCGGCGGCATCCTCGCCTTCAACCGCACGCTGGACGCGGCCACCGCCAAAGCCATCCTCGATCGCCAGTTCGTCGAAGTGCTGATCGCCCCGGACTACGAACCAGCTGCGCTGGAATACGCCACCAAGAAGGCCAATGTGCGCGTGCTGCGCATCCCGGCTGGCGATGCCCGCAACAACTACGACACCAAGCGCATTGGTTCGGGCCTGCTGATCCAGAGCGCCGACAACCGCGGCATGAGCGCCGACGAGCTGAAGACCGTCACCCAGCGCGCGCCGACGGCTGCCGAGCTGCGTGACCTGCTGTTCGCCTGGCGTGTGGCCAAGTACGTCAAGTCCAATGCGATTGTCTATGCCAAGGACGAGCGCACCATCGGCGTTGGCGCCGGCCAGATGAGCCGCGTCTACTCGGCACGCATCGCCGGCATCAAGGCCGCCGATGCTGGCCTGGTGGTGCCGGGTTCGGTGATGGCATCGGATGCGTTCTTCCCGTTCCGCGATGGCCTGGATGCCGCTGCCGAAGCTGGCATCACCGCGGTGATCCAGCCGGGTGGTTCGATGCGCGACAACGAAGTGATCGCTGCCGCCGACGAACATGGCATCGCCATGGTGTTCACTGGCGTGCGCCACTTCCGTCACTGAGTACCGCATCGATGGCGACAGGGGTGTTTCAAAAGGGGGTTGCCCTGGCGATCGCGGCGCTGTTGGCCGCCTGCCAACAGGGCACGCCTGCGCCATCGGCCGATGCCGACAAGCCGCCAGTACTGCGCCACGACGACGCCGTACTGGCGCTGCTGCAACAGCGTTACGGTGCCCCCTCGCAATTGCAGGGGGAGTGGGCACAGCAGCTGGAAGATGCTGGCACCGGGCACGCACGCCCGGTCCGTCGCGACGTCTGTGCCGACCAGAGTGTTGTCATCAGCGAGAGCCGCTACCGCATGCTTGCGGTATGCACGCACTACGACAACGCAAGCTCGATCGAGTTGGGCACCAGCGATTTCATCGTGTTGCGTGAAGCGGTCGACGGCAGCATGCAGCTGGCAGCAGAACTTTCCGGGCGCGCCAGCGGTGCCAACGGCCAACCGGGGAGCGTCACTACCGTGCAGGTAGGTGCCGCTGCCTGGGCCTATCAAGTCGATGACGAAGTGCTGCAGATTGGCGCCCGCATGCGTAACCGTTCGTGGGTGGTATTTACCGGCAACGACGCGCTGCATGACGCCGGTTGGCTGCGCACGCACCTGGACGACCACAACGCAGTGGACTGCGGCAGCACCGGCAACTGCAGGAACGGCAGCCTGGACCTGAATTTCGACGCCGTACCCGACGACAGCCAAGCGCAGCTACCTTACTGGCCGCTGCGCGTGCACGAGACTGGCCGCGGCTGCAAGGGCAAGGTGGATGCGACGCACAGCATCGCCTATGACCCGGCGCAAGCCCGCTATCAAATCCCTTCCACCATGCAGATCGAGGCTTGCAGCTGATGCGCAGTGTTCTTCTCACCGTTACCGTCGCCTGCTGCGGCGTACTGCTTACCGGCTGTGGCAACGGCAAGCTCACTGAAGCCCAGCACAGCGCCCTGGCCACACTTGGCACGCAGCTTCCCAAGCCTTACCGCGATGGTTTGATCACCGACTCGGCGCACCGCCACGGCGACGACATCGTCTTCGTCGTGCGCTTTCCCGGTGCGACTGTCGCCATGGCCAAAGCAAAACCTGAAGTATTCGAGGCATTGCGCCGTGACGAAGACGAATCCATCACCGAGCTCTGCATGGAACCGGCATTGGCCCCGGTCTATGCCGCAGGTGGTGGTGTGCGCCGCCGCTTCGTGGATGCCAAGGGCGCGGTGTTTTTTGAAGTCGAACTGAAAGCCAAGCATTGCACCCCCCATTGATGCCCCTCAGGAACTGACCCCATGAAAATCCTCGTCATCGGCTCTGGTGGCCGCGAACATGCCCTGGCTTGGAAGTTGGCGCAATCAGCGCGCGTAAGCGAAGTGATCGTCGCCCCCGGCAACGCAGGCACCGCCACCGAGGGCAAATGCCGCAATGTTGCGATCAAGGTCAACGACATTGATGGCCTGCTGAAGCTGGCCCAGGACGAGGCCGTGGGCCTGACCGTGGTCGGCCCGGAAGTACCGCTGGTGCTGGGCGTGGTCGATCGCTTCCGCGACGCCGGCCTGCGTATCTTCGGGCCGACGGCTGCCGCTGCGCAGCTGGAAGGCAGCAAGGCCTTCGCCAAGGACTTCCTGGCACGCCATGGCATTCCCACTGCGTACTACGCCGTGCACACCGAGGTTGATGCCGCACTGGCCTACCTGCACGAAAAGGGCGCGCCCATCGTGATCAAGGCCGACGGGCTTGCCGCCGGCAAGGGCGTGATCGTGGCGATGACAATGGAAGAAGCCGAAGCCGCCGTGCACGACATGCTCAGCGGCAATGCCTTTGGCGATGCCGGTGCGCGCGTGGTGATCGAGGAATTCCTGGAAGGCGAAGAAGCCAGTTTCATTTCGATGGTCGATGGTCGCATCGCGTTGCCGATGGCCACCAGCCAGGACCACAAGCGCGTGGGCGATGGCGACACCGGCCCCAATACCGGCGGCATGGGCGCGTACTCGCCGGCGCCGGTGGTGACGCCGGCCGTGCATGCACGGGTGATGCGCGAGGTGGTGGAGCCGACCGTGGCCGGCATGATCGCCGACGGTGTGCCGTTCACCGGTTTCCTGTATGCCGGTTTGATGATCGATGCCGATGGCGCACCGAAGGTGATCGAATTCAATGTGCGCTTCGGCGACCCGGAAACCCAGCCAGTGATGCTGCGCCTGCAGTCGGATCTGGTGGACCTGGTGGAGGCGGCCATTGATGGCGCGTTGGCAGGCGTGGATGCGCAATGGGATCCGCGTCCGTCGCTGGGCGTTGTACTGGCCGCCAAGCCCTACCCGGGAACGCCGATCACCGGTGATGTGATCAGCGGACTGGGCGACGTGCCGGCCAGTGCCAAGGTATTCCATGCCGGCACCGCACTGGACGCCGACGGCAACGTGGTCAGCGCCGGCGGTCGTGTGCTGTGTGTTGCTGCATTGGGTGACAGCGTGAGCGATGCACAGAAGCGCGCCTATGCAGGTGTGGCCAAGATCCACTGGGCCAACGAGTTCCACCGCAACGACATCGGCTGGCGCGCGATCGCGCGTGAGCAGCAGTAACCTGTAGTGCCGAGCCATGCTCGGCAGGGGCTCTACCGGTAACGCCGCAGAAGCTACCCCTCCCAAACCCTCCCCTGCACTTCGTGCAAGGGAGGGGGCATGTAGTGCCGAGCCATGCTCGGCAGAGGCTCTACTGGTAAAGCCCAATGTAGTGCCGAGCCATGCTCGGCAGAGGCTCCACCGGTAAAGCCTCAGCCGAGCATGGCTCGGCTCTACATCTGTAATTCCCCGCCGAGCATCGCTCGGCGCTAGCGATGCACGCTACCAATGCTCGCCGCCGGATAACGCAGGCCGGCAGCCGCATCCACCGGGAACACGGCATCGATCCGCGCCAGGTCCTCGGCACCGAGCACCACATCCAGCGCACCCAGGTTTTCCTCCAGGTAGGCCAAACGCTTGGTGCCCGGGATCGGTACCAGGTCATCGCCCTGCGCCAGCACCCATGCCAGCGCCAGTTGCCCCGGGCTGACGCCCTTGTCGGCGGCAATCGCATTGACCTGTTCCACCAGGGCCAGGTTGCGGGCGAAGTTCTCGCCCTGGAAGCGCGGGGAATGGCGTCGGTAATCGTCGGCCTCGAAATCAGCCGGGCTGCGGATAGCACCGGTCAAAAAACCACGACCCAGCGGCGAGTACGGCACGAAGCCAATGCCCAGCTCACGTACCGTCGCCAGCACGTCGTTCTGCTCCGGCTCGCGTGACCACAGCGAATACTCGGTCTGCAGCGCGGTGATCGGATGGACCGCATGCGCGCGGCGGATCGTCTGCGGCGCTGCCTCGGACAGCCCCAGATAACGCACCTTGCCCTGCTCGACCAGCCGCGCCATCGCACCAACCGTGTCCTCGATCGGCACCTGCGGGTCGACACGGTGCTGGTAGTACAGATCGATATGATCCACGCCCAGCCGCTGCAGGCTGGCCTCACAGGCCGCCTGCACATACGCCGGCCGGCCATCGACACCACGCGCCTGCGCATCACTGGCATCCAGACGCACGCCGAACTTGGTGGCCAGGAACACCTGCCCGCGACGGTCGGCAATCGCCTTGCCGACAAGCACCTCATTGGTATGCGGGCCGTACATGTCGGCGGTATCCAACAGCGTCACGCCGCGCTCCAGCGCACGATGGATCACCGCGATCGAGGCGGCGTCGTCACCGCGACCGCCATAGAACGCGCTCATACCCATGCAGCCCAGGCCCAACGCGGAAACAACCGGGCCATCACGGCCAAGCACTCGGGTTTTCATTGGCAACTCCAGCTCAGGAACGGGGATGGCCACTGTAGGCGCTCGCCACTATGGCGATAAAGGCAGATACTCCGCACTTACCATGAAGCAAGCCTTCACAATGGACGCCTCGCTGCTCCCCGCCCTATCGGCCTTTGCCTGCGTCGCCCGCCATGCCAGCTTCCGCCGCGCCGCCGACGAGCTGGCGGTCTCGCCCTCGGCCTTGTCACAGACCATCCGCAACCTGGAACACCGCCTCGGCACCCGCCTGTTGCAGCGGACCACACGTCGGGTCGGGCTGACCGAAGCCGGCCATCGCCTGTTGCAGGAAACCGCGCCAGCGCTGGCGCAGATCCGCGATGCGCTGTGCGCGGTCGAGCAGAACCGCGATGTCGCCACCGGCCAGCTGCGCATCACCGCACCGCGCTTTGCCATCGAGTACCTCCTGCTGCCGCACCTGGCGGCATTCCACCAGGCCTACCCGCAAGTGGAGGTGGAACTGGCGATGCAGGCCGCCATGGTCGATGTGGTTGGCGAAGGTTTCGATGCCGGCATCCGCCTGGGCGAATCCTTGGCCGACGGCATGATCGCTGTTCCACTGGGGCCACCGCTGCGCTGGACCGTCGTGGCCGCACCGGACTATCTGCAGCGGCACGGCACCCCGAGTACGCCCGAGGCGTTGATGAGCCATGCCTGCATCCGCCACCGCAGCAGCAACGGCCGGGTGATGGCCTGGGAGTTCAGCCGCGAAGGCCGCGACTTCACCCTGGATGTCAGCGGCCCTCTCTTGCTCAATGACAGTCCGCTGGCATTGCAGGCGGCGCGTGCGGGCATCGGCCTGTTGCAGGTATTCGAACCGATCGCGCGCGCAGCGATCGATACCGGTGACCTGGTCGCCCTGCTGGAAGACTGGCAGCCGGCCTATGCCGGCTTCCATCTTTACTACCCCTCGCGCGAACAACTTGCACCCAAGCTGAGGGTATTCCTGGATTTCATGCGCGCAGCCAACGCCACAACGTAACCGCGCGTCGCCGCCCGCATCGTTGACCCTTGCCTGCACTGCGGCAGCACCGCAAGCTGGAGGCCCGATGATCCCGCGAGTCCCCGCTTCCGGCATGCGCCGTCTCGACCGTCACCTGGGCCAGCTTTGGGCCCATGAAAAAGCCAGTTACGGGCTGCGCGTGTTCATCGCGCTGACCGCCGCCATTGCCTATGGCTGGTACGACGGCCATATCGAAGCCATCCCCGGTCTGTTCCTGGGCATCATCGCCAGCGCCATCGCCGAGACCGACGACAACTGGTGGGGGCGCACCAAGTCGGTGCTGTTGTCGCTGCTGTGCTTTACGGCCGCCGCAGCTGCGGTGATCGTGCTGTTTCCGCAGCCATTGCCGTTCATCGCCACGCTCGCGCTGGCCGCATTCGGACTGACGCTCCTGGGCGCCTTGGGCGAGCGCTATGCCTCGATCGGCCAGGCCACGGTGACACTGGCGATCTACGCCATGATCGCGCTGGACCAGCACCACGGCAGCAGCCCGCAACAGGCCTCGCGCGAGGTGATCCCGCTGCTGGTAGGCGCAGCCTGGTATGGACTGCTATCGATCCTGTGGACCGCGATGTTCGCCAACCGCCCGGTCCGCGAACGGCTGGCACGGTTGTTCTTCGAATTGGGCCGTTATCTGCAGCTCAAGGCCGATCTGTTTGAACCGGTGCGGCACGGCAATCTGGAAGCACGCCGGCTGGCGCTGGCCGAGCAGAACGTGCGCGTGGTGCAGGCGTTGAACATCGCCAAGACTGCCATCCTCAGCCGCTTTGGCCGCTCCGGCCGGCCCGGCGTGCAGTCGGGCCTGTACTTCCGCCTGTATTACATGGCGCAGGACTTTCACGAGCGCGCCAGTTCCTCGCACTATCCCTATGAAGCGCTGGCCGACGCGTTCTTCCACAGCGACGTGCTGTACCGCTGCCGGCGCCTGCTGTCGCTGCAGGGCAAGGCCTGCCAGGCTTTGGGCCAGGCCATCCGCCTACGCCAGCCATTCGACTATGGTGAACAGACCCGTGTCGCCGGCCAGGACCTGCAGTCCTCGCTGCAGTACCTGCGCGAGCAGCGCAATCCGCAGTGGACGCGCCTGCTTGGCTCCTTGCAGCTACTTGCCGCCAACCTGTCCAGCATCGAGCGCCAGCTGTCCGAAGCTGCACTGGCCGATACCCCGCTTGAAGGTATCGATACCCGCCTGCGTGATTCCTCACCGCACACCCTGCGCGAGATGGGCGCCCGCCTGCGTCAGGCCCTGACGCCTGGCTCACTGCTGTTCCGCCACGGCGTGCGCATCGGCATCGCGCTGATCGCCGGTTACGCGCTGCTCAAACTGGTGCACCCGGACAACGGCTACTGGATCCTGCTGACCATCGTCTTTGTCTGCCGGCCCCACTTCGGCGCCACGCGCCTGCGCCTGGTCCAGCGTATTGCCGGCACCCTGCTTGGCCTGGGCGTCACCTGGGCGCTGATGCAGCTGTTCCCCGGCACTGGCCTGCAGTTGCTGTTGGCGCTGGCAGCGGCACTGCTGTTCTTCATTACCCGTACCGACCGTTACCTGCTGGCAACGGCTGCGATCACGGTGATGGCCTTGCTGTGTTTCAACCTGATTGGCAATGGTTTTGTGCTGATCTGGCCACGCCTTCTGGATACCTTGATCGGTTGTGGTATTGCCGCGATCGCCTCGCTGCTGATCCTGCCGGACTGGGAAGGCAGGCGCCTGCACAAGGTGATGGCACAAGTAATTGCCACCAGCACCGCCTATCTGGATGAAGTGCTGGGCCAGTACCGCAGCGGAATGCGCGATGACCTGCCCTACCGCATTGCCCGCCGCGACATGCACAACGCCGACGTCGCCTTGTCGGTCGCCTTGTCCAACATGCTGCGCGAGCCCGGTTACGCACGCGGCAATCTGGATGCGGGCTTTCGATTCCTCGGCTTGTCCAATACCTTGCTTGGCTATCTGTCGGCACTCGGCGCGCATCGGGCGCAGGCCGATGCGGTCAACGACGACGGTTTGATAGCAAGTGGCCATCGCCAGCTGCAGCAATCACTGGCGGGGCTGGCAGATGCCTTGGGCAAACGCCAGGCTGCCACCCCGCAGGAAGATGAGATCGCACTGGCCGACGCGCTGGAGCAGATGGCCGAGGAGATTGACGACAAATCACGCTTGGTGCGCACCCAGCTGGCCTTGATGCTGCGCTTGCTGCCCAAGCTCAGGGCGGCGGCGGATGAGGCGATAGTGCCGGCTGCCGGGATGCAGGTTGCGAACTGATCCATTGCCTATGTAGTCGGGGCAGGCGTTGGCGATTGCGGGGTAGTAGCCCGGGCTACCGAGGCTGTGGCTGTGGCTGTGGCTGTGGCTGTGGCTGTGGCTGTGGCTGTGGCTTTCGCCGTTGCCGTTGCCGTTGCCGTTGCTCTTGCTCTCGCTCTCCCTTCCCCCGCCTGCGGGGGAAGGTGCCCAACGGGCGGATGGGGGACGCTCTGGCTCTGGCTTTGGCTTTCGCCGTTGCCGTTGCTCTTGCTCTTGCTCTTGCTCTCGCTCTCCCTTCTCCCGCCTGCGGGGGAAGGTGCCCAACGGGCGGATGGGGGGACGCTCTGGCTCTAGCTTTGGCTTTGGCATTAGCACTTGCTCTTGCCAGAACCGCCTTGCCAACCAGCGGGCACGTGCATCCCTTCAACTGATCCATCACCCGCTTGGCGGGCATATGCCGAGTCTACCGCCGCTTTCTGGCCGGCACGCAATACACCAGCAGGCCGATCACGGCGATCACACAGCCCAGTACACACACTCCCCACCACCCAAAACGCGTCCATGCCAGCGTACTCAGCGCCGAGCCGCTGGCGCCGCCGATGAAATAGCAGGTCATGTAAGCAGAGGTGATGCGACTGCGTGCGCCTTCATCCAACTGATAGATCACGCTCTGGTTGTTGATGTGCACCGCCTGCACCGCGATATCCAACAGCAGTACACCGCTGATCAACGCAGCCAGCGACACCGGCGCGAATGCCAACAGCAACCAGGACAGCAACATCAGCACCAGGCCACCGCCAGCAACCCAGTGCCCCAGACCGCGATCACTGAGCTTGCCGGCACCGCTGGCAGCCAAGGCGCCCGCCGCGCCGATCAGGCCGAACACGCCGATCGTGGTGATCGAATACCCATAGGCAGGCCCCGCCAGCAGGAAAGCCAGCGGCGTCCAGAACACGCTGAAACCGGCAAACAACAGCGCGCCCAACAGCGAGCGCTGGCGCAGCACCGGCTCGTCGCGCAACAACGCCAGCACCGACCCGATCAGGCGCGGATAGGACAGGCTGGCGGTGGGCTGGTGTGCCGGCAACACCCGCGCAAGCACCAAGGCCAGCAGCAACACCACCGCGCAAGCCACCCAATAGATGGTGTGCCATGAGCCGATGCCCGCCAGCACGCCCGATGCAGTCCGCGCCAGCAGGATGCCCAGCAACAGGCCTGCCATGATGGTGCCCACCACCCGCCCACGATGCTCCGGGCTGGCCAACGTCGCGGCATGCGGCACGATCACCTGCGCCGCCACTGCACTCAGGCCTGCCAACGCGGTACCCGCCAACAACTGGGCGAAATGCCCGGCGCTTGCG
This sequence comes from Stenotrophomonas sp., assembly GCF_032061965.1. Lineage (GTDB taxonomy): Bacteria > Pseudomonadota > Gammaproteobacteria > Xanthomonadales > Xanthomonadaceae > Stenotrophomonas. The sequence goes on along the minus strand of NZ_DAMBEF010000011.1, from coordinate 13,435 downwards.
CTGATCGCCAGGCCGACCGCGGCAAGCACGAACAAACCAACGATCAGCCGGCGCCGTTCCAGCCGGTCCCCCAGCGGCACGATCAGCAACAGTCCGGTGGCATAGGCCAACTGGGCGACCGTCACCACCCAACCGGCCCGACTGGCGTCCATCTGGAAAACGTCGGCCAGTATCTGCAGCAGCGGCTGGGCGTAGTAATTGCTGGCCACGATCACACCGGTGGCGGCGGCCAACAGCAGGACCTGGCCTTGGCTGAGCGGGCGATGGACGGAGGCGGATGTGGTCATCTGGCGGCATCACGGCGGGAACGGGGGCCAGTCTGGCGGGCACAGATCAATGACACAAATGCATTGTCATCATCTAATCCATCTGTTTTAGTGATTGCATGCTCACCCTGCGCCAGCTGGAATTTGCCGTCGCCGTTGCCGAAGAAGGCGGCTTCACTGCGGCCGCCGCACGCTGCCACACCGTGCAATCGGCACTAAGCCACCAGATTGCGCGGCTGGAAGACGCCTTTGGCGCGCGGTTGTTCGAGCGCAGCCCCCGCCGCGTACGCCCAACCGCCGCCGGCGAGGTATTCCTCGACAACGCGCGACGCACCCTGCAGGCCGCCGCGCGGCTGCAGGAAGAGATGGCGCTGACGCTGGGCACCGTGCGCGGCCGTATCAACATCGGCCAGATCACCTCGCTCAACGTGGTCGACGTGCCGGCGCTGCTCTCGGCGTTCCGCGCCGCCCATCCAGCCGTGGAGGTTCACCTGAAGGTGGGCATGAGCGATGCATTGCTGGCCGAACTGGAGGACGGCCAGCTGGACCTGGCCCTGGTCGGCATTGGTCCGCAGGTTCCGCTGCCGCCCCAGCATCGCTTGCTGCATGAAGAGGGCTTGTCCTTGGTCATGCCCCCGGGGCATCCGCTGGCCACGCAAAGTGCAGTCGCGCTGCAGTCCTTGCAAGGCCTGCCGCTGGCTGCGCTGATACCGGGCGCCGGGGTAAGGCGCATGCTTGATGACGCCCTGCGCGAGCGCGGCATCCAGGCGCAACTGCAATACGAAGTCACCCACAGCGAGCTGCAGCAACAGCTGGTCGCCGCGGGGCTGGCGGTTGCGGTGGTGCCCGACAGCATGGCCGCGCGCATGCAGCGCACTGTTGTGCGGCCCTTGCTTGAGACCTTTCACTTCCGCACCTGTGCGGTATGGCGCGCCGACCCCACCCCTGCGGCGCGGGCATTGCTGGAGCTGTTGCCCGACAGCACCCGCTGAAGGGCCCCTGCAACGCCCAGCGCTCTTGCCCGATACCTCCATGCTGTTCTGCTAATGTGCCGCGCAGCACCGAGGAGACACGATGTCCGGCCACAACCAGTTCGCCCTGCTCAGGCAGCGCCGCTTCCTGCCCTTCTTCATCGTCCAGGCGCTGGGCGCGTTCAACGACAACATCTACCGCCAGGCGATCATCGGCCTGCTGTTCTACCTGGGCGTCAGCACCGAAGAACGCACGCTCTACACCAACCTGGCGCCGGCGCTGTTCATCCTGCCCTACTTCCTGTTCTCCGCCCTGGCCGGGCAGATCGCCGAGAAACTGGAGAAGCAGAAGCTCATCGTCATCACCACGACGATGGAAATCGTGATCATGTCGCTGGCGGCGATCGGTTTCCTCACCCAGAACATGCCGGTGCTGCTGATCGCGCTGTTCTGCACGGGCCTGCAATCGACCTTGTTCGGCCCGGTCAAGTATTCGGTGCTGCCCTCCATCCTCAAGCCCGAGGAACTCACCGGCGGCAACGGCCTGGTGGAAATGGGCACGTCCATCTCCATCCTTACCGGCATGATCGCCGGCGGCATGATTTTCGCCCTGGCCGGCGCCTATGGCCCGATCGTGGCCGCGGTAGCCATCATCGCCCTGGCCCTGGCCGGCAACATCGCCGCGCGGATGATTCCCAAGGTGGATGCCGGCGCGCCCGAACTGAAGCTCAGCTGGAACCCCATCAGTGAATCGCTGGCAGTACTGCGCCTTGCCAAGAAGCAGAAGGCAGTGCGCAACGCGATCCTGGGCGTGTCCTGGTTCTGGTTCTTCGGCACCATCCTCACTTCACAGCTGCCCACCTATGCCGAAGTGAACCTGGGCGGCGGATCCACCTTGTACATCTTCGCGCTGGCCTTGTTCTCGCTGGGTACCGGTACCGGTTCGCTGCTGTGTGAAAAGCTCTCCGGGCGCATCGTCGAGATCGGTCTGGTGCCATTGGGTGCGTTCGGCATGAGCGCCTTCCTGCTTGACCTGTACTTCGCGCGGACCGGCTCCGTCACCGCAACCGGCCTGGATGTGGCCGGCTTCGTCCAGCAGCCGGGCAGCTGGCGCATCATCATCGACCTGCTCGGCATCGGCCTGTTCACCGGCTTCTTCGTGGTGCCGCTGTTCGCGCTGATCCAGAGCCGCACGCCGAAATCGGAAATGTCGCGCGTGTTCGCCGCGCTCAACATCCAGAACTCGGGTTTCATCGTACTGGCAGCGGTGCTCGGCCTGCTTACCCAGAGCCTGCTCAAGTGGACCATCCCCCAGTTGTTCCTGGCCCTGGCCATCGCCAACGTGCTGGTAGCGGTCTATATCTTCAGCATCGTCCCCGAATTCCTGATGCGCTTCCTCAGCTGGGTGATGGTGCGCACCCTGTACCGGCTGCGGGTCAAGGACGTGGAAGGCAACGTACCGGACGAAGGCGCAGCGCTGATCGTCTGCAACCATGTGAGCTACATGGATGCACTGATCCTGTCGGCGGTGGTGCCGCGGCCCGTGCGCTTCGTCATGTACTACAAGATCTTCAACATCCCGGTGATGCGCTGGATCTTCAAGACCGCCAAGGCCATCCCCATCGCCAGCCCCAAGGAAGACGCCGCGCTCATGCAGCGCGCCTTTGACGAGGTGGATGCGGCGCTGGCCGAGGGCGAACTGGTCTGCATCTTCCCGGAGGGCGCCCTGACCAAGGATGGCGAGATCGCCGCCTTCAAATCAGGTGTGGAAAAAATCCTGGCACGGCGACCGGTGCCGGTCGTGCCCATGGCCCTGAAGGGGATGTGGGCCAGCATGTGGAGCCGACGCGACACCCGTCTGGGCCGGATGCGGGTACCGCGGCGGTTCCGGGCCCACATCGAGGTAGTCGCCGGGCCGACTGTGAATGGGGAAGGCAGCAGCGCAGCCGCCCTCGAAGCCGCAGTGCGTAGGCTTCGTGGTGATGAAGCATAGGAATACCGGCTTTCCAGAAGTGAGACTTCTGGCTACCCTACGCCCCAAGGCACACGCGTATGGGTACAGCGCGCGGTGCATCGCCAAGGGGAGTCATGGAACAGACCACGCAAACAACCACGCTGCCAGCCGTACCCGCGCCCACCGCGACCGTGCAGCAGGTGCACCACTACTACCACCCACAGAAATCCGGTGGTACTGCGGCCCTGCTCGAGGTCATACCGGGTCTGTTCCAGGTATTCGGCATCGGCCACATCTACGCCGGCAACGTGGTGCTGGGGCTGCTCTTCATGTTCGGCTACTGGGCGCTGGCGTTCGTCAACTTCCTGCTGTGCTTTGTCTTCATCGGCTTCATCACCTGGCCCCTATGCTGGGTCGCAACCATGATCATTTCGCCGTTGATCGCGGCCAATACCTGCAAGTCACGCTGATCTATCCCAACAAGGAGCTTTAAGTGAATACCAGCAGTCCTGTCGTCTCCAACAACCTCGTCTGGGCCATCCTGGCCACTGTGTTCTGCTGCCTGCCGCTGGGCATCGTCTCGATCATCAATGCAGCCAAGGTCAATGGCCTGCTGGCAGCCGGTGACGTGGCCGGTGCGCGTGACGCCTCGGAAAAGGCCAAGAAGTGGGCGATCTACGCCGCAGCTGCAGGTGTCATCGTGACCATCCTGTACATCGTGCTGGTCATGGTGCTGGGCATTGGTGGCGCCGTGGGCGGCAGCAACGGCTACTGATGCAGCAGAAGGAGCCGGATGCCTTGGCATCCGGCTCTTCAACCCGATGGTGATTCCGCAACATCTGCTTCGTTATGCACCGCTGGCCGCGATGGGCGGCATCGCCGTCGGTGCGATAGCCATCCTCGGCAGGATCGACCCGAACGTCGCCGGCAATCCGCTGCCCTCCTGTCCCTTCTATGCGTTGACCGGCATCTGGTGCCCGGGTTGTGGCAGTACCCGATGCCTGCACGCGCTGGTCCACGGTGACCTGGGGCAGGCCATGGGCATGAACCCCCTGCTGGTCGTATCCATCATTCCAACCCTGATCATGGCCCTGCATGGCGCAGGCTTCTGGCCGAAGCGGTTGAATTGGGCGGTACGGCTGTTCGCCCGTCCCATGCTGTGGATGTTTGTCATCTGCGGGTTCTGGATCGCCCGCAATCTGCCTTGGTATCCGTTCAACCTGCTTGCACCCGGTTGAATCCTGGCTGCGCCTGACGGCGCTTCCCGGCTGAAGAAGCTGGGCGCCAAACGGCAGTCGTCGTTGCGGCTGGGCCAGGCAGCCCGGGCTCAGCCTACCCAGCCAGCAATCACCAGCATCGCAACCAGCGCCATCCACAGCAGCAGCATGCGCCACACCACGCTCATCGCGTCGCGCAGGTCCGGGTAGCGCTCATCAACAGGCACATGACCGGATAACTGCGCCTCTTCCGCCTCTTCCACCAGCTCGGCGCCCACGCTGGCGCGCGCGGCCTCGGGCAGGAAACCGATCTGCAGTGCCCAGCGATTGCCACCGGAGCGACGCCAGGCCGAAAACACCGTGTCGAAATTGCCCACCAACGCCATGGACAGCGTCATCAACTGGGCCACCGGCCACTCCAGCACCGCCAATGCCCAATCCCCGGCCGTGCGTGCGGATACCGCCAGCTGTGCCGACTGCGCGCCTTGCGTAGCCTGCGCCAAGAGGCGATACAACAGCACACCGGCAGGCCCCAGCAGCAGGAACCAGAACAGCGGCGCGAACCAGCGGCGCAGGGCGTTGATCGCCGTCGCTCCCACCAGGCTGGCCATGTCCTCACGCATGCTGCCGCCGGCAGATTGCAGATGGGACAGGGTTGCGTCACGACGGCCCGTGTCGTCGGCATCGATCACCGCCTCCACATCGCGGTCCAGATCACGTGGCCCCCAGCACAATGCCAGCATGGCCACGCCAAAAAGCAGCGACGGCAGACCAAACAGGCGGTCGTCCAACGCCCACTGCAACAGCGCCACCAACCCAACCAGTGGCGCGATCGCCCACAGCAACAGGTAACGGTTGCCTTCGCCCTCGCCACTATTGGCCTGCAACCAGGCCAACCAGCGACCGAACCAGCGCCAGTCGCGCAGCACGGACAGCAGTGCCGGCGCCAGGTGGCCCAGCACGAGTGCGGCAATCACTGCTACCAGGGTCGTGAACATGCGCTTCCTCCGGGCTGCGATTGTAGGCGCTGGCGCCGACGCTTACCCATGATCTGGATCAGTGCCCGGCTGGCGTCGATACCAGTGTTCGACCAGGCTGCGGGCAATGGATATCGGCGCCGGCAGCAACAGCCCGACACCATCATCGGATTGCTCGCGTTGCAGGGCGGCGGCGACTTCCTCACGGCTGCACCAGCGAGCATCCTCCAACTCGCCATCAACCGTTGGAAGGTCGTCATGGGCACTGGCGGCAAAACCCACCATCAGCGCCCCCGGAAAGGGCCAGGGCTGGCTGCCCAGGTAACGCGCCTCGATCACCCGCACCCGGGTTTCTTCATAAACCTCGCGAACGACCGTCTGCTCGAAGGTCTCGCCCGGCTCCACGAAGCCGGCCAGCACCGAGTAACGGCGGGGTGCCCAATTGGCCTGGCGACCCAGCAGCAGACGCCCATTGTTCTCGACGGCCACGATGATGGCCGGATCCACCCGCGGGTAGTGCTCGGTACCGCATTGGGGACAATGGCCGATGAAACCGGCACGGCCAAAACTGACCGCCGCGCCACAGACCCCGCAATAGCGGTTGCGCGAATGCCAGTACGACATGCCGCGTGCGTAGGAAAAGATGTTGGCCAGCGCTGCCGGCCAGATCACCGCCGCCTGGCGAAGATCGACCCGCCCCGGCGCCTGCACGGTGACATTGCCCGCCTCGACCACGAACCATGCCGCGGCCGGGTCCTTGCCCAGGTAGATGGCAGTGCCAGGGCCACCGCCCAGCTCACGCCCCAAGGGCAGGAAGGGCTGATCATCAGCCATGGCCAAGGCGCGGCCGTCGGTGTCCAGCACCAGCACCCGCGCGTCGGGCCAAAGTGCGGCCAATGCATCGGCATCGGCGCGCAGCGTGTCACCACGGTCCAGCGCCGTCGCGGCGAAGGCGTACCCGGAAAACTTGTATTCAGCGTTTAGCATCGACCAGAGCCTGCCGCCAAAGCGCGGCCTTCGCAAGCCGCATCCAACGCAGCCCCCAGCGGGATCCGGTCTAGACCGAGAAACTGCTGCCGCAGCCGCAGGTGGTGCGGGCATTGGGGTTGCGGATCACGAACTGGGCACCGGTCAGGCTTTCGCTGTAATCGACCTCGGCACCCATCAGGTACTGCAGGCTCAACGGATCCACCAGCAAGGTCACACCTTCGGTCACCACGGCCAGGTCATCCTCGGCGCGGTTTTCATCGAACTCGAAGCCGTACTGGAAACCAGAACAGCCGCCACCCTGGATATAGACACGCAGGGCGAGGGCATCATTGCCTTCGTCCTGGATCAATTCACGCACCTTGGCCGCTGCCGACGGAGTGAAGTTCAGCGGCCGGTCCAGGGACTGGTAATCAGGCGCCGGCTGCGCACCGGGCAGGGAAATCAGCGTACTCATGCGCCCAGCATGGGGGCGCCGGCAGGCTGATTCAAGCCTCGGCTGCTTCAGCCTTGCGCGATTTGCCGTTGCTCTTTTCTTCCGGAGCCGGCAATGCAGCCACCGCAGCTGAATGGACCAGGCGGCCGTTGAGCTGGGCGCCAGCGTTCATTTCCACCACCGAGTAATGGACGTTGCCCGTTACCCGTGCGCTAGGGGTCAGCTCGACCCGCTCGCTGGCATGCACATCACCGTCCATGCGGCCGCTGAGCACCACCACCGAGGCACGCACTTCGCCTTCGATGTGCCCCTGCTCGGCCAGCGTCAGCACGGCATTGGCGCCCTCTTCGGCAACAACCTTGCCCAGGATGCGGCCTTCCACGTACAGGCCACCGCTGAAGACCACGTCACCACGGATCACCACCTGCGGCCCGATCAGGGCATCCACGACCAGATGGCTGTCGCGGTTGGACTTGTTACCGAACATGTTCATTCCCCTCTGCCGCTACCGGCGAGTTTCCAATCAAAAGTCTGCGTCGCGCCTCCCCCAGGCCCGGACAGGGAGACTCGCACACGTTGCGGCGTGAAATCCCGGGGCAGCATCACGCTACCGTCCAACTGCTGGAAATAGCGGAAGGAATAATCCTGCCCCGGCACGTTCTTGCGCTGATGTAGGTCATCCCAGCTGACGGTTGTCAGCTTTCCATCCTTGACGCCCTCAATGGAAAACCGCATCTGCCCCTGGCTGATTGCTCCACGATTGAGGTTCTGGGTGAGAACCACGCTGTAATGCCATGTCCCAGCGGCTTCTGGGCTGAACTCGGCCGAGTGCGCATTGAGCCCCTTGCGCTGGCTGGTGGAGCCCACCAGCCGCTCGTAGAAGGCGACGTCGGCACGCAAGCCGGCGATTTCCTCGTCACGCTCGGCCAGCGAGGCCTGCACTTCGGTATTGGCTGCGCGGCTGATCTTGTCGGAGGCCTCCAGCGTCGCCTGCCGCTGGCGCAGTTCCTCGACCTGGCTACGCTGCTGTTCCACCAGTTGTTCACTCTGCCGCAGCTTGGTGCGCAGGCCACCGCTGTCCGGCGAGGCATAGCGCGCCGCCAACCAACCCACCAGCAGCAGCGACAACAGCCAGCCGGCGGCAACGATGGCAATGGGAAGCCAGCCCGGGCGCGAACGGGCAGCGCCACGCGGGGTGATCTGGAAACGCGAGGAAGGTCGGGGAGTCATGGCAGGATCCGGCCCGCCCCTGGTTCAGGGACTGGCTTGTGCTCCGTCTGAAACGACGTGCGAGTGTAAACGACCCTGCCGCCTGCGCGCTGGCCCGCCGGCATCTGGCATTCACTGCTGTCATGCTCGATAGTTGCGATCCTGCTCACAGTTACCCGCCGGACCCTTCCCATGACCGAAGCCCACGTATTCGTCATCGGCATCCTGCTGGCCTGGCTGGCTGGCATCCGTGTCTATCTGACTGTCTTCGGCGTTGGCCTGGCCGGCATCATGGGCTGGGTCGACCTGCCACCGGCCTTGCAGGCTACCGAGTCGTGGTGGGTGCTGGGCACCTCCGGCGCGCTGGCCGTGGCCGAATTCTTCGCCGACAAGATCCCAGGCGTGGATTCGATCTGGGATCTGCTGCAAACCCTCGCACGCGTCCCCGCGGGCGCCTTCCTGGCCGCAGCTACCTTGTCGCCCGACGGTGACCTCAGCACCGGCGTACTTGCTGCCGGAGCCGGCGTCGCCCTCGCAAGCCACGGCCTGAAGGCCGGAACGCGTGCCCTGCTCAATACCTCACCTGAGCCAGCCAGCAACTGGGTGGCCTCGGTTGCCGAGGACAGCGTGGTGATCGGTGGATTGGCATTGGCGTTGGCGCATCCGTGGCTGGCGTTGATCTTCGTACTCGGTGCCAGCATTGCCGGAGCGTTGATCGTGTGGCTGGTTTGGCGCATGTTGTGGCGGGGCCTGAAGCGCGTGTTCGCAACGCCGCCGCAAGCCAGCAGCCCTTCAACGCACGGCGAGCAGTCGCTGCCACCCGCTCCTTGAACGCATAATTCAGTCGATGGCCAGTCTCGATACCTCTGCTACCGCCCGCCCGCAATACGCGGAAACCCCACCTGCCGACTTCTGGCAACGCTGGAGCGTGCTCAACACCGCGCCCACCGACGCGGTGCAGGCGCAGATCAAGGCCGATGCGGGGGCGGTGACGATCGCGCCCGGCATCAATGCCGGCGAAGACACGCCCTATCGCGTCCTGATCGTCGAGGACAACCGCTCCCAGGCATTGTTCGCGCAGAGCGTGCTGCACGGGGCTGGTATGCAGGCCTTCGTGCAAATGGACGTGGACGGTGTGCAGCAGGCCATCAGCGAACATCGCCCGGACCTGATCCTGATGGACCTGCACATGCCGGGCCTTGATGGCATGCGCCTGACCGCAATGATCCGCCAACAGCCGCACCAGCAACTGCTGCCAATCGTGTTCCTCACCGGCGAGGCCGACCCTGATCGTCAGTTCGAAGTGCTGGACTGCGGCGCCGACGACGTGCTGGTCAAGCCGATCCGGCCGCGCCACCTGGTCGCCGCCGTTGCCAACCGCATCCGTCGCAACCGCATGCAGGTGCCGGGCACGCCGGACAGCGCACCGCTGCTGAATAACCCGGAGACCGGCCTGCCGACCCGCCACAATGTGATGCAGCAGCTCCTGGCCACCCTTGAGAGCAAGCAACCCGGCGGCCTGATGTTCATCGAGATTGCCAGCGCGCTGGGGCTGCGCGAGCGTTATGGCTATGCCAGTTTCGAGCGCCTGATGGTGCAGGCCGGACAACGCATCGCCGAACACATGCAGCCGCACCTGCTGGCACGCTTGAACGACAACAGCTTCCTGCTGCTGGTGCGCGGCACCGCCGAAGACGCCCTGACTGCGGTTGCCCAGCGCGTACGCATGGGCCTGTCGGCACAGACATTCGCCATCCGCGAACAGGAAGCCGTGTTCCTGCGTTGCGTGGTAGGCGTCGCCGCCTTGCCGCAGGCGTTCAATGATCCGGATGCCGCGCTGGAAGCCGTGGAGCGCACGGCCCTGCAGGCGCGCCTGGACACCGACGGTGTCACCCTCTATCACCCCGAGAACAGCGCCGACAATCAGGAACAGTTGGCGCTGCTCGAAGGCCAGCTTGAACTGGCCTACCAGCCCATCGTTGCCGTTGCCGGCGGCGATACCGCGCAGTACCAGGTACTGCTGCGCTTGCGCCAGAGCAATGGCGCGCTGCTTTCGGCCGGACAGATCATTCCTGCCGCCGAAGCAGCCGGACGCATCGCCGACCTGGACCAACAGGTCGTGGAGCATGCCCTTGGCCTGCTGCACCTGTACCAGTTCGCGCAGCCACCGATGCGCCTGTTCGTCTCGCAATCGCTGCGCACGCTGTCCCGCAGCGCCTACGCACAGTGGTTGCTCAAGGCCCTGCAGGAACGGCAGGTTGCCGGCAATGGCCTGGTGATCGACGTGCGCCTGTCCGATGCGCTTGTGCACGCGGTAAGCCTGCAGCAGTTCTGTGCGCAGCTGATGCCGGCCGGGGTGCAGTTCTGCCTCAGCCAGTTCGAGCCCAGCGATGAGGCCAATGCACTGCTCACCCAGCTGCCATTGGGCTACGTCCGCATGGCCGGCCGCTTCGCCGGCAGCCATACCAGCCAGAAGCTGCGCGACGAACTGCGCCTCACCATCGACCGTGCGCATCGCGCCAACGTGCAGATCATCGGCCAGCAGATCGAGGATCCGCAGGCCGCCGCCGCGATGTGGGTGGGCGGCGTGGACTTCATCCAGGGCAATGTCGTGCAGCGCGCCGGCAGCGAGCTCAACTTCGACTTCCAGAACGCGGTGCTATGAGCGTGGCTGGCACAGGAGCATCCCGCGGCTGGGCGTTACTGGCTGCAACCTGTGCCGCGATCGCCGCCACCACGCCGTGGCTGCCGCAGGTACCCGCACTGACCGGCGCGGTCGCAGCCGCTGTGGCCACGCTTGCCGCGCTGCTGGCTGCATGGAGCAGCAATCGCCTGGCCCGCCACGCGCACGCGCTGCAGCTGGGCAAGGAAGAACTGGTGCTGGAAGCAGGCCAGCTGCGCAGCGCAGCCACCGTCCACAGCAAGATGGAACAGGACCTGCTGCAGGCCAAGCAAGCCGCCGAAGCCGCCACCCTGGCCAAGGGTGAGTTCCTTGCCACCATGAGCCATGAGATCCGCACCCCGCTCAACGGCATCCTGCCGATGCTGGAGATGATCGCCCAAGGCGCGCTGGACGGCGAGCAACGCCGGATGCTGGCCACCGCGACGGAGAGTTCGCGCCAGCTGTTCCGCATCGTCGATGACATCCTCGATTACTCCAAGCTGGAAGCAAACCGGCTGGAGCTGGAAATCACCACCTTCAACCTGCGCGAAACCCTGGAAGGGATGCTCGCGCTGATGCAGCGTGCCGGCGAACACAAGGGTTTGCGACTGAACCTGCATATCGATCCCGCGGTACGCCTGCCGGTACGCGGCGACCCGGTGCGGCTGCGACAGGTGCTGGGCAACCTGCTGGTCAATGCCATCAAGTTCACCGAGCGCGGCACCATCCATATCGAAGTCACCCGCCTGGGCGAAACCCCGGCCCAGCACCAACTGCGCTTCGAAGTCCGCGACACCGGCATCGGCCTGGACACCGCGCAGCAGCAGCGCCTGTTCAACGCCTTCACCCAGGCCGACGCATCAACCACACGCCTGTACGGTGGCACCGGCCTGGGGCTTGCGATCTGCAAGCGCATCGTCGACCTGATGCACGGCACGATCGGCGTGCAGTCCGCACCCGGTCGCGGTTCGACCTTCTGGTTCGAGATACCGCTGCTGAAAGTGGTCGGCGACCTGTACCGCCCGGAACACCTGCGCAATGCCCGCACCATCCTGCTGATGGCGCCGGAAGTCCGCTTGCGCCAGCGCCTGGAGCGCGTGCTGGCAACCTGGGGCTACCAGCCCAAGCTGGTCCACAACCTGCAAGAGGCGCTTGAGACGCTGCGCAACCCTGCCACGGCCCTGCACGCCGTCATTGGTGACCTGGATCCCCTGCAACACAGCGCCCCGGCACTACAGCGCGCCATCAACCGCCTGGACAATCCGCCGCGCCTGCTCTGGCTGTACGGCGACAGCCCGGTACCTGCGGTGCTGAGCGATGGCGCCACCGTGTTGCCACGGCAGCTGCCGGATGCGCAGCTGCGCAATGCCTTGGCCGATAATGCAGCCCCTGCCGCACCCCCACCCACTACGCCGGCCACGCCCCAAGCGGTTGCCGCCGTGGCCATCGTCCCCATCGAGACCACGCTGAATCCGCCGGAGCCTGCGGTCGCGATCCCCGCGCCAGCACCACGGGAACATTCCAACCCCAGTGTCAGTCTAGCTGGCATGCGCGTGCTGCTGGTGGAAGACAACCCGGTCAACCTGCTGGTGGCGCAGAAGCTGCTCAAGGTGATCGGCTGCAGCGTCGACAGCGCCGAGAACGGCGCCATCGCCTTGGAAAAGCTGCACAGCCGTCCTGCCTACGATGCGGTGCTGATGGATTGCCAGATGCCGGTGCTCGACGGCTATGCCGCCACACAACGGTGGCGCCAACATGAAGCTGACAAGGGACTGACAAGGCTGCCAATCATCGCCATGACGGCCAACGCCATGGCGGGCGACCGCCAGCGCTGCCTGGATGCAGGCATGGACGAGTACCTTTCCAAACCCATTTCCCGCAACCAGCTGCAGACCTGCCTGCAGGCGTTCATGCCTGTACCGCGGTCGCCCGAGGCAACGCCCATGACCAGCGATACCCCATCCCTCTCCAACAACCCGGCCGCGGCTGCGACGCCGTCACTGGAGGCCATCACCGCACCCGCGCTGGAGCGCAGTGTGCTCGATGAGCTCTACGAGATCGTGGGAGACGAGATCAGTGCCATTGTCGCGGTGTTCCTGGAAGAAACTCCCGCGTTGGTGCAGCAGTTGCAGGAGGCCAGCAACGCATTCGACACGCCACGCATGGGCGAGGTCGCGCACAGTTTGAAGTCGTCCAGTGCCAACGTGGGGTGCCTGGCCTTGTCCGAAGCCGCACGCCAGCTGGAGTACGGCGTACGTACCGGCAATCTGCAGCAGCCGGTCGCAATGGTGGCCAGGATCGTGGCCGAGTTCGCGCGCGCCCGTGCTGCCCTGGCTGGCTATCAGGCCAGCCTGGGCATCACCTCCCCGCAGGGCTGAACCGCAGCGCGGATCAGTCCTCGATCTTGGTGAGCAGGTAGTTCGGTTCGCCGATGCGCTCGATCAGATCCAGCTGGGTTTCCAGCCAGTCGATATGCTCTTCCTCGGCGTCGAGGATCTTCACGAACAGCGAGCGGCTGACGTAATCGCTGATCGATTCGGCATAGGCCACCGCGTCACGCAACACGGCCGCGGCCTCGTTCTCCAGCGCGAGGTCGCACTTGAGGATTTCGGTCGGGTTCTCACCGATGCGCAGCTTGCCCAGCGCTTGGAAATTGGGCAGGCCTTCCAGGAACAGGATGCGATCAGAGAGCACGTCGGCATGCTTCATCTCTTCGATCGATTCCTTGTACTCGTGTTCGGCCAGTTCCTTCAGGC
>NZ_DAMBEF010000010.1:0-129454 GCF_032061965.1 Stenotrophomonas sp. | reverse complement strand
TCGATCGGCAGGTCGTAGCCGCTCAGGTGCAGCAGCGCGTAGTGCAGCATCGAGCCGTGACCGTTGGACAGCACGAAACGGTCGCGGTTGAACCACTGCGGGTTGTTCGGGTTGTGACGGAGATAGTCGTTCCAGAGCACTTCGGCGATATCGGCCATGCCCATCGGCATGCCGGGATGACCGGACTTGGCGGCTTCTACCGCATCAGCGGCAAGGAAACGGATGGCGTTCGCCAACTGGCGGCGGGTGGGCTGCGTCATGGGTCGTCAGAATCAGGAGGCTCCCGCGGAACTGCGGGCGGCCTATTGTCCCACAAGCTACCGCCGGGATCAGGGCGTAAAACTGGACGGCCGTTTGCATATGGGCTGGCTGCGGGGGCTTTTGGGCTCAAGCTGCCCCTCTCCCCAAGCCCTCTCCCGCAAGGGAAGAGGGGCTTGAAGCAGCAGTGACCGGCAGCATCTCGGCCTGCACCCATGCGAGCCCCACTCCCTTTGCGGGGCGAAGGGGGCCCGCTGACGAACCGCAGGTCCGTGGTCCCTTGAACGCCCTTGCGCCACCGCAAGGGCCAGGGCGCGGGGAAGGCCTACCCCAAAACAAAACGGCCACCCCGTTCAGGATGGCCGTCAGCGGCGCGAACCAGGCAGGCTCAGCCCTGCGGGTGATGCCGGCCGGTCTCGTCATCGCTCTCGCCACGCGCCACCAGGGTGGTCAGGGCCAGGTCGCCGGTGACGTTCAGCGCGGTGCGGCACATGTCCAGGAAGTGGTTCACGCCCAGGATCAGGCCGATGCCGACCGGATTGACCCCGACCATGCCGCAGATCAGGGCCACCACCGGCAGCGAACCGGAAGGTACACCCGCCGTGCCGATACCGCCCAGGATGCACACCACCATCACCATGAACTGCTGGGCGATGCTCAGGTCCACCCCGAAGAACTGGGCCAGGAAGATCACCGTCACGCCTTCGAACAAGGCCGTGCCGTTCTGATTGGCGGTTGCGCCCACGGTCAGCACGAAGCGCGAGACCTTGTGCGGGAAGCCCATCTCGTCAGCCACACGCATCGCGGTGGGCAAGGTCGCATTGGACGAGGCGGTGGAGAACGCCATCAAGGTCGCCTCCTGGGTGTCGCGGAAGAATTTCACCGGCGAACGCCCGGCCAGCTTCACCGCGATGCCGTAGGTGACAAACATGTGCAGCCCCAGCGCCAGCACCACCACGCCAACGTAGGCGCTGAGCTTGATCAACAGGCTGAAGCCGAAGATCGCCGCCAGGTTGAACATGAAGCAGGCCACCGCATACGGTGCCAGGCGGATGACCAGGTTGATCAGGGTCATCGAGATCTCGAACAGGCCCTCGATCGCCTTGCGCAGTGTGGCTACCTTTTCGGCCGGCGACAGCACCATGCCGATGCCGAGCATCAGCGCGAAGAACATCAACGACAGGATCTTGCCGTTGTCGGAGGCCGCCTCCAGCACGTTGTTGGGCACGATCGACAGCAGCATCTCCATGCCCTTGGGCTGGGAGCCGGCACCGGCCACGATCTCCTTGCTGCGCTCGGCGTTCTCCGCCAGCAACTGCGCCGCCACATTGGGGTCCACGCCGGCACCGGGCTTGAGCAGATTGACCAGCACCAGGCCGATCAACACCGCGATACCAGACAACACCACCGTATAGGCCAGCGACTTCCAGCCGATGCGTCCCAACGCACGGATGTCGCCCATCTCCGACACACCCATGACCAGTGCCGAGAAGATCAGCGGCACGATCAGCATGAAGATCAGGCTCAGGAACAGGCCCGAGACCGGCGTGGTGATGTAGGTGGTGACCGTATGCACCCAGTCCGCACCCGGGCTGAGCATGTGCACGATCAGGCCCACCAGCAGGCCAACGCCAAAGCCTATTCCGATCTTCCAATGAAACGGCATTTTGGCGGGGGTCTTTGCTGCGTTGGCCATCGGTGGTTTCCCTCGAGAATGAATCAGCTTAACAGAGCGCTTTGCAGCGCCCTTTTCAGCTTTGACCTGGGTAGAGAGGATCCAACAGGGGCTTTTCCGCCACCGGCACGGCACCACGCCAACGCGGCCCAGCCTTGAATACCTCACGCAGGCGCGCACGCGCCTGGGTGACATCGCCCTCCCCGCCCCAGCGTGCACGCTGCATGCGCTGCACGGCCTCGCGCTGCTCGGCCGGCTCCAGACGCGCGACGACCGCATCCAGGTCTGCCACTCCCCCCATATCCACCAGGATGTGGGCGACTTCGTCCAGACCACCACTCTCCAGCGCCCGGCGCAGGTCGGCGACGCTGTAACGCGCGGCCTGCGCACTGCCGGCAATCGGCTTGCGTGTCCCTTCCATCGCCTTCGGCTCGCGGCGTCGGGTCAAGGCCCAGACCAGGGTGGCCAGCCACAGCAAGGCGAAGCCTGCGGCCAGCGCCGGCCACAACCAAACCATGCCATGACCACTGCCATCGACGGTTACCGACGCCGGCAGTGCACTCGCCGCAGCGGCGGCTGCCGATGCCTGCGGCAAGGGTGGCGCAGCCAGTCCGCCTGCGCCCTGGCTGACCTGCAGTGTCAAGGGCGGCACGCTGGCGGTACGCGCCTGTCCTGCTGCCACGTCCCACCACGGCATCTGGATGCCGGGCACGCTCAAGCTGCCCACCTGCTGCGGCACGATGGAGTAGCGTCGCGTCAGCTTCAATTGCGGGCTGCCGCCCACGAAGGTTTCGTCGTATTGCGGCGGTTCGGCAAATACCTGTGCGGCATCCCCCAACGACGGCACCGGCAACTCCGGGAACTGCGCCTTGGTCACGCCGGTGGCGGTGGCCTGGACTTCCAGCGTGATGGCTTCGCCGGTGCGCCCGCTGGTCGGCGCTGCGGTATAGCGCAGCTGCAGGTTCTTCAGCGGCAACCACGGTTGCGGCGCATCCGCGGGGATCGCCTGCACCTGCAGGGTCTGGTCCGGGCCACGGGCACTGAGCTGGCCGTTGTCGCGGCCGAAGAAGTCGTCAAAGAAACCGCCGGCGCCCTGCCCGCTGAAACGCGCCCCTGCCACCGCCAGCGCACCGCTGCGCTCGGGAATCAGCAGGAAGCGGCGCTCGACCACGTTGTAGCGGCGCCCGCCCACTTCGCGCACGGAGGTACGGTCATCGCCCACCCGCTGCAACGATGCGCCCGGTGGCGTATCCAGCACCAACTCACCCGATGCCAGCTGGGTCGCAAAGTACAGCCTTACCACCACCCCCACGCTCTGCTGGACATAGGGCTTGCTGTCATCCACTTCGGTTTCGATGAAGGCCAAGGCCTCGCCGTTGCCGGTGTTCAGCGGCGCCTGTCCCACCACCAGCTGCAATGGCGCAGTGCTTGCGCTGCCAACACTCAGTGCGGGGATGGCCAGCTCGCCGTTGCGGCGAGGAGCCAGGACCACACCGTAGACGGAGCGATTGCTGGCCGTTCCATTGGTCAGCTGGAATTGCCGACTGCTGGTCTGGTTGCTCAGGGTGAACTCGGTCAGCAAGGGCGCGTAGTCGGGTGCCGCCGACTGATCGGTCTCGATGTTGAGGGTGACGGTTTCCCCCAGGTTGATGCTGTCCCGGTCCAGCCACGCGCGGGTCTGTGCCTGCGCCAAGCCCATCACGGCCAGCAGCCAGAGCACCAAGCCGACTTGCGCGAACGCGCGCCATTGAAACCTTGTCATCGTTGTTCCCGCATCCGACGCTCGTACTCGAGCTGGAATTTTGCTTTCAACAGTGAGCCCGGCTCATCCGGTACACGCTGCATCCATGCGTCCACCGCCTGTTGCTGCTCGCGCTGCTCAGGGGTCATGGCCGCAAGCGCCTTGGCTTTGGCTGCCTGGCTTCCATCCTGTTGCGCCTGCTGCTGGCGAACCGCCTCGGCCATGCGTTGGCGCTGAGCCTGGTCGGCTTGCTGCTGGTCGCCGGCGTTCTCCGCCTTCGGCGTTTGCGGCTCACCGCGTTGACCAGGACTGCCCGGGTTCTGCTGCTGCCCCTGCTGTCCCTGCTGCGACGACTGCGCAGGCTGACCCTGCTGACCCTGCTGCCCGTTCTGCGACTGGCCGTTCTGCTGGTTCTGCTGGTTCTGCTGGTTCTGCTGGTTCTGCTGACCCTGTTGGCCTTGCTGACCCTGCTTGCCCTTGTCCTGCGGCGATTTGGAGGAATCCTGCTGGCCGCCGTTCCGCTGCCCCTGCGGAGGCTTGCGCTTGCGTGCCGCATCCACGGCAGCGCGGTTGGCAACAGCGTCAGCCATGCCGGGATTGTGCTTGAGTGCCTGATCGTAAGCCGCAATGGCCTCGTCGTACTTCCCTTGCCGGGCCAGGGCGTTACCCAGGTTGTACAGCCCTTCGTCGCTGTCGATGCCCTGGAACTGCTTCTGCGCCGTGGCGAAATCCCCTTGCCGATAGGCATCCACGCCTTGATTCAAACGTTCATGCTGACGCTGGTCACTGCGCTGCCACCAGCCTCCCTGCTCGGCTGCGGCTGCCGGCTGCATGATGGGCAGCACCAGGCAAAGCGCCAACACCGCTGCTGCGCCACGCGGCCGACGGAACGCTAACGTCGCCAGTAGCAGCAAGGGCAACAACAGCCAGTAGCCCTCGTCCTGCCAGCTCTTGCCTGCCCCCGGCGCGGATTGGTCCTGTGCCTGCAGTTGCGGCTGCAGCACACCCAACGCCTGCAGATCCGATGCATCCCGACCCAGGCGTTGGTAGCTGCCGCCACCGGCAGTGGCCAGCGCCCGCAGCGAGGTTTCATCCAGATGGGCGTGTTCGATGCTGCCACGCACGTCGCGGTAGGACGCGCCCTGCACGCTACCCAGGCCCAGCGCGGATACGCGGTAACCGGCGATGCGCAGCTGCGTGGCAGCGGCGACAGCGGCGGTGTCGGCATGATCGGTCAACAACAACACGTCGCCGCGCCGCGCGCCGGATTGCTTGAGCAAGGCGCCCGCCCAGGCCAGCGCCTTGTCGGCATGGTGGCCATCCACCGGCATCACTTCAGGCCCCAGCGCATCCAGGAACAACGCAACATTGGCCGCATCATCGGTCAAGGGCGCCACCGTGAATGGCTCCCACGCAAAAGCGACCAGAGCAACTTCGCCACCCTTGCGCTCACGCAGCAGCGTCGCGAGCTTGGCCCGGGCCTGCAGCAGGCGCGAGGGCGGCATGTCGGCAGCGCGGATGCTGGAAGACAAATCCAGCACGATCACCAGCGGTGTCTTGGATTGCCACAGCGGCTGCTCCAGCTGTCGCCAGCTGGGCCCTGCCATGGCCAGGGCTGCCAGTGCCCAGCCCAACAGCAAGGCGAATAAACCCGCCCATCCGTGCCTGCCACCGCCGCTGAGCAGCTGCGGCAACAAATGCGCATCCACTGCCTCATGCCAACGCAGGCGCCGCCGGCGCAGCCACAGGCTGGCCATCAAGACGGCAGGGACCAGCAGCAAGGCCCACAACCACTCAGGCCGCAGAAAATGCAGGTCATGCAACACGTTCATCGGCGCCCCCCCCGCCAGGCCAAGCCGATGAAGCCAAACAGCATGGCCATACCCAACGGCCAGACATAACGTTCAATGCGCGGACGCACCGCGGGGCCGGCACTCTTTATCGGTTCCAGCCGATCCAGTTCGGCATAGATGCCTGCCAGTTCATCGGTGTCACGCGCACGGAAAAAGCGCCCGCCGGTCTCGCTGGCAATCTTGCCCAGGGTCTGTTCGTCCACCGTATCTTCGCCACCGGGCAATTGCACGCCGAACAGCGACATACCACCGCTGCCGCCAAACGCCACGGTGTACACACGCACGCCTTCCGCCTTGGCCAGCTCGGCAGCCTTCAGGGGTTCCAGGACGCCGGCGGTGTTCATGCCGTCGGTCAGCAGGATAAGGACCCGCTGGCCTTCAGGCTGTTCACGCAATCGTTTCACCGACAAGGCGATGGCATCCCCGATGGCGGTCTCGTTGCCCGCCAGCCCAACCACGCTGTCGCGCAGCTGTTCGCGCACGGTGGCGCGATCGGCCGTCAACGGCGTCAATGCATACGCCTGCTGGCCGAATACCACCAGGCCGATCCGGTCACCTTCGCGGCGATCCAGGAAGTCGGCCAGTACTGCCTTGGCTGCTGTCAGGCGTTCCACCACCCGTGCGCCCAACTGCATGTCCGGCTCGCCCATGCTGCCTGACAGGTCCACGGCCAGCATCATCTGCCTTGCCTGCCGCGGTGGCTCTATGGGCGCACCCAGTTGCTGGGGGCGTGCCGCGGCAGCCACCAGGCAGAACCAGCCCAGCCACAGCAACAGGGCACACAGCAGCCCCTTCCCACGCCGGCCTGCCTCCTGCAGGTGCAGCCGTGCCGGGTCATAGGGCACACGCAACGCGGGGCCCGCCTCTTCGCGCAGCGGCCATAGCCACATCAGCAACGGCAATGGCAAAGCCAACCACAGCCAGGGCCAGGCAAAGGTAGGCAGCCACGCCGGCAACATATCGACCAGCGCCTGCATCAGCGCGTCCCCGCCATCAACGTGATGAAGCGTGCGCGCGCAACCGCACAGGCACGCTCGACAAGCGCTGCATCCAGTTGCGGTCGGAACCCACCCTCAAGCAAGACCCGTCCATCGCCTTCACTGAAATCACGCCCCTTGGCACCGTCAAGAAAGCGCAGCCAGGGTTCTCCCTGCAGCGACACGGCATTCGCATCAACGCGGCGTGCCGCTCGCCGCAACAACTCGGATGCAGCCGCCAAACGTTCCGGACCGGCTGCGGTGGCCTGCAGTTGCGCATCAAACAAGGCCAGCCAACGCTGCCGGCGACGGCGTCGCAGCCACATCCACAAGAGGTACGCACCCAACACCAGCAGCACGCCGGCAATCAGCAACCACCACCCAGGCGCAGGTGGCCAGACGCTCGGCGCAGCAGGCAGATGTACATCGCGCAGCGGCAGTTGCGAACTCATCCGCGCTGCCCCGCAGTGACGTTGGTCAGCCAGGCATCGCTGGCTTCATCGGTAGACAGGCGGCTGACCTGGACGCGACGCCCCGGCAATTGCCGGAAAAGCGCTTCGACCGGGCCAAGCATGGCCTCATGCCACGCCTCGCGGACGCTGTCGGCGGCCAGATCCAGGCGCACACGGCCGTTGCGCGTATCCAGCGGCAACACGCAATGCGGCGGGTCCATTTCCAGAGGATCAACCAGCAGGATCAAGCGCACCTCCACGTGCATCGCCAACGCCGTCCAGGTGGCGGCTGGAACACGCTGTGCACTTGCCGGGTCTGCCAGCACCACCGCACGCGCGCCGGGATGCAGCAGTCGCGCGGCCTGCTCCAATGCATGTTGCAGCCCGGCATCGTCGGCCGGTGGTTCGCCATACCAGCGCGTGAGTGCATCCAAGGCACGCAGCACCCCGCGGGTGCCGCCTGCCGGTGGTACCAAGGCCTGCTGGCGGGTGCCACGCAAGGCGGCAACGCGATCACCATCGCGCAACGCCGACCAGGCAGCCACCGCCCCCGCACGTGCAGCCTGCACCGATTTGAAACGTACGCGGGTGCCGAAATACAACGCTGGCGCGGTGTCGGCCACCAGCAAGGTGACGCGCTCGCGCTCGGTCTGGAAAGTCTTGGTGTGGGTCGCGCCGCTGCGCGCAGTGAGCTTCCAGTCGATGTGGCGGGCATCATCACCGGCGACATACTCGCGTGATTCGGCATATTCCATGCCCCGTCCGCGCAACATCGACGCCGCCTGGCCGCGCAGCGCATGGCTGCCGCGGCGCGCAGCGGGGCCGCGCGCCGCATGCCGACGCAATGCGATCAACTCGGCCAGTTGCGGTCGGATGCCATCTGCCGCGCCTGCGCCACTGTCAGCGACGGTCTGCGTCGGCGTGGTCATGGCAGTACCTGCTGGCATGCGAAAAGGTCATCGAGGGAGAACACCATTGCTCGCTCAGGGCAGCGGTACGCAATCTAGCAAGGCCGCGACCAGGCGCTCGCCGTCCCAGCCTTCGGCGGCCGCTTCGTAACTGGGCAGCACGCGATGGCGCAGCACGTCGGCAGCCACCGAACGTACGTCGTCGGGAGTCACGTAATCGCGCCCCGCCAGCCATGCACGGGCGCGTGAGCAACGCTCCAACGCAATCGAGCCACGCGGGCTTGCACCCCAGGCGATGCGCTTGGCCAATGCGGGGTCGTAAGCACTGGCGTCACGCGATGCCAGCACCAGCGCCACCAGATAACGCTCAAGCTGGGGCGCCATGTGCAGCTCCAGCACTTCGCGACGCGCGGCCTCGATCTTCTGCAGCGACAGCTTCTCCACCGCGCCGCTGCGTGGCTGCATCGCGCGCAGCGCGCGCTCACGGGCCAGTCGCAGAATTTCGGTCTCGGCACTTGCGTCCGGATAGCCAATGCGCACATGCATCAGGAATCGGTCCAGCTGCGCCTCCGGCAGCGGGAACGTACCTTCCTGCTCGATCGGATTCTGTGTCGCCATGACCAGGAACACATCGGGCAAGGGATAGGTGTTGCGGCCGACGGTAACCTGGCGCTCGCCCATGGCTTCAAGCAGCGCCGACTGCACCTTCGCCGGGGCGCGGTTGATCTCGTCGGCCAGCAGGATCGGGTGGAAGATCGGACCGGCCTGGAATTCGAAACGGCCTTCCTGCGGGCGCCAGATATCGGTGCCGGTCAGGTCCGCCGGCAGCAGGTCCGGGGTGAACTGGATACGCGCGAAGCTGGCATCGATGCGGGATGCCAAGGCACGGATGGCCGTGGTCTTGGCCAGTCCCGGCGCGCCCTCAACGAGCAGGTGGCCATCGGCCAACAGGGCGACCAGCAAACGGTCGACCAGCAGCGCCTGGCCGACGATCTCGGCCGACAAGGCGTCGCGCAAGGCGGTGAATTCCTGGTGCAGGTCGCTGTTGCGGACTACTGCATCGCTCTGGATGGGAAGCTGAGGGGGCAGGTTCATAGGCGCAGTTTGACCGATCCTGCGTGAAATGGTTCCAACCGGGCACCCACAACGGAAAAGGGCCGCTGAACGCGGCCCTTTTCCTGATTGCCAATCCGCCTTACTGGGCGGCCTGCGCCACGCGCAGGATCTTCGGCGTCACAAACACCAGCAGTTCGGCCTTGTCCTTGCTGCGACCACGCTTCTTGAACAAGTTGCCCAGGAACGGGATATCGCCCAGGAACGGCACCTTGCTCACGCTGCTGCGATCACTGAACTCGTACACGCCACCGACCACAACGGTCTGGCCGTCTTCAACCAGCACTGCAGTGTTGACCTCACGGCGGTTGATGATCGGGACGTTGCCGAAGTTCTCAACCTCCATGAAATCATCAACTTCATCCTTCTTGACCGTCATGTTGAGGAACACGCGGTTGTCCTTGGTGATCGTCGGCGTGACCCTCAACTCCAGCAATACTTCCTTGAACTGCACGTTCGCGGTTGCGGCCTGGCCATTGGTGCCACCGGTGATGGTGACATAGCCAATTTCCTTGCCCTGCTTGATCACGCCTTCCCGCTGGTTGGCAGTGACGATGCGCGGGTTGGAAATCACCTCACCGCGCCCCTCTTCCTGCAACGCGGACAACTCAAGGTCCAGGTTGAAGTTGGCGCCGAGCAACGTGTAGGCAATGCTCGGTGCGCCACCTGGCGAAACGCTGGTAAACGTACCTGCCGGCAAACTCACATTGAGCCCACGACCCGCATTGGCGCCGCCGCTGGCATTGCTTCCGATGGTGGCGGTGTTATCGCCGTTGTTGTATTTGCGGGTACCGCCAATGCCGAACTTGGCACCGAGATCGCGAGCAAAGTTATCGGATGCGATCACGATGCGGCCTTCGATCAGCACCTGGTCCACCGGACGGTCGATAACACTGATCAGCTCGCGCATCTGCGCGACCTTTTTCGGGATATCGCTGACCATCAGCGTATTGGTGCGTTCATCGGCAACCAGCCTGCCTCGTGAGGAGAGGAAGCCATTCTCCTGTTCGCCGCTGCTTCCGCCGCCACTACCGCCGCCACCGCTGCTACCACCGTTGCCAACGCCTTTGGCTTCAGTAACCGCCTTGAAGATGGCTTCCGCGCTGTGATAGTTGATCTGGATGTACTCGGTGACCAGATCAACGCGGTTTTCGATCGCGATGCGCGCGTCTTCCTTGTCTTGCTCGAACTTGGCCAGCTCCGGCTGCGGCGCAACCCAGATCACGCCACCGTCGCGACGCTTGTCCAGGCCCTTGGCACGCAAGACGATATCCAGCGCCTGGTCCCACGGCACATTGACCAGACGCAGGGTCACATTGCCCTGCACCGTGTCGGAGGCAACCACGTTGAGGTTGGACTCCTCGGCGATCAACTGCAGCACGGTGCGCACCGGCACGTCCTGGAAGTTGAAGGTCACCGGACGACCGCTGTAACCGCGCGCGGCCACCGTCGCAGCAGCCTGCGCCACCGTCCTGGAAGTCACCGCGCCAGTTGCCGGGGCTTCCTTGCGCGCGGTGATTTCAACCACGTACTCGTTGCCGGTCTGGTAAGCCAGTGACTCGATCGGGCCGTTGTTGCTCACTACCAGCTGTGCGCCGCCGGCGCCGGACGGCTTGGCGTCGATGCGCTGCACCGGCGTGGCAAAATCCACCACGTTTATCGGACGCTGCAGTTCAGCCGGCAGCATCGCGTTGCCAACATCGACCACCACGTTGTTGCCCTGGCTGCGAAGGTCCGGGCTTGCACCCTGGCCGTCGAACTGCAGGATCAGGCGGCCAGAGCCATCCTCACCACGTTTGAAATCGATCTTGCTTACGGAAACCGCAGACACGGCCTGCTGGACGCCAGTGGTCGTGCCACCGGCAGCCAGCGGCTGCGCTGCGAATGAAGAGCCGCACACCGCTGCCAACGCCACTCCCAGGGCGCAGACGCGGACCAGTGCATGGCGCCGGATGGGACGCAGGCTCAGGGCTTTGGTAAAAGTCATCGTGCTATCCCCTAATCAATCAACGATCGTCCAGTGCAAGCGAGGCTGGGCGTTCCAGCCAGCCACCTGCACCGTCCGGCACCAGTTCAATCAACTCAATCCCATCTTCGCGCACACCCGTTACACGGCCATCGCTCTGGCCCATGTACACCCCGGGGCGCACGCGATAGGTCACCTTGTCCGGGCCCATTACCAAGGCGACGGCACCTGCGCCGTTGCCAATGGTACCGACCATGTCCAAGGCATCCAGCGGGAAGGCTTCCAGCGGTTCCTTGCGGCGATTCGGGTCCGGACGCAACTGATTGTTGCCATCATCCGATACCCAGGCATCACTGAACGGATCGCGCAAGCCCTGCGCTGCGTACTCAAAGGTTTCAAACTGCTGCATCACCGGCAACGGCTCCAGCGGTTCAGCCGGGCGATTGCGGACATCCTGGACATACTTCTCCAGGTTGCCCGGGTCAGTCGGTGCGCTGGTCACGCTGCGCATGCAGCCACCGAGCATCACCACGCTCATCATGCCGATGGCCAGGGAGAAAGTCTTGCGCATGCTCACTTCCCTCCCTTCTTGGCAGCCTTGGCCGCTTCGGCCGCTGCCTTTTCCTGGTCTTCCAGTTCGGCATCGTCGAGATAGCGGTAGGTCTTGACCGTACCAGCCAGCTCCAGCGCCCCACCTGCGGTAATCACACCCTTGGGGTCCTTCGGCTTGAGGTTGATGTCATGCATGGTCAGGATGACCACGCGTGGCAGCGAAGCCACGCCGCTGACGAAGGCACCAAACTGGTGGTAGCTGCCCACCAGCCGCAGCGCGATCGGCTTCTCGGCGTAGAACTCTTTCAGCGACTCCGGGCCCGGCTGGAACAACTCGTTGTTCAGACCACTGGACAGCGCTGTCTGCGACACGTCGATGATCAGGTCCGGCATCTCGGTCTTGCTGGGCAGCTGACGCAGCATCTGCTGCAGCACCTGCTCCATCTGGGCGAGCTGCTGCTTGAGCGGCTCAAGGTTCACCGCGCGCGCCTGCTCCGTTTCAAAGCTGGTACGCAACGATGCTTCCTTGGCCTCCAGGCCCTCCAGCTCTTCGCGCTGGCCACTGATCACCAACAGGTAGGCCAGCGCCATGATCACCAGCGCCAGCAGTACGCAGAACACCATCTTGGCGTTGCGCGGCCAGTTGCCGATATTGTTGAAATCCAAGTCCTTGGTACTGAATTTCTTGCTCACGAGCGAGCCTCCTTCTGCGCAGGCGCAACCTTGTCAGCAGGCTGTGCTGCCGGCGCGGCGGGTGGCGTGGCGACCGGTGCGACGGCAGGAGCCGGCGCCGCTGGTGCCGCGACAGGCGCAGCAGCGCCTGCAGCCGGAGCAACGACAACCTCGTCTTGCGGATTGGCCGGATCACTCGGCGAAGGCAACTGCACCTTCAGGGTGAACACATACGGCAGGGACTTGACGTCGATCACCTTGCCGCCCGTTTCCTGTGCCCGCGCCTCGATGATGGTCAGCTCCGGATTGCTCATCCAGCCAGAGCCCTCAAGGTTGCGCATATAGGTACTGACACGCGCATTGGATTGCGTGCGTCCTTCCAGGGTCAGGGTTTCACCTTCCTGCTTGAGTGCCGTCAGCACCACACCATCAGGGATGGTGCGCACCAGCGAATCAAACAGGTGCACCATCTGCGAACGCTTGCCCTGCAGTTCCTCGATCACCTTCTTGCGGGCCAGCAGACGATCCTTCTGCTTGTCCAGGCGTTCGATTTCCTTGTTCTGCTCCTTGACCTTGGCGATCTCGGATTCGAGGAAGGCATTGCGTTCCTGCTGGCCACTGATCTGCTGGCTGTAGAAGAACCAAAACAGGCCCGACAGCACCACGCCTGCGATTGCGGCAAAGCCCAGCATGCCGTAGAACTCGCGCTGGCGTTGTTTGCGGCGCTCGGCGCGCCACGGCAATAAGTTGATCCGTGCCATCAGTCAAATCCCCTCATGGCCAGACCGGTCGCGATCATCAACGCGGGAGCGTCCTGCGCCAACGCATGCGCCTGCACCTTCGGGCCCAACGTCATCTGCGCCAGCGGATTGGCAACCGTGGTGGCCACGCCCAGCTGTTCTTCCACCATCGTCGGCAAACCGATCAAGGCCGCACACCCACCGGCCAGGACGATATGGTCAACGCGGTTGAACTCACTGCCGGCGTAGAAGAACTGCAACAGGCGGCTGATCTGCTGCACTGTCGCTTCCTTGAACGGTTCAAGCACCTCGACCTCATAGCTTTCCGGCAAGCCGCCCTGGCGCTTGGCCAGACCCGCTTCCTCGTAACTGAGGCCATAACGGCGCATCACCTCGTCGGTGAGCTGCTTGCCACCAAACACCTGCTCGCGGCTGTACAGACTACGACCGCCGCGCAGCACGTTGAGGGTCGTCATGGTCGCACCGATGTCGACCAAGGCAACCAGCCCGTCGCTGGGCACGGCCAGCTCGCTGGCCACCAGGCCGAAGGCGTTCTCGATGGCGAACGCTTCCACGTCCATCACCTTGGCGGTGAGTCCACCCAGTTCCAGCGCGGACTGACGCAGCTCGACGTTCTCCGAACGGGATGCGGCCAACAACACCTGCACCATCTCCGGGTTGTTCGGCACCACGCCCAGCACTTCGAAATCGAGGTTCACTTCGTCGATTGGGTACGGAATGTAATTCACCGCCTCCAGCTCGACCTGTGCCTCCATCTCGCCTTCATCCAGGTCGGCCGGCATCGGGATCACCTTGGTGATCACCGCCGAACCGGCCACGGCGGCGGCCGCATTCTTGGCACGGGTGCCTGAACGCGCCACTGCACGTCGGATCGCCTCCCCGACGGCCTCGACTTCCACGATGTTCTTTTCCACCACCGCATTCGGCGGCAGAGGTTCCACAGCGTAATGTTCCACGCGGAAACGGTTACCACTGCGGGAAAGCTGAAGCAGCTTTACCGCAGTCGAACTGATGTCGACGCCAATGGTAGGCGCCTGACTTTTTGGGATAAGCCCCACGGATTCTCCCCTGCCGACGGGCACTTGGACGCACTTTTTGCGTCCGCGCATTAATAACGGATTTACAGCAATTGGCAACCACCCAAGGCCGGAGACGCGATCTGCATCACGGCCCTGAAGTGATCTCCCCTTACTCTCCCCAGGGTACGGCCCCAGCCGTTCCCCTGCGTAATCTATACTCTGCGGCTACGAAATCCGCAATCGGGACCTCTGGATGCCACGTTTTCGCCGCTGGCTGCGCTGGCTGCTTGCCCTCTTCGTCGCCCTCGCCCTGGTGGGTGCGATCGCCGCTGGCTCGCTCTATTACGTTGTCTCTTCCAAACTGCCGGACGTGCAGGCGCTGCGCAATGTCGAATTGCAGGAGCCGATGTATGTCTATGATAGTGAAGGGAAATTAATGGCGGTATTCGGCGAGACCCGCCGCTATCCGATCCAGATGAAGGATGTTCCGGAGCGCCTGAAGCAGGCCTTCCTTGCCACCGAGGACGCCCGTTTCTACCAACACGACGGCGTCGACTACAAGGGCGTGGGCCGCGCAATCTGGATGATCATGCGCACCGGCTCCAAGGAAGGCGTGCCCGGCGGATCGACCATTACCCAGCAGGTTGCGCGGCAATTCTTCCTCAGCAGTGAGGTCAGCTACACCCGCAAGTTCGCCGAAATCCTGTTGGCGCGGAAGATCGAGAGCGAGCTCAGCAAGGACGAGATCTTCGAGCTCTACTTGAACAAGAGCTTCTTCGGCAACCGCGCCTACGGCATTGGCGCGGCCGCCGAGTATTACTACGGCAAGAAGCTGGCCGAGCTGGACCTGGACGAAATGGCCTCGCTGGCGGGCATTCCCAAGTTCCCCTCCAGCGGCAATCCGCTCAGCAACCCAGAGCGCGCGCGCCAGCGCCGCGACAACTATGTGCTGCAGCGCATGGCCGAGCTTGGCTACGTCAGCCAGGCCGAGGCAGACGCCGCCAAGGCCGTGCCGATGCATGCCAGCCCGCATGAGCCGCCGGTGCAGGTCTACGCGCCGTACGTGGCCGAACTGGTGCGCCAGGAAATGATCGCCAAGTACGGCGAGGACGCGCTCAACAAGGGCTACCACGTCACCACCACCATCAACTCGACCATGCAGGAAGCGGCCAACCTGGCCGTGCGCGACGGGCTGACGCTGTATGACCACCGCCATGGCTGGCATGGCGTGGAGCAGCACTTCGACGTGGCCGCCGATGCCGACGCCACCGCATTGGCGCGCAATCTTGCCGGCATCCCGGCGCAGGCCGGCCTGATGCCCGCGGTGGTTTCGGCCACCCATGCCGACGGTGGCGTAACGGTGGTGCTGGCCGATCGCACTGAGCTGGTGTTGCCGGTGGCCGCCACCCGCTGGACCACCCGTAGCCCGGCCAAGCTGCTTACCCGCGGCGACATGGTCCGCGTGCGTGCCGGCAGCAAGGAAGGCGAGTGGCTGATCGATCAGATCCCACGCGGCCAGGCCGCACTGGTCTCGCTGGATGCCGACAGCGGCGCCCTGCGCGCCCTGGTGGGCGGTTTCAGCTTTGCCGGCAACAAGTTCAACCGCGCCACCCAGGCGCGCCGTCAGCCGGGTTCGAGCTTCAAGCCCTTCATCTACGCCTCCGCGTTCGACAAGGGCTTCAACCCGGCCTCCATCGTGCTGGATGCGCCGGTGGTATTCCGCGACCGCCGCGGCAAGACCTGGCAGCCGCAGAACGACGGCGGCGGCTTCCGCGGCCCGATGCGCCTGCGCGAGGCGCTGGTGCAATCACGCAACCTGGTCTCGGTTCGCCTGCTGGACAGCGTCGGCGTGGACTATGCGCGCAAATACATCAGCGAATTTGGCTTCCAGGAAGCCGAGCTGCCGCCGAACCTGTCGATGTCACTGGGTACCGCCTCGCTGACCCCGTTGTCGGTCGCGCGCGGCTACGCGGTGTTTGCCAATGGCGGCTCGCGGGTGGACACCTGGATCGTCGACGAGATCAAGGACCGCGACGGCAACGTCATCTTCAAGGAAAACCCGGCCATGGCCTGCCGCGGTTGCGGCGGCCTCAGCACGCCAGGCGCTGCGCCGGCCAGCCAGGTCGTCGATGGCTTCAATTTCGGCGCCGAGCCTGCGGCAGCTACCGCCCAGGCGCCGGCCGCCAAGCCGGATGCGCCGGTGGAACCGCCGAAGCCGGTCAACCCGGATGCCCGTACCGCGCCACGCGCCATCGACGAGCGCACCGCCTATCAGCTGGTGTCGATGATGCGCGACGTGGTCCAGCGCGGCACGGGCACCGCCGCCAAGGTGCTGGGCCGCGAGGACGTGGGTGGCAAGACCGGCTCAACCAATGACCACCGCGACGCCTGGTTCTCCGGCTTTGGCGGCCCGCTGGTCACCACGGTATGGGTTGGCCGCGATGATTTCCGCTCGCTGGGCTACCGCGAATACGGCGGCAAGGCTGCCCTGCCGATCTGGATCGACTACATGCGGGTGGCGCTGAAGGATGCCCCCATCGCCAAGAACGATCCGCCGTCGGGGATGGTCGAGGCGACGCTGAATGGCGCCACCGAATGGGTGAAGACCGAGGACCTGGAGCGCATGCAGGATTTCGACTTCCAGCAACAGGACCAGGCAACCAACGACGCCGCGTTCGATATTTTCTGATCGCAGCCACAGCGGCGGGACGCAATGCCCGCCGCCTGCCTACAATCGGGCTCGCATTCCACCGGAGGAGCCCGATGCCGCCATCCCCGCAGACCACCCGCCGTGCCCCACGCGAACGCCTGCTGATCGCGCAGGAGGCGGCACGCCTGATCGCAGAGAGCGGCATCCACGACTTCGAACACGCCCGCCGCAAGGCGGCTGCCAAGCTCGGCATCCATGAAGAAGGCCTGTGGCCGAGGTTGGCCGACGTTGAGCAGGCCCTGCGCGAGCACCAGCGGCTGTTCGCCGCGACGGAGCAACCCGGCGCACTGCGCCAACGCCGCGAATCGGCCGTGCAGGCCATGCAGTTCCTGCAGGCCTTCCAACCGAGATTGGTGGGCCCGGTCCTAAGCGGTGTTGCCGGCGACAACAGCCCGGTCACCCTGCAGTTGCACTGCGATGATGCCGATGCTGTGCAACGTTTTCTGCATGAGCAGCACATCCCCGCCGAAGCCAGGACCTGGTCGCTGCAACTGGCCGGCCATGCAGGCCGCCAGCACTTTCCGGGCTGGGAGTTCGCCGCCGACGGCATTGCCTTCGAACTGTTGGTGCTACCCGAGGACGCATTACGGCAACCGCCCGTCTCACCCGACGACGGCAAGCCCCTGCCGCGCGCAACGCTGGCGCAGCTCAAGCAACTGCTGGCCACCTCCGCTCCCCTGGCAGGTGCGGTGTAAACCACAAAGCCGCAACACTTGCCCTGTAGTGCCGAGCCATGCTCGGCAGAAGCTCTACCGATAGCGTCCATTGCCGAGCATGGCTCGGCACTACAACGCTTGCCGGCGCAGCTGGACAAAATATCACCACGCACTGAAAAGGCACGCCACACAACGGTTGTGCGGGCTTATCCACAACTTGTGTCACCACCCCCGCACAAGCTATGTGGATAGCGCACATGAAAAAGGCCCCGCCGAAGCGGGGCCTTGCAAGCAGCGGAGGCGGCGCATCACTGCGCCGACGCCCTTACTTGTAGTCGCGCACGTCGTGGCCGGTATAGACCTGACGCGGACGGCCGATCTTCATTTCCGGATCAACCTGCTGTTCCAGCCAATGCGACACCCAACCTGCGGTGCGGCCCAGCGCGAACATGACGGTGAACATCTCGGTCGGAATGTTCAGTGCCTTGTAGATGATGCCGCTGTAGAAATCGACGTTCGGGTACAGCTTGCGGGCGACGAAGTACTCGTCCTGCAGCGCAGCCTGCTCCAGCTTGACGGCAACGTCGAGCAGCGGATCCTGCACACCGAGCTGGCCGAGCACCTGCTTGGTCATCTCACCGATCACCTTGGCGCGCGGGTCGAAGTTCTTGTACACGCGGTGGCCGAATCCCATCAGGCGGAAGCCCGAGGTCTTGTCCTTGGCCTTGACCACGGCGGACTCGACGTTGTCGGCCGAACCGATCTCTTCCAGCATCTTCAGCACGGCTTCGTTGGCGCCGCCGTGTGCCGGGCCCCACAGTGCAGTCACGCCAGCGGCAACCGAAGCATACGGGTTGGCGCCGGTGGAACCGACCAGACGCACGGTCGAGGTCGAGGCGTTCTGCTCGTGGTCGGCGTGCAGGATGAACAGCAGATCCAGTGCCTTGACCACGTCCTTGTTCAGATCGTACTTGCCATCGGCCGACTCGAAGGTCTGCTTCAGGAAGCGGCTGACGTAGTCCAGCGAGGTGTCCGGCTTGTTGGCCGGCAGGCCCTTGCCGTGACGGTAGATCAGGGCCGACAGGGTCGGCACCTTGGCGATCAGGCGCACGGCAGCCTGGCGGCGCTGTTCGGCGTCGTCCAGATCCAGCGAAGCGTGGTACTTGGCCGACAGCTGCGCGATCGAGGCAGTCAGGATCGCCATCGGATGTGCATCCTTGGCGAAGCTGCCGATCAAGGTGTTGATGGAATCATCAACGCCGGCTTCAGCGGTCAGTTCGGCTTCGAAAGCCTTCAGCTGGTCGGCGCTCGGACGATCGCCATTGATCAGCAGGTAGGCCACTTCGACGAAGCTGGACTTGGCGGCCAGCTGCTCGATCGGATAGCCGCGATACAGCAGCACGCCCTTGTCACCATCGATGTAGGTGATAGCCGACTTGCAGCTGGCGGTAGCGGTGTAGCCAGAGTCGTAGGTGAAGAGACCGGTTTCCTTGGTCAGCTTCGAGATATCGACACAGTTATTGCCCAGGACGGGTTTGACGACAGGCAGAACGACCGACTTTTCGCCGGCGTTGAGCGTGACCTGATCAAGATCGGACACAGTGTGCGCTCCTCAAGTGGAAGGCGCCTGTCCTGACGATTGGGGTGCGGGCAGGCGCGTGAAGGAATTCCGCAGTTTTCCACTGCGGTTCCGACGATTATCGCACAGCAGCATTTGCAGATTGCGAAGACAAAAGTCTTATAGGCGGGGGTTTGCCTGCGACACAGCGTCGCGCTGGCAAAGCCGCCAGATTCCGCAATGGTTCAGCCGTACGACGGACAAGACAAAACAACGGCCGCGCAGGGCGCGGCCGTTGTCGGGACAGCAACAACCCGTTCGATTAGCGCGCGTAGCGCTTCTGGAACTTGTCGATGCGGCCGCTGGTATCGATAACCTTGTGCTTGCCCGTATAGAACGGGTGCGAAGCCGAGGAAATTTCAACCTTGACGAGCGGATACTCTTCGCCGTCTTCCCACTTGACCGTTTCCTTGGAGGACATGGTCGAACGGGTCAGGAACTTGAAATCGGAGGTCACGTCGTGAAAAACGACGTTGTGGTAATCGGGATGGATATCGGCCTTCATGGGCTCGCACCGTGTGGGCTGGTGGTCAAGACCGCCATTATAGGCAGGCATTGCCCCGACAAGCAAGTCGGGGCCAATCACCTGCCTTACAGCCCCAACGCCCGCCGTACCTGGGCCTCGAACCGCTCCTGGTCATAGCCGATCAGCAGGGCGGTATTGTCCGCCGCGCCAGTCTGCCGGTTCCAGTCGACGATGGTGGCGCCGCGGCTGCGGTTGCCGGTCAGCTCGATAGACAGCGGGCGCTGCTCGACCCGGGTCGCCCCTTCAGGCTGCAATGCCCACGCCATGGCCAACGCATCGGCGGCGTACCAGCGTTCACCGCGGCTGTCTTCGGACCACAGCCGCGTCTGCCGCGAGATCAGCTCATAGAAACGCGCCTTGTCCGTATCGGACGCCAACCATTGCTCGACATCGCGATGCAACAGGCCATGCGCAACAGTCGCCTCCCAATCAGCGACGTCGGTGTGCGGGAACTGGCTGAAAACAATATGCGCAGCTTCCGGGTCGAAGGCGATGTTGAATTCCGCCGCCGGCGTGATGTTGCCATGGCCGGTGATCGCACCGCCCATCACCAGAAAACGCTTGATGCGCTTCGGCAAGCTCGGGTCCAGCTTGAGTGCAAGCGCGATGTTGGTCAGCGGGCCGAGTGCCACCAGCACCAACTCCCCGGCGTACTGGTGCGACAAACGCAGGATCGCCAGCGCGGCGTGCTCGGCCTCGACCTTGCGCGCGGTCAACGGCAGGTCCACATCACCGAAGCCGTCACGGCCATGCACGTGCGCGGCGTCCTCGGCCGGATAGACCAGCGGATCGGGAGTGCCGGCAAACACCGGCACGTCTTCACGGCCAGCGACTTCGCACAATTTGAGCGCGTTGCGCACGGTGTATTCGAGGCCGACATTGCCCGCTGCCACGGTCAAGCCCACCACGTCGTGGCGTTCGTCGGCAAAGGCCATCAGCAGCGCCAACGCGTCATCCACGCCCGGGTCGGTATCAATCAGCAACGGTATCTTCTGGCTCATCTTCTGCTTCACTTCTGGTTGATCATGGAGTCTGTCACCACATCCATGACAGTGGAAGCACGCAATCAGGCCGATGCATAGCGTACCGCGCCACCAATCCAGCGCCTGACGATGCGATCGGCCAGCGCTGGCGCCTCATCCAGCAAACGTTCGGCCAAGCTGTGCACGGTCGGCAACATGCCCGCATCCCGCGCCAGGTCGGCAACGCGGAATGCGGCCAGCCCAGTCTGCCGCGTACCCAGCAACTCGCCCGGGCCACGCAGTTCAAGATCCTTTTCGGCGATAAGGAAGCCATCGGACGTGTGCCGCATGGTTTCCAGGCGTTCACGCGCCATTGCCGACAGCGGCGCCTGGTACATCAGCACGCAACTGGAGGCGGTGGCGCCGCGACCCACCCGACCACGCAACTGGTGCAGCTGGGCCAGGCCCAGGCGCTCTGCGTTCTCGATGATCATCAAGGAGGCATTGGGCACGTCGACGCCCACTTCAATCACCGTTGTGGCGACCAGCAGGTCGGTCTCGGCCTGTTTGAAGGCACGCATCGCAGCCTGCTTCTCCGCCGCCTTCATGCGCCCATGCACCAGACCGATGCGCAGCTCTGGCAACTGCGCCGACAGCGCCTCGAAGGTGGTCTGCGCAGCCGAGGCATCCATGCGTGCATTGCCTGGCCCGGCCTCTTCTTCGCTTTCTTCGATCAGGGTACAGACCCAGTACACCTGACGCCCCTGTTGGCAGGCGACGCGGATGCGTTCGACCAGCTCCGGGCGACGCTCGGCACTGATCACGATGGTCTGCACCGGGGTGCGCCCCGGCGGCAGTTCATCGATCGCCGACACGTCCAGGTCCGAATATGCAGCCATCGCCAACGTGCGCGGGATGGGCGTGGCCGTCATCACCAGCTGGTGCGGCACCACCCCGGCAGCGGCGCCCTTGTCGCGCAATGCCAGACGCTGGTGCACGCCGAAGCGATGCTGTTCGTCGACGATGGCCAAGGCCAGATCGTTGAACACCACGTTTTCCTGCATCAACGCATGGGTGCCGACCACCACCTGGGCGTGCCCGGATGCAACCTCTTCCAGCACCTTGCTGCGCGCCTTGCCGGTGACCTTGCCGGCCAGCCAGGCGACGCGGATATCCAGTGGCTCCAGCCAGCTGCGCAGGTTGGCCAGGTGCTGCTCGGCCAGCAGCTCGGTCGGTGCGGCCAGTGCCACCTGCTTGCCCCGCTCAACCGCCAGCATCGCCGCCAACGCGGCAACCACGGTCTTGCCGGAGCCGACGTCACCTTGCACCAGGCGCAGCATCGGGTGAGCACGCGCCAGATCCTTGCGGATCTCGTCGAACACGCGCTGTTGGGCACCGGTCAGGCGGAACGGCAGCGATTGCAGGAGCGCCTTGACCAGCCCGTCGCGCCCGCGCAGCGACGGTGCACGGTGCTGCTGCAAGGCGATACGCTGGCGACGCAGGCTCAGGTGATGGGCCAGCAACTCTTCCATCGCCAAACGCCGTTGTGCCGGATGGGTCCCTGCGGCCAGCGCGGCGATATCGGCATCCCTCGGGGGACGATGCATGGTCAGCATCGCCTCGCGCAGTGAGGGCAATTGCAGCCCTGCCAGAAAGCTGTCTGGCAGCAACTCCAGCGCCGCTGCATCCGGCAGGCGGTCCAATGCCTGTCCGATCAGCTTGCGCAGGCTGGCCGGACCAATGCCTTCCACCGCCGGATAGACCGGATCCAGCGATTGCCCCAGCGCGGCATCCTCGCCGTCGCCCAGTACGTGATAACTGGGATGGACGATCTCCAACCCGTGCTGGCCAGGCCGCGGCGTGCCATAGGCGCGCAGGCGCCGGCCCACCGCGAACTGCGCCACCTGCGCGGCTCGAAAATGAAAGAACCGAAGCACCAGGGTGGCACCGGAGTCATCACTGATCGCCACCCGCAGCACCGGCCGATAACGGAAGCCCCGCTCCACCGCTTCCACCCTGCCCTCGACCTGCGCGGCCATGCCCGCCTTCAACGCACGGATCGGCAACAGCGTGGTGCGATCTTCGTAGCGCAGCGGCAGGTGCAGCCACAGGTCCTGCAAGGTCGTCAGACCACGGGCTTCAAGCTTGGCTGCCACCCGGGGCCCGACCCCGGCCAGACGGCTCAGCGGTTCGGTGGAAAGATCGAGGATGGCGGGTTCACGGCGTGCAGGCATGACATAAGGATGCCGTCATGCGCCGCAAACAGAAACCCCGGCGTCAGCTGACGCCGGGGTTTCCTACAGTTTCGCCGCGGGTTTCCTGTGGCGATGTCGATCGGCGCCTTGTTGCGGTAAATGTACGTGGCGAATAGGCCCTCACCCCCAACCCCCGCTCCGCGCCCCGGCCCTTGCGCTGACGCAAGGGCGTTCGATGGACAGCGAATCGGTGGCTCGTAAACTGTCCATCTCACCCCGCAAGCGGGAGAGGGGAGCCTTTTGCGCAGGCAACATTTTTAGAACTTCACAGTCATCTCCAGGCCGTAGGTTCGCGGATCGGTGATGGTGGCGCCGACCACACCCAAGGGATCTCGCCCATAGGTGTTCAGGCCACGCACGTACTGCTTGTCAAACACGTTGTTGGCATACACCGCCCAGGTCCAATGCTGCAGCGGCGAGGTCCAGCCCACGCGCACGTCGGTGCGCTGCTGCGATTCACCGATGTTGAGCAACCTGCTGATACCACAATCGCCCTGCAGCTCGGAGCCCGCGTTGCAGCGCACCGCACCCCGATAGGCGTGACGCAGCGAGAAGCGCAGCTGGCCATTGCCCCCCAGATCGGCCAGGTACACCGCACCCGCCGACGCAGTGAAGCGCGGTTCACCGGTAGCGGCACCGTCCAGGTCGACGCCTTCGGGCGTCACGTAGTTCTTGTACTTGGAATCGATCCACTCCGCTGCCGCATCCAGGGTGAGGCCATCGGTGACCTTCCAGCGCATGTCGAAGTCCACGCCCGTCGCTTCCAGGTCACTGGTGTCGAACACATAGACCGGGATGTCGACGGGATTGTTTGGGTCCGGATCGACCAGGCGGATGGCCTGGCGGTTGTCATAGCGGTAGTGGAAGGCAGACAGGTTGTAGGAGAACCGATCGAAGCTCTGCTTCAAGCCGATCTCCAGGTTCCACACATCCTCGTTCTCGAACGCCGGCCCGATCTGCAATGCGTTGAAACCGCCGGCCTTGTAGCCCTTGGCCAGTGAGCCGAACACCATGGTGTCGTCATTGAGGTGGTAATCCACCACGAAGCGCGGGCTCCAGTCGCTCCAGCTCTTCTTGTCGCGCACCAGCTTGCCCTTGTTGACCATGGCCGGCGCATCGATGAAGGCCATGTCGAAGGTCAGCAACTCGCGGGTGATCGGAACCCCCATCTGCGCCAGCGCCTGGAAGAAGCCCAGCGCCTCCAGCGTGTCCAGCTTGGCCTCCAGGCCCGGGGCATTGCGCGGCGTATTGAGCCAGGTGAAGTCCTTCTCATCGCGCGTGTAGCGCAGGCCGAAGGTGAGGTTCAGTCGGTCGGTCGCCTTCCAGATGACGTCACCGAAAGCAGCATAGGATCGGGTGCCCAAGGTATTGGCGAAGCGTTCGTTCCACTTCTCGCCGACCAACGAAATGGGAATGCCGTTCATCTGCGCCAGCATCGAGGTGAAGTTGAACAGGCTGCCATCGGGCGTGGGCGCGATGCCCATGTTGCGTACGATGTTGTCCACGGCCTCGGTGTTGGTGTTGACCTCGCTGGTCTGGCGCGCGTCCTCGTCGAAATAGCTGGCGCCAGCCACCCAGTCGAAGCGCGCGTTGCTGCCGGAGAACTTGAACTCCTGGTAAAGGGTTTCGTTGCTCTCGGTGTTCTTCGAGTCCACGTACAGGTCGTAGCGGTTGGTGCCGTCTTCCTCGGTGTGGTTGGTGGAGTCGTATTTGCGCCAGGAGCTGGTGGAGGTGAAATTTCCCCACGACAAGGCATGGTCGATGATCAGGCTGACACCATCGAAGGTCCGCCACTCGGCGTTGTCCGCATCGCTGTAGGTCTTGATCTTGCGCGGGTCCAGATAGTCGTCCGGATCCACCGGCACGCTCGGCCGTGCGGGGTAATCCGGCAGCGCCACGATGCCCGTGGTGACACGGCCGTTCTGGTCCAGGCTCTCGTGGTCCCAGCTGACGTAAGCGGTGGTGTTGTCGCCGAATCGCGATTGCCAGGCCGCGCGCGTCGCCCATACATTCTCGCCGCCCAGGTCCTTGCCGGTGGCGCCATCCTGGAACCAGCCGTCGCTGGTATTGATCAGGGCATTGAAGCGCAACGCGGAGTTATCACCGGTGGGGATGTTCCACATGGCGTCAGCGTATTTCTTGCCATAGTTGCCGACCCGCACGGTGGCACGTGCTTCCGTCTCGGCCTGCGGCCGACGGGTGATCAGCGAGATCGCACCGGCAGCGGTATTGCGCCCGAACAAGGTGCCCTGAGGCCCCTTCAACACTTCGATGCGCTCCACGTCGACGAAGGGCAACAGCACGCCACCGCCACGCCCGCCATACACGCCATCGACAAAGATACCCACCGCGGGATCGGTACCGATGCCGAAATCGTCTGTTTCCACGCCACGCAGCTTGAACGAAGGCTGGGTTGGCTGAACGGCATCGATCACCAGGCCAGGCACGAAGGCATCGATATCGCCCAGGTTCTCGGCGGCGACGTCACTGAGCAGGGCCTGGTCCACCACCTGCAGCGCGATCGGCACATCCTGTATTTCCTGTTGCCGGCTCTGTGCGGTGACCGTGATGCGATCCAGCGTAGTGGCAGCATCCTCCGTCGCCGACTGGGCCATTGCCGGGGTCGCGACCCCCAGCACCATCAGCCCGGCCATGGCCCGCTGCAACCCGATTACCAGATTCCTTTGCTTCACTCGCATCGCGCTCTCTCCCACGCAGTGAGGTGTAAAGCCGGCATCAAACGGCCGGCGGTCCTGTAATGCCCGGCTGGCCTTCGCCACCGGTGTCGCAGCTTGCTTCCAGTTCGTTGATCCATTGCCGGATCAAGGCCACGCCTTCCTTGTGTACGACTGCCCGTCCGACCTCCGGCATCATCACGGCCGGATCATCGCTATCGATGCGATAGGCGATGATCGAGGCATCGGCGTCACCGGGCTGGATGTCATACAGCCGGTTGCCGGTGCCCTTGCCTGCTGCAATGGGCTGCTTGCAGATACCCAGCTTCAAATGATCCTGGGTCGGCGCGTCCAGCCACAGCCCCGAGGTGATCGCCGGCCCGGTGCGGCTATGGCAGTGCCCGCAGTTCACGTCCAGGTAGGCACGTGCACGCGCATCCAGGGCAACGTTCGGATTGCTGGCATCAGCCGAGCGCGGCACCTGTTCCGGCGCCGGCAGATCCTTCAGGTAGCCGATCTCCGCCAGGTGGCTCAACTGGTTGTCACGGCCGCTGGCGTAGTCGAAATCACGGTTCAGGTGCCTGGCCTTGGGCCCGATCGGCTGCAACCTGCGGGACCGGTTGTCGGTGACGTGGCAGCCTGCACATTGGTTCTGGTCCGGCACCTGGTAGGCCAGCGCCTCGCGCGTGCCATCGGCGGCCACCAGTTCCAGGTCGACGCTCGCTCCAGTCCGCTGCAGGCTGGCCGCGGTCTGCTCCTTGTTCCAGACATAAGGCAAGGCAACCCAGCCCTCCTTGCGATGCACCAGCAAGCGGGTTTCGATCAAGCGGACTTTGGACAGGTCCAGGCTTTCGCCCTGCAGTGATGACTGCGAGGGCGGCGTCCGCGCGACCGATCGGCCATCGCCGGCACCGTCAGCCGGCAGGGGGTAATAAAACGTCTTGCTGAGGATGGTGCCCACCGGGAAATCAAACGCGTGTTCCGGCTGGTAGCCGGCCGCCTGGCCCTTGGGCATCCATACCGTGCGCAACTTGTGGGCATAGTCGCTGAACAACGGGGTATTGAGGTCATATGGCACCACCCCGTCATTGAGCGACAAGCGGCCATCACGCACCCGCAATACATGCCATTCGTCCAGCGTGGCCGGCTGGCCCTGTTCAAAAAAATGCACGCCTGCCGGCTTGCCGCAACCGGCCAGCGCCAACAGCACCGTTACCAGAACCATGCCCCGCAACATCAGATTGCCCATGCCCGTGCTCAAGCCCGCTTAAGGTCGATGGCAGGCAAACGCGGCAACTCACAGTCAAACGGCTTGGCGTCCTTGCTCGGGTTCTTGTACCCGCCGGGGCCATCGGCGTTCACCACGCCGCTGACATTGCGCAGGCATATCTGTGGGCCAAGCTTGACCCCGTCCACCATCCTCTCCTTGTTGTAATAGCCATCCCACAACACGTCCGGGAAATTGCCGGTCAGGCCATACATGGCCACCTTCAAGGCTTTCAGATCCAGTCCATCGGGGGAATCGCCGCCACCGGACAAGGTGTTGTTGTGGATGTAGATGCGCTCCGGGTAGGGGTCGAAGTTCGGCGACGCACTGCTGTCCTTGTAACCAGTGGAATACACGCTGGAAACAATGATGTTGGTGGTCGCGTTGTCACGCACTTCGTTGTCGAACACCTCGATGTCATCGTTGGAGTTGATGACGATGCCCGAGCCCGCCGGCACGCTGGACACCGGCGTGCCCTTGGCGCCGAAGTTCTCGTGATTGTTGGCGATCACCTTGTTGTTGAACACGCGGATGTTGGCGCCCTGCTGCGACAGCCCTGGCATGTTGAACACCAGGATGCCGCCGGTATTTCCGGTAGCCACGTTGTCGTACACATCAGCGTTGCGGGTGTTCTCGACCTCGATGCCGGCCACGTTCTGCTCGGCGCGACTGTTGCGCACGATCACCCCATCGGACTGGCCCACGTAGATGCCAGCATCGGAGGCACCAATGGACACGGTGTTCTCGATCAGCACGTTCTTGGTCAGCACCGGATAGATACCGTAGGCGCCGTTCTTGGTGCTGGGGCCACCGGTCCACTGCACCTTGATACCGCGGATGGTGATGTTTTCCGATTCGCTGATCTTCAGCCCATCGCCTTTTGAATCCTCGATGGTCAGGTTCTCGATGGTGAAGTTGTCGCCGTTGACCAGCAGCCCCTCGGCGCCCGCCTTCTGCCCCTTGAAGCTCAGTACGGTGCGATCCATGCCCGCCCCGCGGAGGGTCACGCCATCGGCGCGCAGGCTGAGGCTGCGCTCGAACTGGTGCCGCCCCGCCGGGATGTCGATCACGTCGCCAGGCTTGGCATCGAGCAGTCGCTCCTGCAACGTGGCCGCAAATGCCCCGTCGGCGGCAGCCACGGTCGGTGCCTGCTGGGCCTGCTTCTGGCAGCCGGCAATCATCACGGCCAAGGTGGCGGAAACCGCCAAGGTAACGCTGCGCTGCATGATCCCCTCCCATACGCCTGCAGATGTTGGGCGCAGTCTGGCTTTCAGGCAGTGTTCACGCGAAGGGCAAGAGCGGCATACTTGGGGGGGCAAAGCGGACAAGCTGGAGGGGCTTGAATGCATCGCAGGAGCGCCGGCGGCGACCGCCTGGCTATCGCCAATGTGCCAACCAACATGCTCAGCGGGCTATTGCTGCTGGGCAGCGAGCTGGGCGTGGACACCGACAGCTGGCTGGCCGGCCTGCACCTGAGCCAGGACCAGCTCAACGACCCGCGCACGCGCATTTCCTACCGCCAGGCCTACGAAGTCATCCGCCGGGCACTGCCGATGCTGCCGATTGATGCTGCCGGCCTGGCAATGGGCGGCGCGCAGAACGGTGGCAACTTCGGCCTGCTCGGGTTGGCGATGAAGACCGCTCGCACCTTTGGCCAGGCCGTGCGCATTGGCCTGGACTACCAGCGCAACCTCGGCCCCTTGATGGACCTGGTGCTGGACGAGAGCAATGCCGACACCCTGGCCGTGGTTGCCACCGCGCCGGAGCAGGCCCAGGACCTGCTGCCGTTCCTGTGCGAGGAAATGTTCTCCAGCATCCTGATGCTGGGCCGGGAACTGGCCGGCACGGACTTCAGCCCGGTCCGGCTGGAGGTGGCGTATGCCGCACCCGCCAGCATCGACAAATACCAGGCACTGTTCCGCTGCGAGCTGCGCTTTGGCCAAACCCGCAATGCCATGGTGGTGGAGCGGCACTGGATGCAGCTGCCGTTTGCCAGCTACAACCCGGTAACCTCGCAGCAGGCCTTGTCGCTGTGCCGTGCGCAGTTGGCCACCTTGGCCAGCCGCGGCGAAACCACCGCCGCACTGGAGCGGCTGCTGCGTGCGCAGCTGCGCGACAACCCACAGATGAGCGACGTTGCCCAGGCCCTGCACCTGAGCGAGCGCACGCTGCGCCGTCAGTTGGCCGAAGAGGAAACCAGTTTCAGCGAGATCCATGATCGCCTGCGCACCGAGCTGGCACTGGAACTGCTGCAGGAGCCGGAGCTGAGCATTGCCGCGGTCGGCAGCCAACTGGGCTTCAACGACGCGCGCGAGTTCCGCCGCGCGTTCAAGCGCTGGACCGGGCACACCCCCAGCGATATCCGTCGGCCCGCTGGCTGAAACGCAGATGCCCGGCATTGGCCGGGCATCCTTGGACACATCCTGCGGGCAGGATCAGTCGATGATCATGATCGCGTCGACCTCGAACGCGGCGCCCTTCGGCAGGCCCGACACTTCGATGGTGGAACGCGCCGGGAACGGCGCCTGGAAGTATTCCTGCATCACTGCATTGACCTTGGCGAACTCGCCCAGGTCGGTCAGGTACAGGCCCAGGCGCACCATCTTGTCCAGCGAACCGCCGGCTTCCTCGGCCACGGCCTTGAGGTTGTCGAAGGCGCGACGGGCTTGCGCGGTGACGTCGCCGGCGACGATCTCACCGGTAGCCGGGTCCAGCGGGATCTGGCCGGAGAAATACACGGTATTGCCGGCGCGCACGGCCTGCGAGTACGGGCCGATGGCAGCCGGGGCGTTGGCGGTGTTGATGATCTGGCGGGACATGGACAGCTCCAGTCTGGAAAAGGTGGGCCATTGTAGCGTCGCCTTCTTGGCGGGCGGCTGAGCGTAGCCGGCGTCATATGCTGGACAAAATTTCATCACACCTAGCAGAGCCTTGTCCCGCAAGGCCTGCCAGCGCTTATCCACAACTTGTGGGGGCAACAGGGCACAAGCTGTGTGGATAGTGCCGCGCGCCATCCACAAGCCATGGACAAAATATCACCAGCTTCTGCAAAGCACCGCCAGACAAGGGCTGCGCGGCCTTATCCACAACTTGTGTAACCAGCCGGACACAGACCGTGGGGATAACCGCGCCGCCGCCAATAGAGCCGAGCAGG
Source organism: Stenotrophomonas sp. (assembly GCF_032061965.1). Lineage (GTDB taxonomy): Bacteria > Pseudomonadota > Gammaproteobacteria > Xanthomonadales > Xanthomonadaceae > Stenotrophomonas. The sequence continues at coordinate 99,684 of NZ_DAMBEF010000010.1, read as the reverse complement.
GCTCGCCGCCACAAGGCTGGCTATGGGTAGGGCCGAGCCATGCTCGGCTGGGGCTTTACCGGAAACGCCGCTTACCGAGCATGGCTCGGCACTACAGGGCTGGCTATGGGTAGAGCCGAGCCATGCTCGGCTGGGGCTTTACCGGGAACGCCGCTTGCCGAGCATGGCTCGGCACTACAGGACTGGCTTTGGTAGAGCCGAGCCATGCTCGGCTGGGGCTTTACCGGGAAAGCCGCTTGCCGAGCATGGCTCGGCACTACGGGGATGGCTCAGTCGGCCAGCGCGGCTGCGCGTGCGGTCGGGTTGGGTACCGCCGCGCCAACCTTACGCAGGGTGTTGCGGTCGGTATGCGCGAACGGCTCGCTGCGATCAGGGATGACCAACATGGTCTGCTGCTCGTAGGACCAGGTGCCATCGTCGTTGATCGTCACTTCGATGTCGTAGCTCTCGGTGCGGAAGGCATGCTCAAGGAAGGGATTTGAACTGATGCCATTGGTGGTCGAGCCGCGCTCGGCGCGCAGCTTGAAGCGCTTTGCATCCGGCGCAGCCTTGCCCACCGCCATCGCCGTCTGCCCGCGCGGGATCGACAAGGTCTGGATGATGGTGCCGGTGGCCGGCTCCCACAGCCAGTAGCCAACCTGGTCATGGAAGGTTTCAACCTCACCCGGCTTCACGATGCGGGTGTGATAACGCAAGCCATAGAACAGCTGCGGCCCGTTCGGCTGCGCATCGATCGGCTGGAATTCCACATGCTCGATATAGGCCTGGTGCTCCGGGCCGTCCGCCTTGGGGTTGACGTCCATGCCGCGCTCCCCGATCCAGATACCGGCCAAGGCCGCCAGCGGACCGAGATTGGCCAGCGTATCGGTATCAGGGGTGGGCTCGGTATAGATGTCCTGCGGGAACGTGCTCATGTGCGTACTTGCTGAAGGGGGTATCCCTTGTATGGTACGCACAAGCCTGCAATGACTCATCCACACGCATCCACAGCGTGTGGACAAAATATCACCACGTTTTGCAGAGGCTTGGTACGCAAGGGCTACGCGGGCTTATCCACAACTTGTGTAGCCATCAAGGCACAGCCCGTGGGGATAACCGCGCTATCGCTGTAGAGCCGACCCATGCTCGGCTGCGGTATTGGCGCGATCGCTTCTTGCCGAATGCGGTTTGGCATTGTCGGGATGGCCCCCTGCCGAGCATGGCTCGGCACTACAGGGGGGGCATTGTCGGGACGGCCCCCTGCCGAGCATGGCTCGGCACTACAAGGGGGTTTGACATTGCCGGGACGGCCCCCTGCCGAGCATGGCTCGGATTACCCTGCCAGGTGTGGTTCGGCAGGCGCTACTGGCGGCGTACCGCCTGCACTACCTGCAGGCGGCGCAGGCGGCGCATGACTTCGGCCAGATGGTTCCTGTCGCGGACCTGGATGTTGAAACACAACACCGCCGCATTGAAGTCACGGTCCAGGTAATCCACACGCTCGATGTTGGAGTGGCTCTGGGCGATCGCCGCAGCAAGCTGGGCAAGCACGCCGGTGCCGTTCTCCACTTCGACCACCAGCGCGGTGTCGTAGTCGCCGACCACGCTGGTATCCCAGCCGATCGGCACCCAGCGGTCCGGCGTCTTGCGCAGCTCGGCCAGGTTCGGGCAATCCATGCGATGCACCACGATGCCCTTGCCGGCGGTGTGGTAACCCATGATCTCGTCGCCCGGGATGGGCTGGCAACAATTGGCGAAGCTGACCACGCCACGTTCGCTGCCGTTGATCAGGATCTTCTCCTGGGCGCGGTGCGCGGTGCCCCCGGCACGCAGTTCTGCATAGGACATCAACGCCTGCGCAGCCTGCGTGGGCATCCAGTTGCCCAACGCCACGTCGGCCAGGAAGGCCTCCAGGCGCGGATAGCGGTGCTCGTTGAGGAAGGCGTCCAGGCGCCCCTTGGGCAAGCGTTCGATCGAGCTGTCCATCGCTTCAAGCGCGCGGTCCAGCATGCGATGCCCCAGCTGCACGGCGTCCTCGTGCTCAAGCTGCTTGAGCTGGTGGCGGATCGCGGTACGCGCCTTGCTGCTGACCACGAACTCCAACCACTGCGGCTTGGGCGAGGCTGAGCGCGCGGTGATGATTTCCACCGTCTGCCCGCTGCTCAGACGCGTGCGCAGCGGCACCAGCTTCTTGTCCACCCGCGAGGCCACGGCGCGGTTGCCCACGTCGGTATGCACCGCGTAGGCAAAATCCAGCGCGGTCGAATTGCGCGGCAGCGCCAGGATCTTGCCCTTGGGCGTAAACAGGTAGACCTCGTCCGGGAACAGATCCACCTTGACGTTGTCCAGGAATTCCAGCGACGAACCGGCGGTGCGCTGGGAATCGATCAGCTCCACGATCCACGCATGCGCCCTGCTCTGCGCGCTGTTCGGGCCGTCGCCGCCGAACTTGTAGGTCCAGTGCGCAGCCACGCCGCGCTCGGCGATCAGGTCCATTTCCTCGGTGCGGATCTGCACTTCGATCGGCGAGCCGTACGGGCCGAAAAGCACCGTGTGCAGCGACTGGTAACCGTTTGCCTTGGGAATGGCGATGAAATCGCGGAAGCGCCCATCCAGCGGCTTGAACGCCGCATGCACGCCGCCCAACGCGTGATAACAGTTGGGCACGTTGCGCATCACCAGGCGGAAGCCGAAGACATCCATGACCTGGTCGAAGCTTTTGTTCTCCTCGCGCATCTTGGTGTAGATGCTCCAGGGCGTCTTGATGCGGCTGATCAGGCGGTGTTCCAGGCCTTCACGGGCCAGGCGCTGCGACAGCTGCACCTCCACCTGCGCCATCGACTCACGGCGCACCACCGGCTGGCTGCGGATATGTTTTTCGATGATGGCGTGCCGCCACGGGTACAGCGCGCGGAAGCCCAGGTTCTGCAACTCGGACTTGATCAGGTTCATGCCCAGGCGCTGGGCAATAGGCGCGTAGATGTCCAGCGTCTCCATCGCGATCCGGCGACGGGCCTCGGCACTCTGCGCGCCAAGGGTGCGCATGTTGTGCAGGCGGTCGGCCAGCTTGATCATGATCACGCGCAGATCGCGTGACATCGCCAGCAGCATCTTGCGGAAGCTTTCCGCCGCCGCTTCCTGCCGGTCACGGAACTTGAGCTTGTCCAGCTTGGTGACGCCATCCACCAGGTCGGCAACGGCCTGGCCGAACTCGGCGGCCAGTTCTTCACCGGTGAGCGGGGTGTCCTCGATGGTGTCGTGCAGGATCGCCGCGATCAGGGTTTCCACGTCCAGGCCAAGCTCGGCCAGGATGCGCGCCACCGCGACCGGATGGGTGATGTAGGGCTCACCGGACTTGCGGGTCTGGCCGGCATGCGCCGACGCCCCCACTTCCCAGGCGCGACGCAGCAGCGGCAGCTGCTCGGCGGGGAGATAGCTGGCTGCGCGTTCGAATTGCAGTACATAGTCAGGTACCGCCCCGCCCGCTGGCGTGGCTACCTGGGCGGAAGGGCCTGGGTTCATGCCGAAAGACTATGCCAGCAGGCGTGCTTCGGCAAACCCCAAAATGCAGAACAGCCCGCATGGGGCGGGCTGTTCGCAGACAACGTCAATCAATGCCAGAGAGGCGATCAATCGTCGTTCTTGGACATGTCTTCGTCGGCGACCACTTCAGCGGCAGCCCATTCCAGCGCCTCACGCTCAACGCGCTCGCGCTCGGCCTTCTCGACTTCCTCGATCAGCTCGTTGTCGATCTTGCGGGCAGCGATTTCGCGCAGCGCCAGCACGGTCGGCTTGTCTTCGCTCTCGCTGTTGTCGATCGTCGCCTGGACACCATTGGCCAGCTGACGGGCGCGCTTGGACGCCATCATGACCAGCTCAAAACGGTTGTTAACGACTTCCAGGCAATCTTCTACGGTAATGCGGGCCATGCGGGCTCCCGGCGACCTGCACGGCCGCTCGAACGAATGAGGGAAAGGGGATGGATTGTAGCGGCAGGGCGGCGCCGGAATCAAGCCGACGCCTGAACAGCCCCTTGTGGATCAACAACTTGCTCAGCTTTCCGGGGTCAACAGGGAGGCAATGAGCTGGGCGTGACGTGCCTGTTGGGGCTCCCGGCGCAGCCGGCTGGCGGCAAAGATCGAGCACATCTCGCCTACCGCGGTGTCGAAGTCCTCGTTGACGATGACGTAGTCGAACTCGTCGTAATGCAGCATTTCCTCGCGCGCGGCGGCCAGCCGCTGGGCCATCACCGCCTCGCTGTCCTGGCCGCGCTTGCGCATGCGCTCGGCCAACGCCTGCCGCGAGGGCGGCAGGATGAACACGCTGACTGCGCCCGGCACTTTCTCGCGCACCTGGCGCGCGCCCTGCCAATCGATTTCCAGCAACACGTCCTTGCCGGAGGCAAGCTGCGGCTCCACCGATTGCCGCGCCGTGCCCTTCCAGTCGCCATGCACCAGCGCGTGCTCGAAGAAGTCGCCGGCAGCGATCATCTGCTCGAACTCGGCGGCCGGGACGAAGTGGTAGTGCTTGCCGTTCTCCTCGCCCGGACGCATGGCCCGCGAGGTGAAGGAGATCGACAGGGAGATGTGCGGGTCGCGCGCCAAGGTGGCGTTGACGATGCTGCTTTTGCCGGCCCCGGATGGGGCAGCGACGATGTAGAGGGTGCCACGCATGCGGTGGGCCAACGTCGGAATGGCCCGGCATTGTACCGGCGCGGGCCCGTCTGTGCAGGGGACGGTGGTGTTCATGCCCCGCATCGGCCTTGTGGGAGCCGCCGCACCTGTAGAGCCGAGCCATGCTCGGCTGGGCGTTATCTGTAGAGCCGAGCCATGCTCGGCTGGGCGTTATCTGTAGAGCCGAGCCATGCTCGGCTGGGGCGTTACCGGTAGAGCCCCTGCCGAGCATGGCTCGGCACTACAGGCAATCCTGGGTAAGCCTCTGCCGAGCATGGCTCGGCACTACCGTTACTCGATGTTCTGGACCTGCTCGCGGATCTGGTCGATCAGCACTTTCAGCTCGACCGCGGCATTGGAGGTGCGCGCGTCCACCGACTTGGAACCCAGGGTGTTGGCCTCGCGGTTGAACTCCTGCAGCAGGAAGTCCAGGCGGCGACCCACCGGCTCGCGCTGGCGCAGTACGCGGCGGATCTCGGCGATATGGCTGCCCAGGCGGTCCAGTTCCTCGTCCACGTCCAGCTTTTGCAGCCACATCACCAGTTCCTGCTCGGCGCGGCCCGGGTCCACCGGGTGCGGCAGGTCGGCCAGGCGCGCGGCGAGCTTGACCCGCTGGCCTTCACGGATGACCGGGATCAATTCGCGCACTTCGGCGGCAATGCGCTCCACCGCATCCACCCGTTCACTGATGGCCGCAGCCAGCTTGTCGCCTTCACGTTCGCGGCCCTGCACGAAACCGTCCACCACTTCGTCCAGCAGCGCCAGCGCCTCGGCCTGCAACGCTGCCGCATCCGTGGATTCGACCTGCAGGACACCGGGGTACTGCAGCAGTTCGGTGAAGCCGATGCGCATGTCCGGAAAGCGCGAATGCAGGCGCCGCGCCAGGTCGCCCAGTTGCTCGATCAGCGCGTCGTTGACCGACAGCGACGTCGCCGCCTCGGGCGCACGCAGGCGCATCACCAGGTCCAGCTTGCCGCGGCTCAGGCGCGCTGCGATGCGCTCGCGCAGCTGCGGCTCCAGCGCACGCAGGTCCTCGGGCAGGCGCACGCCCACTTCAAGGAAACGGTGGTTGACCGAGCGCAGCTCGCAGCCAAGGGTGCCCCAGGGCGTTACGCGTTCGCCGCCAGCGTAGGCGGTCATGCTTCGAATCATTGGAATTCCGGTGCGTTGCAAAGGGCGAATGGTACCCTAGGCGCCCCTGGACGCCGGCCTTGCGGCCGCCCGGGCGCCCTATCAGCTCCCCCTGTTTATTGGATCCCCATGACCTTTTCCCGTCCGAGCGGCCGCCAGGCCGACCAGTTGCGCACCGTCACCATCGAGCGCTCGTTCACCCGCCATGCCGAAGGTTCGGTGCTGGTGAGCTTTGGTGACACCCGCGTGCTGTGCACGGCCAGCGTCGAGAACCGCGTACCGGGCTTCCTGCGCGGCAAGGGCGAAGGCTGGGTGACCGCCGAGTACGGCATGTTGCCGCGCTCCACCCACACCCGCTCCGACCGTGAAGCCGCGCGCGGCAAGCAGGGTGGCCGTACCCTGGAAATCCAGCGTCTGATCGGCCGCACCCTGCGTGCCTGCATCGACCGCAATGCGCTGGGCGAACGCACCATCACCCTGGACTGCGACGTGCTGCAGGCCGATGGCGGCACCCGTACCGCCGCCATTACCGGCGCCTACGTCGCCCTGGTCGACGCGGTAAACGTGTTGCTCAAGCGCGGCGAGATCAAGCGCAACCCGCTGTTCGGGGCCGTTGCGGCGGTCTCCGTCGGCGTCTACAAGGGCCAGCCGGTGCTGGACCTGGATTACGCCGAGGACAGTGACTGCGATACCGACATGAACGTCGTCATGAATGATGGCGGCGGCTTCATCGAACTGCAGGGCACGGCCGAAGGCCACGCCTTCCGTCGCGACGAACTGGATGCGCTGCTGGTGCTGGCCGAAAAGGGCATCCGCGAGCTGTTCGACGCGCAGCAGGCAGCCCTGGCACAGGCATGAACCGGCGCATCGCCTTGGTGACGTTGGTCGTCGCCGACTACGACGAGGCGATCGCCTGGTACACCGGCAAGCTGGGGTTCCAGCTGCTGGAAGACATCGACCAGGGCCGCAAGCGTTGGGTGGTGGTGGGTCCGACCGATGGCAGCGCCGCCGCGCTGCTGTTGGCACGTGCCAGCGATGAAGAACAGCGCAGCCGCATCGGCAACCAGACCGGCGGCCGCGTTGGCTTCTTCCTGCACACCGATGACTTCTGGCGCGACCACGCGGCCATGAGCGCAAACGGCGTCGAATTCCTCGAAGCCCCGCGCGAAGAATCCTATGCCACGGTCGCGGTGTTCCGCGATCTGTATGGCAACACCTGGGACCTGTTGGAGCCCAAGCAATGAAACTGGTACTGGCCAGCGGCAACGCCGGCAAACTCAAAGAGCTGCAGGCCATGCTGGCCGAACTGCCGCTGCAGATCGTGCCGCAACGCGAGCTGGGCGTGGACGACGTGCCGGAGACCGGCCTGACCTTCGTCGAGAACGCCCTGATCAAGGCCCGCCACGCCTGTGAAGTGACCGGCCTGCCCGCGCTGGCCGATGATTCCGGCCTGATCGTCGACGCTCTCGACGGCGCCCCCGGCCTATACAGCGCGCGCTATGCCGGCAGCCCCACCGACGATGCCGCCAACAACGCCAAGCTGTTGGCAGCGCTGCGCGATGTGCCCGCCGAGCGCCGCACTGCGCGTTTCTACGCGGTAATCGTGCTGCTGCGCCACCCCAATGATCCGCAGCCGCTGATCTGCGAAGGCAGCTGGGAAGGCCGCATCATCGATGAACTGCGTGGCAGCAATGGCTTCGGCTACAACCCGGTGTTCCTGGATGAAGAACTCGGCCTGACCGCCGCGCAGATGGAGCCGGCGCAGAAGAACGGCCGCAGCCACCGCGCCAAGGCCCTGCAGTTGCTGGTGCAGCAGCTGTCCACCCAACTGGCGCGCTGAGAAGCAGCATGCATATGCACGTCCACGACCACAACGACGCCTGCGGCTGCGATGCACCGGGCCCGGTGCAACTGGTACCGCCGCCCTTGGCGCTGTACGTGCACCTGCCCTGGTGCGTGCGCAAATGCCCGTACTGCGATTTCAACTCGCATGCGGGCAAGGGTGAACTGCCGTTCGATGCCTATATCGATGCGCTGATCCGCGACCTGGACCAGGACCTGCCACTGGTCTGGGGCCGGGTGGTCAGCAGCGTGTTCTTCGGCGGCGGCACGCCCAGCCTGTTTCCGCCGGAGGCGATCGACCGCTTCCTGCAGCAGGCCAGCGCGCGGCTGCGTTTCGCGCCGAACCTGGAAGTAACGCTGGAGACCAACCCCGGCACCGCCGAGCACGGCCGCTTCGACCGCTACCGCGCAGCCGGCGTCAACCGCATCAGCTTCGGCATCCAGACCTTCAACGATGAAGCCCTCCAGCGCCTGGGTCGCATCCACGACAGCAACGAGGCCGAACGTGCGGTCAAGCTGGCGCAGGACGCCGGCTACAACAACTTCAACATCGACCTGATGTACGCGCTGCCGCAGCAGACGTTGGCCCAGGCCGAGCATGACCTTGAGCGGGCCTTCGCCCTGGACCCTACCCATATCTCGCACTACCAGCTGACGCTGGAGCCGAATACGGTGTTCTTCGCGCGGCCGCCGCAAGGCATTCCCGACGAAGACAGCGCCTGGGACATCCAGGAACACTGCCAGGCCCTGCTCGCCGAGCGTGGCTATGGCCAGTACGAGGTCAGCGCCTACGCCCGTGATGGCTGGCAATGCCAGCACAACCTAAACTACTGGCGCTTCGGCGACTACCTGGGCATCGGCGCCGGTGCGCACGGCAAGATCAGCTCTGGCGCCGAGCAGCACGTGCTGCGCCGCTGGAAGCACAAGCACCCGCAGACCTTCATGGATACCGCCGGCAGCCTGGCCAGCATCGGTGGCGATGACGTGATCAGCGCCGAGCGGCTGCCGTTCGAGTACATGCTCAACCTGCTGCGCCTGCACGAAGGCTTCACCCTGCGCGATTTTGAATCGCGCACCGGCCTGCCCCGCGCCGTGCTGCAGCCGGCCCTGCAGCAGGCACAGGCGCAGGGCTGGCTGTTGCCCGACAGCAGCGGACAGCACTGGGTTCCGACCGAATTGGGGCGGCGCTTCACCAATGACGTTGTAGGGCTTTTCCTGACATAACAACCAGTAAAAGTGGCGATCAGGTCACCAAAGTGATAGAAATCACGCCCCAAGGGGCAGGGATCAATCGAATGTCAGGGACCGGATCACGCACTTCCAACCAGGCGCTGGCGCGTATCGCCGCCGCGCCGGCACCCGCGCGCGCGCGTGCGTTGCTTGAAAGCGTGTACCTGACCGCCATCGAGGTCCTGCATACCCCCCTGCAGCTGACCATGGTCGAGCTGGAGCGGGCCCTGTTCCAGCGCGCTGAGAAAGCCCGCAGCAGCCAGATGCAGGCCGATGTCTACGCGCAGATGCGCCTGCTGCGCGACAACGCAGCCCGCTTCCCCGATAGCTTTCTTGATGCCCTGGCCGCACAGCTGTCGGACCTGAAGAGCACACCGAAGCCGGTGGTCGAAGAACGCTCGCAGACCAGCTTCAAGACCATGACCCTGGTGGAAGACACGGACATCGACCGCGATATCGTGCTGCACGACATGGCACGCCGCGAAAGCAGCCGTGGTGTAAGTGCCCTGCAATTGCTGGGGCAGCGCTTTGCGGTCCTGGCGGCACAGCCTGCATTCGATGTCGACCGCGTGCCGACCGGCCCGTATTCGCTGTGCAATGCGCTGCGCGACAGCGGCGAGCAGCTGCAGCTGAATCTGGAAACCCAGTTGCTGCTGTACCAGGTGTTCGAACGCCAGGCCATGGAACGGCATACCGAGTTGTCCGATCGCCTGAACATCCTGCTGGCACGCGAAGGCGTGCTGCCCGGGCTGATCTACCGGCCCTATCTGGTGCGCCCCTCGGCGCCGCGCGGGCATGGCCCAGCCACCTCAACCGGCGCAGCGCCTGATGCGCAACGCAATGCCGGCCAGGCGCCGTTGACCAGTTGGCAAGGTCAGGGGCCGGCCGCATCCTGGACCCAGCTTCCGGACACCCAACCCGCTCCGGCGGGGGGAGCGGCCACCTTCCCAGGCAGCCCGGCACCGACGGCTGCTGACACCGCAAACGCCGCCAATGCCGCCGGCCTGCACGCCCTGCTGGATGCTGCGCGACAAAGCCTGTCACGGCAGGGCACCGCTGGCGGTACTGCCGGCCAAGCAGCACTGGGCGCGCTTGTGGGCGCTGGCGGGGCTGCGGGGACAGCCACCGGTACCGCGGCCATCCCCAACGCCTGGCCGCAGGCAGCGGCAGGCGCAGCAGCAGCCACGCAGCAGCCCGCAGCGCAGGCCGTCCCCAGCGACGCGGTGATGGGCGTGCTCGCCAAGTTGCAGGCCCAAGCCGCCACCCCCAATGGGCGCCGCGGATTCAGTGATATCCACGACGCCCTGCTGGCCCAGCTCAAGGCCGAGCACGGCAGCAACGCCGCCCTGTCCCCGCAGGATGCCGACACCCTGGACCTGCTGGGCATGCTGTACAGCCAGATCCAGCGCGAGGTGCGCGCCGAGGGGCCAGCCGCCGACCTGCTGAGCCAGTTGCAGGTGCCGCTGGCACGCGCCGCGATCAACGACCAGGAATTCTTCCAGCGCGACCAGCACCCGGCGCGCGAACTGCTCAACGCGGTTGCCGAATCCGGGGCCGTCTGGCTCAGCGACGACGACAGCGACCCGATGCTGCTGTACAAGCTCGGCGAGGCAGTCCAGAAAGTAGTCACCGACTACCAGGGCGATGAGTCGGTCTTCATCGAGGCCAACGAGCGCATCCAGACCCACCTGCGCGGGGCCGCACGGCGCGCCGAAGTTGCCGAACGCCGTCAGATCGAAGCCGCGCGCGGCAAGGAAAAGCTGGAAGCAGCCAAACAACTGGCCAACCACAACATCGACGAACTGTGCGCTGCGGAAGCACCGCCCAAGTTCGTGCAGACGCTGCTGCGCAAGGCCTGGGCCGACGTACTGACGCTCACCCTGCTGCGCCAGGGCGAAGAATCCGAGGAATGGCAACAACGCGTCCAGGCCACCCAACGCATCAGCGAGATCACCCGCCTGCCACCGGGCGGAGCACCGGACATCGCGTTTGGCGAGCAGATCGAAGAATCGCTGCTGCAGGTGGGTTACCACCGCGACGAAGCCGGCGCCATCGCCAGGCGCCTGTCCTCTCCCGGCGGCGAGGACGACGTCACCTCCAAGACCGAACTGACCGCCAAACTGAAGGCCCGCTCGCGCCTGGGCGAGGCAGGTGACCGCGATGAGGACGAGGAACGCCGCAAGAACAGCCAGCCCGAGCGCACCCCGGCCGAGGAAGCCTATTACCGACAGCTGCGCACCCTGCCCTTTGGCACCTGGTTCGAGTTCACCATCAACCAGCAAGGCGACAGCCGCCGCCAGCGCCTGTCCTGGTACAGCCTGATCACCGACAACGCGCTGTTCGTCAACCAGCGTGGCCAGAAGGTTGCCGAGCACTCGCTTGATGCCCTTTCCCGGCTGATGGCCAACGGCCAGCTGCGCATCGTCACCGAAGACCGCGGCCGCCTGATCGACCGCGCCTGGCAGGCCACCTTGCGGACCCTGCGCGCCATCGCCGGCAACAACAGCTCTTCAGCAGCGGAAAGCCCATGACCACCGAAACCCGCCGCGCCCCGCGCCTGCCGGTACCGGCGCTGATCCCCGTCCGCGACCAGATGACCGGCGCAGTGATCGGCCGGCTCAGCAATGTATCGGAGACCGGCATGCTGCTGATCGCCTCCGAGCCGCTGCACGATGACGCGCTCTACCAGTTGCAGTTTGCGATCCCCGACGGCCGTGGCGGCAACGCCACCATCGATGTTGGCGTGCACCTGTTGTGGCGGGAGCCGGCACAGGCGCCGGACCAGTCCTGGGTTGGCTTCCGTTTCCTGACCCTGGACAACGCGCACCGTGAGCGCCTGGTGAAGTGGATCGAAGCCAGCCTTCCTGCGGGCTGAGCGCCGAAACCGGCACAGCAGCGGCACGCTGTTTGCGGCAAAATCATTGCCTGCATTCCGTATCGACAAGCGAGCCCGTGCAATGAACCAGAAAGATCCCGGCGCCCTGTATTCCCAGCATCTGGGCGAAATGATCCGGCGCGCCGACGCGGCCCTGGCACGTGCCGGCTACGACCACCTGGTGGTTCCCAGTGGCACCCAGCACTACCAGGTGTTCGATGACCGCGATTACCCGTACGCGGTCAACCCGCAGTTCAAGACCTGGCTGCCGCTGACCAAGCTGCCCTACAGCTGGCTGATCCATACCCCGGGCAAGCGCCCAACGCTGGTGTTCTACCAACCCTTCGACTACTGGCATGTGGTCCCGGATGCCCCCAGCGGCTGGTGGGTGGAGCACTTCGACATCCATATCATCCGCAAGCCGGAAGAAGCACTGGCTTTGCTGCCGGCAGATCCAAGCCGCTGCGCCATCCTCGGTGAGCCGCAAAGTGCGCTGGGCGGCTTTGCCCCCAACAATCCGCCGGCGGTTATCAACTACCTGGAATGGCATCGCGGCTACAAGACGCCTTACGAGATCGCGTTGATGCGCCAGGCCCAGGTACTGGGTGTGCGCGGCCACCGCGCCGCCGAGGCCGCATTCCGCGCGGGTGCCAGCGAGTTCGATATCCACATGGCCTATTGCAGCGCCGTGGGCCAGGACGCCAATGAACTGCCCTACGGCAACATCATCGGCCTGAACGAACACGCCGCCGTGCTGCACTACACCGACCTCGGCAAGCAGGCACCGCAGCCGCTGCGCAGCTTCCTGATCGATGCCGGCGCCTCGGCCCATGGCTATGCCAGCGACATCACCCGCACCTACGCCGCAGCCGGCCATGATGAGTTCCAGTCCTTCATTGACGCCGTGGACGCGGCCCAGCTGAAGATGTGTGCAGCGGTGCGTGCAGGCTTCGACTACAAGCAGCTGCATGTTGATGCCCACCTGTCGCTGATGGCCATCCTCAAGGACTTCGGGGTGATCAATGTGTCCCCTGAAGCAGCGCTGGCTACGGGTGTGAGCGCAGCGTTCTTCCCGCACGGCATCGGTCATCTGATCGGCGCACAGGTGCACGATGTGGCTGGCTTTGCCGCTGGCGAAGACGGCGGCCGCATCGAGCGCCCGGCCGGTCATCCGTATCTGCGCATGACCCGTGTATTGGAGCCGGGCATGGTGGTCACCATTGAGCCAGGCCTGTACTTCATCGACATGTTGCTGGACGAAGTAAAGAAGGCCGGCAATGCCGCCAGTGTGAACTGGGACCGCGTGGACTTCTTCCGCCCGTATGGCGGCGTACGCATCGAAGATGAAGTGCTGTGCACCGACGGCGAAGCGGACAACCTCACCCGCCCGGAATTTGCCGCACAGGCGTGATCGCTTGCCCGGACGGCGGATAGCTGTCGTCCGGGCTGTTGGCACGCGCATCCGATGGATCTGATTTTGGTCAGGTGAACGCCGGACGGCGCTCGGTTGCGCTGTGTCCCCTGCCCCGGTTGGTATACGGGGCTTCCCGGGTGCGCTGGCGCTTACCCGGGCTACGTGATCTCGCCGGCCTTTCACTTTCACCGACCGATATTCGGCCCAGCAAGCAACGCTATTGCACTTGCACTTGCCCTCCCTTACGCAAAGCGTACGGGAGGGTATGGGAGGGGTGCTTTGCCTTGGCTCTGGCGGGTGCATTCGCTTTTGCAGTTGCTTTTGCAGTTGCTTTTGCAGTTGCAGTTGCAGTTGCTCCAACGCTTTTGATCTACCGGGTCCCCTTCCGCAGCGACGGAGCTGGCAGACAAGACCTCGCACGGGGCGACGTGCAGGACGCACGTCGTTTTTCGACGATACAGGGATGTATCGTCGAAAAATCCTGCCAGCGGAGTGGACCTGGAGCGCGCAGCGCGGAAGGCGCGCAGGCAGGGTGTGCTTTCTTTTGGTTATCTTTTCTTTGCACAAGCAAAGAAAAGTAACTCGCTCCCCGAAGGGGAGTGAAAGCTTTTGCTCTGGCTTTTGCTGTTTGCTGCAAGTCGGAGCGAAAGCTGAAGCCAAGGCCAAGGCAAGAGCTTTCGCCCCCCTTCGGGGCGCGAGCGCACCTTTCTTTGCTTGTGCAAAGAAACGTGGCCCAAAGAGACGCGTTCCAACAGCCGAATGGCTCGTCAAGCACACCCTGCCTCCGCGCCCACGCCGCTTCGCGACGCGGGTCCACTCCACCGCCGGGATTTTTCGACGATACATCCCTGTATCGTCTAAAAACGACGTGCGTCCTGCACGTCGCCCCACTCGGGGTCTTGTCCGTCGGCTGCGTCGCTGCGGAAGGGGACCCGGTGATTCAAAAGCGTTGGAGCAACTGCAAAGGCACATGCAACTGCAACTGCAACTACAACTGCAAATGCCGGAGCCAAAGCAAAGCACCCCTCCCATACCCTCCCCTACGCTTTGCATAAGGGAGGGCAAGTGCGGGAGCAAAGGCAACAACAACAGCAAGTGCAAGTACGGGTACGGGTACGGGTGCGCACACTACCGCCAAACACCTCGCGCCTCAGCGCTTGGCCATGAATGCCTCAATCTCGTCGGCGCTGCGCTCCAGCGCAGCGGTCAACACCCGGTGACCATCCTCGGTAATCAACACATCGTCCTCGATACGGATGCCAATACCGCGCCAACGCGCCTCCACATCCCGATCATCCGGCGAGATGTACAACCCTGGCTCGATCGTGAATACCATCCCCGGCTCCAGCAGGCGTGACTCACCGGCTACCCGGTAATCACCCACATCGTGAACATCCAGGCCCAGCCAATGCCCGGTCTTGTGACGGTAAAAACGCTGGTAATGCCCCTCCACAATGTTCTCTTCCAGGTCGCCCTTCAGCAGACCAAGACGTAACAGCCCCTCGGTCAGGACCTCAACCGCCGCCAGGTGCCCTTCCTCGTAGGCAATGCCCGGCTGCGCCTGCTCCAGCGCCGCCGCCTGCGCCGCCAATACCAGATCGTGCAGCGCACGCTGCTCGGGAGAGAACGTGCCGTTCACCGGGAATGTGCGGGTGATGTCACTGGCATAGCCGCGGTACTCGGCACCGGCATCGATCAACACCAGGTCACCATCACGGCTGCCACTGCTGTTGTCGCGGTAATGCAACACGCAGGCATTGGCGCCGGCGCCAACAATGCTGTTGTAGGCAGGCCAACCATCGGCGGCGCGAAACTCGCGTTCCACCTCCGCCTGCAACGCGTACTCGTGGATGCCCGGCCGCGCCGCGCGCATCGCCGCACGGTGGGCGCGCACGCTGATGTCGGCCGCCACCTGCATCAGCGCGATCTCGTCGGCCGACTTGAACAGGCGCTGCTCATGCAACAGATGCCCAAGCTCCAGGAACTCATGCGGCGGCTGCGCGCCATGCCGAACCTGCGAGCGCACCCGGTTGACCCAGCCGATCAGCTTCAGGTCAAAATCCGCGTCACGACCGAAGTGGTAGTACACCCGCGAGCGCCCTTCCAGCAGACCCGGCAGGATCTCGTCCAGGTCGTCGATCGGGTACGCATCGTCCATGCCGTAACGCGACACCGCGCCGTCCTGCCCCTCACGCGGGCCATCCCAGGCTTCGCGGTCGACGTCGCGTTCGCGACAGAACAGGATCACCTCACCGTGCTTGCGCCCCGGGATCAGGACCAGCACCGCTTCCGGCTCCTGGAACCCGCACAGGTACCAGAAATCCGAATCCTGCCGGTAGGGATAGAAGGTGTCGTGGCTGCGCACCCTTTCCGGTGCGGCCGGCAATACCAGGATGGCGTCATCGCCGGCGGCCTCCATCAACTGGCGGCGGCGCAGCGCGTATTCGGCAGGGGTGATCCCCGACAGACGCTTCATCGCCGACCTCAGTTCAAGCGTTGCCGATGGCGCGAGCCCATCACGCAGTCGCCGTGCAGCAACAGCGCGGCCACGCGCACGAATTCTTCGATCTCGGCCAGCGCGTCCTCATCCTCATCGGCGCTGTCGAATTCGTCGCTGGAGGCCTGCGCCAGGCGCGCCAGGTCCTGCAGGGCCTCTTCACCCTCCTCGCTCAGCACCGGCCGCTTGCCGGATGCCAAACCGAAACCACCCAGGAATGCCCGGCACCACTCAAACAGCGCATCGGTGCGCACCTGCAAGGGGGCCGCTGCATCGGCCAGCACCAACTCGAAGGCGAAGTCGCGGTCTTCCAACTGCGCGACCGTGGTTTGGCGCAACTGGTCCAGTGCACTGCCCGGTTCCGGCGTGGGCAGGTTGTCATCGGCCAATACCTTGGCCGGCCAACCCGGCAGATCGGCACCACCGGCGGCCAGCCAGCCGCACAGGCCACCGTGGAGTTCGGCCGGGGAAGCGCCTAGGCCCAGCGACTGGCTGGCCTGGAGGATGTCGTTGACGGCAGGAAGATCGGTCATGTCACAGGTCTGTAAAGCGGAAAGGATGGCGTCATGGTCATCATGACGACGGCCGCACAGTGTACCAACCGCATCGTGCTCCCCATCTTGACCGGCCCTCACCGCCATGCCTATCGTGCCGCCCATGGACGCCTTCGACCCCGCTGGCCAGCTGCTGGCCCTAGTCTCCCGCATCGAGCTGCTGCTTGAACGCAACCAGCGCCTCAGCGATGAGAACCGCAGCCTGCGCCAACAGCAGGAACAGCTGATCAGCGAACGCTCGCAGTTGCTGACCAAGAACGAACAGGCCCGCTCGCGGGTGGAAGCGATGATCAACCGCCTCAAGTCGCTGGAACAGCACACATGAGCCAGAACCAACCGGTCAGCGTCCACATCCTCGACCGCGAATACACCGTCGGCGTGGAGCCCAGCGAGCGCGAAAGCCTCACTGCCGCTGCCCGCGTGCTTGACGGCAAGATGCGCGAGATCCGCGGCAGCAACCGCATGGCCGCAGTGGACCGGGTTGCCGTGCTTGCCGCACTCAACCTTGCCCACGAGCTGCAGCAGGTGCGCGACGAACAAGCCGCGCAGCAGCAGCGTTTCCAGGCCGCATTGAACGATCTGAACCGGCGCCTGGACATTGCCGTCGACAACGCCCGTTGATCAGCCTGAGCAGCTCAGGCTGATGAATTGGTAACTGACCGACGAACGGACTGCCCGCGCGCGCGCAACCTCGCTATACTGGCCTCGCGTTCTCTGCTGTGAACGACGGCGTGTGCAAACATTCGCCTTGTCCCTTAATTACGACCACGGGGGCGCGACGGAGCCGGGTGTGCAAGTCCGCCTTGTAGCGGGAAGCCCGATGGCCCCCCAGCGTTCCCACTTGAACCCCGGGTTCAAGGTCGTTTCGCACGCATCGTCACCGCGGAGAATGCAATATTCCAGAACGGCGCCCAACGGGCGCCGTTCTTTTTTATCCTTCTCCCTCCGGGAGAAGGTGCCCGAAGGGCGGATGAGGGTAAGGGCAAACCGTCACGAAGATTGGCTACGCCAGTGCTTCGCACTTACCCTCTGCCCAACCCCTCTCCCTGAGCGGGAGGGGCTTCAGCTCGCTGCCAGCAGACTTTTCCCCCATGACTGCCGATCCCCGCCAACTCCTCCGCCAGCAACTGCGCCAGCGCCGCCGCGATATCCCCGCCGGCGCGCGCATCGCCGCCGCCGAGACACTTGCGGCGCATCTGCTGTCCCTGCCTTTCGCCGGTATCAGCGGCCATGTCGCCGGCTACTGGGCAATGGACGGCGAGATCGCCCTGCACCGCTGGCAGATGCAGCTACCCGCACAACAGATCTATTGCCTGCCGGTGCTGCACGGCAAGCTGCTGCGTTTCGCGCCATGGCGGCCCGGACAGGCGCTGGTCAGCAACCGCTATGGCATCCCCGAACCCGATGTTGACCCCGCACAGGCGCTGCGGCCGGAACAAATGGCCCTGGTGGTCGCCCCGCTGGTCGGCTTTGATGGCGCCGGCCGGCGGCTGGGCATGGGGGGCGGCTGGTATGATCGCAGCTTCGCATTTCGGCAGCGCCAGGCCGCGCCGCCATGGCTGGTGGGGGTAGGCTTCTCCGCCCAGCAGGTGCCGTCATTGCCGGTCGAGGACTGGGATGTGGCGGTGGATGCCATCTGTACCGAGCAGGCCACTCTCTATCCGGAACCGTTGAACGCATGACCGCCCGCAAGCGCTACTGGCTGATGAAGTCCGAACCGGACGCCTTTTCCATCGACGACCTGCAGCGCGTAGGCACCGAACCGTGGAACGGCGTGCGCAACTACCAGGCGCGCAATTTCATGCGCGATGGCATGAAGGTTGGCGACGGCATCCTGTTCTACCACTCCAATACCAAGGTACCGGGCATCGTCGGCATTGCCACGGTGGCCAGCGAGGCCTACCCGGACGACACCCAGTTCGATCCCAAGTCCGATTACTACGACCCCAAGAGCACGCGCGAGCAACCGCGCTGGATGCTGGTGGACGTGGGTTTCGAACGCAAACTGGCGCAGGTGATCGCGCTGGACGAGATCAAGCTGCATGCCGAGCAACTGGGCGAGGGATTTCCGCTGACCGCCAAGGGCAACCGCCTGTCAGTGTTCCCGGTTACGGCCGCACAGTGGAAGCTGCTGCTGTCGCTGGAAAAGCGGTGATTGGGGAGTCGGGATTTGGGATTCGGCAAGAGCACTGCACCGCAGTCCTTGCCAATCCCGGATTCCCCTCTCCCCGCAATCTGAAAGCTCGCCGCCACCCGCCTTTGCGAATCCCTAATCCCGAATCCCCAATCTCCAATCACAAACCCATGTCTGAAGCCAAGCGCCTGGCCGCCGAAAAAGCCATCGAGTACGTGCAGAAGGGAATGATCGTCGGTGTCGGCACCGGCTCGACCGTTGCTTATTTCATCGAAGCCCTGGCCCGTATCAAGGACCAGATCGAAGGCGCGG
This sequence comes from Stenotrophomonas sp., assembly GCF_032061965.1. Lineage (GTDB taxonomy): Bacteria > Pseudomonadota > Gammaproteobacteria > Xanthomonadales > Xanthomonadaceae > Stenotrophomonas. The sequence continues at coordinate 81,043 of NZ_DAMBEF010000010.1, read as the reverse complement.
TCTCCAGTTCCGACCAGAGCACCGCCCTGCTCAAGGGCCATGGCATCGAGGTGCTGGACCTGAACCACACCGGCGGCCTGTCGCTGTATGTGGACGGCGCCGATGAATGCGATGGCAACAAGAACCTGATCAAGGGCGGCGGTGCTGCATTGACCCGCGAGAAGATCATCGCCGAGGCCAGCAAGCAGTTTGTCTGCATCGTCGACCCCAGCAAGCAGGTCAAGGTGCTGGGCAAGTTCCCGCTGCCGGTGGAAGTGATCCCGATGGCGCGCAGCCTGGTGGCCCGCGAAATCCTGGCGCTGACCGGCGGCCAGCCGGTGTGGCGCGATGGCGTGGTGACCGACAACGGAAATCTGATTTTGGACGTGCACAACCTGGCCATCACCGACCCGGTCAAGCTTGAGCAGCAGCTCAACCAGATCCCGGGCGTGGTCACCGTTGGCCTGTTCGCACGCCGCCCGGCCGACGTGGTCATCATCGGCGGCGAACCGCCGCAGGTGCTGTAAGTCAAGGCAGCTTGGCTTTGGCTGTCGCTCTAGCGCTGGCTTGATGCTTTGGCTTGATGCTTTGGCTTTGGCTTTGGCTCCAGCTGTCGCTCCAGCCTTGGCTTGATGCTCTCCCTTCTCCCGTTCACGGGAGAAGGTGCCCAACGGGCGGATGAGGGGAGGCCTTTGACTTCCACCGGATCCGCCACAAGGCCTCCCTCCAGGAACCAGGTCCCACCCCATGCCCAAATCCTTCCTGCGTACGATCTTCACCCTTTCCCTGCTTCCCCTTGCCGGCTGCGCCAGCGCCGACGCCAAGCACTGGGTGGAACTGGCCGGCACCCGTTACAACGTGGAGCTGGCCCAAAACGATGATGACCGCGCCCGCGGCCTGATGTTCCGCGACCAGATGGCAACCGACCACGGCATGTTGTTCATCCATGAGCGCGAGGAACCGCAGGCGTACTGGATGAAGAACACCAAGATTCCATTGGACATCCTCTACTTCGACAGCCAGCGCCGCCTGGTGGGCCAGCAGCGCGATGTGCCGCCGTGCTCGGCCGGCGACATGTGCCCGCCCTATCCCAGCTTCAACCCGGCGCTGTATGTGCTGGAGCTCAACGCAGGCCAGGCCGCCAAGCTCAAGCTCGAAGACGGCGCCCAGCTGACCTTCGGCCCCGGCATCCCGACGGGCAACTGACCGGGCGGAACAAGTTGAACAGCGGCGCCCTTGAACCGGCGCCGCTTTGCCGCCAGTCTTGGGGCATGTCTGAAACGCGCATTACCCTGCCGCAATGGGAAGAACTGGCCGCCTTGCCCGACGAGGCGCTGCCGCTGCTGCCCACTGCCCTGCTGATCGCCCGCGACGAGTACCCGCAGCTGGACCCGGCCGCCTACGACAGCGTGCTGCAGGCCCATGCCGATCACCTGCGGGTGGAAGTGGACGCCATCGGTGAATGGCCGCTCAAGGTTGCTGCCATCAACAACCACCTGTTCAACGAGGTGGGCTACAGCGGCGACAACGACGAGTACTACGACCCACGCAACAGCTATCTCAACGAGGTGTTCGAGCGCCGCCTGGGCAACCCCATCTCGCTGGCGCTGGTGCAGATCGAGGTTTCGCGCCGGCTCGGCCTGCCGCTGGAAGGTATTTCCTTCCCCGGCCATTTCCTGGTGCGGCTGCCGGTGGAAGATGGCGTGCTGATCATGGACCCGTTCAACGGCGGCCGGCCGCTGGGCGTGGACGAGCTGCGTGAACGCGCACGCAGCAACCTCGGCGGCGAGACGCCGGATGACAGCGTGCTCGCGCAGATCCTGGATCCCGCGCCGCACCGCGCCATCCTGATGCGCATGCTGCGCAACCTGCACGGTGTGTACGCCGAGCGTGGCGAATGGGACCGCGCCGCGCGCAGTGCCGACCGCATTCTCAAGCTGGCCCCCGAACAGGCCGATGCCGTGCGCGATCGCGGCCTCGCCTACCTGCAGCTCGAACACCTGGCCGGCGCGCGCGTGGACCTTACCCGCTACCTGAAAATGGAACCCGAAGCGGCCGATGCCATCAGCATCCGCGAGCGCTTGATCGAGCTCGGCGGCGGCAACCCAAGGCTGCATTGAGCCCTGCTGCCTGCGATACTTTTGCAGGAGCGGCTGACGCCGCTGCTGCAAATTGCGAAGATCAGTCCAGCTCGACCATCTCGAAATCATCCTTGGTCACACCGCAGTCCGGGCAGGTCCAGGTGTCGGGCACATCTTCCCAGCGCGTGCCCGGGGCGATGCCTTCTTCCGGCAAGCCGTCGGCCTCGCGGTAGATGAAGCCGCAGACGACGCACATCCAGTTGCGCAGGGTGGAGGCCGTAGCGTCGGACATCAGGGATAATCACCGGACAGAGAAACGGCGTTGATTGTCACATTCCCGCCGCCGTACCGGTAGCCATCCATGACCCAGCTTGCCGACGCCCGTGGCGTCTACCTGATTACCCCCGACGAAACCGACAGCGCGCGCCTGCTCGAACGGGTCCGCCCGCTGCTGGCCGGCGCCACCTGGCTGCAGTACCGCAACAAGGCCGTGGATTCGCCCACCCGCCTGGCCCAGGCCACCGCCCTGCAGGCGCTATGCGCCGCCGCTGGCGTGCCGCTGATCATCAATGACGATGCCGCCCTGGCCGCCCAGATAGGCGCCGCCGGCGTGCACCTGGGCGAGGACGACGGCGACATCGCCGCAGCCCGCACCCTGCTCGGCCCGCAGGCCATCATTGGCGCTTCGTGCTATGACCAACTGGCTTTGGCCCAGCGCGCGGTCGCCGCCGGCGCCAGCTACGTAGCCTTCGGGGCGTTCTTCCCCAGCCGCAGCAAGATCACGCCGCGTCGCGCCAACCCGGAGCTGCTGCGACAAAGCGCCGCACTGGGCGTGCCACGGGTGGCGATTGGCGGTTTGACCCCGGACAATAGTCGGCCTGTGGTGGAAGCTGGTGCGGAGCTGATCGCGGTGATCAGCGGCGTGTTCAGCGAAGCGGATCCGGTGGCGGCGCTGGAGGCTTACCGGCGCTGTTTCCAGCACCAATGACGTATTCCTTCTCCCTTCGGGAGAAGGTGCCCCGAAGGGGCGGATGAGGGTAGGTTTCGGCGTTCGCTTGCTAGAAGCTTCCCCTCACCCCAACCCCTCCCCCGCACGCGGGAGAGGGGCTAACGCTCCGCTCAGCAACTCGATCTAGTGCTCTTTCAAAGGACTCACAATGAACCACGCCCAATCCCACGCCCTGTTCACGCGCGCACAGACGTTGCTGCCCGGTGGCGTCAATTCGCCGGTGCGTGCGTTCAAGTCGGTCGGCGGTGAACCCTTCTTCGTGCAGCGTGCCGACGGTGCCTACCTGCATGACGTGGATGGCAACGCCTACATCGACTACGTCGGCTCCTGGGGCCCGATGATCGTTGGCCACAACCACCCGACGGTGCGCGAGGCAGTGCAGCAGGCGATCAGCAATGGCCTGTCGTTTGGCGCCCCGTGCGCGGCTGAAGTCACCATGGCCGAGACCATCACCCAACTGGTGCCGTCCTGCGAGATGGTGCGCATGGTCAACTCCGGCACCGAGGCAACACTGTCGGCGATCCGCCTGGCGCGCGGCGCAACCGGCCGCAACAAGATCGTCAAGTTCGAAGGCTGCTACCACGGCCACGGTGACTCCTTCCTGGTCAAGGCCGGCAGCGGCATGCTGACCCTGGGCGTGCCCACCTCGCCTGGCGTGCCGGCCGGCCTGAGCGAACTCACCCTCACCCTGCCCTATAACGACTTCGACGCCGCCACCGCGCTGTTCGAACAGCAGGGCAAGGAAATCGCAGGCCTGATCATCGAACCGGTGGTGGGCAACGCCAACTGCATCCCGCCGCGCGAAGGCTATCTGCAGCACCTGCGTTCGCTGTGCACGCAGTACGGCGCGCTGCTGATCTTCGACGAAGTGATGACCGGCTTCCGCGTCGCCCTCGGTGGCGCGCAGGCCTATTACGGCATCACCCCGGACCTGACCACCTTCGGCAAGATCATCGGTGGCGGCATGCCGGTGGGCGCCTACGGCGGTCGTCGCGAGCTGCTGTCGCAGATTGCCCCGGCCGGCCCGATCTACCAGGCCGGCACCCTCAGCGGCAATCCTGTCGCCATGGCCGCTGGTCTGGCAATGCTGCAGCTGGTGCAGGCGCCGGGCTTCCATGAACGTCTCACCGCCGCCACCAACACCCTGTGCGATGGCCTGGAAGCGGCCGCACGCGATGCCGGCGTGGCCGTCACCACCAATCGCGTCGGCGGCATGTTCGGCCTGTTCTTCACCCATGAAAAGGTGGAGACCTACGCACAGGCCACCGCCTGCGACATCAAGGCCTTCAATGTGTTCTTCCACGCCATGCTGGAACGCGGCGTGTTCCTGGCCCCGTCAGCCTACGAGGCCGGCTTCCTGTCCAGCGCGCATGACGATGCAGTGATCGAAGCCACCCTGGTTGCAGCGCGCGAAGCCTTCAGGGTAGTTGCTGCAGGTTGATGCTGCAGCGGCTTCGGAAAAAAGCAGGTCGGCTTCATCCGGTAACGCTGTTCTTCCTGACGAAGCAGCGTTACCTGAAGCGGAAAGCAGATGGTGCACCGGTTTGTGGGAGCGGCGTCAGCCGCGAAGCTGACGTTGCTTCAGTCCATGGTCTCTGTGCAATCTGATGATGCCGCTTGCTTCGCGGCTGACACCGCTCCCACAAGGAGCCAGGCAGCTCATCACCAACGTAGCCCGGGTAAGCGCAGCGCACCCGGGAACCTCGAAACGCATCAATCAACCAAACACCAGCTTGCCCTTCATCATTCCCCAGTGCCCCGGGAACGAGCAGAAGAAGGTGTAGTCGCCACCGCGCGTCAGCTTGCTGGTGGCAAAGCGCACCCGCGTGGTCTGGCCACCACCGATGACCGGGGTGAAGGCGAGAACGCGGGCATCGTTCTTCGGCAGATAACTGTCAGCCAGGGTCGACCGCATGCCGGCCGTAGCCACTTGCTGGAAATCCGGCGTGCGCGTCAGCACCCAGTTATGCCCCATCGCGCTGGCCGCCATCGTGCCGGTGTGCTTCAGGGTCAGATCCACCTGCGTACAGTCCGCCGCAATGCGGATCTGCGGCAGCGAGAACTGCATCCGATCATTGCTTTCGATGGTGACGGTACAGGTGCGCGCCAACGCCGGAGTGGCGGGCAGCAAACCTGCCAACAGCAGGAACAAGAGGCTGGAACGTTTCAAGCAGGACTCCGGGTCATGAACGGCTACGGTGTCTGGATTCTAGGAAAGCGCGGCCATTTTCACCTGTGACGCGATGTCGCAGGCTGCAGCCCATCGCCGTCGCGGCGATACTGCACTCCCACCCTCGCACGACAAGCAATGCAACGACCGCACGCGCTACTGCTGGATTTCGATGGTCTTCTGGCCGACTACGATCACCGCGTGCATCTGCGGGAGCTTGCCGACGCTGCTGGCTGCTTGCCTGAGCAGGTGGATGCTGCGTTGCGCACGGACGGGCTTGAGTTCGCGCACGCCCGCGGTGAACTGGATGGTGGGCAGTTGCTGCAGGCCTTGAATCAACGTTTGGGCAGCACGTTGGGCGCTGCGCATTGGCATGCCGCAAGGCTCGCTGCGACCAAGCTGCGCAACGATTGCACAGCAGTGTTGGAACGCCTGCATACGGATGTACAGGTTGCGGTACTGACCAACAATGGCCTGCTGACGCAACCGGTGATCGAACAGTTGTTACCGGGTAGGCGCGTGCTGTGCAGCGCAACGTTGGGCGTACGCAAGCCCGACCCTGCGGCGTACCTGGCCGCCTGCGCGGCGCTTGGCTGTGCGCCAGGGCGCAGCCTGTTCGTCGACCATCTGTTCCGCAATGTGCAAGGCGCGCGCGAAGCCGGCCTACATGCCGATACCGCGTTTCATGCACAGTCGCTGCGGCGATTGTTGAAGCGGAATCATTGCCTGGGGTGAGAACCCGCGTGCTGCGCACGCATGCCCTCATCCGCCCTTCGGGCACCTTCTCCCGCATTGGCGGGAGAAGGAGATTGCATGCATCAGAGCGAGTGCAGGCTACCGACAGCTCCCAGCAGTATCGATTTCTCCCTTCTCCCGCGTGCGGGAGAAGGCGCCCGAAGGGCGGATGAGGGCAAGCTTCTAGGGGAGCTCACAAAGCCGACAGCGAAACTCCAACTTACTTGCGCGCCGCCCTATAAGCCGCAATCGCCTCACGCACACGCTTCAGGCCTTCAGCCACTTCTTCATCGGTGATGTTCAGCGCCGGTACGAAGCGCAGCACGCTGGTACCGGCCTGCAGGATCAGCACCTGCTTTTCGGCGGCCAGGTCCAGCAGCACGCCGATGTCAGCCACGTACTCCGGCTTGAGCACCGCGCCCAGCATCAGGCCCATGCCGCGCACCTGCTCGAACACGCCGAACTCTTCGCCAATGGCTTCCAGCCCGGCTTTCAGCGCGGCCGACTGGCGCACGACATTGGCCTTGATTTCATCGGAGGCCAGCTTGCGCAGCGCCACGCGCGCCACTGCTGCCGCCAGCGGATTGCCACCGAAGGTACTGCCGTGCGCGCCCACACCCATGACGTCGGCCACCTTGGGGCCAGCCAGCATCGCCCCGATCGGGAAACCGCCGCCCAGTGCCTTGGCCAGGGTGACGATGTCAGGGGTCACGCCCCAGTTCCAATGCGCGAACAGCGCACCAGTGCGGCCCATGCCGACCTGGATCTCGTCCAGCACCAACAGCGCATCGTGCTGATCGCACAGCTCACGGGCGCGGCGCATGAACTCGGCCGTGGCCGGCATCACCCCACCCTCGCCCTGCACCGGCTCGAACATCACCGCCGCCACGTCGCCGCCGGCCATGGCCTGCTCCAGCTGGGCAACGTCGTTGAAATCGACATAACGGAAGCCACCGGGCAGCGGCTCGTAGCCTTCCTGGTATTTGGGCTGGGCAGTGGCGGTAACCGTGGCCAGGGTGCGGCCATGGAAGCTGCCACGGAAGGTCACGATGAAACGCTTGTCCGGGCTGCGGCCCTGGCCGCTGGCCCACTTGCGCACCAGCTTGATGGCCACTTCATTGGCCTCGGCACCGGAGTTGCACAGGAACACGCGCTTGGCAAAGCGCGAAGCTTCCACCAGCTCCTGCGCCAGGTGCAACGGCGGTTCGCTGTAGAACATGTTGCTGGTGTGCCACAGCTTGTCGGCCTGCTCGAACAACGCCGCCTTCAGGTCCGGGTTGTTGTGGCCCAGGCCACACACCGCGATACCTGCGGCCAGATCGATGAATTCACGGCCCTGGGTATCCCATACACGTGCGCCCTGGCCTCGCTCCAGCACCAGCTGGCGGGGGCGGTAGACCGGCAGGTAGTAATTGGACAGGGACAACAGCGGCTCGGCGACAGCGGTCATGGCGTTCAGGGTCAGTGAGTGTGAAAGTCCCCATTGTCCTCCATTACCGGCCCTGCGGCACAATGGGCCCATGCGACTGTTTTCCACTCCCCAACTGAACCCCGCCACGGACACCGGCTGGCGCCGCCGCTGGTTCGACATCATCCACCGCACCGACACGCCGGCCTCACGCCGTTTCGACCTGCTGCTGGTCTACGCCATCATCGCCAGCATCTTCGTGGTGATGATAGACAGCGTGCAACGCATCCACGTTGCCTGGGCCAGCTGGTTCTACGTGGTCGAATGGGGTTTCACCGTGCTGTTCACCGCCGAGTACGTGCTGCGCCTGCTGGTGGTGCGGCGGCCGCTGCGGTATGCGTTCAGCATCTGGGGCATCATCGACCTGCTGGCGATCCTGCCCTCCTACATTTCCTTCTTCGTGCCCGGCGCGCAGAGCCTGTTGGTGGTACGCGTGCTGCGCCTGCTGCGGGTGTTCCGCATCCTCAAGCTGACGCGCTACATCGAGGAAAGCGGTGTACTGCTGCAGGCCTTGTGGCGCAGCCGGCGCAAGATCCTGCTGTTCCTGTCGATGGTGATCACCATCGCCGTGATCGCCGGCGCATTGATGTACGTGGTTGAAGGCCCGAAGTACGGTTTCAGCAACATCCCCGCCAGCATGTACTGGGCGGTGGTGACGATGGCGACCGTGGGCTTTGGCGACATCGTCCCGCACACCACGCTGGGCCGCTTCATCACCTCGGCCTTGATCCTGATCGGTTACAGCATCCTGGCCGTGCCCACCGGCATCTATACCGCCGAGCTGGCCGGCAACATGTTGCGCGAAGGCCGCCATGACAACCGCGGCTGCACGGTCTGTGGTCACGAAGGCCATGAGGTCAAGGCGCGCTACTGCAACCGCTGCGGGCACGATTTGCCCGAACATATCGAGCATTGAGCCGCTTCGCGGAGGTTGCAGGAACCACCTAAGCCGCGAAGCGGTGTGAAGCGGGAAAAGCCCTGAAAGCCAACCCTTCTCAAGCCCTCCCCTACGCCTACGGCGCAAGGGAGGGAGCGTGGCGCCGCCCCTTGTGCCTTCGACGCAAGGGGCGTGGCAATCAGAGAAACAGGTCTGGCATCAACGGGCGCGACGGATCCACCGCGTAGCCGGACAGATCGGTGACCCCTGCCTGTGCCAGCACCTCGTCATCCAGCAGGAACTGCCCGCTGAAACCGGCCGCGCTCCGGGTCAATACCGCATGTGCGGCATCGGCCATGATCTCCGGCTTGCGGCAGCCCGCCACGTCCACACCGGGAATCATGTTGATCGCATCGGTGGCAATGACCGTCCGCGGCCACAACGCATTGATCGCCACGCCCTGCGGACCAAACTCGGCGGCCAGGCCGAGGGTGACGAAGCTCATGCCCATCTTGGCCAGGGTGTAGCCGGTATGCGGCCCCCACCACTGCGGATCAAGGTTCGGCGGCGGAGCCAAGGTGAGAATGTGCGGGTTGGGCGCCTGCAGCAGATACGGCAGGCAGGCCTGGGCACAGAGGAAGCTGCCGCGCGCATTGACCTGCTGCATCAGGTCGAAGCGCTTCATCGGCGTCTCCAGCGTGCCACGCAGCCAGATCGCCGAGGCATTGTTGACCAGGATGTCGATACCGCCGAAGGCATCCACGGTGGCGGCAACAGCGGCCTTGACCTGATCTTCCTCGCGGATATCGCATTTCAGCGCCAGCCCTTGGCCACCGGCGGCGTTGACCGCCTCGGCAGCCGTGTGGATGGTGCCCGGCAGCTTGGGGTTGGGCACGGCCGACTTGGCCGCGATGGCAACGTTGGCGCCGTCACGCGCGGCACGCAGGGCAATGGCCAGGCCGATGCCGCGCGATGCGCCGGTAATGAAAAGGGTCTTGCCCTGCAGACTGCTCATGCGTACTCCAGTAACGGAAATGGCCTGCCCGCATTATGCCGACTGGCCCCGGCGACGCTGAGTCGATTTTCCTGGGTTCGCGACATTTTGCGTTCATGCACCGCATTGATACTGGAGCGGCGCTTACCAAGGATCACCTGATGAAAACGCTGCTCCGCACCGCACCGCTGCTACTCGCCCTGGGCCTGTCAGCCTGCCAGCAGCCGCAACCGGCGGCTGAGGTCCTGTCGCCGGCCAAGGACGTCACGACCGAAACCACCGGTCTGGGCGTGGAAGCGACCCGCATTGGGCCTGACGCGGTATGGACCGGCTCGGTCGAGTCCTGCCGCGGCAGCACCGCTGCAGATGCCTGCCTGCTGCAGACCATGCGCGCCGGTGCCGCGTCGCCAGCGGCGCTGGCTGCGGCCAGCACCTTGTCGGCCGAGGGCAAGCCTGGTTTTGTCAGCGCCTGGCAGAGCATCGAAGGCATCGGCGTGGCCACGCTGACCTTCCCGTTCCGCGCCAATACCAACCAGGGTACCTGGCTGGTGGATGCCAATGGCAAGGCCATCGACGTGGATGAGGACGTGCTGGATGAGGCCACCCGCAACGCCGATGCATTCAAGGCGTTTGCCGCCAAGTATCCGGAAGCAGGGCCGTTCGCACCGGCGGTGGCGCTTGGCCATGAATCCCTGCCGAACGGTGGCGTGCGCCTGCGCTATGCCACACCGCTGCGCAGCTGCCACGCCTGTGCAGATGATGGGAAGCTGGTATCTGCCTATGACTTCGATGCGCAACGGCGCTTCGTGGGCAAGCAGCTGCTGGAGCTGCGCTGAGTCGGTAGCCTGCGCACTGTCCCCTGCAGGGACAGCACCACCGCCCTGCGCCCGCCTGGGTCAGGGCTTGGGGCCCTGCCCTTCGTTGTCTTCCCAATGCAGGATGCGCCGGGTGACAAAGCGGTACACCGGCTTGCCGGTGGCGAACCACAGCTCGCGGACCCAGGAATGACGCTTGAGTACCCGGCGTTCAACCGGCGTCAACGACTGCGGGCAATACATGCGCTTGTGCTTGAGCAGATGGCGCAGGTCTTCGCGTGCCAGCAAGCGCATCCAACGCGACCGCGGATTGCCACGGACCGCCAGCTGGAAGTCGATCAAGGCCGGCGACCCATCCTCGCGCACCAGCCAATTGGCTTCCTTGGCCAGATCGTTGTGGGCGATGCCATGCCGGTGCACGCGTTGCAGCAGCTTGCGGGCCGCGCGGAAATAAGCCACATCCCCGCGCGGTGGACGCTGGTACATCGCCGCGCCTTCCATGTAGCTGCGGTCCAGCCAGCGCCCGTCCCACCCCAGCAGACGCGGGGTCGCCTCCATGCCATCCAGTTGCGCCAGCGCCCGCGCTTCGCGCCGGGCCAGCCACCACGCGGGCAAGCGCAGCCACAACGGCGTGGCGCCCAGGTCACGGCGCACAAACTGCCCCTGCGGACCTTGAACCAGCAGGATGCGCCCAAAACTATCGGCTTTGAGGGCGACAACGGAGGAATGAGGGGAGGTTTCTACCATCGCTGCATTCTAGCCGGCCGTCCGCGTTCATCCAGCGGCATGGCGTGTGAACGGTGCGCAGCACGCGTCACGGAACCCTTGCGGCGGCTGCCGGTCTGAAAAGCCTTCCCTTTATAATCGGCCGATGAATTCTTCCTGGATCGACGCCACGCTTGCGTGGATCGCCGCCCATCCCGTCTTGGCCGGTGTCGTTATTTTCGCCATCGCCTTCTGCGACGCCGTCATCATTCTTGGTGCCATCGTCCCGGCGCTGCCGCTGATGATCGCCGTTGGCGTGCTGATCGGCATGGGTGAGCTGTCAGGCCCCTATGCGGTGGCCTGCGCCACTGTGGGCGCGTTTGCCGGCGACGGTCTGAGTTATTGGGTGGGCCGGCGCTGGGGCAATCGCCTGCGCGGGGTCTGGCCGTTCAGCCGCTACCCGCAGCTGCTGGACCGTGGCGAGCTGATGTTCCGCCGCAATGCCTTCAAAAGCATCCTGATCGCACGCTACGTCGGGGCCATCCGGCCTTTCGTACCGGCCATCGCCGGCATGGCCCACATGCCGTTCCGCACCTACTTCAAGGCCAGCGGCATCGCCTGCCTGTCCTGGGCGGTGTTGTTCCTGCTGCCTGGCTGGGCCTTGGGCCAGGCCTATGACGCGGTAGCGGCAGTGGCCGGACGCCTGTTCCTGGTGGTGGCCCTGCTGGGCGCGATGCTGGGCCTGGTCTGGGCCATCGTGCTGTACAGCTATCGCTGGTCAGCGGCACGCATGGACGTGTGGCTGGCCCGTCTGTTGGGCTGGTCGCAACGGCATCCACAGTTGCTGGGGCGCTCACTGACCGATCTGTTCGACCCCAAGCGGCGCGAGTCGGTGCCGCTGGCGATGCTGGCACTGATGCTGCTGGTGTTGGGCTGGGGCTGGTTCGTGTTGCTGATGGTCGTGGTTGGCCACGGCGAACCGTTGGCACTGGATCTGGCGGTGCACCGGCTGATGCTGGCCCTGCGCAATCCGCTGGCCGACTATCCCATGGCAGCCCTGGCCTCGCTGGCGGACTGGCAGGTGCTGCTGCCGGCCATCGCCGCCGGCATGGGCTACCTGGCCTGGCGCCGGCGCTGGATGGCGGTCTTCCATTGGCTCGCGGCCCTTGCCTTCGGCCTGGCCCTGACCAAGCTGCTGGGTGCGACCGTGGACGTGGTTCGCCCGCCGGCGGCCAGCAGCGGCTTTGGCTTCCCGTCGGTGGCGGTGACCATGGCCACCATCACCTTCGGCTTCTTCGCGGTGCTGATTGGCCGAGAACTGCCGGGCCGTACCCGCGTATGGCCCTATCTCGTCTCCGGCATCGTCGTCACCCTGATTGGTTTTGCACGGATCTACCTGGGCGCGCACTGGGTCAGCGATGTCATCGGCGGCATGCTGTTCGGCATCTTCTGGCTGCTGTTGCTGGGCGTGGCCTACCGGCGCCGCTTCAACCGCTCGTTCTGGGTCAAGCCCGTGGCATGGCTGTTCTACGGTGTCTTCGCCCTGGCCGGGCTGTGGTATGCGCCGCGCAATGTGCCGGCCAAGCTGGCCAAGTTCGAACCCGCCGCGGAAGCTCCGCGCCTGATGCAGAGGGCGTATTGGTGGCAGGACGGCTGGCGCGAATTGCCGGCACGCCGCAACGATTTCGACGATGACCAACGTTGGCCGCTGGACGTGCAGGTCGCCGGGCCGCTGCCGGTGCTGCAGCAGCAACTGCAGGCCCAGGGCTGGCGGACGCAGCCGCAGGCTGGTTGGCAACAAGCCCTGCTGATGCTGGACATGAAGGCCCCGCCCAACGACGTGCCGGTGCTGCCAGCCACGCTGGACACCAATGTCGAAGCGCTGTTGATGTTGCACCCCGGCAAGCGCCCGGATGAGGTGTATGCCTTGCGCCTGTGGCCCTCGCCCGTGCGGCTGGAACCCGGGCAAGCGCCGGTATGGTTGGGCAGTGCGCAGACGCTGCGCTATCAGCGCCATCTGAAGTTGTTCGGCATGTGGCGCCCGCTGCGCGGGGTGGACCCGGCCCTGGATACGCTCAAGCAGTCCTTGGGTGAACTGGAAACCCAACAGCAGGTTCAGCCCGATACCGGACTGCCGGTATTGATGATCCGTGCCGAGCAGCGCTGAGGCGCTGCAGCTCGCGGAGCGTGAGTCCGGCTCTGCTGCTGGTCCTTCAGCAACGTCATTGCCGACCCTGGGTCGGCACTACATCGCAGGCTTGGCATCGACGGGAACGGCAGTTCCGCTGCCAGCTGGCAAGGCGTTTATGTCGCAGTTTGGGCCGCGCCTGCGGCGGCGGTCATAGCGGCTGTTCGGGGACGTCGAAATCCGGGATCCATTCCAGCAGGCGGTCCAGGCGCTGGCGCGGGTCGTGCTCCTGCAGCAGTGCCAGCCGTTGCTCCTCGCTCAGTGGCAGCAACTCGGCCAGCCGCCAGCCCACCCAGGCGGCCTGATCCAGCTGCGCGGGGCCCGCCGCAGCGTACTCGCCGCCGGCCTGCTCGAGGATGTGCTCCAACAAGGTCCCCAACAAACCGTGCTCGGGCTGCAGTTCATCATCGCTGTCACGCTCGCACCACTGGACATCGGCAACCACCAGGCCGTTGTCGCGCACACGCGTGCTTTGCACATGGAATCGCCGCGCGCCGCGCAAGCGCAATACCAGCACGCCGTCCGGGCCGACGTCGAAATCTTCAATGGCAGCTTCCACGCCCCAGGCTGCAGGTATGGCGGGTGCGCCGACTTCCTCGCCTTCGAGGATCAGGCACACGCCGAAGCTGCAGCCCTTGCGTCCACACTCGCGCACCAGGTCCAGATAGCGCGCCTCGAACACGCGCAGGTTCAGCGCAGCGCCTGGCAACAGGACCGAGTGCAGCGGAAAAAGCGGCAGCGTTTGCGATGGATTCATCGGATGAAAAAACAGGCGGACCGGGAACGATGTTACCCCAGCCCGCCTGTATCGACCGGCGCGGCGATCTTCACCGCCACGCCCAGCATCAGAAGTTGTACTTCACGTGCGTGTGCAGGCGATTCATGTCGCCCTCTTCGCCGTTCTCGATACGACGCGTGGCATGGCTGAGTTCAACGCCAAGATCCAGCTTCGGGAACGGCGAGTAGATCAGGTTGGCACGCACCGACTGCGCCTTCTCGGTGACTTCATAGCCGGTAAGCGCCGCATCGTTGTCCAGCACTGCCACCGAGTAGACCAGGTTGCCGCGCAGTTTGGGCGAGAACGCGTGGCGCCAGGCGGCAAAGCCGCCGTAGCCGTCCATTGCATGCAGGCGGCCTTCTTCGTCCAGCACCGTGTCACTGCCCAGCGCAAAGCCCAGGTAGCGGCCCACGCCGCTGCCGCCGCTGACCATGTAACGCAGGTCGTCGTTTGCCCCCATGTTGAAGCGGCCCGACACACTCAGCGCCGCGCCGGTCTCGGTATCCCCGCCATAACGGAAGCTGCGCAGCAGTGCCGCGGCGGTGAAATGGCCCCAATCACCGCGGGTGCCCCAGCGCGCGGTCAGGTCGGGCATGGTGTCAACGCCGCTGTTGAAGCGCGCGCCCTTGCCTGCAAACGGGGTGATGGTGGTCTGCGGGTTTTCCGCGGAGAACGACCATGCGCCGCGGGTGTAACGCAGCTGCGCCTGGCGCGAGAAGATCGTGCCTTCCGATGGGCCAGTGAAATCCACCGTATCCGGCAGCGCCGCCACGTCCTGGAAATTGGACCAGGTCTGGCCGGCCAGCCAGTTGTTCCAACTGACATAGGCTTGGCGCAGGGTCAGCGCATAGGTGTTGGTGATGACTTCATTGCCGGCAAAGGCATTGCTGCCACCGCCGTACATGTCGGCCTCGATGTAGGCCTTGAGTTTGTCGCCGCTATCGGTGGTGGTATCGGCGCCAAACCAGAAACGCGAGAACTGCGCATGTACATCGGTATAGCTGGCGCTGTGGCCATTGCCATCAGCGGCTACCGGCGTGGCACTCGGGAAATAGAACAGACGCCCGGCCGAACCATCGGCCATCTCGCCATCGCTGGTATGCGTGGACATGGCGTCCAGCTTGATGAAGCCACCGAACGAAAACTTCGTGCCTGCCATGGCATTGGGCATGGTCGTCGCTGGTGCCGCCGGTGCCGCCGCGGTCGCCACCCGGGTTGCATCCAGCGCGCTGGCACTTGGCGAAGAAGATGCGGCCGCACTGGCGGATTCGCGCTGCTGGTACTGCTGCAGCGCGGCGCGCATCTGTTGCATTTCCTGCTCCAGTTGCAGCATTCGCGCTTCCATGGCCTTGGCATCCATTGCCTGCGCGAGTGCGCTCAGCGGCATTGCTGCCAAGGCCGTGCTGACGGCCAGGACCGTCAATTTCTTGTTGCTGATCATTATTTTCCCCTCCCAGGGCAACAGAACACCGTTCCGGCCTTTCGTGGAAGGGCCGGTCAAATTGATGCCGCTTTCCAATGCGCGAAATCGTTCGTACTGATTTCCCGCCCAGATTTCAGTACGTCTATCCCGCGCGAGCGGGGATCACTCTTGCCTTTGATTTTTCGGTCATATGTTGAAAATTCCGCAGCGCGAGTTGCCAGCAGGGGGCCAGAGCGATCTCCACCTGCGCGGGATTGACGGGCTCAGACAAAGCGCATCGACGTGGTACCGATGCCATCGGCGCGCACCAGCACGTTGTCTCCGGCAGCAACCGCCACCGCCGCAGTGATGGCACCGGACAGGACCACGCTGCCGGCAGGCAACACCTGCCCACGTTCGGCCAACATGTTGACCAGCATCGCCACGGCATCGGCGGGATTGCCAAGCACCGCTGCGCCCGCGCCGACCTCGACCACCTGGCCATTCTTCTCCATCACCACGCCCAAGGTCTCCAGGTCCAGCCCTGCCACCGGGGTGGGCTGCGAGCCGAGTACGTAGCGCGATGCCGAGGTGTTATCGGCAATCACGCTGGGCAGGTCGAAACGGAAATTCTCGTAGCGCGAGTCGATCAGTTCGATCGCTGGCACCACATAGTCCGTGGCGGCCAGTACCTTGGCGACATCGCAGCCCGGGCCGGCAAGTGCCTGCGCCATGACAAAGGCTATCTCGGCCTCCACCTTCGGATGGATCAGCCGCGCGGTATCGATCACCGCGCCATCGTCCACGGCATTGTCATCACCAAGGAAGCCATAGATCGGCGTATCCACGCCCATCTGCTGCATCTTGGGTTTGGAGGTCAGGCCCATTTTCATGCCGACAATGCGCACGCCTGCCGCCTGCTTCATGCCGCGCAGGCACTCCTGGATGTCATAGGCATCGCTGACATTGATCTGCGGGTGGGCGTCGGTGATCTTGGTCACCTCGCGCACTTCCTGTTCGGCGGCGAGCAGCTGCAGGGCGCAGCCTTCGATGATGGAACGGTCCAGCGTCATGCGCTCATCTCCTGCGGGTGTTCGCCGCGTGCACGCAGCATGTCCAGTGCGACATCAACAATCATGTCTTCCTGACCGCCGACCATGCGGCGCTTGCCCAGCTCCACCAGGATGTCGACGGTATTGATGCCAAAGCGGCGCGATGCGGCCTCGGCGTGGCGAAGGAAGCTTGAATACACACCGGCATAACCCAGCGCCAGCGTTTCGCGATCGACCCGTACAGGCCGATCCTGCAGCGGACGCACGATGTCGTCTGCCGCGTCCATCAAGGTGTACAGGTCACAGCCGTGGTTCCAACCGATGCGCTCTGCCGCGGCAATGAACACTTCCAACGGTGCGTTGCCGGCACCGGCACCCATACCCGCCAGGCTGGCATCGACACGGATCGCACCGGCCTCGACCGCAGCAATGGAGTTGGCCACGCCCAGCGACAGGTTGTGATGGGCGTGAATGCCGATCTGGGTGGCCGGCTGCAGCGCTTCGCGCAGCGCGCCGACGCGCTCGCGCACATCATTCATGTTGAGCGCGCCACCGGAATCCACCACGTAGACGCACGAGGCGCCATAGCTTTCCATCTTCTTCGCTTCCACCGCCAACGCCGCCGGCGTGGTCATATGGCTCATCATCAGGAAGCCCACCGCATCCATGCCCAGGGCATTGGCGGCCTCGATGTGCTGGCGCGAGATGTCAGCCTCGGTGCAATGCGTGGCGACGCGGACAATGCGCGCGCCTGCGGCGTAGGCATCCTTCAGGTCGTGGACGGTGCCGATGCCCGGCAGCAGCAGCGTGGCGATCTTCGCGTGCGATACCGCACCGGCCGCCGCTTCGATCCATTCAACGTCGCTGTGTGCACCGAAGCCGTAGTTGAACGAAGAACCCTGCAGCCCATCGCCGTGCGCGACTTCGATCGAGTCGACGCGGGCCTTGTCCAGCGCAGCGGCGATCGTGCGTACCTGCTCCACGCTGTAGCGATGACGCACGGCATGCGAGCCATCACGCAGGGTCACATCGGAAATATAGAGCTTGTTGTCTGTCATGGTCGTTCCTCAGGCGGCAGCGCGCTTGGACAGCACCGCCGCGGCAATGCGTTCGGCGGTGGCCAGCGCGGCCGAGGTCATGATGTCGAGGTTGCCGGCATAGGCCGGCAGGTAGTGCGCGGCGCCTTCCACTTCCAGGAAAACCGAGGTCTTCAGGCCGGTGGTCGGGCCAACGCCCGGTACGTTGACCGCTTCGTCCAGCACCTCGAACTGCACCTGCTGCTTGAGCCGGTAGCCAGGCACGTAGGCCGCAACGCGCGCCACCATGTCGTTGACGGCGGCCTCGACCGCGGCGGTATCGGCCAGTTCGCTGAGCACATAGACCGTATCGCGCATCAGCAATGGCGGCTCGGCCGGGTTGAGCACGATGATGGCCTTGCCCACAGCGGCGCCACCAACGCTTTCGATGGCGCGCGAGGTGGTTTCGGTGAACTCGTCGATATTGGCGCGGGTGCCGGGTCCGGCACTCTTGCTGGAAATACTGGCGACGATCTCGGCGTACTTGACCTTGGCCACCGAGGCGACCGCCGCCACCATCGGAATGGTGGCCTGGCCACCGCAGGTGACCATGTTGACGTTTGCCGCGTCGAGGTTGGCGTCCAGATTGACGGTAGGCACGCAGTACGGACCGATCGCCG
The DNA here is from genome assembly GCF_032061965.1 of Stenotrophomonas sp. Taxonomy (GTDB): domain Bacteria; phylum Pseudomonadota; class Gammaproteobacteria; order Xanthomonadales; family Xanthomonadaceae; genus Stenotrophomonas. Next base: position 63,094 of record NZ_DAMBEF010000010.1, on the reverse strand, counting down.
CCGGGGTCAGGTCAACCACGCGGATGCCGGGCTTGGCCTGGCGCAGCAATGCATCATTGGCAATGTGCGCCGAGGCCGAGGTGGCGTCGAAAACGATGTCGATATCGGCAAACAGTTCCGAGGCGATCAGCCCGGCCACGCCGCTGGCAATGGTCGGCACGCCCATGCGCGCGGCGCGCGCCAGGCCGTCCGAGGCGGGGTCGATGCCGACCAGTGCCGCCATCTCGATGTGCTTGCCGTGGCGCAGGATCTTGATCATCAGGTCGGTGCCGATGTTGCCGGGACCGACGATGGCTGCTTTCAGGGTCATGCAGAACTCCTGTCATTCAATGTGGGGGAGGAAGCAGGCGTCATGCAAAACGGATTTCGGCACTGCCCAACGCGCCGACCCGCACGCGCATGTGGTCGCCTGCGGCAACCGGGATCAGGGGCACCAACGCACCGGACAGGATGACCTCGCCAGCCTTGAGCGGCGTGCCCAGCCGGCCCAGCGTATTGGCCAACCAGGCCACGCAATTGACTGGCGAGCCGAGTGCTGCAGCACCGGCCCCGGTGGCAACCAGTTCGCCATTCTTCTCGACCACCATGCCCAGCGTGCCCAGGTCCAGGCTCTTCGGTGGGACCCGCAGCTCGCCCAGCACGTAGGCCGCTGCCGAAGCGTTGTCGGCCACGGTATCGGTGATGCCGATACGCCAATCGCGGATGCGCGAATCAACGATCTCGAAGCACACCGACAGCGCTTCGGTTGCCGCCAGTACGTCGTGGTGGGTGATGCCAGGGCCAACCAGATCGCGCTTCAGATGGAAGGCAATCTCGCCCTCCGCGCGTGGCGCGATCATGCCGGCCACCGGCAACACGCCGCCGTTGGCCACTTCCATGCGGTCGGTGAGGAAGCCGAAATCCGGCTGGTCCACCTTCAGCATGCGTTGCACCGCCACAGACGTCGCGCCGATCTTCTTGCCTACCACGCGCTCGCCATCGGCCAGGCGCCGTGCCAGCAAGTCGTTGGAGATCGCGTAGGCATCGGCAAGGCTCAAGCCCGGGATGCGCTCGCTCAAGGGCTCGACGGCAACCCCGCTACGCAGGGCAGCATGCAGTTCGGCGCCATGCACGGCGATGGCATCGCTGCCCAGTACCGAGGCACTCATGGCTTGCCTCCGTCCATCGGATCACTCTTGAGCACATCACCCACCGCAAAGCGTTGCGGCGGCACTTCGTTGACCATTACCCGGATCGCGCTCATCGGCGCATCCAGTTCGGCATGCGCCACCCGCGCCAGTTCGCGGATGAAGCGCTGCACCTTCTGCTCGTCGCGGCCCTGCACCAGGGTCACTTGGATGATCGGCATTTCTCTACTCCAGTATTGCAATCAGGTCAGCTCGGCGCCCTTGGTCTCGGGCAGGAACAGCAGCACGATCACCGCAGCCAAGGCGAAGAACGCTGCAGTAGCCATCAGGCCGCTGGCAACGCCATAGCGGTTGGCGAGGAAGCCGATCAGCGCAGGCGCGATCGCAGCGATGGCGCGGCCACCGTTGTAGACAAAGCCCTGCGCGGTAGCGCGCACCGTGGTCGGGAACATCTCGGCGAAGGTCGGTGCAAAACCGCTATAGAAGCCGGTGCCGAAATAAGCCACGACGATGCCGAATGCCATCAGCGCCATCGGCGACTTGATCATCACGAACACCGGCACGGTCAATGCCGAGCAGACGAAGAACAACATGAAGGCCTTCTTGCGGCCGATGGCGTCGGCGATATAGCCGAACGTGACGAAGCCCAGCGCGGCGCCGACCTGCATGATCACGATCCAGATCGTCGACTTGACCATGTCCAGGCCCGGGCCGCCGTCGGCAACCGGCGTTGCCAGGTAGGTCGGGATCCAGGTGAACAAGCCCCAATAGCCGCACATCGCAGCAGTGACGAAGGCCAGGCCGACGATCGTGTTGCGCGCATGTGAACCGAACAGCGTCCCCATGGTCTGGCCGAAACTCAGACGCTCGGTCTGGTTGACCCAGATTTCCGGTTCCTTGACGTGGCGGCGCACATAGAAAGCCAGCAACGCCGGCAGCAGGCCGACCATGAACACCCAGCGCCACCCCAGCGTCGGCACCACCAGCGCGGCGATGATCGCCGCAGCGGCATAGCCGGATGCGAAAGCACTTTGGATCCACGCCAGGATCTTGCCGCGGTGTTGCGCCGGCCAGCTCTCGCTGACCAGTGCCGAGCCCGCCGACCATTCACCGCCCACGCCCAGGCCGACGATGATGCGGAACAGCATCAGCTGGCCCAGCGAATCGGACAGCCCGCACAGCGCGGTGCCAATCGAGTAGCAGATGATGCTGAGCATCATCGATTTGGCGCGGCCCATGCGGTCGGCCAGGTAGCCGAACACCAAGCCGCCGAATGCGGTGGCAAGCAGCGTGGCCGACATCACCATGCCTGCCTGCGACTTGTCGAAGCCCAGGTCGGCACTGACGTGCTTGAGCACCATCGCGAACAGCATCAGGTCCATCACATCCAGCATCCAGCCCAGATAGGCCGAACGGAACGTGCCCCACTGCTGTTTGCTGGCGCCCTGCCACCAGCGGCCGCCACTGAGGGCGGTTACCTCTTGGATCGTTGAATCACGCTGCGCCACGGTCTTCCCCTCCGGAATCTTGGCCGAGATGAAAGTATCGGTGAACGATACCGAGACCACAAAATATCCGACTTTTCTCAAAAATGGAACATGACAATCAATTTCGTATCGATATACGATACAGACGTCGTAACCACCGCGAGATTCCGATGTCGAAACTGATCCTCCGCCTCCACGAAGACCACCTGCCGGCCGGTTGCCCGCCGGTCTACCTGCCCAGCGGCCCGCGTGCGCTCTATGTGCGCAGCGGCGGCCTGGGGGTTGAATCACCGCAGGACAGCCAAGCCCTGGACCCGGCCCAGGCGCGCGTGTCACAGGAGCCGTTGACCCTGCTCAATGGCGCCCAGGACACCGTGCTGTGGCGCTGGGATCTGACCGACAGCGCTCGACCGGCGGGCGCTCTCCCCTCCGCCCCCGCCACCCGCAGCGCGCTCAAGCTGGAGGCGCCGATCGAGCTGGACGAGCGCTTTGAATGGCTGATGCGCTGCGACCGCGTGGATTTCCCCAAGGGCGGGGTCGCCCTCACCCACGTCCACCAGGGCCCCGGCATCCGCATCTGCGACTACGGCCAGATCAGCATCGAAACCCTGGGCAACAGCCACGATTACCCGCCCGGCACGGCCTGGTTCGAGCTGGGCCATGCACCGGTACTGGCCCCCACTACCGACGCCGAGGAGACCCGTTTCATCCGCTGCTTCCTGCTGCCACGCCAGCTCAAGGGCCGCAGCTCGATCCGCTATGTGCGCCCGGAAGATGCCGCCGCGCCGAAGACGCAACAGTACAAGGTTTTCGCAGAGCGATACATCGACCTGCCATAATCGGCAAAATTCGCGTCTTTCGAGGGCGCGCCCCTGCCATGGAAATCGCCGACAGGTACCCGATGCCCCGCAACGTTGCCAGTGACAAACAGGAAGTACGTGCCGCCAGCGGCACGGTGGAAACCCAGGAAGAAGGCACCGAGCACGGTCTGCCCACCGCCATCGTTTCGTTGAAGGTGATCGAAGCCTTGGCCGCTGCACCAACCGGGCTGGGCGTCACCCGCCTGGCCCAGGTGCTGGGCATGCCCAAGGCACGCGTGCACCGCCACCTGAGCGTGCTGCGCGAGCACGGTTACGTCGATCAGGATCCGGACAACAATCAGTACCGCGTCGGCTGGCAGATGTTCCTGCTGGGCCGTGCCTGCAGCAGCCGTTTTGACGTGATGGGGCTGGCCAAGCCGATGCTTGAACAGCTGCGCGACGAAGTCGGGCAGACGGTGGTGATTTCCACCTTCTCCGACAACGAAGTGGTGGTGCTGGACCTGCTGCGCGGCACCGCACCGGTGGAAATCAGCCTGCGTCCGGGCACGCGCTTCCATCACAACAGCGTGGCGCAGGGCAAGATCGCCCTGGCCTACGGCCCTGAAAAACTGCGCCGCGCCTATCTGACCCAGACGTTGCCGGCCAGTACGCCGCGCACCATCGTCGATCCGGACCGGCTGGCGGCGGAGATTGCGCTGGTCCGAAAGCGCGGCTGGGCCGATGCGCCCGAAGAACTCTATATCGGCATCAATGCGCTGGCAGCACCGTTGCTGCAGGGCGATGGCGAGCTGTTCGGTACGTTGGCGATCGTAGGTTCGATCCACTACCTGCCAAGCACGCCGGACCCTGCGCATGTGCAGGCCTTGCTGAGCGCATCGGCGCAGATCTCGGCGCTGATGGGATACATCGCCAAACCCTCGCGCTAGGCAACGCGCACCGCCAAACACCGTCGCCCCGGTAAGCGCAGCGCACCCGGGGCCTTGGCGATGATCATCGCGGTGTGCGTAGAACGCTGTTGACCAGCGCCCTACCCGGTTGCGGCAAGTCCCGGGGGCGCCGTGCTGACCCGGGTTACCTCGCTGGCTTCGCGGTTTACGCCAGGCTTAACGGGATGCCTGCAACTGCGCCAGGAACCGGCGCGGCGCCCCGTCGAAGCCACCATTGGACATGAACACGACGTGGTCGCCCGCACGCGCCACCTGGCCCAATTGCACCAGCAAAGCGTCGGTATCGGCCACCGCCTGAGCATCGCCGCGCACTGCGTCGATCACCTTGGCAGCATCCCAGGGCAACTCCGGTCGCGCCAGGAACACCACCGCATCGGCAACATCCAAAGACGGCGCCAAAGCGTCGGCATGCGCGCCAAGGCGCATTGAATTGCTGCGCGGCTCCATCGCCACCACGATGCGCGCGTCGCCTACCTTGGCGCGCAGCCCTTCCAGCGTGGTGTGGATCGCGGTCGGGTGATGGGCGAAATCGTCATAGATGGTCACATCCCGCGCCTGCCCGATCACTTCCATGCGCCGCTTGACGCTGTGGAAGCCAGCCAAGGCCGGTGCAACTTGTGCCGGATCGACCCCCACCGCATGTGCAGCAGCCAGCGCCGCCAACCCATTGAGCACGTTGTGACGCCCCAGCAACGACCATTCCACCGTCGCCACTTCCGCGCCGCGGTGCAGGACCGCAAACGCACTGCCATCCTGGTTGATCAACCGCGCACTCCACTCCAGCGCCGGATCAAGGCCAAAGCGCTCTACCGGTGTCCAGCAGCCCATCGCCAACACCTCGGCAAGGTGCTTGTCCTCGCCATTGACGATCAGCCGGCCGCGGCCCGGCACAGTGCGCACCAGATGATGGAACTGGCGCTGGATCGCCGCCACGTCCGGGAAGATATCGGCGTGGTCGAACTCAAGGTTGTTGAGGATGGCCACCAGCGGCCGGTAATGGACAAATTTGCTGCGCTTGTCGAAGAACGCGGTGTCGTATTCATCGGCTTCCACAACAAAAAGCGGACGATCCGAAAGGATCGACACGTCCTCCCCTTCTCCCTCCGGGGGAAGCTGCCCCAAAGGGGCGGATGGGGATCGGGCTGCACCAGCACCCCCAACCATCGAACGCCCCAACCGCGCTGACACACCGAAGTCCTCGGCCACGCCACCAATCAGGAAGCCCGGCTCACGACCAGCCGCCTGCAGCAGGTACGCCAGGATGGTGGTCGTCGTGGTCTTGCCGTGGGTACCGGCCACGGCCAGCGTGTCGCGGCCAGGCAGCACCTGCTCGGACAACCATTGCGCACCGGAGGTATAGCGGCGACCCGAGTCCAGCACCGCCTCCACCGCCGGGTTGCCGCGCGAGAGCGCATTGCCGACCACCACTTCGTCGCAATCAGCGCTGATATTGCCGGGCAGATAGCCCTGCGACAGGGTGATGCCCAGCGTTTCGAGCTGGGTGGACATCGGCGGATAGACCGCTTGATCGCTGCCTTCGACCTGATGACCGAGTTCGCGGGCCAAGGCGGCAACGCCGCCCATGAAAGTGCCGGCAATGCCGAGAATATGGATCTTGCTCATCCGAAGATTGTCGCCGATGCGCGTAGTTAAGGGGTAAGCCCGGTTTCGTGTAGGTGTACCCCCAATTGGTGTAGGGGATTCCCCGATACCGTCACAGTTGTTTCACAGGGAAAATGCGTGACGCCAGCCTCAGTATCCCTCAGGTCCTACTCCCCAAGAGGCCATCCCCAGGGAGCTCATGCTGATGGGGCCGTGAGCACGCCCTTTGCTGGCTTTTACAAGCGAAACGCCCGGATCCAGTGCATGGATCCGGGCGTTTCCGTATGCGCGTTTGCCGCAGCAGCGGCACGCGGGCGGCTGCAGCGGTTGCCCGCCGCAGCCCCGCGTCATCAGCGCTTGATCGCCGCCAGGATGCGGGTCAGCACTTCGTCCAGCGCGCCAACACCGTCAACCCGCGCCAAGGTGCCCTTGGCCGCGTAGAAGTCGATCACCGGGGCGGTGGAATCGTTGTAGACCTGCAGGCGCTGACGCACCGATTCCGGGTTGTCATCGGCACGGCCCTGTTCCTTGGCACGGCCGGCAATGCGCTCGACCAGCAGTTCGGTCGGCACGTCCAGCTGCACGATGGCGTCCAGCGGCTGGTTCAGCTTGGCCAACAGTTCGCCCAGCGCATTGGCCTGGGCCACGTTGCGCGGGTAACCGTCCAGTATGAAGCCCTTGGCGGTATCGGCCTGGGACAGACGCGATTCCAGCATGCCCAGCAGGATGTCGTCGGACACCAGGTTGCCGGCATCCATCACCGCCTTGGCCTGCTTGCCCAGCTCGGTGCCGGCGGCCACTTCGGCACGCAGCAGATCACCGGTGGAAATGTGCGGAACCTGCAGTTGTTCCTTCAGGCTCGTTGCCTGCGTGCCCTTGCCCGAACCGGGCGGTCCCAACAGAACCAATCGCATTCCTGACTCCCATATGTTTTGAGGAAACGGGACGGACAGCGGCGTTAGACTCATGGGCCGATTCACGCTGCACCGCAATATGTGCAGCTTACCGCATCCGGCCAATGTCCCGGAATGTCCCCCGATCTGGAGAGTATTGCCCATGTCCCAAGGCACCTTGCTGTATGCGCAGTCCGGCGGCGTCACCGCCGTCATCAACGCCACCGCCTCGGCCGTCATCGCCGAAGCAAGGTCAAAGAAAATCAAGGTGTTGGCCGCACGCAACGGTATCCTCGGTGCGCTGCGCGAGGACTTGATCGACACCTCGAAGGAGTCGGCCGCCAACATTGCCGCGCTCGCCCATACGCCGGGCGGGGCGTTCGGCTCGTGCCGCTACAAGCTCAAGTCGCTGGAAGCCGACCGCGCAAAATACGAGCGCCTGCTGGAGGTCTTCAAGGCACATGACGTGCGCTGGTTCCTCTACAACGGCGGCAATGATTCGGCCGATACCGCGCTGAAAGTCTCGCAGCTGGCCAAGGAATACGGCTATCCGCTGACCTGCGTGGGCGTGCCCAAGACCATCGACAACGACCTGGCGGTGACCGATACCTGCCCTGGCTTCGGCTCGGCCGCCAAGTACACCGCCGTGTCGGTGCGCGAGGCCGCGCTGGATGTGGCGGCGATGGCCGAAACTTCCACCCGCGTTTTCATCTACGAAGCGATGGGCCGCCACGCCGGTTGGCTGGCGGCGGCCGCCGGTCTGGCTGGCGAGAACCCCAACGAGGCACCGCAGATCATCCTGCTGCCCGAACGCGCCTATGACGAGCCGGTCTTCCTGGCCAAGGTGAAACAGGTGGTGGAGAAGGTCGGCTTCTGCGTGGTGGTAGCCAGCGAAGGCATCCATACCGCCGACGGCCAGTTCGTTGCCGATGCCGGGGGGGTCAAGGATTCCTTCGGCCATACCCAGCTCGGCGGCGTGGCCTCCTACCTGGCCGGCAAGGTCAAGGCCGAACTCGGCTACAAGGTGCATTGGACCCTGCCCGACTACCTGCAGCGCTCGGCACGTCACATTGCATCAAAGACCGACTGGGAACAGGCGCAGGCGGTGGGCAAAGCGGCAGTGCAGTTCGCGCTGAAGGGGCACAACTCGGTGATGCCGGTGATCGTGCGCAGCTCGGATGTGCCCTATCGCTGGAAGATCGAGGCCGCGCCGCTGTCCAAGGTTGCCAACCACGAGAAGAAGATGCCGGCCGGCTTCATCCGCAAGGATGGCTTCGGCATCACCGAGAAGGCACGTCGTTACCTGCAGCCGCTGATCCGCGGTGAAGCACCGCTGCCGTATGGCCGCGATGGCCTGCCCAAGTACGTGAGCCTGAAGAACGTACCGGTGGCAAAGAAGCTGGCCGCTTGGGAAGGCTGATACCACGTTGTTGCGGTGGCGTTGCGGCGGCCAGCCCGCCCATCGCCATTGCCATCACGGCGAAGGTGATGCGATGCGTCGCCTTGCTGCTGTGCGTGGCGTGTGCGCCCTTGGCCAACGCCTATACACCGCAGGACGGCGACATCGTCTTCCACACCTCCACCTCCAGCCAGAGCGCGGCGGTGCAGGCGGCCACGCGTTCGCGCTACAGCCACATGGGGGTGGTGCTGTTGCGCAGTGGCCGCCCCTACGTGCTGGAAGCCGTGCAACCGGTGCGCTACACCCCCTTGCAGACATGGTTGGATCGCGGCCTGCAGGGCCGGTATGTGATCAAGCGCCCCGCCACCCCGCTCACGCCGGCAACCAAGGCGCGGCTGCATGCTGCGGCCAGCACCTATATCGGCCGTCCCTACGACCTGACCTTTGAATGGTCGAACCAGCGCATCTACTGTTCGGAACTGGTGTGGAAGCTGTACCGCGACGCGGCCACGATCGAACTGGCGCCGCTCGCACGGCTGGATAGCTTCGACCTGCGGGCACCGGTGGTCCGCAGCAAGCTGCGTGAGCGTTATGGCACCGACGTCCCGCTATCCGAACCGGTGATTTCGCCCGCCGCCATCTTTGCCTCGCCCTTGCTGGTAACCGTTGATCAACGCTGAGCTGAAAGAGGCCTGCCAACAAATTGGACGTGCAGCAACATAGCCAAGGCAATGTAGTGCCGCGCCATGCGCGGCAGAGGCGTTCCCGGCAATGCCCCAGCGCAAGATGACTGCGCTCTACACGTTTGGCCCGCTACGCGGGCAATGACTTCAGGTAGTGCTCAACCGGATGGACAAAACGAGCAACCTCACTGACACGCCGTCCCCTGCAAGGCCACTTTCGCCGAGTACGCCGGCAACGCTGCAAGCCGCCCTGCCGCCGCCTGCGCCTTGGCGTCTTCAAGATAGACACGGTTCTGGCCCTGTCCATCCAGTGCTACCTGCTGCCCAGCCGGCTTGCGCCACACTTCAACGACCGCCTGCTGCGAACTGCAGCTCGCCGACGGAATGCGAACCACCTCGTTGAGCTTCCAGCCTGCCGCTTCGCTGGGCGTGACCTTGCTTGCGTCCAGGAACACGGCACGCGGCTGGCACTGCGGGTTGGTGCGCACCAATTGCATGTCATACGGCTGCGCGGCCGTACCGGTGAAGCGGCCTTCGATACGGGTACAGGCTTCGGGAATCTGTCGCACGGTATGCACGCTGCCCGTCGCCTGTGCGGCGGGCGCTGGCCGCTCGATCTCGGCTTTGGGTGCTGCTGCGGCGCACAGCGGCAACAGCGCCAGCAACATCAGCGGGGCGGTGGCTTTCATCGGGCAACTCCTGGTGACAGAGGCCGCACGTTGCCACTGTCGTGCTGAACGGGTGGGCAAACAGGAAGACGGCTGGCGGTGGAGACAGCTGGCAGTCATACTCGGCCCGCTCCAGGAGTGTTTGAACACAGCGACACGTACCACAGCCGTTCGCGGCCCCGGGTCTGTTCCAGTGATTCGATCTACCCGGCGTGTCCCCCGCTTCAGCCATTCGCTGGTTGGCATCCACCAACGTTGGGAGGGGTCATGCTCGAACAGTACGGTCTTGTGCTCGCTTTGGTTTGCGCCGTCGTGGCAATCGTCTACGGCATCATCTCGGCCCAATGGGTCTTGCGACAACCTGCCGGCAATGCCCGCATGCAGGAAATCGCCTCCGCCATCCAGGAAGGCGCCCGCGCCTATCTCAACCGGCAATACCTGACCATCGCCGTTGCCGGTGTGGTGCTGTTCGTCCTGGTCGGCTTTTTCCTCAGTTGGTACACCGCGATCGGCTTTGCCGTGGGCGCGGTGCTTTCCGGTGCCGCCGGTTACATCGGCATGAACGTGTCCGTGCGTGCCAACGTGCGCACCGCCGAAGCCGCACGCAACGGCATCAGCGCTGCAATGGATGTGGCATTCCGCGGCGGCGCGATCACCGGCATGCTGGTGGTGGGATTGGGCCTGTTGGGCGTGGCCGGTTACTACTTGATCTTGCAGCGGCTGGGCCTGAGCCAGACTGAAAACCTGCATGCACTGGTGGGGCTGGCCTTCGGCAGTTCGCTGATCTCGATCTTCGCCCGGCTTGGCGGCGGCATCTTCACCAAGGGTGCGGACGTGGGGGCGGACCTGGTCGGCAAGGTCGAGGCAGGCATCCCCGAGGATGACCCGCGCAACCCGGCGGTGATTGCCGACAATGTCGGTGACAACGTCGGTGACTGTGCCGGCATGGCCGCCGATCTGTTCGAGACCTACGCGGTCACGGTGATCGCCACCATGTTGCTGGGCGGCTTGATGATGGATGAGGCCGGACGCAATGCGGTGCTGTTCCCGCTGGTGTTGGGTGGCGTGTCCATCATTGCCTCGATCATCGGCGCGTTCTTCGTCAAGGTGAAGGCCGGCGGCTCGATCATGGGGGCGCTGTACAAGGGCGTCATTGTCTCCGCCGTGCTGGCCGCCATCGCCTTCTGGCCGGTAACCACGCAGCTGATGGCCGACTCGCATTACGGCGCGACCAATCTTTACCTGTGCGCCTTGATCGGCCTGGTACTGACCGGACTGATCGTCTGGATCACCGAGTACTACACCGGCACCCAGTACAAGCCGGTGCAGCACGTGGCACAGGCGTCCACCACCGGGCACGGCACCAACATCATTGCCGGCCTGGGTGTATCGATGAAGTCGACCGCATTGCCGGTGGTTGCGGTGTGTGCGGCGATCTGGGGCGCCTTCCACTTTGGTGGCTTGTACGGCATCGCCATCGCCGCCACTGCAATGCTGTCCATGGCCGGCATGATCGTCGCGCTGGATGCCTATGGCCCGATCACCGACAACGCCGGCGGCATCGCCGAGATGGCCGAGCTGCCTTCGGACATACGTGACATCACCGATCCGCTGGATGCGGTGGGCAATACCACCAAGGCGGTGACCAAGGGCTATGCGATCGGCTCAGCGGCGTTGGCCGCGTTGGTGTTGTTTGCCGACTACACGCACAACCTGCAGGCCGCACATCCAGGCGAAGTGTTTACCTTCGATCTGTCCGACCACACGGTGATCATCGGCCTGCTGATCGGCGGCCTGATCCCCTATCTGTTCGGTGCGATGGCGATGGAAGCCGTGGGCCGTGCCGCCGGTGCGGTGGTGGAAGAAGTACGCCGCCAGTTCCGCGATATCCCCGGCATCATGCAAGGCACCGGCAAGCCGCAGTACGACAAGGCGGTGGACATGCTGACCCGCTCGGCGATCAAGGAAATGATCGTGCCTTCGCTGCTGCCGGTTGCGGTGCCGGTTGTGGTTGGCCTGCTGCTGGGTCCCAAGGCGCTGGGCGGCTTGTTGATCGGCACCATTGTCACCGGCCTGTTCGTGGCAATTTCGATGACCACCGGCGGCGGCGCCTGGGACAACGCCAAGAAGTACATCGAGGACGGCCACTTCGGCGGCAAGGGCAGCGAGGCACACAAGGCCGCGGTGACCGGCGACACGGTGGGCGACCCGTACAAGGACACCGCCGGGCCGGCCATCAACCCCTTGATCAAGATCATCAATATCGTGGCGTTGCTACTGGTGCCGTTGCTGTAATCGAAGCCCACTGCGCGCGGCACCTTTGCCCTTCCCCCGCCTGCGGGGGAAGGGAACGGGATGGGGGGCGCCGCAGGCGCAGATCAAGAGCATCAATATCGTGGCGTTGCTGCTGGTGCCATTGCGCTAAGCGGAAGGCCGGCGCGCGTCGCGCTTGTCTCCCCTTTCCCCTCTCCCCAACCCCTCTCCCGCAAGGGGAGAGGGGCTTTGCACTGCGGGCTGCCGCAAGGGGAGAGGGGCTTTGCACTGCGGGCTGCCGCAAGGGGAGAGGGGCTTTGCACTGCGGGCCGCCACAAGGGGAGAGGGGCTTTGCGCTGCGGGCTGTCGCGAGGGGAAGAACGGCTTTTGAGCTGCAATTGCAGAAGCCTGCTCTTTGCGGGGAATCAGCAGCAGGCACCCAGAAATCAGCCCAACCAATTGTTTCAATTGAATAAATAGAACATCAAGCGCACCTGAACCTGGACCTCGTTCAGTCGCCTTGATGCGGCGCAATAAACCGACGCGTAGAATGGCCGTTTTCCACAAACACTACGATTCGGAGTCAGCGCAATGGGCCTGAAACTGGTCTCGCCGGGCAAGAACCCGCCGGAAGAAATCAACGTCATCGTCGAGATCCCGAAGGATTCGGAGCCGGTGAAGTACGAAATGGACAAGGAAAGCGGCGCGATCTTCGTCGACCGCATCCTCTCCACCCCGATGCGCTATCCCTGCAACTACGGCTTCGTGCCGCAGACCCTGTGCGGCGACGGTGACCCGGCCGACGTGCTGGTAGTCCTGCCGCTGCCGCTGGTCCCCGGTTCGGTGGTGCGCTGCCGTCCGGTCGGCGTGCTGAAGATGAGTGACGAGGCCGGTAGCGACGAAAAGATCCTGGCCGTGCCGGTTGCCAAGATCTTCAATGGCTATGCCCACGTCGAGGATATCAACCAGGTGTCCAGCCACTGGCTGGAGCGCATTGGCCACTTCTTCGAGCACTACAAGGACCTGGAAAAGGGCAAGTGGGTCAAGATCGAGGGCTGGGGCAACGCCGCCGAAGCCAAGCAGATCCTGATCGACGCGCACAAGACCTACCTGGCCAAGCAGGAAGAAGAGGTCTGATCCAGCCCCCCGGGGCGCTGTAACAGACGTCAGCAGCAGCGACAGACATCACGTTTCGCCGGTGCGACGCATGACCGGTTTACAGCGATTGGATACATTGACAGGCCGGTTACCCGGCCTGTTTTTGTTTGGGGTTGTGGGTTTTTTCTAGGGGAAGTGTCTTGCGAATCCTGTTAGTCGGCGGCGACGCCGAACTGTCCGCCGAACTGCTTGAATACATCGGCGATCTGGGTGATGACTGGGAAGTGCAGTCGGTGCCGGACGGCAGTGCGGCCATCGTGGCCGTGGCGTCCGCCACCATCGACGCCATCATCGTCGCGCCGTTGCTGCCAGACCTGGCCCCGGCCACCCTGCTCGGCCAGATCCGCACCCTGCGCCCTGAAACCATCCGTATCGCCTTGATCGATGGCGACAACCCGCAGCGTGCGCCATCGGCACGCATCATCGGCGTTGCCCACCGCTTCCTGCCGTTACCACTGGCGCCGGAAGTGCTGCTCGAAGCCCTGACCAGCCTGGAAGAACTGCGGGAGCTGCTGGACAGCCCGCGCCTGCGCCAGGCCATCGGCCGCATCGAGAAGCTGCCCTCCCCGCCGCATCTCTACCTGAGCCTGATGCACGCCCTGGAGGAGGACGAGGAAAGCAACGCGGCTGAAATCGCCAAGCTGGTGGCAGCCGATCCGGCCATCGCGGCCAAGGTCCTGCAGCTGTCCAACTCGGCGTTCTTCAACAATGGCCGTGCGATCTCCGACCTGCGCGGCGCGGTCACCCGGCTGGGCCTGTCGACCCTGCGCGACCTGGTGCTGGCCAGCGAAGTGTTCGCCCTACCCGGCATGTCCGGCCCAGAGCGCAACGCATTGCAGTCACGCGCCTTGATGGCCTCGCGGCTGGCAGCAAAGATCCTGCCCGCCTCCAGCGCCGAGTTGGGCGCCACTGCCGCACTGCTCGCCGATATCGGCCTGCTGCTACCGGGCGTGCGCGACGAGCGTGAGCCCGCCGATGCGGAAGACCCGCGCCCCGGCCACGCCGAGGCTGGCGCTTACCTGCTGGGCTTGTGGGGCCTGCCGATGCCGATCATCGAGGCAGTTGCGTTCCAGTTGCAGCCTGCGCGTTCCAATGTACGCAGCTTCTGGGTTGCCGGTGCCGTGCATGTGGCAACCGCGCTGGCATCCGGACGCGACGTCGATGAGCAGTACCTGGCCAGTGTCCACATGCTGCCCAAGCTCGAACAGTGGCGCGAGATGGCGGAAAACCTGCTGGGAATCAGCGTCGAAGCCTGATCCCGGCAAGCCCGCACTGCATACAACAACGGCCGCTTCTGCGGCCGTTGTCGTATCTGCATGCCGGCAGTCTGACGCAACAAGCAGTCGCTTGAACGCAATTGCCAGCCTCAACAGAAAAGGGGTGGGCCATACGGCCCACCCCTTCGTACTGCTTCACAGTGCTTCGATGGATCAGAAGCGCTGGGTGTACTTCAGGTACACATAGCGGCCGATATCGAAACCGCCGTAGTAGGCGTAATCGCTGTTCGGAGCCGAATACTGCAGTGCACCGCGGTGGTTGAACAGGTTGTTCGCACCAACGGCAATGGTTGCATCCCACGGAGCCTTGTAGCTGACCTGCAGGTCATGGAAGGTGTTCGAACCGGTGCTACGCAGCGGTGCCCACTCGCCATTCTGGTAACGGTCCGCCAGATCACACCAGCCGTCCGCCGTCGAGATGCAGTCTTCCTTCATGCCCGAGTAGTAACGCGCGGTGTAGTTGACACCCCAATCGCCCTTCTCCCAGTTCACGCCCAGGTTCGAGCGCACGCGGAAGATGCCCGGGGAGCCGACGTAACCGCTGGTGATGGTCTCGCCGGCTGAGTTCTGACCCTGCTCATCGTACTTGGCGGTATAGGTGGTCTGCCAATCCAGGCTGATCTGGCCGATTGCCAGCTCCGGCAGACGGTACTTCACGCCCAGATCGTAACCTTCGGTTTCCATCTGACCCAGGTTGGCCAGACCGTAGAACAGCTGGGTGATGTGGCCGTCGTCAGCGCGCACGATGCCTTCGCAACGCGCAGCGTTGCCCAGCACGTAGCAGTCACGCAGGATACGGTCGACACTGTCGGAGATGATCATGTCCTTGATCTGGTAGTTGAACCAGTCAAGCGAGATGTCCAGGCCCTGCACCCAGCGCGGGCTCCACACCAGACCAATGGTCTTGCTCTTGGAGGTTTCCGGCAGCAGGTTCGGGTTGGAACCCGAAATGAACTGGTCCGGGGTAGCGCACGGCCAGGTGGTGCACGGCTCCAAGCCCTGACCCAGCTGGACATAGTTCGGCGCCACGCCAGCGTTGGTGCAGGCGGCGCTGCCGGCGATCGAACCCGGGACGCCCACCGAGCACGGATCGGTGTACTTCTCGAAGCTCGAACCGGTGCCGCCGTACAGGTTGTCCACGGACGGAGCGCGGAAGCCTTCAGCGTAGGTGCCGCGGACAAGCAGCTCATCCAGCGGACGCCAGGTGATGCCGAACTTGCCGTTCACGGTGTCGCCGAAGTTGCTGTAGTCCGAGTAACGGCCAGCAACATTGACGGTCAGTTCCTTGGCAAAAGCCATGTCGGCCAGCACCGGGATGTTCAGTTCGAGGTAAACCTCGTCCAGATCATACTTGCCGTTGGTGGTGGTCTGCGCCAGGCCGGTGTACTCACCCGACTGCATGAAGGCGTCCGGCACGAAGCGGCCTTCCTCTTCACGGTGTTCCACGCCGATGGCGAAGCCCAGATCGCCCGCCGGCAGGGTCACGATGGAACCGGACAGGTCAGCGGTGAACGAGGTGGTCTTGGTCACGCCGGTGGTGGTGAAGGACGGGAACAGGAAGTTCTGCAGGTCCTTGTTGTCCAGCGAACCCGGGCCAGCGACACCTGCCGGCAGCAGCGGGTTCCATGCATAGCAACCCTCGATCGGGCTGGCAGCGGTGCCGCAACGTGCAACGCCATTGGCATCGATGTACGACTGGCCCAGGGCCTGACGTGCAGCGATCAGGCTCATATCGCCATGGTTGGTCTTGGTCGACTCGTTGCGGTTGAACAGTGCACCCACATTCCAGTCGAACGACTTGCCGGCGAACTCGAAGAAGCCGCTGACGGTCGGCGCGAAGCGCAGGGTCTTCAGCTTGCTTTCAGTGGTACGCGGCACTTCCCACAGACGACGGCGGAATTCGACATCCTGACCAACCGGGTTAAAAGCGCTGTTGCCTGCCAGCGGGGTACCGAAAGCCTGGGACTGGTACGGGTAGCCGGCGATCTGCTGATCGGTGGTGCGCTCGTTGTACAGAATGTCTGCATTGAACGAGATGCTGTCGGTGAAATCGTAGTTGGCGTTGACGTACACCGACTTACGCTCGATACCGGTCTGCAGCATCATCTGCTGGTTCGAGTTTGCATACTCGGCAGCGGTAATCTGGTGGTAGTCGTTCGGGTTGGTCGGATCACCACCCGGATTCAGCGTCTGCCAGATGGGGCTCGGCTCATTGCCCTGCTTGATGCAGTCGTTGAACACGCGCGGGTCGCACCACGAGCCGTTCTGGCTCAGGGCACTCCAGTCAGCGGTGGTCGAGTTCGGGCCCTTGGCACCGTCCTTCGAGAACCAACGGTCCTTGGCCATCACCGGATCCTGCTTGGAATACTCGGCAGACAGGGTGATACCACCACGCTCGCCTTCCGAGCCCATGGTGAAGGAGTACTGGTTGGTTTCGCCGTCGCCTTCGCCGTACTGGCCGAGGTAGACCTGGGCTTCAGCGCCGTCGAAACGCTTGCGGGTGATCACGTTGACCACGCCGGCGATGGCGTCCGAACCGTAGATGGCCGAAGCGCCGTCCTTCAGGACTTCGATACGCTCGATGGCCGACATCGGGATCTGGCTCAGATCCTGGTAGCCGCCCGAGGTAGCGCCCAGGCGCTTGCCGTTCATCAGCACCAGGGTGCGGGTTGCGCCCAGGTTGCGGATGTCGATGTAGTAACCACCCACGTTCTCGCCCGAAGCCAGGGCTTCCGAACGCGAGATCGCCGGGGAACCGGCAGAGGTCATGTTCTGCAGCACGTCGGCGACCGAGGTGAAGCCCTGCTTTTCCAGGTTCTCACGGCTCAGGGTCAGGATCGGCTGCTGGGTTTCCATGTTGGCGCCGCGGATACGCGAGCCAGTGACTTCCAGACGGTCCAGGGTGGTCGCACCGGCAGCGGCGTCCTGCGCCGAAGCAAATGCCGGGGTCAAGGCAATGGCAATGCCGGCCGGGAGCAATCCCAACCGCACTGCGGAATTACGAACTTTCATCAATCTCTCCAAAGAGCTAAACAACGACAAAGTTAGCGGTGTGTTAAACACCCCTGAACGTTACGATTGCGCCGCCTTAATTGTTTTGCGCGAAACGTTCTTAGGCTTTGCCGAGTCTGGCGTCAGAGATTCAGGTAGCTCGCGATAGCGCGTTGCCGACGTACCAAAACGGGCGCGAAACGCGCGCGCAAAGCTGCAGCAGTTGTCAAAACCACTGGCAGAGGCGACTTCGCCGATCATCATGTCGGTATCACGCAGCAGCATCGCCGCACGCTCCAGGCGCAGGCGTGCCGAAAGCGATTGCGGGCTTTCCTCGTAAAGACTCTGGAAGGTCTTGGACAGATACCAGCTGGAGAAATTGGTCAGCTCGGCAAGTTCGCCAATACGCACGACGCGATGACTGTTGCCCTCCAGGTACATGCGCGCACGCTGCATGCGGCCGAACACCTGGCGCTTGCGGATGCGTGAACGCCCCGGGCAGCGCTGCAGGCTGCCGGACATTTCACGCTGCAGCGAGGCCAAGTGCAGCAACAAGGGACGCAGCTGATGAATGGTGCTGCCGGGCTCCTGCGCATCCCGCCACAAGCGCAGGGCAAGCCGGGCCTC
Organism: Stenotrophomonas sp.; assembly: GCF_032061965.1. Lineage (GTDB taxonomy): Bacteria > Pseudomonadota > Gammaproteobacteria > Xanthomonadales > Xanthomonadaceae > Stenotrophomonas. The sequence continues at coordinate 45,161 of NZ_DAMBEF010000010.1, read as the reverse complement.
GGCCAGGCTCATGCGACCGCGGCCGGTGAAGACACTGCAGTCCAGCGCGCCGAGCATGCGCAAGGCATCGGCGTCGAGGGCGACGCCCACGCACAGCCCATCACGGCCTGCCTGGATCAGCGGCCGCGATTCCTTCTCGAATGCAATCCACTCGCGCTGGCGCAGACGGAACTTGCCTTCCTTGGACTCGACCCAGGCACTGCCACGCAACTGCAGCCAGATCGTGAACACCGTTCCCGACGTCTGCAGGCTACCCAGCCGCGCCACGCCGACACATGCCGGCCGAGGGCCATCTTCCGCCTTCTCGAACGAAACCGACTGCCCACGATCAACCCAGGAAACCTGCCGCATGCCACTCACCATCATTTGCCTTCAATGGCCGATGGTTTTGCCAACTCTGGCGGACACGGTCAGGAAAGTCTGACGAGATTGCGACGAATTCTTGCCGAGCCCCTGCCGAAAAACTTACGAAAGCATTTTTCCCAACCAAGGCAACCACTTGGCGAACCCTAGCAGTCGCCTCGGTGCGCGCGCCGGGATACGCATCACCCCGATATCGCCGCCATCGGCCACCACCAGGGCGACGTAAGCCGCGTCCCCCGCAGGCGCCAGACTGAAGCCATTGCCGGAATTGAAACGTTCCTGGTCCAGGCATTGGCTGGCGCCGTCGCCATCGATGGAACTGAGCTGGCTGGCGCAGTCATGGCCGATATGCAGGTATTCCACTGCACCATTGGCCGCCACCGCCCAACTGCGATAACGCCAACGGCTGGGCACCTCGGCCTGCACTGGCTTGACGCTTTCCGGCGCCAAATCCGGCGCGACCTGCCACAGCCCGCCACTGGCCAGACGGGTGAAAAGCAATCTGTTACCCGCCGCATCAAAGCGCACCTGGGAGGCGCCCTCCAACGAGGCCATGCGTTTCCAGGGTGTCTGGCCGCGATCAAACAGCGTCAGCTGCATACGTTGCTGCTCATCGCGCTCGATCACCCACAACAGCTGCGGTTGCGGGCCGTAAACCGCCTGCAAAGGCTCGTGCACCGGCACTGGCAGGCGCTTCCAATGCCCTTCTTCCGGCACGACTTCATATATTCCCGGCACGCCATCGGCATCCCGCCCCGTCACCAGCAAGCTGTGCGAATCGGCCGACCAGGTCATCGGCTGGCGCGCCTCCGGGCGCAGCCCATCGATCATCTGCAGTGAATCCGGCTCCCCCACCCGCCCCCACCACAGTGCAAAGGTGCCGGAACGGTCGGACGTGAAGGCCAATTGCCGGCCATCGGCCGCGATCATCGGCTGCCCATCGCGTGCCGAGGAGGCAAACAGTGATTGCGGCTTGGCCGCCGGGGTGCCAAGCGGCACCTTGAACAACCGCACCTGCGGCTGGTCGCGGGTAAACGCAAGATTGCCCCCGTGCCGCGATGCTGCGGGTTGCTGGGCATCGTCCAGCCCCATGTCACGTAGCGTCCTGGTAGGTACATCCAGCTGGTAAAGACGCGACTCGCTATCCACCCGCCGGCCGAACACCATTTCGCCCGGCCCCAACCAGGTCCATCCGCGTATTTCAGCAGCATCATCGGTCAAACGGCGTGCATTGCTGCCATCAGCATCCATCACCCACATGTCACCAACCTGGGGATTGCGCACAAAACCGATGTGCTTGCCGTCCAGGGAGTAGCGCGGCGCGTAGTCGAAGTCGTCGCTGTTTCTTTCGTAGGACAGCGCCGACCAGCGCCCGGAATCCAACGCCAGCAGGCGGATGCCCGGGCTGGCGTAGCGCCCGGTCATCGAGCCGAACACCAGACTGCGCCCATCGGCCGACCAATCGAAGCTCAGCATGTCGGTGCCATCGCAGCGCGCGGCGCGGCGCAGGTTGCTGCCGGTGGCCGACACCAGCAGCACTTCGCAGGTACCGCCGGGATGGAAGCGTGCAAAAGCAATCTGGCGGCCATTGGGCGACCACGCGGGGAATCGATCCGACGCCCCATCCGGTGGCTGCAGCAACTGGGTTGCGGTGGCAGTGCCCGTGCTCTGGACCCATAGCGAGGATCGGGTTTCGTTCTCCCGCGCAAATACCACCAGCGCACCATCCGGCGACAGGCTGGGCTGGGTTTCGTAGGCAGCGGTGGAAGTGATCAATCGATACGGCCGCTGCGGGCTGCCCAGCACCCTGGATCCGGCCACGGTGGTGTCGCTGCGGCCAGCCATGACGGCCTCACCAGAGGAACGCTGCCAAAGCAACGCGCCCAGCAGCAGGGTACTGGCAAGCAAGCCCAGGCCAATCGCCCACAACACGTACCGCCGCAGACGCCGCTGCGCGTGCCGCGTCTTGCCTGCTGCTGCCGCTGGCAACGCAGCTGGGGGCGACACGTCCGTGTCTTGCGGGGATGGGGGATCCTGCTCCCACACCACGGGCACCAACAGGCGATAACCGGTCTTGGCGATGGTCTCTATATAAGGTGTCGTTCCAGCGCCAACGGAGAACGCCTTTCGCAACTGCGTGACCGCCTGGGTCAGCACATCATTGGTCGGCAAGGTGTCCGGCCATACTTCCGCAAACAGCTCGTCCCGCGTGACTACCTGACCCGCACGGCGTGCCAGTGCCAGCAGGACACCGACACTCTTGGGCGTAAGCCGCTGCACCTTGTTGGCGTTGGGTGCGTGGACTTCCCGCGAGGAAAGAACGACGACACACGCACCGATGCGCAGCCGGTCAGTGGCTGCTGGTTGAGGTTCAAGGTTGGACATTGACGATCAGAAAAATCGTGAAGGACACATCCTGTGTCCAGCGTTGCGCTGTCGCGCAAAGCCGCCAGAATCCGCAAAAGGCATCGACGGAAAGAGCAAATGTTTCGACTGGAACCGATATTACTCTATCGCTGTACCCACGCGCTTGCGCGTGGAAGACACCAGGCTCTCTCTCGCCGACGAAGTCACATAATTCGCTCTAAAATTCGCGCCGTTTGGCGCGTTTTTTTTAACTAGCGTTCAGTCTTCTCCGCTTTGTAGATGGTGAGGCCGACCAGGCGCGATACCACCAACGCGACGTACATCACCCCTGCAAACTGCTCCAGCATCACCAATGCGCGTGCTTGCGCGTGCACCGGCACGACGTCACTGAGCCCTACCCCCGACAACAAGCTGAAGCTCAGATAAAGCAACTCCACCCAGCTTCTGAAATCGCCTTCGCTGGTGGCCACGAAACTGCCGGGATAGAAGAACTGACAGACTGAATAGGCGAAGGCGAACGCCCATGCCAACAACGTGAATGTCGCGCCGGCGGCGAACAGCTCGTCCCGGGTGACCTTGTGGTCCTGCAGCATGTAGGCAATCAGGCTACACGTCGTATAGAAGTACAGCAGGCACTCGAATATCTGCGCCACTGCCGTCAACGTGAACTGGTGCAGCAAAGCGCCCGCCACGGAAAAAACGACGGCCGGTATCGCCAGCGTCAGCGCCATCCAGATCGCCAGCGGGCTGCGCCGCACTACCCATACCGCGAGCCCGAGCACCGCCATGCCGAACGCGCCGAACAAGGCGCGCCCGGCCGGCATGTGCTCCATTGCCGGGTACAACAACACGCCAAGCAACTGCACCGCCAGCAACCACGCCGATGGGTGCTTTCGCGCCAATGCGATCCATCTCAGGCGGGCTTGCATGCAGGCGTGTCCTTGCGCATTCCAGTGATTGATGACAAACGGCGTGCGACGCGTACTCAGTTGGCCGCGCCGCCCGCCCGATACGGGTACTCGGCGAAGATGGCAGCAACCGCGGCATCGATCTTTTCACCCTGCCGCGCAGGATCCACGCGCCCAACCGTGCCAACCGCCACGCCTTCCCAGACCAACTGCTTGCGGCGCACATCCACCACGTCCACGTTGAGCGTGCCTTCGGTGTACTGGCGTACATCGGTACGGTCCCGCCAATACGGCACGGCGACATAACTGCGCGCGCGATAACTGTAGTAGTAGTCGTAATCCACTTCCGGCATCGTCGTCACGCGGGTCTTGTCCTGCATATACGCGTTGAGGTTGATCCACAGGTCCGGATTGGCCTCATCCAGTACGTAGCCACGCGCCTCCATCTGGCTACGCACCGCAGCGCGGATGCGATTGCTGGTGATGGTGGTGTAGCCGTGCTGCTCCAGGGCCAACGGCGTGAAAAACGCATAACTGCGGTAACGCGAAAAATCGGCGCTGGGATCGGCCTGGCTGGCCACCCGTGGCCCGGTGGCGCATGCAGCCAGGGCCAACACAAGCAACACGGCGATAAAACGGAAAGCGACGCGAAGTTTCATGGCGGCTACCCCTGCGATGGACGGCTGAACGCTAGCACGACCCGGGGCTACCCGGCGTCAACCGTGCGGGGGCAGTACGCCCTTGCTGCCCCCGCACGCCCGGTCCTTATTCGACGCGATAGACCTCGCTGCCCTGCGCACGGAACTGCGCCGATTTTTCCGCCATGCCCAGCGCCAGCGCCTGCTGTGCCTCCACGCCCTGCTCAGCGGCGTACTCGCGCACATCCTGGGTGATCTTCATCGAGCAGAAGTGCGGCCCGCACATGGAACAGAAGTGGGCCAGCTTGTGCGCGTCCTTGGGCAAGGTCTCGTCGTGGAACTCACGGGCCTTTTCCGGATCCAGCCCAAGATGGAACTGGTCTTCCCAGCGAAACTCGAAACGCGCCTTGCTCAGTGCGTTGTCACGGACCTGCGCGCCCGGATGGCCCTTGGCCAGGTCGGCGGCATGCGCGGCAATCTTGTAGGCCATGATGCCGTCGCGCACGTCCTGGCGGTTGGGCAAGCCCAGATGCTCCTTCGGCGTCACATAGCACAGCATCGCCGTGCCGTACCAGCCGATCATCGCCGCGCCGATGGCACTGGTGATGTGGTCGTAGCCCGGTGCGATATCGGTGGTCAGCGGTCCCAGTGTGTAGAACGGCGCTTCGCCACACTCGGCCAGCTGCTTGTCCATGTTCTGCTTGATCAGCTGCATGGGCACATGGCCGGGACCTTCGATGATCGTCTGCACGTCATGCTTCCATGCAATCTTGGTCAACTCACCAAGTGCTTCCAGCTCACCGAACTGCGCAGCGTCGTTGGCGTCGGCGATGCATCCCGGGCGCAGGCCATCGCCCAGGCTGAAAGACACGTCGTAGGCCTTCATGATGTCGCAGATGTCCTCGAAGTGCGTGTAGAGGAAATTTTCCTTGTGATGGGCCAGACACCACTTGGCCATGATCGAGCCGCCGCGCGAGACAATGCCGGTAACGCGCCGTGCGGTGAGCGGTACGTGCCGCAGCAATACGCCGGCATGGATGGTGAAGTAGTCCACGCCCTGCTCCGCCTGTTCGATCAGGGTGTCGCGGAAGATCTCCCAGCTGAGTTCCTCTGCGCGACCGTCCACCTTTTCCAAGGCCTGGTAGATCGGCACGGTGCCGATCGGCACCGGCGAGTTGCGCAGGATCCATTCGCGCGCCTCGTGGATATGCTTGCCAGTGGAAAGATCCATCACCGTATCCGCGCCCCAGCGGATCGCCCACACCAGCTTCTCGACCTCTTCGGCGATACCCGAGGACACGGCACTGTTGCCGATGTTGGCGTTGATCTTGGTGAGGAAATTGCGGCCGATGATCATCGGCTCGCTCTCGGGGTGATTGATGTTGTTCGGCAGTACCGCGCGGCCGCGTGCGATTTCGTCACGCACGAACGCAGGGGTGATCCGCGGCGGAATGCTGGCGCCAAAACTTTGGCCGGGATGTTGCGCGCGCAGCGCGGCTTCCTGCACCTGCTCCAAGCGCTGGTTTTCGCGGATCGCGACATATTCCATTTCCGGCGTGATGATGCCGCGTCGCGCGTAATGCATCTGGGTGACATTGCTGGCAGCAATGGCCCGCCGGGGCTGCAAGCGGCCCGGAAAACGCAGGCCATCGAGCCGCACATCCTGCTGGCGGGCGCGACCAAAAGCCGAGCTCAGCTGCGGCAGCTGCTCCGTATCACCGCGTTCCGCTATCCAGTTGCCACGCAGCGATGACAGGCCCGCAGCCAGGTCGATCGTGGCGTTGGGGTCGGTGTAAGGGCCGGAGGTGTCATACACGGTGACCGGAGGGTTCTCTTCACCACCGAACAACGTCGGCGTGCGGGAGAGCACGATCTCGCGCATCGGCACCTGCAGGTCCGGGTGCGACCCGGTGACAAAGACCTTGCACGAGCCGGGAATCGGCCGGGTCACGGATTCGGAGAGTTGCTGGGCCTGTTGCTGCAGGCTGGGCTGTGCATTCATTGGCGTTCGTCCTGGTCTACCCGCACGCGGGGTGCGAAGGCCATGCAAGGAATTTGCATGACGGAACGAAGCGAAGGCGTACACCAGCCACGACGGCCCGAGCGGGCGCGTGGTAGGTACACGAAGCTTCCCTACGCCGGTATCAACCGGATCAGGTTCGAAGGGTATGTCTCAACCGCGGCCCATTGGCCTTGGTACCCCCGCTTCGGGCGGCATTAGACCACAAACCGACAGCGCTAGCGCAAGCGACGCACTGAAGACGCTAACGGAACACTGACATCGCATTCACTAGGATCGGCACGCGGTGAACACGTTCTTCATCGCCGGCGCAGAATCCGCGCCGACTGTATTGCAAGCCGTGGCCTGCTTCCCTCAATCCCATGACCGGAGAAGCCTCGATGGTGTTCCGAATTTCCATCGCCCTGGTTGCCTTGCTGGTGCTGATCGCCGGCATCGCGCCCGGCCCCTTCAACGACGTGGTGCAGGCCGCACTGGCCGAAGTGGTTCGCGGCGCGGGCTGGTTGTATCTGCTGATCGTGTTCCTGACACTCAGCTTCCTGCTGTACCTGGCCTTCGGCCGCTTTGGCAGCCTGCGTATTGGCGGCGAGGATGCCGAGCCTGATTTTTCCAATGCCAGCTGGCTGTCAATGCTGTTCTCGGCCGGCATGGGCATCGGCCTGGTGTTCTGGGGCGCGGCCGAGCCGGTGTCGCATTTCGTCACCCCACCCGAGGGCCTGCCACCGCAGAGCATGGATGCGGCGCGCGCGTCCATGCGCTATGCATTCTTCCACTGGGGCCTGCATCCCTGGGCGATCTATGCGCTGATCGGCTTGGCGATGGCGTGGTTCCAGTACAACCGCAATGGTCGCGGCCTGGTCAGCGACATGTTGCAGCCGATCATTGGCCGCCACCATCGCGGCTGGTTCGGCAAGCTGGTCAATATCGCCGCCGTGGTCGCCACCGCGATCGGCGTAGCCACCACGCTGGGCTTTGGCACCATCCAGATTGCCGCCGGCCTGCAACGCGTGTTCGGACTGCGCGCCGATGTCCCCTTGCAGCTGACCATCATCGCCGTGGCCTTCGTGCTGTACATGCTGTCCACCAGTAGCGGCGTGGAGCGTGGCATCAAGTGGCTGTCCAACTTCAACCTGGCATTGGCTGCGCTGCTGCTGGCCGCAGTACTGGTGCTGGGGCCGACTGGTTTCATTTTCGATACCTTCACCACCACCCTGGGCTCCTATCTCAACCAGTTGGTGACCATGAGCCTGCGCATGTCGCCGTTCTCGGGCAGCACCTGGGTGGCCGACTGGACCATCTTCTACTGGGCCTGGTGGATTGCCTGGGCACCGTTCGTCGGTTCGTTCATTGCCCGCGTATCGCGCGGCCGCAGTGTGCGCGAGTTCGTGGTTGGCGTGGTGCTGGCGCCTACCCTGCTCGGCTTCCTGTGGTTCTCGGTATTCGGTGGCACAGCGCTGTGGTCGCAGCTGTTCGGCCACACCGATCTGGTGCTGGCACTGGGCAATGGCTATGAAACGGTGCTGTTCACCTTGTTTGACAGCCTACCCGCGTCACTGCTGCTGTCGATACTGGCACTGGTCCTGTTGATGATCTTCTTCATCACTTCGGCCGATTCGGCGGTGCTGGTACTGGCCAGCATGTCTACCGACGAAGCCGGCGACCCACCGCTGTCGCGCAAGCTGGTGTGGGGGGTGGCCATTGCCTTGATTGCTGCCGCGCTGTTGCTGGCCGGTGGATTGGATGCGCTGCAGGGCATGATCACAATTGCCGCCCTGCCCTTCGCCCTGCTGATGGTGCTGGTGATGGTGTCGCTATACCGCGTACTGGACGCCGAGCAAAATCGCCAGCGCCGGCTGGCGCAGCGCGCGCGCCACATGCTCGAGTCCTGGATCGAACGCGAGCAGGCGGCGCAGGAGGATGCGCGGGCAGAGGCATCACGGAACGTAGGCGGAGATTGAGTTCGGCCTGCATGTTCCGCCAGAAACTCAGTACCCCGCCGCCTGGCCATCCTTGCGGCTTTCCGAAGCGCCGTAGTACACGCCGCTGTCGGCGTCGCGCATGATGGCCTGGTAGCCGCCGTACGGGCCGTCGGCGAACACCACGCGGTGCCCCTTGCGCATCAGGCTGCGCACGGTCTCGTACGGGAAACCCGTCTCCAGATTGACCTCGCCTCCATCGCTCATCGCGGCGGCCTGCCCGGTCGGTTCGGTGGACCCTTCATGCTGGATGCGGGGCGCATCGCCGGCCTCCTGCAGGTTCATGCCGAAATCGACAAGGTTCATCACGATCTGTGCATGCCCCTGCGGCTGCATCGCACCGCCCATCACCCCGAAGCTGGCGAACGGCTTGCCGTCCTTGGTGATGAAGGCCGGGATGATGGTCTGGAACGGACGCTTGCCCGGCGCATAACCGTTGGGATGGTCCTTCTGCAGCACGAACATCTCGCCACGGTCCTGCAGGATGAAGCCCAGGCCCGGAGGCGCCATGCCACTGCCCATGCCGCGATAGTTGGACTGGATGAGCGAAACCATCATGCCGTCGGCATCGGCCACGGTCATGTAGATGGTGTCGCCCTCCTCCAATTGCTTCGGCGTCGCCGGCTGCACTTCCTTCAGCGCCTTGTCCATCGAGATCAGGCTACGACGCTCGGCGGCGTAGTCCTTGGAAATCAGGCGTTGCACCGGCGCCGGTGAGAACGCCGGGTCCGCATAGAAACGCGCACGGTCCGCGAAGGCCAGCTTCTTGGCCTCGACAAACAGGTGCACATGCTCGGCCGAGCCAAACGGAATCTTCGAAAAATCGTAGGCCTCAAGAATGTTCAGGATCTGCAGCGCGGCAATGCCCTGGCTGTTGGGCGGCAGCTCCCACACATCGTAGCCGCGGTAGTTGCTGCTCACCGGCTCTACCCATTCACCGTGGTGGGCCGCCATGTCCTCGTAGCTGAGATAGCCGCCATTGGCCTTGAAGTAGTCACCAATGGTGCGGGCGATGTCGCCCTTGTAGAACGCATCCCGTCCGCCGTCGGCAATCTGCTGCAAGGTGTTGGCCAGGTTGGGATTGCGCCACATCTGCCCCTTGCGCGGCGCATGCCCGTCGAGGGTGAACTGTTCCTTGAAGCCAGGGTACTGGGACAACTTTGGCACCGACCGGTCCCAGTAATAGGCGATCACCTCGGCCACCGGGTGGCCTTCGCGGGCATAGCGGATCGCTGGCGCCAGGTTGTCAGCCATCGGCTTGCGGCCAAAGCGTTCGTGCAGCGCGAACCAGCCATCCACCGCGCCCGGCACGGACACCGGCAATGGCCCGGTAGCGGGGATATCACGCAAGCCAAGCCGCTGGAACTCGGCCAGGGTCAGGGAGCGCGGCGACCTGCCCGAGCCGTTGTAACCGTGAAGTTGCGGCGTCTTTGGGTCCCAAACGATGGCGAACAAATCACCGCCGACACCGTTGCCGGTCGGCTCCATCAGGCCCAACGCGGCGTTGGCGGCGATGGCCGCGTCCACCGCCGAGCCGCCGGCCTTCATCACATCCAGTGCGATCTGGGTGGCCAGTGGCTGCGAAGTCGCAGCCATGGCATGGGGCGCGATCACTTCCGAACGGGTAGCGAAATCGTGGCCAGTGATGCGATCAGCCGCGAGCGTGGCGGCAGGCAGGGTGATCAGGGTCAACAACAGCGCTGCACGCAACATGATCGGTACCGGGGCAGGGGGCCATCAACGATAGCCCAGCGCCCCGCATCACCACCATGTGCCGATCTGCATGGCAAACGTGGACCAGATCACCCTGTGCGCAGTCGGCCCAGTCCGACGTGGGTACAGCGTGTCAGATCAGTGCCGACAACTGCACCGGGGCCACCCGCAGGCCCCTGCCCAGCGCACTGATCTGCTGCAGCAGGCGTCGCGTCTCCTGACAGGGATCCAGGCCCAGGTCATCGCGCAGGAAGGCTTCCAGGCGCTGGTAGGCGGTCAGCGCCCCACCATTGCTGCCGTTGCCTGCATGCGCCCGCATCATCCGCTGGGCATGCGCCTCGTTCCAGGGGTCGCGGTGGCTCAGGGCGCTGGCCAGATTGATCGCCGAGTCCCAGCGAGCGCGCGCGATCATCTGATCGCAGCACCGTTCCACCGCACTGATCAGCTGCAGCTCCAGCATCTGCCGCGAGGTCTGCAGCCATGCCTGGAACTCCAGGTCGGCGATGTCTTCCATGCCATCCAGGAAGATCCGCTGCTCGGCCAGCAGGTTGGCCGCGTCACAGGGAGCGTGCTGCAGAACATCGATATCGAACAGCAGGCGCTGACCACGCAGCAGCCCGACGCTGGCACGCTGGATGCACAGCACGTCCGGGCCGAAGCGCTCAGTGCAATAGCGATTGAGGTTGCTCAGGACCTGCCGCAGATTGGTGAGTGCGCTGGTTTCACTCAACGTCGGCCAGAACAGCGCCGCCAATGCCGCGCGTGAATGCATGCGATTGGATTCCAGCGCCAGATAGCCCAGCAGCGCCCAGCCCTTGCGGTAGATCAGCGGCGCCGGCAGCGACTCGGCGTAGCCCATCAGACAGACAACATCGACCGTGCCGGTATCTACATGCCCACCGCAGCAGTCGCTGTGTGCCTGTGCCTGTTCGTTCACCTTGTCCATGAAATCCCCGGGTCCGGCCCCAACAGCAGGGCCTGTTATCTGTAAAACCGGGAAAAGCGTCGCAATCCAATCATCCCATTTCAAAAAAGCGATCCATCGGCCGCGGACGGGCGAACTTTCGCGCAATCACCGCCGCCGCGGCACTGCGAGGCGCAGGTTTCAATAGAAACCATGCAGCGCCAGCGGGGCCTGCCAGCCAATTTCTGCTAATCACACCTGCAAGCGTTGACACCGCCGTTACGCGGTGGTTATCTCGACCCATGCTGCAACGCCACAACGCCACCACCGACCTGTCTCCGACCCCGGCCCACGCCGCGGCGTCGCTTCTTGTACTCGTACTTATTACCGAGCCAACAGGTGCGGGGCAGACTGGCGCGTAACGTAAAGACAGCCAGATTCGACTAAAGACCCCGCGCCGACCCCGGTGCGGGGTTTTTCGTTTCCAGCTTCTATTTCATCTGAAACCATGTATTCGACCCCAGACACCATGAACAAACACACCGCCAACGCTGCCACCTGCAGCGCTGCAACCTGCATGGTGTCTGCCCTGCCCGCCCCGGCCGCTGCGTCCTGACGCAACGGCCGTTTCTTTTTCTGCATGTCTCTCTTCATCGCAAGGAACCAAGCACCATGAGCACCAACGAACTGCCCCAGATCAAAATCGCCGTCGTCGGTTACGGCAGCCAGGGCCGCGCCCATGCCATGAACCTGCGTGAATCCGGCTTCGACGTGATCGTCGGCCTGCGCGCTGGTGGCCCCACCGAGGTCAAGGCACAGGCCGATGGCTTCACCGTCAAGACCCCGGCCGAAGCGGTCAAGGATGCCGACCTGGTCGCCGTGCTGACCCCGGACATGGTGCAGAAGAAGCTGTACAACGAAGTGCTGGCACCGAACATGAAGCAGGGCGCCTGCCTGCTGTTCGCGCACGGCCTGAACGTGCATTTCGGCATGATCGAGCCGCGCGCCGACCTGGACGTGGTGCTGGTCGCGCCGAAGGGCCCGGGTGCGCTGGTCCGTCGCGAGTATGAAATCGGCCGCGGCGTGCCGTGCATCTACGCGGTCTACCAGGACAAGAGCGGCAAGGCCGAACAGCTGGCCCTGGCCTATGCCGCCGGCCTGGGCGGCGCCCGCGCCAACATCATCAAGACCACCTTCAAGGAAGAGACCGAAACCGATCTGTTCGGCGAGCAGGCCGTGCTGTGCGGCGGCGCTTCCTCGCTGGTCCAGGCCGGCTTTGAAACGCTGGTGGAAGCCGGTTACCAGCCGGAAATCGCCTACTACGAAGTGCTGCACGAACTGAAGCTGATCGTCGACCTGTTCTACGAAGGCGGCATCACCCGCATGCTGGAGTTCATCTCCGAGACCGCGCAGTACGGCGATTTCGTCAGCGGCCCGCGCGTGATCGATGCCTCGGTGAAGGCACGCATGAAGGACGTGCTGACCGACATCCAGAACGGCACCTTCACCAGGAACTGGGAAGCCGAGTACGACGCCGGCCTGCCGAACTACAAGAAGTTCCAGCAGGCCGACATGGAACATCCGATCGAAAAGGTTGGCAAGGAACTGCGCGCCAAGATGGTCTGGCTGCAAGGTCAGACCGCGTAATCCACGCGGCGGTCCCCCACCCGCAACAGGCAAAGGTCGCTCCATGAACACATCCACCCCCGGTGCGCCACGCAATGGCGCACGCTGGCTGACGCAGGCCCTGGAGGCCGAAGGCGTGCAAACGCTGTTCGGTTACCCGGGCGGCACCATCATGCCGTTCTATGACGCATTGGTGGACTCCAGCCTCAAGCACATCCTGGTACGTCACGAGCAAGGCGCGGCGCTGGCCGCCAACGGGTACGCCCGCGCCAGCGGCAAGGTAGGCGTATGCGTGGCCACTTCCGGCCCGGGTGCGTCCAACCTGGTCACCGGCATCGCCGATGCCATGCTCGACTCGGTACCGATGGTGTGCCTGACCGGCCAGGTCGGTACCCCGTTGCTGGGTACCGATGCCTTCCAGGAACTGGATGTGTTCGGCATGACCTTGCCGATCGTCAAGCACAGCTGGCTGGTGCGCAGCGTCGATGAGCTGCCGCACGTGGTTGCCGAAGCCTTCCGTGTCGCCCGCGAAGGGCGGCCCGGTCCGGTGCTGATCGACCTGCCCAAGGATGTGCAGTTGGCCAATGCCGCACATCTGCCTGATCACGTGCCGGCCTCGGTCGATCCGATCCCGGCACCGGCAGCCGAAGCATTGGCGCAGGCATTGACTGCCATCGCCCAGGCCGAGAAGCCGGTGATCTACGGCGGCGGCGGTATCGCCCTGGCCGATGCGGTGGGCGAGTTCCGCCAGTTCGTCGAAGCCACCGGCATCCCCACCGTGCTGACCCTGCGCGGCCTGGGTGCCCTGCCCGCCAACCACCCGCAATACCTGGGCATGCTGGGCATGCACGGCACCCGCGCCGCCAACATGGCGGTGCAGGAGTCGGACCTGCTGATCGTGGTCGGCGCACGCTTTGATGACCGTGCCACCGGCAAGCTGGCCGAGTTCGCCCCGTTTGCCCGCGTCATCCACCTGGACGCGGACATCTATGAAATCTCCAAGCTGCGCGGTGCCGACATCTCGTTGCCGGGCAATGTACGCGACGGCCTGCAGGCGCTGACTGGCGAGCGTGCCAACTGCAACACCTGGCGTGCCCGCTGCGCCGCCAACCGCGAAAAGTTCACCGCCCGCTACGATGCGCCCGGCGATCAGATCTACGCCCCGCGCCTGCTGAAGCGGCTGAGCGAAGTTGCGCCGGCAGACACGGTGATCGCCTGCGATGTCGGCCAGCACCAGATGTGGGTGGCGCAGCACTGCCGCTTCAACCATCCGCGCAACCACCTGACCTCCGGCGCGCTGGGCACGATGGGCTTCGGCCTGCCGGCGGCGATGGGCGCGCAGTTCGCCTGCCCCGACCGCACCGTGGTGCTGGTCTCCGGCGATGGCAGCTTCATGATGAACGTGCAGGAGCTGGTGACCATCGCCCGCTGCAAGCTGCCGATCAAGATCGTGCTGCTGGACAACTCCTCGCTGGGCATGGTGCGCCAGTGGCAGGAGCTGTTCCACGCCGAGCGTTACAGCGAGATCGACCTGTCCGACAACCCGGACTTCGTCGCCCTGGCCCAGGTGTTCGGCATCAAGGCCAAGCGCATCGTCGACCGCGCCGAAGTCGAGGACGGCCTGGCCGAACTGTTCGACGCGCCCGGCCCGATGCTGCTGCACGTGGGCATCGACGCACGCGCCAACGTCTGGCCGTTGGTGCCACCCAACAACGCCAACAGCACCATGCTGGACAGCAACCCGGCCCATGCCAAGGCAACGCAGGAGAGTTCCAATGCAATACCGGCTTGACCTGGTGCTGAAGCCTGCCGAAGGCGCGCTGGTGCGCGTGATCGGCATGGTCGAACGGCGCGGCTTCGCCCCCAGCAACATCGCCGGCCAGCGCAACGCCGACGATGCCGGCCGCTGGCATGTGCAGATGGACATCGACGGCACCCGCCCACCGGAAACGCTGTGCCACCAGTTGCAGAAGGTCTATGACTGCGAATCCGTGCGACTGGTACCGGTAGCAGGTGCCAGCGTATGAGCAGCGATGTAAGTGGCGTACCTGTAGTACGCCGCCGCAAGCAACGGAGGGGTCTTCTTTGTGGCGCCGGGATTGGGGAGTCGGGAGTCGGGAGCCGCACCCGCTCGGCTGCGGCTGCGAGCGGTACTGAACGGAGGTGTCTTCTCCAACCGCCCGCGATGCACCGTCAATCCCCTATCCCGAATCCCGAATCCCGGCGTCACCATGCCTGATCGTGGCCGCCCCGTCGCAGTTGCAGCACCCGCTGACGTCCTGAACGTCAGTGTTGCCGACGTATTGGCCGCGCAGGCCCGCCTGCGCCGTTTTCTGCCGCCTACCCCGCTGCATTACGCCGAACGTTTCGGCACCTGGCTGAAGTTGGAAAACCTGCAGCGCACCGGTTCCTACAAGGTGCGTGGCGCCTTGAACGCAATGCTGGCCGCGCTGGAACGTGGCGACGAGCGCCCGGTGATCTGCGCCTCGGCCGGCAACCATGCACAGGGCGTGGCCTGGGCCTCGCACCGCCTCGGCGTGCAGGCGATCACGGTGATGCCGCACGGCGCACCGGCCACCAAGATTGCCGGTGTCCAGCATTGGGGCGCCACCGTGCGCCAGTACGGCAACAGCTATGACGAAGCCTTTGCCTTCGCCCGCGAGCTGGCCGAGCAGAACGGCTACCGCTTTCTGTCCGCCTTCGACGATCCGGACGTGATCGCCGGCCAGGGCACGCTGGGCATCGAGATCGCCCCGCATGCGCCGGACGTGGTGATCGTGCCGATCGGCGGCGGTGGCCTGGCATCGGGCGTGGCACTGGCCCTGAAATCACAGGGCGTGCGCATCATCGGCGCGCAGGTCGAGGGCGTGGATTCCATGGCCCGCGCGATCAAGGGTGACGTGCGCGAGATCGACCCGGTGCCCACCCTGGCCGATGGCGTCAAAGTGAAGATCCCCGGCTTCATCACCCGCCGCCTGTGTGCCAGCCTGCTGGACGATGTGGTCATCGTGCGCGAAGCCGAACTACGCGAAACCCTGGTGCGCCTGGCACTGGAAGAACACGTCATCGCTGAAGGCGCAGGCGCCTTGGCCCTGGCTGCCGGCCGCCGTGTTTCCGGCAAGCGCAAATGCGCAGTGGTTTCAGGTGGAAACATCGATGCCACGGTACTGTCCACGCTATTGTCTGAAGTCCGCCCCAGCCCTCCACGCAAGCCGCGACGGCGTAACGCCGAACGACTTAGAAGCCGTGTCGTTGCATCGACACAGCGCAGCACCAAATCCGAATCCCCCAATATTTCCGTTACCGCCGCAGTCGAGGAGACCCTCTGGTGAATACTCCAGCCAACAACACCCCGCGAATTACCATCTTCGACACGACCCTGCGCGACGGTGAGCAATCACCCGGCTGCAGCATGACGCCACCACAGAAGCTGGTGATGGCAAGGGCGCTAGCGGAACTGGGCGTGGACGTGATCGAAACCGGCTTCCCCGCAAGTTCGCAGTCCGACCGTGAAGCCATGGCACTGATCGGCCGCGAGGTACGACAGCCGGTCCTGGCAGTGCTGTCGCGCTGCCTGGCCGGCGATATCGAAACCTCGGTCAAGGCGCTGGAAGCCGCTGCACGCCCGCGCCTGCATGTGTTCCTGTCGACCAGTCCGCTGCACCGCGAGCACAAGCTGCGCATGAGCAAGGAGCAGGTGCTGGAGTCGGTGCACAAGCACGTGACCATGGCCCGCGGCTATCTGGATGACATCGAGTTCTCCGCCGAAGACGCCACCCGCACCGAGCTGGACTTCCTGACCGAAGTCACCCAGGTAGCCATTGCCGCCGGCGCGCGCACCATCAACCTGCCCGATACCGTTGGCTTCACCACGCCGGAAGAAATCCGCGCGATGTTCCAGCACGTGATCGCCAATGCCGCCGGTGCCGACAAGGTGATCTTCAGCACCCACTGCCACAACGACCTGGGCCTGGCCGTCGCCAACTCGCTGGCCGCCATCGAAGGCGGTGCACGCCAGGTGGAAGGTTCGATCAATGGCATCGGCGAGCGCGCCGGCAACTGCGCGCTGGAAGAAATCGCGATGGTGCTGAAGGTGCGCAATGCCTTCTACAACTTCGACACCGGCTTCGACACCCAGCGCATCGTCCCAACCTCGCAGCTGCTGTCGCGTCTGGTCGGCATGCCGGTCCAGCGCAACAAGGCCATTGTCGGCGCCAATGCCTTCGCGCATGAATCTGGCATCCACCAGCACGGCATGCTGCGCAACCGCAACACCTACGAAATCATGCGTCCGGAAGACGTGGGCTGGGAATCCTCGCAGATGGTGCTGGGCCGCCACAGCGGCCGCGCTGCGGTCGAGGCACGCCTGCGTGCACTGGGCTTCTGGCTGGAAGAAGAAGAACTGAAGCTGGTCTTCGAGCAGTTCAAGGCGCTGTGCGAGCAGCAGCGCGTGGTCACCGACGCCGACCTGCAGACCCTGATGCAGGGTACCTCCAGCAGCGACGGCTACCGCTTGGCGTCGATGACCATCAGCGATGTAGGCAGCCGCGCCAACGCCCTGGTTGAACTGTCCGATCCAGAAGGCAACCGCGTGGCCGAAACCGCGCAGGGTGATGGCCCGGTCGATGCACTGTTCTCGGCGCTGTCGGCCGCCACCGGCATCCAGCTGAGCCTGGACAGCTACCACGTGCACAGCGTCGGCATCGGCGCCGATGCACGTGGCGAGGCCAACCTGAGCGTACGCCACGAAGGTGAGATCCTCGAAGGCACCGGCACCAGCCGTGACATCATCGAGGCCAGCGCACTGGCCTGGCTGGATGTCACCAACCGCCTGCTGCGCCAGCGTCAAGGCAGCAAGACCGAGGAAGCCGTCAGCGCCTGAGCGCGACGGCAGAACATAGGCAACGGAACGTACTGATGAGCTCCGCACCCAAAACCCTGTACGACAAGCTGTGGGACGCCCACGTTGTCGTCCCCGAGTCCGACAACGCGCCGGCCGTGCTGTATATCGACCTGCACCTGATCCACGAAGTGACCTCACCGCAGGCCTTCACCGAACTGCGCGCGCGTGGCCTGAAGCCGCGCCGCACCGACCGCACCAAGGCGACGATGGACCACTCCACGCCGACCTTGCCGGCCGGTCCGGATGGCAAGCTGCCCTATGCCAGCAAGGCCTCCGAGGCGCAGGTCGAAACCCTGGCGAAGAACTGCGCCGAGTACGGCATCGAGCTGTTCGACATGGCCTCGGCCAACCGCGGCATTGTCCACGTCATCGCCCCCGAGCAGGGTTTCACCCAGCCGGGCATGACCATCGTCTGCGGTGACAGCCACACCTCCACCCACGGCGCCTTCGGCTCGCTGGCCTTCGGCATCGGCACCAGCGAAGTCGGCCACGTATTGGCCACGCAGTGCCTGCTGCAGCGCAAGGCCAAGACCATGGCGATCAGCGTCGATGGCAAGCTGGCACCGGGTGTCGGCGCCAAGGACGTGGTGCTGCACATCATCGGCGTGATCGGTGTCAACGGCGGCACCGGCCATGTGCTGGAATTCCGTGGCTCGGCCATCCGTGCGATGGACATGGAACAGCGCATGACCCTGTGCAACATGTCGATCGAAGCCGGCGCCCGCGCCGGCATGGTGGCACCGGACCAGGTCACCTTCGACTGGGTCGCCAAGACCCCGCGCGGTCCCAAGGGCACCGACTTCGACAAGGCCGTGGCGTATTGGTCGTCATTGAACAGCGACGACGGCGCACGCTTCGATGTCGAGGTGAACATCGATGCCGCCGACATCCGCCCGACCCTGACCTGGGGCACGCACCCGGGCACCGCGATTGCGGTTGATGCGCCGATCCCGGCCGCCAACGACGCCGCCGCGCAGAAGGGCCTGGACTACATGAAGTTCGAAGCCGGCCACGCCCTGATTGGTACGCCGGTGGACGTGGTGTTCGTCGGCTCCTGCACCAATGGCCGCCTGAGCGACATGCGCGAAGTGGCGCAGGTACTGCGCGGTCGCCGCGTTGCCGATGGTGTGCGCATGCTGGTGGTGCCGGGTTCGGAGATCGTCAAGCGCGATGCCGAAGCCGAAGGCATCCACGAGATCGTGCGCGCTGCCGGTGCCGAATGGCGCGAACCGGGCTGCTCGATGTGCATCGCCATGAATGGTGATCTGGTTGCGCCCGGCCAGTTGGCGGTGAGCACCAGCAACCGCAACTTCGAAGGCCGCCAGGGCCCCGGCTCGCGCACCTTGCTGGCCTCGCCGATGAGCGCGGCCTGGGCTGCGGTCAATGGCCATGTTGCCGATACCCGTGAGCTGTTTGCCAAGGAGGTGGCGTGATGGCCGCCGCTTTTGCCCTTCTCCCTGCGGGACAAGGTGCCCCGAAGGGGCGGATGAGGGCGACCGCTGCTCATTCCCGTAAACACCCTGCGCAAGCCCACCCTCATCCGGCGCTGCGCGCCACCTTCTCCCGCAGGGAGAAGGGCTACGACCTGGAGCTTTACTGATGGCCGCCCTGACCCGCATCGTTTCGCGCGCCGTGGTGCTGCGCCAGACCAATATCGACACCGACCAGATCATCCCGGCGCGTTTCCTGTCCACCACCGAGCGTGCCGGCCTGGGCAAGAACGCGTTCAATGATTGGCGCTGGCAGGCCGATGGCTCACCGAACGCCGAGTTTGCCTTCAACCAGCCGCACAACCAGGGCCGCGCCATCCTGTTGGCCGGACGCAACTTCGGTTGTGGTTCCTCGCGCGAGCATGCGCCGTGGGCCTTGACCGATCTGGGCCTGCAGGCGATTGTCAGTAGCGAGATCGCCGATATTTTCCGCGGCAATTCGCTGAAGAACGGCCTGCTGCCGATCGTGCTGGACGAAGCCGACGTGCAGGAGCTGATGCAGAACCCGGACGATGAGCTGACCGTGGATGTGGCGGCGCGCGAGCTGCGTACTTCCAGCGGCAAGACCTATCAGTTCCCGCTGGATGGTTTCTCGCAGACCTGCCTGTTGGAAGGTGTGGACCAGTTGGGTTGGCTGCTGGGGCGAGCGGATGAGATTGGCCGTTTTGAGGCTGCACTAGTAGCGTAAGAGGCAAACCCTTCTCCCTTCGGGAGAAGGTGCCCCGCAGGGGCGGATGAGGGTAAGCGCGCGAAGCCTTGCGCAGCCAAACGGCTCGTGGAGCCCTACCCTCTCCCCAACCCCTCTCCCGGAGGGAGAGGGGCTTCAGACAAAAACAGTACAAAGCAACCGGAACCTCTACATGCAAGCCAACATCGTCGTACTGCCGGGTGACGGCATCGGTCCTGAAATCACTGCCGTCGCCGTTGACGTGCTCAAGGCCATCGCCACCCGCTTCGGCCACAGCTTCAGCTTCAGCGAATACGACATCGGCGGCATTGCCATCGACAAGCACGGCGAGCCGCTGCCGGCTGCCACGCTGGATGCCTGCAGCAAGGCCGATGCGGTCCTGCTGGGCGCCGTCGGTGGCCCGAAGTGGTCCGACCCGAATGCCAAGGTGCGTCCGGAACAAGGCCTGCTGGCCATCCGCAAGGCGCTGGGCCTGTTTGCCAACCTGCGCCCGGTACGCACCCACCCGGCGGCACTCAATGCCTCGCCGATCAAGCCGGAACTGCTCAAGGACGTGGACTTCGTCGTGGTGCGCGAGCTGACCGGCGGCATCTACTTTGGCGACAAGACCCGCGACGCCGACAGCGCCAGCGACCTGTGCCGCTACACCACGGTGGAGATCGAGCGCGTGCTGCGCAGCGCCTTCCGCCTGGCCCAGGCCCGTCGCGGCAAGCTCACCTCGGTGGACAAGGCCAACGTGCTGGAAACCTCGCGCCTGTGGCGTGACATCGCCACCCGCATCGGCCGCGAAGAATTCCCGGACGTTGAACTGGAGCACCAGTTGGTCGACTCCATGGCCATGCACCTGATCGCCAAGCCGCGCGTCTACGATGTGATCGTCACCGAGAACATGTTCGGCGACATCCTCACCGACGAAGCCTCGATGCTGGCCGGCTCGCTGGGCCTGCTGCCGTCGGCCTCGCTGGGCGAACAGGGCAAGGTCGGCATCTACGAACCCATCCACGGTTCGGCACCGGACATCGCCGGCAAGGGCATCGCCAATCCCTATGCCACCATCTTGAGCGCGGCAATGCTGCTGCGTCATTCGCTGGGGCTGGAGGACGAGGCGGCCGCCATCGAGCAGGCGGTAAGCGCCGCGCTTGATGCGGGTCACTTCACCGCTGATCTCGCCGCGCAAGGCCAGGCACTCAGCACCCAGCAAGCCGGCCAGTCCGTGCTTGCGCAGCTGCACTGAAGTACCTCGACGCGGCCCTTGGCCGCGTCTTTTTTTGCGGGCCATTCCCGCAGGTGGACACCACGCCGTTTCTTCATTGGACCTGTTGCTTCAGGTCCCGCATCAACAAAGGAATGACCTTGAACTACCGTACCCCCGACGACTTCCTGGCCTACGTGGCCAAGCGCGACCCCAACCAATCCGAGTTCCTGCAGGCAGTAAAGGAAGTGGCCCACAGCCTGTGGCCATTCCTGCAGCAGAACCCGAAATACACGCAGTACGGGTTGCTGGAACGTCTGGTCGAGCCGGAGCGGGTCATCCAGTTCCGCGTCGCCTGGGCCGATGACAAGGGCCAGACCCACGTCAACCGCGCCTGGCGCGTGCAGCACAGCTCGGCCATTGGCCCGTTCAAGGGCGGCATGCGTTTCCACCCGTCGGTGAACCTGTCCATCCTCAAGTTCCTGGCCTTCGAGCAGACCTTCAAGAACGCGCTGACCACGCTGCCGATGGGCGGTGGCAAGGGCGGCTCGGACTTCGATCCCAAGGGCAAGAGCGATGGCGAGGTGATGCGCTTCTGCCAGGCGCTGATGCTGGAGCTGTACCGCCACCTCGGCCCGGATACCGACGTGCCGGCCGGTGATATCGGCGTCGGCGCGCGCGAGGTCGGCTTCATGGCCGGCATGATGAAGAAGCTCAGCAACGATGCGGCCTGCGTGTTCACCGGCAAGGGCCTGGCCTACGGCGGCAGCCTGATGCGCCCGGAGGCCACCGGCTTCGGCACGGTCTACTTCGTCGAGCAGATGCTGCACCATGCCAAGCGCCAGACCCACGGTGCCAAGGTGCTGATCTCGGGCTCGGGCAACGTGGCCCAGTACGCGGCGATCAAGGCCAGCGAACTCGGCGCGAAGGTGCTGACCTTCTCCGACTCCGGCGGCACCTTGTATGCCCGCGACGGCTTCGACGAGCAGGGCCTGCAGGAAGTGATGGTGCTGAAGAACGAGCGTCGCGGCCGCCTGTCAGAACTGGCCGACGACGCCCGCTTCGAATTTCTTGCCGACCGCCGCCCCTGGCATATCCCGGCCGATATCGCCCTGCCGTGCGCCACCCAGAACGAGCTGGACGAAACCGATGCACGTACGTTGGTACACAACGGCGTGCTATGCGTGGCCGAAGGCGCCAACATGCCGTCCACGCTGGAAGCGGTGGATGTGTTCCTGCAGGCCGGCACGTTGTATGCGCCGGGCAAGGCCAGCAACGCCGGTGGCGTGGCCACGTCCGGCCTGGAAATGAGCCAGAACGCCTTGCGCCTGTCCTGGCGCCATGCCGACGTCGACGAGCGTCTGCACGTGATCATGAAGGAGATCCACGCCAACTGCGTGCAGCATGGCGTGCGCGCCGATGGCAGCGTCAATTATGTCGATGGCGCCAATATCGCCGGCTTCGTCAAGGTCGCCGACGCGATGCTGGCGCAGGGCCTGTACTGAGTAGACCGCGATGACTGCAACGCGTCCTTCCGATCAGGACAGGACGCGATTGCGCCCTTCGCGCTTTGCACGGTAGAGCTGCCGATCAGCGGCTGCGAGCAGGGTGCGCACCGTATCTTGGCCCACTGCCAGTGTTGCAACGCCAATACTGGTGGTGATGCTGAGCGCCGGGTCCACCTCTTCGCAGCGCAGCCGTGCCACGCGCTGGCCCAGTTCGCGCAGTTGCGTTGCGGCTGTCTCCAACGCCACACCGCGCAGCACGACCAGGAACTCCTCCCCACCATGGCGTGAAACGAAGTGGCCGCTGCTGAGCTGCAGCAACCCGGCTACGTCGCGCAGTACCCGATCACCCGCTTCGTGGCCGTAACGGTCATTGATCTGTTTGAAGTGGTCGATGTCCAGCAGCGCTACCGACAAGGGCGTCCCCTCCTGCAGGGCCTCGCGCAGGGCCTGCTGGAGATTGTCATCGCCTGCCCGCCGGTTGGGCAGGTTGGTCAACGCATCATGCATGGCCTGATGCTCCAGGCGGTGCAACAACACGTCACGCTCGGCACCGGTCTGTTCCAAGGCGCGGTTCTTGTCGCGCAGTTCCTGTGTACGCGCTGCAATTTCCGTATTCAACTGCCTTTGGCGGCGGCGGTAACTGGCGGTACGCCAGCTCACCAGAAACATCACGATACCGGCCAGGCCCATCGCCACCAGCGCCGTCACCCATGGCCGCTGCCAGAAGGGCGTGGCGACATCCAGCTGCACGCTGGCTTCGCCGCCACGCTTGGGGTTGCCCCAATCCAGCGGCAGCGACATCGCCTGCACCCGCAGCCGATAGCTTCCCGGTGGGAGGTTGGTGTACACCGCCTCGGTGCGCGCGCCGGCGTCCACCCAGTCGGTGTCGAAGCCTTCCAGACGATAGCGGTAGCGCATTTTGTCCGGTGCGCGATAACCCAAGCCCGCAAATGCCACCGCCACGCGCTCCACCTCCGGCGGCAACGCGTAGCTGTCCTTCAAGGGCTGGGGATCGCCGTCCACCATCACGCTTTCGATCACCACCGGCAATTTGCGCAGACGCGCATTGTTGTCGACACGGCTGGGGTCCACGACCGCCAGACCGCTGCCGGTAGGCAGCAGCAATTTGCCCGCGCGGGTCATCCAGCCGGCCGGCGATGACGCGCCATTGGCCTGGCTGCTGGGCATTCCATCGGTATGGTCCAGCACCTGCACCGACAAATGTGTACGGGCACCGGCAGCGACCGCGACCAGATCACTCCGGTCCAGACGGAAAACCCCCAGGTTGCTGGGCAACCACAGGTGCCCGGTCTTGTCGTCGAGGATGCGGAAGACCTTGTCGCGCGGCAGGCCGTTGCGGTGGTCGAACACGACGAAATCCAGACCGCGCTTGCGCAGCAGCCCATGATCGCTTGCTATCCAGAGGTCGCCGTTCTCGTCGCCGAGAAAATCGAAGACATAGCGCGCAGGTATGTCCTTGTCCGCCATCCAGGACTGCAGCCGTCCTGCCCCGTCGAGCATGGCCATGCCGCTGTCGGTACCAATCCACAAGGCGCCGGCACCATCCCGATACAAGGTGTGCACCACCAGGCCGGGGATGCCTTCTTCCAGGCCAAAGTGACGAAAGCCGTGGTTGCCGTCGTAGTGGTAGAGACCATCACTGCTGCCAATCCACAGGCTGCCGTCGGCATCGGCCAGCAGCGCGCGGACCAGCGGTTGCACCGAACCGGGCAGCCGCAGTTGCTGCCTGACCCGACCTGTCGCATCAAGGTCGAACACGCCCTGGTTGTATGTGCCGGCCCAGACACCCTCGCCGTGTTGGGCCAATGCCAGCACGGAGGCATCCCGTCCCTGTCCTGGCAGAAGTCGCACATGCTGGATCCGCTCGCCCTGCAGGCGATCCAGGCCTTCGGAATGACCTACCCAGACGCTATCGTCCGCGCCCTGCATCACTGCACGGACGTAGTCCGAACCCAGTCCATCGGATTTGGTGATGCCTTGCGCAGCGCCTTCGTCGACCCGGAACAGGCCATCGGTACTGCCACACCACACCAAGCCTTCGTGGTCGATCAACAAGGCCGGGCTTACCTGACCGGGAATGCTGACCGCCTCGACCTTGCCTGCGTACAGCCGCTGCAGGCGGCCAGCGGAAAGGCTGAGCCACAGACCGCCGGCCGCATCGCGGCGCACTGCGTCCACACGCTCACCCGGCAACAGATGTTCCTGCCAGCCGTTGGCGTGCAAATGGTGGATACCATCATCGGTGGCAAGGATCCAACCGCCGGCCATGTCCTTGACCAGGTCGCGCACCACCTGGGTGGCCACCTGTGGCCAGTGCTTCATGCGCCCTTCGCGTAGCTGGTAGACACCCTGCTCCGTGGCGATCAGCAAGCTGCCATCACTGTCCCAGCGCAGCGCGGTGACCGCGACCTGCGGCAACCCGAGGGCACGACCTTCATCCAGCAGTTGGCCATTGCGCTGCAGGCGCAGCAGTCGGTCCTTGGAGCCAATCCACAGATCCCCCGACGCATCGCGTGCTATCGCATTGACCGCAATGTTGCGCGCGTCATTGCCCCCCAACGCTGCCCATTTGCCGCCGTGGTAGCGGTAAAGGCCGTTGCTGACGGTGCCGAACACCATGCCACCGTCTGCCTCGGGCAGCATGCTGAGCACGCCGGACAGCTCCACACCCGGGGTGTTCTGCCGGTCAAATACGGTGAAGCTGCGGCCATTGAAGCGCACCACGCCTTCCCAGGTACCCAGCCAGATGAAGCCGTCGCTGCTCTGGGCGACCGACTGCACCAGATTGTGCGGCAGCCCCTGTTCCATGCCCCAGCCGGCCACGGTATAGCGCGCAGCCTGGCTCGGCAGACTGGCCAGCAGCAACGCCAGCAGCAGCCACGCGGTCAGCAACGAACGCCGGCGTCCGCGTCGCCCTGTGTGCTTGTCATCAATTTGACCGCGATGGCGTGTCGGCAAACCCGCCTCCTGCAGGTCGTGTCGGCCCCCGCCGACACCCCACAATTTATCACTGAGCCGCTAAAGCCGCCGCTGTCGGATACAGCAGCGGCTTCACCGTTCAGTAATCAGGGGTTGGCCTCATCCGCCTTCACCCGGAACCAGGCCGCATACAAGGCCGGCAGGAATACCAGGGTCAGCACCGTGCCGACGATCAGCCCGCCCATGATCGAGATCGCCATCGAGCCGTAGAAGGCACTGCGCGACAGCGGGATCATCGCCAGCACCGCCGCCAGCGCGGTCAGCACGATCGGGCGGAAACGGCGCACCGTGGCGTCGATGATGGCGTGCCAGCGGTCATGGCCGGCATCAATGTCCTGCTGGATCTGGTCGATCAGGATCACCGAGTTACGCATGATCATGCCGGCCAGGGCAATCGTGCCCAGCATCGCCACGAAGCCGAACGGGGCCTGGAACAGCAGCAGGAACCAGGTAGCGCCGATGATGCCCAGCGGTGCGGTGATGAACACCATCGCTGCCCGCGAAAAGCTGCGCAGCTGCACCATCAGCAAGGTCGCCACCACCACCAGGAACAGGGGCATGCCGGCCTTGATCGAGTTCTGGCCACGCGCCGAATCCTCGACCGTGCCGCCGGTTTCCAGCAGATAGCCGCTGGGCATCGCATCGCGGATATCCGCCAGGGTCGGCTCGATCTGTTCCACCACGCCTACCGGCAGCATGCTGTCGCCGATGTCGGCACGCACGGTGACCGTGGGCAGGCGGTCGCGATGCCAGATGATGCCGTCCTCGAACGCGTATTCAAGCTTGGCCACCTGCGACAGCGACACCGGCTTGCCGCTGGCGGTGGGGATGGCCAGGCTGCCCAGCATGTCCAGACGCGCGCGTTCATCATCCGGGCCACGCAGCAACATGCCGATCTGGCGGTTGCCTTCGCGGTAGGTGCTCACGCTCATGCCCGACAGCGAGCTGGTCAGGAACTGCGCGATCTGCGCACTGCTCACGCCCAATACGCGTGCGCGGTCCTGGTCCACCACCAGGCGCACCACCTTGCTCGGCTCGCTCCAGTTGAGGTTGACGTTGGTGGTATGCGGGTTCTGTCGCACCTTTTCCGCCACCTGCGCGGCAATGGCCTGCACCCGCTCGATGTGCTCACCGGAGACGCGGAACTGCACAGGGTAGCCCACCGGCGGACCGTTCTCCAGCCGGGTCACGCGCAGCTGTACATCACCGAACTTGGGCACCACGTCCTTCAACAACCAATCACGCAGCGCCTCGCGCGCCTTGGTGTCTTCGGCCAGCACCACGTACTGGGCGAAGTTGGTGGCCGGCAACTGCTGATCCAATGGCAGGTAGAACCGCGGCGAGCCATTGCCGACATAGCCAACGAAATTGGCCACGCCCTTGTGGTCCTTCAGCATCGCCTCGAATTTCTGCGCCTGTGCCTGGGTGGCGGTCAGCGATGCGCCTTCGGCCAGTTCGATATCCACCATCAGCTCGGGCCGGGTGGAATCCGGGAAGAACTGCTGCGGCACGAAGCGGAAGATCACCAGCGAGAACACGAACAGGCCGGCAGTGGCCAGGATCACCAGCCAGCGACGGCGCAGGCAGGCGTCAAGGAAGCCGCGGAACCGCTGGTAGAACGCGCTCTTGTACGGGTCGTGGTCGTGCGAGAGCTCCTTGGGCCCGACCAGGTTGGCCAGTGCCGGGTTGCGGTCAGCCCAGCGCAGGCGCAGCGCGCGCCAGCGCCCGGCGATGCTGCCCGGCTTGGGCGGCTGCGGGTTATGCAGGTCCGGCAGCATCTTGTCGCCGAGGTAAGGAATGAACAGCACCGCGGCAATCCATGACACCACCAACGCGATCGTCACCACCTGGAACAGCGAGCGCGTGTATTCGCCGGTACTGGAGGCGGCCGTGGCAATCGGCAGGAAGCCGGCAGCAGTGATCAGCGTACCGGTCAACATCGGGAAGGCCGTCGATTCCCAGGCAAAGCTGGCTGCGCGCAGGCGGTCGTAGCCCTGTTCCATCTTGGTGGCCATCATCTCCACCGCGATGATCGCGTCATCCACCAGCAGGCCCAGCGCCAGCACCAGTGCACCCAACGAAATCTTGTGCAGGCCGATATCGAACTGGTGCATGACGAAGAAGGTCATTGCCAGCACCAGCGGGATCGACACCGCCACCACCAGGCCGGTACGCCAACCCAGCGAGAAGAAGCTCACCAGCAGCACGATCACCACCGCCTCGGTCAGCACCTTGACGAACTCGCCCACCGATTCCTTCACCGCATGCGGCTGGTCGGACACCTTGCGCAGCTGCATGCCGGCTGGCAACGTCTTCTGCAGTTGTTCGAACTCGCCATCCAGGGTCTTGCCGAGCTTGAGGATGTCCCCGCCTTCCTTCATCGCCACGGCAATGCCGATGGCGTCCTCGCCCATGAAGCGCATCTTGGCCGAGGCCGGATCGGCGAAGCCGCGCTTGACCTCGGCGATATCGCCCAACCGCACGGTGCGCTCACCGGCCTGGATCGGAAAATTGCGGATGTCTTCGACCGAGGTGAACTGGCCGCTGACGCGCAGCTGCACGCGGTCGGTCGGGGTTTCGAACCAGCTGGCCGGGGCAATCGCGTTCTGCTGCGCCAAGGCCTGCTGCACCTGCTGCATGGACACGCCCAGGGTGGCCAGCTTGGTGTTGGACAACTGGATCCACACCTTCTCGTCCTGCAGGCCGATCAAGTCCACCTTGCCGACGTCGTCCACCCGCTGCAGCTGCAGCTGGATGCGGTCGGCGTAATCGCGCATCAGCGCATAGTCGAAGCCCTTGCCGGTCAATGCATAGATATTGCCGAACGTGTCGCCGAACTCATCGTTGAAGAACGGCCCGATCACTTCGGCTGGCAGTTGCGAATGGATGTCGCCTACCTTCTTGCGCACCTGGTAGAACAGCTCGGGTACGTCCTTGGAGCGCATCGAGTCGCGCGCCATGAAGATCACCTGCGACTCACCCGGCCGCGAATAGGCCTGGATGAACTCGAACTGCCCGGTGTTCATCAATGCTTTTTCAATCGGCTCGGTGACCTGCCTGGACACCTGCTCGGCGGTGGCGCCGGGCCACATGGTCTGCACCACCATCGCCTTGAAGGTGAAGGGCGGGTCCTCGGATTGGCCCAGGTGCTTGTATGACCAGGCACCGATGACCGCCATGGCGATCATCATGAACAGCACCAGCGGACGGTTGCCGAGCGCCCATTCGGAGAGATTGAAGCGTTTCACGCCTCACTCCCCTTTTCAGCGCGAATCCCGCGCCGCTCGGCATTGCCGCGAGCGTCAGCCCCCATCCGGTCCCCTTCCCCCGCAGAGGGAAGGGCGAAGGTGTCGTACATACAAGATTTCGACAGGCTCATCGCGAGCCCTCCGACGCAGCCTTCTTCGGTGCGCCAAGTTCAATCGGCCGATTACTGCGATCTACCGCAGTCACCGGCTGTCCTTCCTGCAGCAGGTGGCCGCCGGCGGCTACCACCCAGTCATTGGCTTTCAACCCCTGCAGCACCGGCACGGTCTCCGGGCCATAGGCGCCCAGGCTGACCGCGCGCGCCTGCAACCTGCCATCAGCCGGGTTCACCACCCAGACGCTGGCCTGCTGCGGCTGCTTGCCGGCCTGCACCGCTGCCAGCGGCACGTTCATCACGCCCTTGCCGCCGTGGGCGATGTACACCCGCGCACTCTGGCCCAACTCCACCTCCTGCAAGGCATCGGCCGCCAGGCTGACGCGTGCGGCATAGGTGCGTGCCTGCGGATCGGCGGCGGCGGCAATCTCGCGGATGCTGCCGGCCAGACGCTTGCCTTGCTGGTTCCACAACTCGACCTCGACCGCCTGGCCGACGCTGAAATCGCGGATGGCGCTTTCCGGCAGGGCGATTGCGACTTCGCGTGCGCCGTCGGCGGCCATCGTGTAAATGGTCTGACCGGCCGCCACCACCTGCCCGGCCTCGGCCTCGCGGCTGGCGATCATGCCGCCTTCGGGCGCTCGCAGTTGGGCATAACCGGACTGGTTGCGGGCCACGTCCAGGTTGGCCCGCGCTGCATCGGCCTGGCCTTGCGCCGCCTTCAAGGCTGCGGTCTGTGCGTCCAGTGCCGACTGGCTGACCAACTGCTGGCCGGCCAGTGCCGTGTAACGCTTGTGTTCGTCGCGGGCGCGCACCAGGTCGGCTTCGGCAGCGGCGTACTGCGCCTGCGCCGCACGCGCCTGCAGGTTGTAGTCAGCCACGTCGAGTTCGCCCAGCAACTGTCCCTTGCTCACGCGCTGGCCGGCGTCCACCTCGCGCCGCAGCAGCTTGCCACCCACGCGGAAGGACAGTGCGGTTTCCTCACGGGCACGCACTTCGCCCGGATAGGCGCTGACAGTCACGCCGTCGTTACCGCCAGGGTGTACAACCAACACCGGGATGGCTGGCGCCGGGGCGGGCTCGGTTTTTCCACAGGCAGCAAGCACGGCAAGCAGGACACTGCCGCCAATCCATCGCAGGTTGTTCATGGGTACGGTCGCATTGCAAGGTGAGGGGAATGGCGCGGTTTCGGCGCCATTACTAAACGCGGCGGTATAGTATAAATATCAAACCATCTGGTCTAGTATTACCTGATGTCCTCGAAAACCTCTTTCAACGCTGCGGCCAATGCCGCGCCACGCAACGCGGGTCCGGGGCGCCCCAAGGACCTGGGCAAGCGTGCGGCCATCCTGGACGCGGCCAAGGAAATGTTCATCGAGCTTGGCTTCAACGGCGTCAGCATGGACGGCATTGCTGCCACGGCCGGCGTTTCCAAGCTGACGGTATATAGCCATTTTGGTGACAAGGAGACCTTGTTCACCGAGGCAATCCAGGCCAAATGCGTGGAAATGATGCCGGATGAGCTGTTTGTCACCGACAGTGAAGGTCCGTTGCGCGGTCAGTTGTTCGGCATCGGCCATGCCTTCTTCACGCTGATCAGCAGCGATGCCGCCATCGCTACCCAGCGCATGATGATGACCCCCGACACCGATGACCGGATCCGTCAGATGTTCTGGCAAGCCGGCCCGGCACGTACCGAAACCGCCCTTTCCGAGTTCCTGGCAGCCCGTGTGGCCCGTGGCGAGCTGGCCGTCGCCGACACCAGCCTGGCCGCCCGCCAGTTCTTCTGTCTGATCAAGGGCGAGCTGCATGCGCATATGATGTGTGGCCTGTGCGCTGCACCGGACGCACTGGATGCCGACGCCCATATCGCCGCCAGTGTCGATTTTTTCGTGCGCGCCTATGAGCCCCGCCAGAAAGCTGAATGAACCGGAGGTGCGAATGACTTCCGGCACTGCGGCTGTCCTTGGGGCCACGGCGATGCTTGCCCCGTACTTTGTGCGCCCCAACCGGTAAAATGGCCGGCCCACTGCGCCCGAATCGATGAGTTCCCCATGACGATCAATTATTCCCACGCCCGCGAAATGATGGTTGAACAGCAGATCCGTCCCTGGGACGTGCTGGAAGTTCGCGTGCTGGACGTGCTGGCCAAACTGCCGCGCGAGGCGTTTGTCGCCGAAGCAAACCGTGCCCTGGCCTATGCCGACATCGAACTGCCGCTGGGCCACGGCCAGAAGATGATGAAGCCGGTCATTGAAGGCCGCACCCTGCAGGCGCTGGATCTGCAGCCCAGCGACGAGGTGCTGGAAATCGGCACCGGCAGTGGCTTCCTGAGCGCCTGCATCGGCGAACTGGCCCGTGAAGTACTGAGCCTGGAAATCCAGCCGGAGCTGGCCGCGCTTGCGCGCCAGAACCTGGATGCCGCCAAGCTGGGCAGCAATGTCCGCATTGAAGTAGCCGATGCCCTGGACTGGCAGACCCAGCGCCAGTTCGACGCCATCTGCATTACCGGCGCGGTGGAAACCGTACCGACCCAGTTCCTCAAGATGCTGCGCCCGGGTGGCCGCCTGTTCGCCATCACCGGCAAGTCGCCGGTCATGGAAGCGGTGCTGGTCAAGGCCGATGGCAGCGTTGAATCGCTGTTTGAAACCGACATCGACTACCTGCAGGGCGCCGCCCCCGCAGCGCAGTTCCAACTCTGAAAATAATCCGTCCAAGGAAGCCGCAATGATCCGCCGATCCCTCACCCTTGCGCTGGCAGTCGCACTTGCTCCGCTGACCTCCCATGCCGCCGACCTGCTGCAGGTCTACGAAATGGCCCGCAACGGTGACACGCAGCTGGCTGCGGCCGAATCCCAGCGCCTGTACGACAAGGAAGGCCAGGTGCAGGCACGTGCGGCGCTGCTGCCGCAGATCGGCGGTGAGGCCTCGTTGACCCGTAACCACACCAAGTACGACGACATCAGCGGCAGCACCACCTCCAAGACCCGCAGCTACGGCATCAACGGCAGCCAGACCCTGTTCAACTGGAGCCAGTTCGCCAACCTGCGCGCCGAGCGTGACCTGAGCAAGGCCGCCGATTTCACCCTGGATTCGGCCAACGATGAACTGGTGGTCCGCACTGCGACCACCTACTTCAATGTGCTGGTGGGCATTGAATCGCTGATCGCCGCGGAGACCAACGAAGCCGCCGCCAAGAAGCAGTTCGACTATGCCGACAAGCGCCTGGAAGTCGGCCTGGCACCGATCACCGACGTGCACGAAGCCCGCGCCCAGTACGACCAGGCCCGCGCTGGCACCATCCAGACCCGCAACGCGCTGGAAGACGCCTACCAGGCATTGACCGAACTGACCGGCCAGCCGGTGCGCGACCTGCGCGGCCTGCCGGTGGACTTCCGCCCGGAAGTGCCGGCCAACCGTGCCAACGTCGACCAGCTGGTGACCAACGCGGTGTCGCGCAACCCGGCGCTGAAGGCGCAGGAACTGCAGGTCAGCGCTGCCGAGTCCGGTGTATCGGCGGCACGTGGCGGCCACTACCCGACCCTGTCGCTGGGCGGCAGCTGGGGCAAGAGCGCACGCTGGGGTGACAGCACCGGCAGCGGCAGCCTGAGCCCGGACGCCACCACCAACTCGATCGGCCTGACCTTGAACGTGCCGATCTTTGCCGGTGGTGCCACCCAGTCCGGCGTGCGCCAGGCCCTGGCCCGTCGCGATATCGCCCAGGATACTTTCGAGCAGCAGAAGCGCGCCGTCGATCGCAACACCCGCAATGCCTACCAGGCACTGGTTGCAGGCATCAGCGAAGTGGAAGCACGTCGCCTGACCGTGGTTTCGGCACAGAGCGCGTTCGACGCGTCGCAGGTTGGCCTGGAAGTCGGTACCCGCACCGTGCTGGATGTGGTGCAGAACCAGCGCACCCTGTTCCAGGCGCAGCTTGATTACGCCGAATCGCGCTACAACTTCCTGCTCGCCCGCCTGCAGCTGAGCCAGGCCGTGGGTGATCTGGAAATCGCCGAAGTCCAGGACATCAATCGCCTGCTGACCGCCGATGCTGCGGCCAAGCTGCAGTCCAATCCGACGCAGTAAGCAGCAACGGTTGCAGATGTGAAAAAGCGGGCCTTTGGCCCGCTTTTTTTGTGCGCGATCCGCGCCGAGGCATGCAGGGTAGCGGCGGCCAAACAAACCGGTTGGACCGGCCTCAACGCGCCGCAGGAGGCAGTTGCGGCCGGATCAAATCCACGGTGCGTTCCAATGCGCCGCGGCCATTGGCCACCAGGGCACGACCGGCCTGCACCATCCGCTCGCGCTCGGCATCATCGTCGAGCAACTGCTCGACAGCCGCCCCCACCTCGGCGGCATCGGCGCAGATACGCAACGCGCCGGCTTCCTTCATGCGCCGCGATATCTCGGAGAAATTGTGCAGGTGCGGACCGGTCACCGCAGCGGTGCCCATGGCCGCCGGCTCCAACAGGTTGTGGCCACCGATGGGCTGCAGGCTGCCACCGACAAAGGCCACCTGGGCACAGGCGTAGAAGCCCATCAGCTCGCCCAAGGTATCGATGACGAACACCTGGGTATCGGCCTGCGGCCAATGCTGCAGCTTGCGCGTGGCGACCTTCCAGCCCTGCTCCCGCACCAGCGCATCAACCTTGGCGAAACGCTCGGGGTGGCGCGGCGCCCACAACAGCAACGCTTGCGGATGACGCAGCAGCAGTTGGGCATGCATGTCCACCACGGCCTGCTCCTCGCCCTCGTGGGTACTGGCCGCGATCCATACGGGTCGGCCCGCTGGGACATGCCGGGCAAACCCGGCCAACATCGGGGCCGGATCCGGCGGGTGCATGTCGAATTTCAGGTTACCCAGTGCTATCACCTGGTCCGCGCGCGCGCCCAGCTCGACAAAGCGCTTTGCATCTTCCTGCGATTGGGCCGCAACGCAGGTAACCGTGCGCAGCGCGCGCCCGACCAACGCCCGCAACAACCGGTAGCCCTTGAGTGAACGTGCCGACAGCCGTGCATTGAGGATGTAGACGGGCACCCCACGGTCACGGCAACCGAACAACATGTTCGGCCACAGTTCGGTTTCCAGGATCAGGGCCAGGCTGGGCTTGAAATGCCCAAGGAAGCGATTGACCGCACCCGGCACGTCATAGGGCAGGTAGACATGGTCCACCGCGTCCCCCCACAGCGCCCGCACCCGCTGCGAGCCGGTGGGGGTGATGGTGGTGATCACCCAACGCAGGTCGGGGCGCTCGGCGCGCAGGGCGTTGACCACCGCCGCCGCCGCGTTGACCTCACCCACCGATACCGCATGCAACCACACATAGGTCCGCCCATCGGCCGGCGGGTACGAGGCATAGCGCTCGTCCCAGCGCTTGAAGTACTCACGCACGCGGAAGCCGCGCCAGACCAGGTGGTAGACCGTGATGGGCAACAGCAGGTAGAGCACGGCCGAGTACAGGCCACGCAGCAGACGTTCGACGAAATCCTTGCGCATCGCGGAAGGATAAGGGAGAACGCGCAAAACCAGTGAAGACCCGCGCCATCCAGCACGGCCAAACCTCGTCCGTGGCGGCCCGGCGCATCCACTCAGTCCCTGCTCAAGCCCTTGGCTTAGAATTGGCGCATGTCCGATTCACCCACCACCGCAACCCGGCCCTCCTTCTTGCAGCCACGGCATTGGCCCACCTTCGCCTGGCTGGGCGTGGCCATGCTCGCCGCGCGCTTGCCGTGGACGCTGCAGCGGGCGCTCGGGCGCGGCTTGGGCTGGCTTGCACTGCACCTGGCACGCAGCCGCCGCCACGCGGCCGAGGTCAACCTGAAGCTGTGCTTCCCCGAAAAAGACGATGCCTGGCGTCAGCGGCTGCTGCGTGACAGCTTTGATGCACTGGGCGTCGGCGTGTTCGAATTCGCCCGCGCCTGGTGGGGCAAGATCGACGTGATCCGTCCGCAGGTGCAATGGGAAGGCCTGGAACACCTCAAGGCCTTGCAGGCCCAAGGCCGTGGCGTACTGCTGGTTTCAGGGCATTTCATGACCCTGGAAATGTGCGGGCGCCTGCTCTGCGACCACGTGCCATTGGCCGGCATGTACCGCCGCTATCGCAACCCGGTGATGGAGTGGGCGGTCAAGAGTGGGCGCCTGAAGTACGCCAACGCGATGTTCGCCAACGAGGATATCCGCGCCACCGTGCGCCATCTCAAGAAGGGTGGGTTTCTCTGGTACGCACCGGACCAGGACATGCGCGGCAAGGAGTCGGTGTTCGTGCCGTTCTTCGGCATGCCTGCCTCCACGATCACGGCTACGCACCAGTTCGCGCGCATGACCGGCTGCGCCGTGGTGCCCTACTTCCATCGCCGCGAGGGCAGCCGCTACGTGCTGAAGATCGCACCACCACTACCGGACTTCCCCACCGACGACGTGGTGGCCGATACCGCCCAGGTCAACGCCGCGATCGAGGACATGGTGCGCGAGGCGCCCAGCCAGTACCTGTGGATCCACCGTCGTTTCAAGCGTCAGCCGGACGGACTCAGCAACTTCTACGCCAAGCAGAAGTAGGCCTGCCGGGCGGGTTCCGCGGCTGGATCAGGAAGCACGCTCGGCAATCGCAGGCGCGGCATGCAGATCACCGCCACGCCAGATCCCGGCGTGATCCGTGTACTACTCCTGCTTTTCCGCCAGCAGCGCACCGGCGTACAACGCCGCCAGCAGGATGGTCAAACCACCCCAGAACGCCGAATAGAACGCCAGGTGGGTATTGAGCGGGAACACCGTGACGGCCAGCGCCACTGCCGCCGGCCGGGCCCGGTCACGGGCTTCCGGTGGCGCGTAAGCCCACGCCCGCACGGCCATGGCCATGCCCGCCAACCACAGCAGCAGGCCGAGCAGCCCGGTTTCGGCCAGGATTTCCAGCACGATCTGATGTGCATGCAGGGCCGGCCCATCGCCCCATGACGGGGCCTGCTGTGGCGCCGGATCGCAGTGCGGATACGCCTCGCGGAAACCGCGCGCACCGACCCCATTGATCGGATGCTCGCGGACCATGCACAACGCTGCTCCCCAGATCTGGCTGCGCCCGGACAACGCTTCGTTGACACCACGCTCGCCGTGCAAGGCCAGCGTAGTACGCGAAACACGCTCACCTACCTGCGGCGATACCAAGGCCAGCCCAGCCACCGCCAGCACGCCGATCAACAACGTAAGCAGCAGCCCCTTGATCCCGATCAGGCGCCACCCGGACAGCAGCAGCACCAGCGCATAGGTGATCAACGATGCCCGCGAACCGGCCAGGACCAGTACCACCCCCATCAAAGCGGCCACCACGAACCAGCCCAGACGCCCCCAGCGATGCCCCACCAGGAAAAGCAGGAACGGGGACACACTGGCCAGCACCTGGCCAAGCTTGAGATTGCAGGGGCCAAAAATGCCCGATAGGCGATCCGCCAGCGCAGCCTCCTCGGGGGCGCACAGCCCATGCCCGCTGACCAGCCATTTGAGCTGGTCCAGCGACCAGAACAATGGACTGGTACCGATGATGGCCTGGGCCAGGGCATCCAGCATCCAGATGCCAGCCACCACCGCCAGGCCGGTGAATGTCGTGCGCCGCCGCTGCGGCGTGGCCATGGCAATGGCGACCAGCCACATGAAAGGCAGGTAACGCAGGCCACCGGCGACTTTGCTCCAGGCTCGGCCGGGATCGGCCGCATCCAACGCGGAAACCAGCTGCGGCAACCAATAGGCAAAGAACAAGACGCTGGTCAGGGCCCAGGCCGGTACGCTCAACAGCGGACCGATGCCACCGCGCATGCGCAGCATCACCAGACGCACGGCGGTGTACAGCGCGCCCAGCACCAGCACCGACTCGGCGATGCCCGGCAACGGCCACAACACGACATAGGCGATCACCCACACCGGTGCCCAGCGGCCCGGCAGGCGACCATCCTTGGTGGCAGGGGTATCAACCAACGAGTTCTGCATAGGCATCCAGAGTGGCGCGCTGCATCGCCTGCAAGGTGAACGGAATACGCTGCGGCAAGAGCGGCGCATTGTGCAACAGTTCGCCTGCACGTTGCGCCAGCAAAGCGGATTGCCCATGCCGGACCGCGCCGGAAGGCTGCAACTGTGCCAGCAATTCCCCTACCCCGCCGTGGTCCCAGCCCAGTACCGGGCGACCTACCGACAGTGCCTCCAGTACGGTGCGACCAAACGCCTCGGGTTTGTCGGACAGCTGCAGGACCAGGTCACTGGCGGCATAGGCCTCGGCGATACGCGAAGTAGGTTCCGTGATCAGCACTTGCCCGGCGACGCCCATGCGCTCGGCCAGTTGCTCCAACTCGCCTACATAGGCTTCGCGCCCGGGCTCCCGCGTTCCCAACAGCCATAGCAGCGCATGCTGTCCCGCCTGCCGCAGGTCGGCGAGCAATTGGATGGCGTGCGCGTGCCCCTTCAGGCGGGTGCCCCTACCCGGCAACAACAACAGGGGAAGCGAGCCGCCCAGCGCGGGGTGGACCTGGGCAACCGCAAGGCGTGCCCGCCGGTCATCACGGCGCACACGTGCGAACTGGCGACTGTCGACCCCACGCGGTATCACCCGCAGTTTGTCGGAGTCAGTGGCGGGGTAATGCTGCAACAGATAGTCGCGCACGGTCTGCGATACGCAGATCACCCGCTCACCGCTGGTCATGATGCCGCTGTACCGACCTGGCGAATTCAAGCCGTGCATGGTGGTGACCCAATGCGGCCGCTGTTGCCCGCCCATGCCGCGCAGGGCATACCAACCCAACCATGCCGGCAGGCGCGAACGGGCATGCACGATGTCCGCACCGGTTTCGCTGAACAGGCGGCGCAAGGAGGCCACATGACGCAAGGTCAGCAGCGACTTACGACCAATATCCAGGCTCAGGTGCTCGGCACCGCTCTCCAATAGCGACGGCACCAGCCGGCCACCGGCAGAAACCACGATGGCACGATGACCCGCAGCCACCAATGCGCGGGCAATTTCCAGGGTTGAGCGCTCCACGCCGCCAGAGTGCAGCGCGGGCAGCAACTGCACCACAGTCAGGCGGCGCATCGCTCAGCTCAATCAACCAGCACGAATACCGAGCCGCAATACGGGCACGCGGCCTCGCCATTGGGCTCCTTTTCAATCGGCAGATAGACGCGCGGATGCGAGTTCCACAGCGCCATCTCCGGGGTCGGGCAGCTCAGCGGCAGATCGGCGCGGTGCACGTTGTAACGCTTCTCGGCGTTGGCGGGCGCGTTGGCGGTATGGCTCATGGCGACATTCACGAAAAACAGGACACCGCAATTCTAGCAGCGCCGGGCCCCGCTGCGGCTGCACGCGCCGCGCGCGAAGCCGCGGGACCATCACGCCTGCACGTGTAGTGGGACATCCTGGACCCCTGCCCCAGGCGCCAGCCGCAGGACCCGATCAGCCCCGCCGATGGCCTGCGGCCGATGGGTGATGATCAGCCGCGTCAAGCGCAGTTGCGCCAATGTTCCGCCGATCTGCCGCTCGCTGTCGCCATCCAGATGACAGGTGGCTTCGTCCAGCACCAGCAAGCGCGGGTGCCGGTACAGGGCCCGGGCCAGCAATAGCCGTTGCCGTTGGCCCGCGGACAGGGCGCTGCCGCTATCACCGATCAGGCCGTGATAGCCCATGGGCAGGGCCACGATCTCCTCATGCGCCTGGACCAGTCGCGCTGCCGCCTCGACCCGCGGCATGTCCAGGACGGGTTCGAGGAAGCTGATGTTATCGGCGATGCTGCCACTGAATAGCTGGTCGTCCTGCATCACCACACCCGCCAGCGCCCGCAACTGGCGCGCGCCCACCTGCTGCAGGTCCCTGCCGCCAATGCGAATGCTGCCACTGGTGGGCTGTAGCAGACCCAACAGCAATTTGACCAAGGTGGTCTTGCCGCTGCCTGAAACACCGACGATGGCGACGGCCTCCCCGGCTGCAATGCTGAAACTGCAGTTTTTCAACACCCAAGGCTCGGAAGGGCCATAACGGAAGCACAGATCCTCAACCTCCAACCGCATCTCGGTGATCGTGGCCGGCACATGTGGACCCTCTGACGGTTCGGGGGCGGCCAGCACGATGTCCGCCACCCTCGCGGCCTGCAGGCGCGCCAGCCGCAATTGCACCACTGCGTCCAGCAACGCCGTCACGCGCACGATGAACTGATCCTTGTACGCCAAGTAGGCTATCAGCATGCCAAAGGAGAGCACGTCATCCATGACCAGTGCTGCCCCAAGCCAGATTGCAGCGATGCACTCGCCCCCACGCAGCAGCTGCGCCACCCCACTGCAGCCCATGGCCAACCGCGCCAGCGCACCTTCTTCGCGGGTTGTTGCCGTGACCAGATGGTCATGCAGGCTGCGTTGTTGGGTCTGTTTGTCGGCAGCTTTGAGGCTGCGCATGCCACGCAGCACTTCACGCTGATGCCGCCGCTCACGCGCCTGTGCAAGAAGCTGTCGACGACTGCCATCGCGCTGATCCACCCATGTCACGGCACGTAGTGCCGCGTGCAGCAGCACGGCCAATACCGCGAGCAAGGCGAGCTTCCAGCTGTACAGCAACATCAGCAACAGCGTCGCAGGCGCCATGACACCATCGACGCAAACGGCTATGCAATTGCCGCCGATAGTCCGCTGGATGGATCGAGCCGCCTCAAGGCCCCCAACGAGGTGTCCGACCGGACGTCGTTCGAAGAACTCCGCCGGCAGATGAAACAGGTGCGCCAATACATTGCGCATCCATTGCAGCCCGAGCCGTGAAGCCAGATGTTGCACGGTGGCCGCGCGCAACACGCCAAGACCGGTCTGCAACAACAGCAACAACGCAAAGCCGATTCCCAGCAGAGTCAGCAGGTCGCGATCCGCCGCCGGCAGCACCTTGTCCACCACCCATTGCAGAAGCAAGGGCCCCAGCAGCACCGTTGCCTGCAACAGCAACGACACCAGCGATATCTGCGCCAGCTGCAGGCGTAGCCCCCGCACCGGCCCGAACAACTGCCGCAGGCCCAGCGGCTCAGGCCGCTTGCGCCGTTGCAATGCGGGCGTTGGCGACAGCTCCAGCGCCACCCCGGTGAAATGTGCGGAGACCTCGGCCATCTGCAGACGCCGCTCACCCACCGCCGGGTCGAGTACCGTCACGGTGCCCCGCCGCACCCGGCTGAGCACGACGAAGTGGTGAAGGTCCCAATGCAACACGCTGGGCAGGGACAACTGCGACAGTTCATCCATGTCCAGCTGCAGCAAGCGGGCTGACAAGCCCATGTGGTCGGCAGCATCGATGAGCTGGGCAGGCGTCGCTCCCGAGGCAAGGAGCGGAAAGCAGCGCCGCAGCTCATCCAGGCGTACGTGCAAACCATGCGCCGCCGCCACCATGGCCAAGGCTGCCAGACCACCCTCGCCAGCCTCGGCCTGCAGAATCAGCTTGGCCGCGCAGGCATTGCCGTCGTTTGCCTCTTCATCGAAATACCGCATCAGCGCCGCGCGCTCGGTTGTGCGCCGGCAATCGGCCCTTGCGGGTCCACGCGGGCAACCACTGGCTCCTGAAGAAAACCCTGCAGCTTTGCCGACGACGCAGCCGTGAGCAGCAGACCTTCGGAAGATCCGAGTTTGGTCATTTCGTTCACGCGATCGCCGGCAGTACTACCCAATCCACACGGGACCACTGGGGCAATACCGGAGACGCTGGACGCCCTGCGATGAATGCAGCTCACAACGCCATTCGCCACGGATCAACCCGTACAGCCGCAATCAACGTGGGCACTGGAAACAGCCGGCAGTCCAGATCATGCGCCATGCAATCTGCCCCACAGACGCAACAATGGCTCCAACAGCCACTGCAGTACGCTTCTGCGCTCGCCGAGCAGATCAGCCTCAAGCCGCATTCCTGGCTTCAGTATCGCGCTCACCCCATCGGCCACCCAGGACTGACCACCAAGCTCCACCGTCACCCGGTAAAAAGGCCCTCCCTGCTTCGGCTCGCCCAGCAGATCGAACAGTTCCGACGATCCCAATGCTGCGGTGCCGACGCTTGCCACGACACCAGACTGGTGACCGAACTTCTCGAACGGAAAGGCCGCATAGCGCAGCTGCACCTTGTCCCCCGGCGCCATGAAGGCCACCGCCGCCCCCGGCACCAGCAGCTCGGCTTGCAGACGACCATCTCCTGGCAACACGCTCATCAGTGTCTGGCCTTGGCGAACGGACTGTCCTGACTTGACCAGCTGCGTGCCTACCACCCCATCAACGGGTGCCTTGATCGCCGCACCGGCGCGCATCTCCAGCTGCACCCGCTGTTGCTGCAACAGTGCCCGCTGACCGGCATAGCCCGCGCCAACAGCCCGTTGCCCATCGGCGAGGACCTGCACCTCACGCTCAAGCTGCGTAACCGCCCGCTGCGCCAACACGATCCTTCTACCCACCGCCTGTAACTGGGCCAGGTAATCCAGCGCTTGCGCCTGCTGCTGGGTCAGCTGCCATGCACTGACGTAGCGTTCCTGTTCAAACTGACGCAGACGCGCCAGCGTTGCGTTGGCAAGCTGCACTTGTTGCGCACGCGTTTCACGCTCGGCGTGGAGTTCGGAAAGCTCAACCCGCGCACTCTTCAACTGTGCGACGGCAGCTTCCATCCGTTCGCGCGCCTGCGCGCCGGCCGCAGCCTGTTCGGCCAGCGCACTCTGCTCGCGTACCGTCACATCCTGCAGGAGTACAGCGTTTACATCTTCGCCATTACCCGTCACAGACGGACGTTCAATCAACAGCAGCGTGTCGCCTGCAACGACCTTCTGCCCTTCCGTGGCACCGATCCATCGAACCAGACCGGTGGTCGGCGCCAGCACCGTTGCCATGCCCTGCATGGGCACCAGCCGACCTTCAACTGAATGCCGCTGGGTATAAGAAAGGCCCAGCGCCAATCCAAGAACCAACAGTGCGAAACCAGCTGTACCTATGACCACCGGGAACAGACGGACGCGCTGCATGACAACAACAGCACCAAGCCAATGCGCGTGTGGCCGCTGCAGCACTTCGTCCCGAAACAAGTGCGAAGACATCAGACGATCCCGGAGATGAAAACAAGAACACCGACTCTGTGCGATCCGGCAACGCGCTGCAATTCACCCCACGCACAAAGATCACTTGCACCGACGTATCGAATGTTCGGAATGCCCAATATTTCGCCACTGCGCAAGCATCATTGGCAAAATTCGACAATATCGATGACGAGTACATTCTTGGCATTCCATGTCCGTAATGAACATTGACAATAAGTCTTTGCCGACTGCGCGCATGCGCAATCGCTTAGGCTCTAGTCGGCTCTCACATGGTCCGCGCTCAAGGAGGATTTTTTTCATGCATGACCATCTAGGGATCCGTATCCGCAAGGCACGGAGGAAGATGAAGATGACGCAGGCAGAGTTGGCAACCCAACTCAAAGTAAGCCGAAGCGCGGTGGGTAATTGGGAAAGTCCAACAGGCATATCACCCAGCACGACACGATTGATCACCATCGCCTTGGTGACCGATGTTTCGTTCGAGTGGTTGGCAACCGGGCGTGGCGAGCTGGACGCCGTGCCGCGTGAAACAGCTGTTGGCGAAGGGATGGAAATGATCGACGACCCGAGTGAACGCAGGCTGCTCAAGGCCTACCGTTCATGCCGCGCAGCCACCCGCAAGCTGGTGCTGCAGATCGTCGAGACACAGAAGGTGGCGCAGTTCTAGCAACACTGGTGCGGGCGCAATGCCCGTGAAACGCGAAAGCCGGCACTTGGCCGGCTCTCGCTTGCATTACCTGACGCAGAATCAGGCGTTGCGTTCTGCTTCCATCTGCTTGCGGATCTGCGCATCGACCGCAGCAATCGCGGTCATGTTCAGCACACGGCGCGAACTGGCACTGCTGGTCAGAATGTGTACCGGCTTGGTCATGCCCATCAGGATCGGGCCGATCGCCACGCCGTTGGTAAACACACGCACCAGGTTGTAGGCGATGTTGGCAGCCTCCAGGTTGGGCAACACGAACAAATTGGCGCGCCCCTTCAAGGTGCTGTTGGGCAGCAGCTTTTCACGCAACGCCTCATCCCAGGCAGTATCACCCTGCATCTCGCCGTCCACGTTCAGGCGCGGATTGCGCTTGAGCAGTGCCTCGCGCACCTGACGCATCTTCAGCGCGTCCTTGGAATCGTGGCTACCGAAATTGGAGTGCGACAGCAAGGCGATCTTGGGCTCGATGCCGAACAGCTTCATGCGATAGGCCGCCTGCAGGGTCGACTCCACGATCTGCTCGACCGTGGGATCTTCCTGCACATGCGTGTCGACGAAGAAGAACACGCCCTGATTGTTGATCACGCCGGTCATCGCCGAGGTCGAGCTGACCTTGGGCTCCAGCGGGATCACGCTGCGCACATAACCCAGCTTCTTGTGGAAGCGCCCCACCAGGCCCGACAGCATGGCATCGGCTTCGCCGCGGGCAACCATCACCGCCGCGATCAGGGTCGGGCGCGAGCGCATCAGGTTCTTGGCAGCGGCCACGGTGACGCCCTTGCGGCCGGTCATGTCGTGGTAGTACTGCCAATAGTCGTTGAAGCGCGGATCGTCGTTGATGTTGGTGATCTCGAAATCGACACCGGCCCGCATGCGCAGCGCCAGGCGCTCGATGCGTGCTTCGATGACGTCCGGGCGGCCGATCAGGATCGGGAAGGCCACGCCTTCATCGATCACGTTCTGCACCGCCTGCAGCACCACTTCTTCCTCACCCTCGGCATAGACCACGCGCTGCTTGTCCGCGCGCGCACGGTCATACACCGGCTTCATGAACAGGCTGGTGCGGTAGACGAACTGGGCCAGCTTCTCGCGGTAGGCGCACATGTCGGCGATCGGCCGGGTGGCAACGCCGGAATCCATCGCTGCCTGGGCCACCGCCGACGACAGCTCCACCAGCAAGCGACGATCGAACGGACGCGGGATGACGTAATCACGGCCGAAGCTCGGTACATCGCCGCCGTAGGCGGCACCCAGGTCGGAGGCTTCCTTGCGCGCCAGCGCGGCAATCGCGCGCACGCAGGCCACCTTCATCTCTTCATTGATGCTGGTGGCGCCCACGTCCAGCGCACCGCGGAACAGGTAGGGGAAGCACAGGGCATTGTTGACCTGGTTCGGGTAGTCCGAACGGCCGGTGCCCATGATCACGTCCGGACGCACCGACTTGGCGTCTTCCGGCAGGATCTCCGGATAGGGATTGGCCAAGGCGAAGATCACCGGGTCGCGCGCCATGCTGGCGACCATTTCCTTGCTGAGGATGCCGCCAGCGGACAGGCCCAGGAAGATATCGGCACCATCGACGATCTCGGCCAGGGTGCGCTTGTCGGTATCACGCGCGTAACGCGCCTTTTCCGGGTCCAGGTCGGTACGGCCGGTGTGGATCACGCCGTCACGGTCGAAAGCGAGGATGTTTTCCGGCTTCAAGCCCAGCGATACCAGCATGTTGACGCAGGAAATACCCGCCGCGCCCATGCCGGTGGTGGCCAGCTTCACCTCTTCGATCTTCTTGCCGGTGATCACCATGGCGTTGAGCACGGCGGCGCCGACGATGATCGCGGTGCCGTGCTGGTCGTCATGGAACACCGGGATATTCATGCGCTCGCGCAGCTTGCGCTCGACCACGAAGCATTCCGGCGCCTTGATG
Organism: Stenotrophomonas sp.; assembly: GCF_032061965.1. Taxonomy (GTDB): domain Bacteria; phylum Pseudomonadota; class Gammaproteobacteria; order Xanthomonadales; family Xanthomonadaceae; genus Stenotrophomonas. The sequence goes on along the minus strand of NZ_DAMBEF010000010.1, from coordinate 812 downwards.
TCTTCCAGGTTGATGCCGCCGAAGGTCGGCTCCAGCGATGCGATGATCTCAACCAGCTTGTCGGGGTCGTTTTCGTCGACCTCGATGTCGAACACGTCGATGCCGGCGAATTTCTGGAACAGCACACCCTTGCCTTCCATCACCGGCTTGCCGGCCAGCGGACCGATGTTGCCCAGGCCCAGCACGGCGGTGCCGTTGGTGATCACGCCGACCAGGTTGCCGCGCGCCGTCATCTCGCTGGCCATGGCAGGGTCTTCCATGATCGCTTCGCAGGCGTGTGCCACACCCGGCGAATACGCCAGGGACAGGTCGCGCTGGGTCAACATGGGCTTGGTAGCCACCACCTTGATCTTGCCGGGCGGCGACATGCGGTGATAGTCGAGGGCGGCCTGTTTGAAATCTTCTTTGGACATCGAGATGGGAACGGTAGCGGGCAAGAAGGACAGCGGATGATACCGCCGTTAGCGGTGTTGGACCTGTCGCGATGCTGTCGCTGTCATGCTGCAAGCGCACAATCCGCAGGTAATGCGACCAATACGGCAAAGTCTGCGCCCATGCGGTGACAGGCACGGGACAAAAAAGGCGCGGGGCTGCCTGTTCGGTGGCAGACCCCGCGCAACACACACAGACAAATCAGGCCTGGACCGGCGCCGGCAGCGGTTGCGACGAGGCTTCCGCGATCACCGGCGTCAGCCGCCCATCCAGCGCATTGGCCAACTGCTCCTGGTCCAACGCCCCTTCCCAACGCGAGACCACGACCGTGGCCACGGCATTGCCGATGAAGTTGGTAAGCGAGCGGCACTCGCTCATGA
>NZ_DAMBEF010000009.1:85746-140378 GCF_032061965.1 Stenotrophomonas sp. | reverse complement strand
CACGTCGGAGGACTGCACGCCGGCCTGGAAGCCGATGCTGCCGCCGGTGAGCTTGACGAAGACCGGGTTGGACCAGCTCCCATCGGCGGCCTTGACCGACATCAGACCATGGCCGCGGCGCCCACCAATCACCAAACCTGCCTTGATCGTGTCAGGAATGACCAGGATCGCGCGGCCTTCGTCCAGCAACTTGTCTGGAATAGCCTGCTCCGGGATGTTCTGGATCTCGTTGAGTACGCGCACCGCGTTGCGGGCGCGCTGGTCTTCCTGGGGACCGGCAACGGCGTTGGCGGACAACAGGCCCGCAGACAGCAGCAGAACAAGGCACGGCAGGCGGCGCATGGTGAACTCCGTAGGTCGATACGCAAGAAGATAAAGCAAGTGTCTGAAATTAGGAGCCTGGCTCTGAATCGGTAGTGAGCGGGAAGCCACCCGACTATCGCTGGAATAGGAACAATTGCGTCGCCGCAGGCGCACTCTCCTGCGAGAATATGGCCATGTCCAACGCCCCCAACACCGCGTTGCTCGCGGTAAATCTAGGTACGCCGGATACCCCCACCGCCCCTGCGGTACGTCGCTATCTTGCTGAATTCCTTGGCGATCCGCGCGTGGTGTCCATCCCCCCGCTGCTGTGGAAGCCGCTGCTGCATGGGCTGATCCTGCCTTTGCGCGGTGGCCGCTCGGCCCATAAATACGCCCAGGTCTGGTTGCCGGAAGGCTCGCCGCTGGCCGTTTACACCCGCCAGCTGGCGCTCGGCCTGCAGGCGCAGCTGCCGCAGTGGCGGGTGCGCGAGGCCATGCGTTACGGCCAACCCGCGTTGCAGCCAGCGCTGGACGCACTGGTTGCCGAGGGCGTGCAGCGCATCGTGGTGCTGCCGCTGTATCCGCAATATTCCACCACCACCACGGCTTCGATCGAGGACCAGGTGCAGTTGTGGCAGGCACGCAATCCCCGGATCACGGTTCAGACCATCCGTGACTACGCGGAAGATCCGCAGTGGGTGCAGGCAGTTGCCGACTCGATCGCCGCGTACTGGCAGCAGCATGGCCGCGCCGACAAGCTGATGTTCTCCTTCCACGGGATCCCGCAGCGCCTGGCCGACGCCGGCGACCCCTACCCGCAGCGCTGCCAGGCCAGCGCGCGCGCCATCGCCGCCGCGCTGGGCCTGGCCGACAGTGACTGGGAGCTGGCCTACCAGTCGCGCTTTGGCCGCGAGCGCTGGCTGCAGCCCTATGCCGAACCGCGCCTGTGGGAACTGGCGGCCAGCGGCAGCAAGACCCTGGACGTGGTCTGCCCCGGTTTTGCCACCGACTGCCTGGAAACGCTGGAGGAAGTCGCCATGGGCTTCACCGCCACGTTGGCCGAACGCGGCGCCCGCATGCGCTACATCCCCTGCCTCAATGCCGATCAGGCCCATGCACAGGCCTTGGCCGCACTCGCCCAGGCGCAGCCAGCGTGACCGCGGCCAGCGCCTTTGAACTGGATTGCGGTGGCCTGCGCGTTGCCGGCCTGCGTGCAGGCAAACGCGGCGGGCTGAAGGTCCTGGCCCTGCATGGCTGGCTGGACAATGCCGCCAGCTTCCTGCCGCTGGCCGAACACCTGCCATCGTTGGACCTGGCCATGATCGACCTGCCCGGCCACGGACTGAGCGATCACCAACCGCTGACCACGCCCTACACCACCCCCAATGCCATCGTGCAGACGCTGGCCATCGCCGATGCGTTGGGTTGGGATCGCTTTGTATTGCTCGGCCATTCCATGGGTGCTGCGATCGCCAGCATGGTGGCGGCCGTGGCCGGCGAGCGCGTGCTGGGGTTGGTTTCCATCGAGGCACTGGGCGGATTGAGTGCCCCGGCCGACGAAACCGTGCAGCGCCTGCGCAGCTATGTGGATGCGATGCTGAAGCTGGACGCCAAGAAACTGCGCCTGTTCCCCGACCTGGCGGCGCCGGTGCGGGCGCGGATGATGGTCAACCAGCTCAGCGAGGCCTCCGCGCGCCTGCTGGTCGAGCGCGGCGTGCAGGCGGTTGACGGTGGCTGGACCTGGCGCAGCGACCCGCGCCTGATGCTGCCCACTGCCGTACGCATGACCGACGAACAGGTCTGCGATGTGGTCAGCAGCATCCAATGCCCGGTACAGGTGATCTACGCAACGCCGGCACAGGCCTATTTCCCGGAGCCGCAACGCAGCCGCCGCGCTTCGCTGCTACGCGACGGCCGCCTGCACACCCTGCCCGGCCACCACCACGTGCACATGGACCAGGCTGCCGAGGTTGCGGCTGTGATCGAAGGGTTCATCGCGGGCTTGCCCGACGCAGACTGACAGCAGTCACCCGATATCGCCGCGCAAGGTTCAGTAGAGCCCAGCGCGGCCGATAACTCCGGTACAGCCGTTACCGAGATGAAGTCCCGCAGCCCCGCAATGGGTGCTGTGCGCACCACCACCGCATGCCCCCACGCCCCACTCCTCCGCCCGCGGCACCTGCGGGCCTGACCCTGCGCGCGCAGCGCCGCCCTCGCCCCACCCGACGTGTCACCGGGCTTGGGCCTTGTCGCGTGGGCGCCGACGACAGGACGGCGACGCCGGTAGTGCTGCGCGGAACCCAGCTTTCCTCTCTCCCCCCTTCCCGCTGTTGCTGTTGACCCGGAGTCCACGATGCCGCCACGCCCCCTTGCCGCTTCATCTACTTGCGAAAGCACTGCCGCACCTGCTCGCCATCCCCTCGCCCGCCAATTGCTGGTGCCGGGCCTGTTGCTGGCGGCGCTCTGGTCCGGGTTGGCATTGTGGTCCGGGCAGTGGCTGCCGGTGTTGATCGCCGGCATCCCGGCGCTGCTGATGCTGGCCGGGCAGTTGCGCCGGCAGCAGCGCATGCTGGGCGCCCCCGTCGTCACCCTGCATGCCCTGATCACTGCGCTGAGCGTTGATGAACGCGCAACCCCCAAGCCCAGCTTCGCAGCCGGCAGTCTGGCAGCGGCCCTGCTGCACGCGCAGGCACAACTGCAACAGCGTGCGCAGCAAGCGCAGACCTTGCATGACGAGAACGCGCGCATCCGCGCCTCGCTGGATGCCTCACGCACCGGCATGATGATTGCCGACAACGACCACATCATCCGCTACGTCAACCGCTCGGTGGTCGCGTTGTTGCGCAACCAGCAGCAAAACCTGCGCCAGGCCTTTCCGGACTTCGACGCGGACAACCTGGTCGGCAGCAGCATCCATCGCTTCCACGCCAACCCGGCCCGTATCCGCGGCATGCTGGACAAACTCAGCAGCCAGCACAACGGACGCGTGCAGATCGGCCCGGTGTATTTCAACCAGGTGGTAACCCCGGTCTTCCACGCCGATGGCAGCCGCAGCGGCTTTGCGGTGGAGTGGCACGATCGCACCCAGGAACTGCTGCTGGAAAACAACGTGGCCGCGATTGTCACTGCCGCCACCGCCGGCGATCTTGACCAGCGCCTGCAACCGGTGGCGCAGGCCGGCTTCATCCAATCGCTCACGCTGGGCATCAATCAATTGCTGGATACCGTGGCGGCGGCGACCGGCGAGTTGCGCAGCATGTTGGGGGCATTGGCCGCCGGCGACCTGGACCATCGCATCCACGGCCACTATGCCGGCGATTTCGAGGCGATGAAGCTCGATGCCAACCTCACTGCCGAACGCCTGGCCAGCATTGTCGACCAGATCCAACAATGCTCGTTGAGCATCACCACCGCTGCGCGCGAGATCGCCGCCGGCAACGACGACCTCTCGCGGCGCACCGAGCAGCAGGCGGCCAACCTGGAAGAAACCGCCGCCTCGATGGAGGAACTGACCTCCACCGTGCGCGAGAACGCGGACTCGGCGCGGCACGCCAACCAGCTGGCTATCGGTGCAGCCGATGTCGCCGCACGCGGTGGCACCGTGGTCGGCGAGGTGGTCACGACGATGCAGGCCATCGCACAGTCATCGCAGCGCATCGCCGAGATCATCGGGGTGATCGACGGCATCGCGTTCCAGACCAACATCCTGGCCTTGAATGCCGCGGTTGAAGCCGCGCGCGCAGGCGAACAGGGGCGAGGCTTTGCCGTGGTCGCCTCGGAAGTGCGGACCCTGGCACAGCGCTCGGCGACCGCAGCGCAGGAGATCAAGGCCCTGATCGCAGACTCGGTGGAGAAGGTCGGCAACGGCACGCAACTGGTGGGCCACGCCGGCAGCACCATGGACGACATCGTCGGCTCGGTACGCCAGGTCACTGACATCATGGGACGCATCGCCGCGGCCTCGCAGGAGCAATCGGCCGGCATCGAACAGGTCAACCACACCGTCGTGCAGATGGATGAAACCACGCAGCAGAACGCTGCACTCGTGGAAGAAGCCAGCGCCGCGGCACGGTCCATGGAACAGCAGGCCGATGCCCTGGCCATGGCGGTGTCGGTGTTCCGTTACACCCCGGCCGGGGCAGCAGCGGTGATCCAACGGCGCGCCTGAATCCTTCGCTGACGTCTGCGCCGCTGCCGTTCACCCCAGCAGCAGCGGCATCACATCCTTGACCTGCTTCTGCAGGTCCTTGGCGGCACTGGCCTGGCCGCTGACCTGTTGCAGCAGTGCGCGCTGGAACAACCCATCCAGCAGCGCGTACGCCACTTCCGGGGTGACCCGCAGCGGCTTCTTGCAGAAGCCGGCGTAACACGACACCACCCGCCAGACCATGTCCTGCAGCAGCAGGTCGATCTCGGCCACGTCCTCGCGCAGGAAGCCTTCGAACAAGGCCTGCGAACGCAGGTCGTACCAGAGGCTGTGCACGCGCGCGTCCTTCTGCAGGGTCTCGCCCAGCCGCGCCAGGAAGCCGCTGGCCAACGCATCGACGGTGCGCGCGTTGGCAATCACATCGTCGTAGCGGGTGGCGCAATGCCGCTTGTACTCGCGGATGCTGCAGCTGATCAGGTCGAGCTTGTCGACGAAGTAGTAATGCAGCACGCCATGGCTGTATTCGGAGTTCTGCGCGATCTCGCGCAGGCTGGTGCGTGCATAGCCCAGCTCGGCCAAGGTCGCCAACGTGGCCTGCGCCAACTCGCTGCGGCGTTGCGCGAACTTGTCAGCCGGCAGTTTGGCCGGCTTGCGGGGTGGACTTTTGGCAGCCGCCTTGCGGGGCGCGCGGGGGGATGACGGCACGGCGATTCCAACGGTGTACCCAAGGCCGATTCTGCCATTGCGCGGCGCAGCATGACAATCGTCCAAAAATATCTTTACATCCGTCCAAACTTTGCTGGACGAGTGTCAAGTAATCGATGTTGGCAATCCGGCGCTGGCCATCCCGGCCGTGCCGCACGCAGCTCACTTGGAGCGAGGACAACATGGGCGAGCAGAGCTTGGTAGGACGCAAGGCATTGGTCACCGGCGGCGCACGCGGCATCGGCGCCGCCATCGCTAAGGCACTGGCGCAAGCCGGCGCGGCAGTCATGATCGGCGACATCCTCGATGAAGCCGGCCAGGCCACCGCGGCGGGTTTGTCCGCCAACGGCGCCAGCGCCGGCTTCGTGCACCTGGACGTGGCCGACGATGCGCAGTGGCAGCACGCGGTGAACACCACCGTGCAGGCACTGGGCGGGTTCGACCTGCTGGTCAACAACGCCGGCATCGAGGTGACATCGCTGGTGGCCGACATCGACGCCGACGGACTGCGGCGCATGTGCGAGGTCAACATTGTCGGCACCGCGTTGGGCATGAAACACGCCTTCCGCGCGATGCGGCCGCAGGGCGTCGCCGGCCAGGGCGGCTCGGTGGTCAACATCGCCTCGGTCGCCGCCACCATCGCCTTCCCCGCCATCGCGGGCTATTCCGGCACCAAGTCAGCCGTGGACCGGATGACCCGGGTGGCCGCGACAGAGGCCGGCAAGCTCGGCTACGGCGTGCGGGTGAACTGCATCTATCCGGGCCTGATCCCCACCGAAATGGGCCTGCAGCTGGCCAACGACATCGTCGGCAACGGACTGGCGGCGGACGTGCCGGCGGCCGTCGGCGCGGTGATCGAACAGACCCCGCTGGGGCGTTTGGCCGAAGTCGGCGACGTGGCCGAGGCGGTGGTGTTCCTGTCCTCACCGCAGGCGCGCTTCATCACCGGCATCGGGCTGCCGGTCGACGGCGGCATGGGCATGTAAGCGACGACCACAACGACTGATCTGGAGACCAAGCATGAGCGATAAACGACCTGTCGTGGTGTACGGCGCATCCGGCTATACCGGCCGGCTGGTGTGCGAATACCTGCGCGAATACGGCATTCCCTTCATTGCTGCCGGACGCAACGCAGATACCCTGCACGCAGCGATGCAGGCCCACGTGGCCGGCATCGAGACGGCCGACTACGAGGTGGTCGCCGTGGACCACGATGTCGACGCGCTGACCAGGCTGTTCGACGGCGCCAAGGTCGTGCTCAACACGGTGGGGCCATTCAGTCGCTACGGCGAGGATGTGGTTGCTGCTTGCCTGGCGGCCGGTTGCCACTATGCCGACACCACCGGCGAGCAGGACTGGCTGATCCACCTGGATGAGCAGTGGGGCGCGCGTTTCGCCGCTGCCGGCCTGCTGCTGTCACCGGGCATCGCGCACATGTACACCACCGGCGAGATCGCAGCCCAGCTATGCCTGGAAACGCCGGGGCTGGATACGCTGGACATCGCCGTGTTCTGGGGTGGCAGCCCGACCATCGCCTCGACCCAGACCATCCTGGTCAACGCGGCGATGTCCAAGGCCTATTACCTGCAGCAGAACCGCTACGTCGAGTGGGAGCCGGATGCCGGCCTGTACCAGCTCAGCATCCCTGGCCAGCATGAGGCAGCCTTGGCCTTGCCCTGGGGCGGTACCTCGCACCCGGTGTGGTTCCGCCGCGATCCGCGCGTGGCCAACGTGCGCGTGCTCGGCGGCGTGTTCAACAAACCGCTGATGCAGGGCGTGCCCAAGATTGTTGCGGCCGCGTTGGAAGCGACCAAGGACATGCCGGCAGAAGAGCGCTACGCCGCACTTGCGCACACCGCATCCGGGGTGATGAACAGCATGCCGCCGCGCGAGAACCCGCGCATCAACAAGTCGGTCGACTCGGTGCATGCCTCCGGACCGCTGGGCCGCGCGCATTGCGTGATCCATGGCAACTGCAACTACAAGCAGACCGGATTGCTACAGGCCTTTGCCGCCAACTGGCTGCTGCAACAGCCGCCACGCCAGGTCGGCTTCGCCTCGGCATGCCAGGCCTTTGGCCACCACGAACTGTTGGGTGCGCTGCGCGCCTTCGGCCTGGTGCAGGCGCCGCTGCTGACCGTGCAGGCCTGAGTCCGGAGAACGACGATGCGGCTGTGTGACTACCTCGACAAGGGTGCCTCGCTGGGTGCGCAGGCACGCTGCCTCAGCATGGATGGCCAGGACTGGAGCTATGCGCAGGTGCAGGCGCACAGCTACCAGCTGTGCCGCGCCCTGCAGCGCGAAGGCGTGGAAGCCGGTGCCAAGGTTGCGATCCTGTCCGGCAACCATGCACTGGCCTTCGCCTGCGTCTTCGGCATTTCACGCGCCGCCGCCGTCTGGTGCCCGATCAATCCACGCAACGAAGCCGCCGAGAACCGGGCGGTGTTGCACGGCTTCGACTGCAGCATGCTGTTCTTCCACAGCAGCTTTGCGCCGATGGTGCGCGCAATGTTGCCGGACCTGCCGCTGCTGCGCACCCTGGTCTGCATCGATGCAACCTTGGACATCGCACCCGCGCTGCAGGACTGGCTGCGCGATGTGGACGACGGCCCCTGCCAGCGCGATGTCATCGACGACGTGGTGATGCTGCCCGGCACCGGCGGCACCACCGGTACGCCCAAGGGCGTGATGCTGACCGGGCGCAACCTGGAGGCCATGACCGCCACGGTGCTGATGTGCTATCCGTTTGAAGGCCGTCCGGTCTACCTGGCCCTGGCACCGCTGACCCATTCGGCGGGCGTGTTCGCCTTGCCGATGTTGGCGCTGGGCGGCCGCATCGTGATCATGTCCCACCCCGGCTATGCCGAATTCCTGCAGTTGATCGAGCGACACGCGGTAACCCACACCCTGTTGCCGCCCACAGCGCTGTACATGCTGCTGGACCAGCCCGAACTGGACGCAACCAAGCTCGGCTCGCTGCAGTGCTTCTGGTACGGCGCCGCGCCTATCTCGCCACAGCGCCTGCGCGAAGCCCTGCAACGGATCGGGCCGATGGCGCAGTTCTTCGGCCAGACCGAAGCGCCGATGGTGGTGACCACCATGGCCCCGCGTGATCACTACGACGCCAATGGCGAGATCGTCGATGCACGACTGAGCTCGGCTGGCCGCCCCAGCCCACTGCAGCAGGTGGCGATCATGGACGCCGATGGCCAGCTGCTGCCCGCAGGAGAACGCGGTGAAATCGTTGTGCGCGGCTCGTTGGTAATGGCGGGCTACTACCGCAACCCCGATGCCAGCGCCGACGCCTCACGCCACGGTTGGCACCACACCGGTGATATCGGCTACCTGGACGCGGACAGCTTTCTGTACATCGTTGATCGCGCCAAGGACATGATCATCAGCGGCGGCTTCAACGTTTATTCGATCGAGGTTGAACAGGTGTTGCAGGCGCATCCGGCCGTGCTGGACTGCGCGGTGATCGGCCTGCCCGATGCCAAGTGGGGTGAGCGCATTGTCGCCGTGGTCGAGCTGCGTCAGGGCGCGAACGTCCAGTCCGCTGAACTGATCGCGTTCGCCCGCCAGCAGCTTGGCGGGGTGAAGACACCCAAGCAGATCGAGATCTGGCCGGCGCTGCCGAAGTCACGCGTGGGCAAGATCGTCAAACCCGATATCCGTGCAGCCTTGCTGGCTGCCCATCCCCTGCCCTGAGCCATCGCCGGGCATGGCCCCGGCACACAGGGCATCACCGCAGCAGCTGCATCTGGAGGCTTACATGTCGTCACGCACGTGCACCACCGCCCTTGCCTTGGCCGCTTTGTGCTTTACCGGTACCGCTGCAGCAATCGACATCATGCCGGCCGACTACACGGTGTTGCCCAAGGGCACCACCCTGGGCCTGCTGTATGCCGGCCACAGCCGCAGCGACACGTTCCAGCTGGACGGTGTCGGCGATATCCCCCAGTCCAGCCTGGATCTGAACCTGGGTATCGTGCGCGTGCTGCACTACAGCCAGATCGGCAACATGCCGGTGGCCTACCAGGCCTTCCTGCCGTTCGGCAGCATGGACAACTTCAAGGTGGGCGGCGCAAAACCCGATGCCAACGATGGCGTGGGTGACCTCACGGTCGGCTTCACCACGTTCTTCGCAACACCGGCCGAGCCCACCAAGGGCACCACGGTTGGCGTCACCTGGTACCTCACCGCACCTACCGGAGACTACGACCTGGGCAAACCGGGGCTTGGCTCGGGCACCTATACCTTCATGCCGCAGCTGGGCGTGATCCATGGCTTCGGCAATGGCTGGTTCGTCGATGGCGCACTGGACGTGGCATTGCAGAAGGACCATCGCGAACAGGGCGTGGAAGTATCGGTGGACCCGACCTGGCAGGCGCAGGCCTATCTGCGCCGGCAGGTCTCGGCGGCTACCTCGTTCTCGTTCGGCTACTCGGGCACGTACGGCGGCAAGGTGGAGAACGATGACGTCTACGTCATGCAGAAAGCCCGCGGTGACGTGGCCAAGGTATTCGTCAGCCACATGTTCACCCCCACCTTCCAGGTCAACGGAATGCTGGGAACCGAGTTCAACGGCAAGGGCGGCTTTGAAGACAAGTTCATCGCCCAGGTTCGCCTGATGAAGGTGTTCTGATGCCCTGCCCCCTTTTGCGGAGCACCGCATGAATTCACGGGTCAACGTGGTTGGGGTGGGCATGACCCGCTTCGCCAAGCCGGGCGCCAGCCCCGAATACCACCGCATGGCCAGTGACGCCGTGCGGCGTGCGCTGGCCGATGCCGGTATCGGCTATGCCAGCGTGCAGCAGGCTTACGCCGGTTATGTCTACGGCGACTCCTGCAGTGGCCAGCGGGCGCTATATGGGCTTGGGCTGGGCGGCATCCCGGTGATCAACGTCAACAACAACTGTTCCACCGGCTCCACCGCGCTGTGGCTGGCGCGCCAGGCCGTGGCCAGTGGCGCGGCGGACTGCGTGCTGGCGCTGGGCTTTGAACAGATGCAGCCCGGCGCGCTGGGCATGTTGTTCACCGATCGCGACGCACCGCTGTCGCGCCACCAGGCCGCGCTCACCGGCCTGCATGGCAGCAGCGAGGCACCGTTGGCTGCGCAGATGTTCGGCGCGGCCGGGCGCGAATACCAGCAACGCCACGGCATCGCCGCTGAAACCTTTGGCCGCATCGCGGTGAAAGCCAGGCAGCACGCAAGCCGCAACCCGTACGCGGTGTTTGCGCAGCCATTGTCGTTGGAAGAGGTGATGGCCTCACCCATGGTGTACGCCCCGCTCACCCGCTACCAGTGCTGCCCGCCCACCTGCGGCGCGGCGGCGGCGCTGCTGTGCTCGGATGGTTTCATGCGCCGCCATGCGCTGTCGCGCAATGCGGTGAGCATCATCGCGCAGGCCATGACCAGCGATGGCGAGGACAGCTTTTCCGGGTCGATGATGGGCATGGTCGGCTATGGCATGAGCCAGCGCGCGGCGCGCCAGGCTTTCGAGCAGGCAGGACGTGGCCCGGAAGAGGTGCAGGTGGTGGAACTGCACGACTGCTTCACCAGCAATGAGCTGATCAGCTACGAAGCGCTGGGCCTGTGCGAGGAAGGCCAGGCCGAGCGCTTCATCCTCGATGGCGACAACAGCTACGGCGGCAAGGTCGTGGTGAACCCGTCCGGCGGCCTGCTGTCCAAGGGACACCCGCTGGGCGCAACCGGGCTGGCGCAATGCACCGAGCTGGTATGGCAGCTACGTGGCCAGGCCGATGACCGCCAGGTGGAAGGCGCCCGCATTGGTCTGCAGCACAACATCGGGCTGGGCGGCGCCTGCGTAGTGACCCTGTATCAAAAGAACCGGCTGGGCTGAGCTTTCGCTTCGCCGACATGCTCTACACGCCGGCAATGGGATCCTCATCGGACGGAGCCCAAACTCCGTCCATCATCCCCCCGGATGATGCCCTCCGCTGCGGTCCCAAAGCCGCAGCCCGCCGGCCACTGCACAAGCAGTGTGAGACGCCCGCAACGCTCGTCGTGATCCGGCAAATCTGATCCCCGCAACCGCATCCGAGCCCTGGCTACCCGCCATGCGCTTCATCCATGCGCGCGCTCATACCATCGTCGCCGGGGCGGCGGCAGGCAGGTCGGCACCGGGCATGCCACCGATGTAGTGCCGCACCTGCGGCTTGTGGGATGGGTCGACCAGCAGCGCACAGATCCGCTCCTGCAATGCGCGCTCGTCCTCGGTAACCCGCTCGTGTTGGCGCAGGTGCTCCAGCCAGGAGCTGTCCAGGAAGTACTCCAGGTAGCTGCCCGGCGCGGCCGTGTCCTCGGCAACACCCCACTGCACGGCGCCATTGCGGCGGCGGCCGCGGCCAAGTTCATGCAGCAGCTGCAGGAACGCAACACGCTGGTCCAGGCGCACCTGGTACTGCACGGTGACCAGCACCGGGCCCCTGTCCGCCTCCATGTCCTGCACGGCCGACGGTGCCGGCCAATGACCGGCCGGCCGCGTATCCAGGTCAGCTGCGGCAGCCAGCTTGAACTTCAAACCGAATACGGCTGCCAGTGCGGTGCCTGCCGCGGCGATCACCAGGGTCAAGGTGCTGCTGGTGTGCTGCGCCAGCGTGCCCCACCCCAGGCTGCCCACGGCCATGCCGGCGGAGAACACCACGATGTACAAGGCCAGCGCACGCGCCCGCACCCATGCCGGCACCGAGGTCTGCGCGGCGATCTGCAGCGACGACAGCACGGTGATCCAGGCAAACCCATTGATCAGCGAGGCCACGTACAAGACCGGCATATTGCGCACCAGCGCCAGCGCCAGCATGCAGCCGGCATAGAGCAGCGTGGCGATGAATACCAGGGTATCGGGGCTGGCCTGCTTGCGCAGGCGCGGCAACAGCAAGGCACCACTGACCGCGCCAATGCCGATGCAACCCAGCAGCAAACCATAGGTGCCGGCACTGGCACCGAGTTCCTTCTTGACCACGATGGGCAGCAAGGCCGTCAACGCGCTGGCAAACATGAAGAACGCCGCCGCCTTGACCAGCACCGCCTGCAGCACACTGGCCTGGGTGGCGTAACGCAGGCCTGCACGCAGCGCAGTGCCAAAGCTCTCTGGCGGCAGCGCCGAGACACGCGGCTCACGCTTCCACATCACCAGCACCACCAGCACCGCCAGGAAGCTCAGCGCGTTGATCGCGAATGCCCACTCGATGCCAGCGCGCGCCACGATGAAGCCGCCCAGCGCCGGACCCACCGCACGGGCGATGTTGATGCTCAACGAACCCAGTGCCACCGCCGGCCCCAACATCGGCGCGGGCACCAACTCGGGGGTGGTGGCCTGCTGCGCAGGCATCGCCATCGCGGCACCGATGCCCAGTGCGAACGTCAGCCCGATCAGCGTCCACGGCCCCAGCATGTCCAGATGCGCGAGCAAGGCCAGCGCACTGGCCACCATCAACATCCACAGCTGCGCAAGGATCAGGTAGCGACGGCGATCAACAATGTCGGCCAAGGTACCGGCGATTATGGCCAGCAGCACCACCGGCAAGGTGGTGGCCGATTGCACGGCGGCCACCATGAACGGCGAACCGGTGTTCTCGGCCATGATCCAGGCGGCAGCGACATCGTGAACCCAGGTGCCGATGTTGCCGGCCAGGATGGCCAGCCACAGCATGCGGAAGGTGGGTTGGGTCAATGGAGACCACGGACCTGCGGCCGGCGGGGAGGCTGGCGATGACGAGCTGGACATGGATTCTCCGGGAATGGGACATGGCACTGCGGCCCCGCCGGGCGGGGCCGCAGCGGATCAGAAGGCGAAGCAGGAGCAGCCCAGCGCACCCCAGAAGCCCTGGTAGTTGCTGGTCGGTGCGTCGTGGTGGGCGGCATGGCCATGGCCATGCACGCCACAGCTGCTGCCATGCGCATGGCCGTGGGCCGATGCCACCACCGCGGTTGCCTGGGCCAGGCTGATGCCCTGGTAGCCACCGAAATGACGTACCGGCGACCAGTCCGGCATGGGGGCCGGCAGCGTCGGCGCCGATGCCTCGTACTCGCCGCCGCCATGCACGATCTTGCCGGCGACCACGGTCAGTACCGAGGTGATGTCCTTGATGGCCTCGTCAGCCACGGTGAAGTAGTCGCTGGAAAGCAGGCTGAAGTCCGCGAACTGGCCTACGCCCAGACGGCCCTTGCGCCCATCTTCGGTCGAGAACCAGGCACTGCCTTCGGTCCACAACCGCAGTGCCTGCTCGCGATCAAGCAGGTTGCTTTCCCCATACAACTGCAGGCCTCCCAGCGTACGCCCGGTAGTCAACCAGTACAGCGCCACCCAGGGGTTGTAGCTCGCCACGCGGGTCGCATCGGTGCCCGCCCCCACCGGTACACCGGCCTGCAACATGCGCTGGATCGGCGGCGTCTGCGCGGCAGCTTCGGCGCCATAGCGCTCGACGAACTCCTCGCCCTGGTAGGCCATGCGGTGCTGCACGGCAATGCCGCCACCCAGTGCCTTGACCCGGTCGATATTGCGCTCGCTGATGGTCTCGGCGTGATCGATGATCCAGTGCAGGCCATCAAAAGGCGTATCGCGATTGACCTTCTCGTAGACATCCAGCACCCGGCTGATCGACTCGTCATAGGTTGCGTGGATGCGGAACGGCCAGCGCTTGTCCACCAGCAGGCGCACCACATCGTCCAGTTGCGGCTCCATGTCGGCCGGCAACTCGGGGCGCGGCTCGCTGAACAATTCGAAGTCCGCCGCCGAGAACACCAGCATTTCACCGGCGCCATTGTGGCGCAGCATGTCATCGCCACTGCGTGGTTGCAGCATCTGCGTCCAGCGCTGGAAGTCGGCAAGTTCGCCGCCCTTGTTCTGGGTGAACAGGTTGTAGGCGATGCGCACGGTGAGTTCGTTGTCGGCGTGCAGCTTCTCGATGATCTGGTAGTCATCGGGGTAATTCTGGAAGCCGCCACCGGCATCGATCACCGAGGTGATGCCGAGCCGGTTCAACTCGCGCATGAAGTGGCGCGTGGAGTTGATCTGGTACTCGGTGGGCAGCTTGGGACCGGCGGCCAGCGAGGCATACAGGATGGTGGCGTTGGGCTTGGCCAATAGCAGGCCGGTAGGATTGCCCGCCGCGTCGCGCTGGATCTGGCCACCGGGCGGATCCTTGGTGTGCTTGTCATAACCAACCGCGCGCAGCGCGGCGCGATTGAGCAACGCGCGGTCGTACAAGCGCATGATGAAGACCGGGGTGTCCGGTGCCACCGCGTTGAGCTCATCCAGGGTGGGCATGCGCTTTTCAACGAACTGATGTTCGGTGAAGCCACCCACCACCCGCACCCATTGCGGTGCAGGGGTACGCGCGACCTGCGCCTTCAGCATGGCCATTGCATCGGCCAGCGAACGTACGCCGTCCCAGCGCAATTCCATGTTGTAGTTCAGACCACCGCGGATCAGGTGCGTATGGCTGTCATTGAGCCCGGGCACCAGGCGGCGCCCACCTGCATCGATGATGCGGGTCTGGCTGCCGGCCTTGGCCATGACGCTGGCCTCGTCCCCCACCGCGACCACCACGCCGTTGGCCACGGCAATGGCTTCGGCATCAGGCTTGCGCGGGTCCAGGGTGGTGATGCGGGCATTGCGGATGATCAACTCGGCCATCTTCAGTTCCTTGGGATTGGCAAGGCCGTGCAACGGCAGGCTGGCGACGGTTGCGCCGGCGGCCAGTGTGCCGACGAAGCGACGACGGGAAGGGTCGGACAGATCGGGATGCATCGTGGGCCTCTCGATGGGGCGTATGCCCGCTGCAGGGTGGCGCAACCGGAATCAAGCAGACGTGTTGGTGACTCAGTGCCCGCCTTCACTACCGCCAAACATGCGGGTGGCGTAGTTGATGCCGATGCCATAGGCGCCGCCATTGACCTTGGCGATGCCCGTGGTCAAGGCATAGGTATCGGCGCGCGCCCAGTCACGTTGCAGCTCCAGCAGGTACTGCAGGCTGGTCAGTGGCCGTGCACCGGCCTGGACCATGCGCTGTACCGCGCGCTCATGCGCTTCGACGCTGATATCGCCGGAGGCATCGGTGATGACGTAGACCTCGAAGCCCTGCTCCAGCGCCGACAGCACCGGGCCAACGATGCACACGCTGGTCCACAGGCCAGCAAAGACAATGCGGTCGCGGCCAATGGCGTTGACGGCGGCAATGACGTTGGCGTCTTCCCAGGTGTTCATCGTGGTGCGGTCGATCGCCGGCTGGCCCGCAAAGGCCTCGCTGATCTCATCGAAGATCGGGCCGGAGAAGCTTTTCTCGGCCACCGTGGTCAGCACGGTCGGCACCTTGAAGCCGGCGGCACTCTTGGCCACCAGCGCGGTGTTGTTGCGCAGCACGGCCGGATCGATCGACTGCGTGGCGAATGCCATCTGCGATTGGTGGTCAACCAGGATCAGGGCGTGGTTGTCGGGGTCCAGCAGGCTGTTGGCCGGTGCGGCAGTTGCGGTGGTCATGGCGTGCTCCGTTGCAGAACAGGATGTAAGCGGACGCCTGCCGACGTCGGGCAAGGCGTTGCCGGTGCCGCGACCCGAGGGTCGCGGCTGTCAGGGAAACCAACTGCTACGCCGCGCTTAGAGGGCCGCGGTATCCACCAGCACCAGCTCGCTGTCTTCCAGCGCGGTGATGCGGATGCTGTCCACGCCGGTGATGGCGGCGCCATCGCGGGCTTCCAGCAACACGCCGTCAACCTCCACCTTGCCGGTGTTCGGCACCAGGTAACCGTGGCGGCTGGTGTCGGTGAAGCGGTACTCGGTGCTTTCACCGGCCTTCAGCGTGGCGCCGAGGACACGGGCGTTGGCACGGATCGGCAGCGCATCGTCGTCACCCTGCATGCCACTGGCCAGGGCGATGAAGCGGCCCGAGCGCTCACCCTTGGGGAAAGGCTTCGTGCCCCAGGACGGCTTGCCACCGCGCTGGTCCGGGAAGATCCAGATCTGGAAGATGCGGGTGACACCCGGCTCCAGGTTGTATTCGGCATGGCGCACGCCAGTGCCGGCACTCATCACCTGCACATCGCCGGCCTCGGTGCGGCCCTGGTTGCCCTGGTCGTCCTTGTGGCTGATGGCGCCTTCACGCACATAGGTGATGATTTCCATCTCGGCGTGCGGGTGCGGCGGGAAGCCGGTGCCCGGCTGGATGGTGTCATCGTTCCAGACCCGCATCGCGCCCCAGTTCATGCGCTTGCTGTCCTGGTACTCGGCGAAGGAAAAATGGTGCTTGGCATCGAGCCAACCGTGATTGGCTCCACCAAGGCTGGCAAACGGGCGACGTTCAATCATGGCGTTCTCCTGGAAGCGGGTGGTGATTCGATAGGAGCCAGTCTAGGGTCGCCAAACCATGCTGAGAATAGAAACAATGGAAAAGCATTCATTCCGTTTGTAGCATGATCACCCTGCCCCTCCCTGGACGTACCTGCCGTGAATCGCCTGCCTGATCTGGAAGCCTGGGCCATCTTCGCCAAAGTCGCCGAAGCCGGCTCCTTTGCCCGCGCGGCCGAGGAGTTGCAGCTCTCCCAGGCCACGGTGTCCAAGGCCATCACGCGGCTGGAAACGCGCATCGGTACCAGCCTGTTCCACCGCACCTCGCGGCGCATGTCGCTGACCGCTGCGGGCGAAGCGGCGCTGGAACGCGCGACCCGCATCCTGGGCGAAGGCGAAGCCGTGGAAGCCGAGGTCGCCGATCGGTCCGCAGCACTACGGGGATTGATCCGCCTGGCTGCCCCCATGTCGTTTGGCGTCTCGCGGCTGGCGCCGCTGCTGCCGGGCTTCATGCAGGATCACCCCGATGTCGAGCTGGACCTGCAACTCAGCGACGGCATGGTCGACCTGGTGGCCGAACGCTTCGACATGGCACTGCGCATTTCCACCCTGGCCGATTCCAGCCTGCGCGCACGTCGCCTGTGCCAGGTGCGCATCCTGCTGGTCGGGGCACCGGCCTACTTCGAACGGCACGGCAGGCCCGCGCATCCCCGTGACCTGGCCCATCACCGGGGTTTCCAGTACAGCTATACGCGTGGCGGCAACACCTGGCGTTTTCGCCACCAGCACCATGGCGAGTTCGCCCAGACCGTGCCGCGCCAGCTGCAGGCCAACAATGCCGAAGTCTTCGACGCAGCCCTGCAGGCCGGCCTTGGCTTGGCCCTGCAACCGGAATTCCTGGTCTGGGAGCAGCTGCGCGATGGCCGCCTGCAGACGGCACTGGATGACTGGAAAGTCGAGCCGCTGGCGCTGAACATCATCACCCCGCCGGGCTTGCACCGGCCGGCACGGGTACAGGCGGTGATCGATTACCTGGCAGCCCGGTTGGAAAAGGAACCGTGGGCCGCGCCCTAGCCAAGCGCTTGCGGGCAAGACAGGTGCAGGTTTGGCAGCCTGCACCTGCATCCCGCATCAGAAGCGCACTTCACCGCCGAGGGTAACCGTGTCGGCCCGGCTCACGTCGTACTCGTCGTCGTAGTAATAACCGTCCGCCGAATAGGCGTACGCGGTGTACACCAGCTGCAGGTTGAAATGCCGGCCGATGTCCACGCCCACACCAAGGCTGCTGTAGGCACCATCGATGGTGACCTTGTCACCCCAATCATCCTCGCTTCGCGCACGCCAGTAACCCAGCCGCGCGACGCCGAACCACGGGCTGTTACCGAAGTTGAAGCGCGCGTTGCCGCCGATGGTATTGAACTTGACCTCGGGGATTTCGTAGTCCTGCCATGTCGTATCCGCCAGGCGTCCGGCGCCCGCTTCGATACCCACCTGGACGTAATCGCCCGCCTGCCAGCGGTAACCGGCACTGACGGCTACCGCTCGCTGGTCCACATCTTCGTACACCCAGCCACTACCGCCCTGCACGCCGACAAAGAAGCCGCCTTCCGGCTGCGGCTTGCGTGCAGCAGGCCGGGCGTAAGACGTTGCAGCGGTCTGGTAGGCGGGCTGCACCTGCGTAGCGGACTGCACCGGGCTGGCCGACTGCGCGTCGCTGGTGGCGGTAGTGCTGGTATCCGCGCTGGGCGTGGTCACCGGCGTTGCCTGCCCGCCCTGTTGCGCGCGATAGGCCTTCCATCCGGGTATCGACTGTGCCTGTGCGGCGGCGGCGGTGAGCAACAGCACCGGTACGGCAATTGCCGTGAGCTTGTTCATCTGCATTCCCTTGAAGTGATCTGTAACGTCCTTACTGCGCTCGTAAGAAGGTGCAGTGGACGAGGCCTTGACCCGCGCCTGGCATCACTTCCCTGCAGCCGCGTGCCGCCTGGCGCTGTGGCCAGACGGTTCATGTGCTGCAAGTCCCCCCTTTGGGCGGCAGGTTGCGGGGGATAAGGAGCGCTGTCAACTGACCCTCCAGCGCCCTCGCTTCGCCCCAAGGACGATAGCTAGGAGAACCCGGCAATTGAAACTCAGCGCACCGCGTCGCTGGTTGCCGGATACGCCAGCATCACCACCAGGTCCTCGTCGCCTGTCTGCTGCAGGGCGTGGCTGCTGCCGCTGCGCGTGAGCAGCGCATGCCCTGGCCCGACTTCGTACTGCGTTCCATCCAGCACATATAGGCCACGGCCACTGACGATGTAGTAGATCTCGTCCTTGTGCTGCGGATGCAGGCCGATGCCGGCGCCTTTGTGCAGCACACGCTTGCGCATCACGAAGGGAAGATCACTTACTTCGGCGAAGAAGGAGTAAGCCGTGGTCGGGCCGGCGCCACCATGCGGGCCGGGTTGCTGGCGGCCAATATCCTGTTCGCGGATGACCTGCGAACCATGCGTTTGGGTGGCCGCCGGCTTGGCAACAGGCGTTGCCGGAGCCGCCGCACTTGCCATCGATAGCGGCACGCCCTGCCCTGCGCTGATCGTGGCGCAATCGATGTCACGCTTGAGCACCGCTTTCATTTGTGGCGCAAGCTGCACCCAGCCACGCATTACCTGGCAGGCAATGGCCGTGGCACCGGCCACACTGAAGTGCGTGCCATCGGCCTTGTTCTGCTCCGGCACGAACATGAAGTACGGCTTGGCGCCCTGCTCGCCCAGCGCGCGGATCCATGCCATCGAACTGGCATTGAGATCGATCAACTGCACCTGCTGCTGCTCGGCAACGTGTTTCATCGCCTGCGTATAGCGCCCGTGCGTATCGAGTAGCGCACCGAAGTCGTAAAGAAGGCGCGCAACCGGAGTGATCAAGACGGGCGTGGCACCCTTGCCGCGCGCAGTAGCGATGTAGCGCGAGAGAAACTGTTGGTAGTCGCTGTCTGGATCGGTGTAGCGCGTCGGGTCTTCCTGCTTGGCATCGTTGTGGCCGAACTGGATCAGCAGCACATCGCCCGGCTGCAGTTCCTTCTCGATGGCATCCAGGCGGCCTTCGTTGATGAAGCTGCGGGTGCTGCGGCCACCAATGGCGTGGTTGCGCACCTGCCACTGACTCTCATCCAGCCAACTTTGCAGGGCTTGGCCCCAGCCGGCTTGCGGTGCGCGCTCCGGGCCGTAGGTGGCTGCGGTGGAATCTGCGGCGATGAAGATGCGGTGGGGGGATGCTTGGCATTTTGCTTGGAAAGAAAAAGCAAACGCGAAAATGCCGACCAGAAAAGATGCATGAAATTGCATGGGCTGCTTCTGCTCAAAAGCCCCTCTCCCCTTGCGGGGTGAGAGGGGACGGTTGACGAACCGAAGGTTCGTGGACCCTTGACCGCCCTTGCGCCAGCGCAAGGGCTGGGGCGCGGAGCGGGGGTTGGGGAGAGCGGTAGCGATCGAAGATCGCTGCTTTGATGAGTTCCACCGACGAGAAGCAAGCGTGCTTCGCACGCCTCCCCTCTTCCGCCCTACGGGCATCCCCGCCTTCGCGGGGACAGGCTCTTCTCCCGCAAGGGGAGAAGGGCTGGATACGTTTTCCAAGGAGCGCTGATAGAGACCAAAATCAACAAACAACAAAGGCGCCCGCAGGCGCCCTTGTCTGCCCGCGAGGGCGCTACCGCACGCCGGGCTTACTTGCCCAGCACGCTCTTCACGTAGGCGACGATGTCCTGGTCCTGCGCGTTGTCGAAGAATGCCTTCTGGAAGCGCTCGCCACCCACGGCCTGCTTCACCAGTTCCTGGTCGATGGACTTCAGGCCTTCGACGAAGTCCTTCGAAGCGCCCTGCTTGACCTGTGCCAGGATGCCGGCGTTGGCCATCTGCGATTCCTTGCGCTCAGCCGGGTAACCCTGGCCGCGCTCACCGGCAAACGCCTTCTCGAAGATGAAGCGGATATTGATTTCCGCACCCCAGCCGTAGCCCTTGGCGAACGGCAGCGCCAATGCATTGCCATTGTTGACCTGGGCGAACAGGAAGGCGTCGGTCGGCTCGATGCAGTAGCCGCAGTACACGCCCGGCCATGCGTTGAGCGACATCATCGCGCCCTGCCCGGTGCCGCAACCGGCCACCACGAAATCCACGGCCTTGGCATTGAGCAGCAGCGCGGCGCAGATGCCCAGGTGGATGTAGGTCAGGCGGTGATCGTTGTCACCGTCCATGCCGACGTTGTAGACGTCGTGGCCCTGTGCGGCGGCGACGGTGTTGAGCTGCTCCAGCACCACCGGATTCTTGGCGGCCTGGCTGAACTCCTGCATCAATGCGATTTTCATTGCGTGACTCTCATTTATAGGGGGAAACGGTGTTGTTGATGGGGTGGAAGCTAGAGCTCCCCTCATCCGCCCCTTCGGGGCATCCCCGCCTTCGCGGGGACAGGCTCTTCTCCCGCAAGCGGGAGAAGGGAAATCTGTGCTGCTTGCGGCTGAAGATTGGCTGCCGCTGCTCGCTGTTGCTTTGACTGTTGCTTTGGCTCTTGCCGCTGCTTTGGCTTTGGCTTTGGCTGTTGCTTTGGCTCTTGCCGCTGCTTTGGCTTCTGCTGTTGCTCTGGCTTCGGCTGTTGCTTCAGCTTTTGCCTTGGCTGTTTGCTTTCCCCTCTCCCGCCTGCGGGAGAGGGGTAGGGGTGAGGGCGCTCCAACGCTTTTCAGCTTTCGCTTCTTTCCTGCGCTATAAGCCTTCACCCGCCACCATCAATCCTTAGCGCGCCAACCAACCACCATCCACCGGGATGATCGCGCCGTTGACGTAATCCGAGGCGGTCGATGCCAGGAATACCGCCGTGCCACCCAGATCTTCCGGCTTGCCCCAGCGGCCTGCCGGAATGCGATCAAGGATCGCCTTGTTGCGGTCTTCGTCGGCACGCAGCTGCGCGGTGTTGTCGGTGGCCATGTAACCGGGAGCAATGGCGTTGATGGTCACGCCCTTGCCTGCCCACTCATTGGCCAGCAGACGGGTGATGCCGGCAATGCCGCTCTTGGAAGCGGTGTACGACGGCACCCGCACGCCACCCTGGAAGGACAGCATCGAGGCGATGTTGATGATCTTGCCGCTGCCCTGGGCGATGAAGTGCTTGCCCACAGCCTGGCTCATGAAGAAGGCAGACTTGATGTTCACGTTCATCACGTCGTCCCAATCCTTCTCGCTGAAATCGACGGCGTCAGCGCGACGGATCAGCCCGGCGTTGTTGACCAGGATGTCCAGGCGGCCCAGGCCAGCCAGGGTTTCCGCCACCACACGCTCGACCGGCTCGATGCTGATCAGGTTGGCTTCGATGTTGAGGAAGCGGCGGCCCAGTGCGCGCACCTTCTCGGCGGTCTCGTCAGCCGGAACGATGCCTGCACCGGCGATATCGGCACCGGCGGCGGCCAGCGCCAGCGCGATGCCCTGGCCCAGGCCGGTATTGGCACCGGTTACCAGTGCGACCTTGCCTTCGAGACTGAATGGATTCGTCATGGTGTTCCTCTCCCTGAGCGGTGGTTCGGTTGTGCAAACGGGGGCCGCCGGAGCAGGGCGGCCTGATCTTGTCCCGTAGGCCCGCAAACGGATGCGGGCCGACAGGGCGATTCTAGTCAATTAGGAAACCGGTGTCATTTTGCACCGCAAGAATAAGCGTTTCCTTTATGGAACAGCAACTTGAGTCGTTCAGTCCTGAGGCGGCTGGCAGGAGTCGCGCACGATCAGGTGCGGGCGCACGCTGGCCAGCGGCAGGGCGTTCTTGCCCTCGGGCTGGATCAGCATGGCGGCTGCGGTGCGCCCGGTGTCGCGGGTATTGCGCCGCACCGAGGTCAGCGATGGCCACAGCCGCGACGCCAGCGGGCTGTCGTCGTAGCCAACCACCGACAGCTCGCGTGGAATGCTGATGCCGGCACGCATGGCGACCTTGTAGACGCCGGCGGCCATTTCATCGTTACCGGTGAAGATGGCGGTCGGGCGCTGCTTGCCCAGCAGCAGTTTCTCGGCCGCGGCCACACCGGATTCAAAGGTGTAACCGGCCTCGATGATGCGTGCCGGCGGCAGCTCGATACCGCGCCGCTCCAAGGCTTCGATGAAACCCGCGGTGCGCTCGTGCGCCGAACGGTAGGCAGTGGGGCCGGTGATCAGGGCGATGTCGCGATGACCCAGTGACAGCAGGTAGTCGGCAGCTTCCGCCGCACCGTCGCGGTCGTGGGTGATGACCATCTGCGAGGTCTCATCCAGCGGCAGCGCGGCAATGCGGGTGAAGCGGCAGCCGATCTCGTCCAGCATGTCGGCCAGCGCCTGGTCTTCCGAGGCACGCGGCACCAGGATCACGCCGTGCAGCTTCTGCTGCTGGACGAAGCGCTTCACGCCCTCGATGTAGCCGGGGCTGCGGGTGTCGCACGGATGCACCACCAGCTCGAAGGTCGAGCCACGCAGCGCATCCAGCGCACCGTTCTGCATGTCCACCACGTACTGCGCGGTGGGGTTGTCGTAGACCATGCCGATCAGGAACGAGCGCCGGAACGCCAGGCCACGCGCCAACGGGTCGGGCGTATAACCGACCTCGCGCATCAGCGCCTCGACCTTGTCGCGCGTGTCTTTGCGCACCAACGGCGAGTTGTTGATGATCCGCGACACGGTCTTCTTGGAAACACCCGACAAGCGCGCGATGTCGTTGATGGTGGCGGGCCGCCCCAGATCCTGGGGGGTGGTGGCGGCGTCGGCTTTCTTGCGCAAGGGCATGTCCTTGAAACCGTTCATGACGAGCATTCTAGGGGGCCCGCGCTCAATCCAGAGCGCGGTAACGGAACTGGCGGAAATGGACCTTGCCGTTGCCAGCGGCGTAAATGGCCGGCTTCAGCGCAAGGAACTTCCCCGCCACATTGTGATGGTAGCCGGAGACTTCCATCTGAACAGGGTATTTCTGCCAGCTCTGCCCGTCCTTGGACGTATGTACTGTCAGGATGTGGCGGTTGTTGGTCACCCGCAGCCACAATTTGCCGCCCGTGGCGCTGGGCTGGGGCAGGGTGGGGCGTTCCTCGCCATAGCGGTGCAGGATGAACTGCTCACCATTGCTGCCGACGCCGGCGTACAGGCGATCGCTGTAGAACAGCAGGGCGCCGCCGAAGGCACCGGGCTCGATGTCCATCTCCACTTCGAACTGATAGGCCACGTCGCCGGCAATGGCGGTCAGCGGTGAACTGTCACGCGGGGTCGTACCCTTGCCCTGCAACGTCATGCCGCCCTGGTCGAAGGACAGGCGCTGGTATTCCTCACGGGTCGGGTTGAAGAACGACCACTGCGGGCCAAGCTTGCCGCCCTTGAAGTCATCGGACAGGGCCATGCCATGCGGCACGGCCTCACCGGACGGCTTGGCCAACGGGGAGCCAAGGTCGCCGCCCTTGGCCTCGAACCAGCCGTCCTTGGTCCACTCGATCGGTTCCAGCAGCATCTGCCGGCCCAGCGTCCAATACCCATTCTCATAGCCGTGGTACATCATCCAGCTGCGTCCATCCGTACCCTCGATCAGGGTGGCATGGCCGCGTGACCACCACGGTTCATTGCGGTCGCGGGTACGGGTGATCGGGTTGTTGGGCGCGTTTTCCCAGGGGCCATGGATGGAACGCGAACGTGCGGTGATGACCATGTGCCCGGTTGGCGGGCCGGCGGTGCCGCCCACGGCGGTGGTCATGTAGTACCAGCCATCACGCTGGCTGATCTTCGGGCCTTCCTGGGCATAGGATTCCACGTCCCAGCTTTCCGGGTAACGCCAGCCGTCATACACGTGCTTGGGCTTGCCGACCACGCTCAGGCCGTCATCGCTGATCTGCACGTAATCACCGCCGGACAGGAACAGGTAGCGCTTACCGTCTTCGCCGACGGCGTGGCCGGGATCGATGTAACCGGACAGGCCGATGTCGATCGGCTCACTCCACGGTCCCTTGATATCGTCGGCCCAGACCACGAAGTTGCTGCGCGCGTTGGCGGTACGTGCCGGGAAATAGATGTAGTAGCGATCGTTGTGCTTGATGATGTCCGGTGCCCAGATCGCACCGACATTGGTGCTGATGGCATGGCCCAGCGGCTGCCAGTTGACCAGGTCGCGCGAATGCCAGATCGGCAGGCCAGGGTAGGCATCGAACGAGGACAGGGTGAGGTAGTAATCATCACCGTCCTTGAGCACCGACGGATCCGGGTGATCGCCGGCCAGCACCGGGTTGAGGAAGCTGCCATTGCCAAGATCGGCCATGCGCTGGTTCTCGATACCACGCTTGGCCACGGTCGGTGCATCGGCAGCCCAGGCCGGCGCAGCCGCCAGCAGGCATGCCGTGGCCAGCGCGGCCAGGGTACGGGTCACGTTCATCAACATCTCCACAGTGAAGGCGACAGGCGCGGGCGCCGTCGCGATTTCCGCAGCAGGGGCAGAGGACCTGCCCATGCCGTCATGCATCAACTACGCAGCAGGGCTGGCAGCCACAGGGACAACTCGGGGAAGAAGGTCACCACCAGCAGCACGGACAGGCCCGCCAGCCAGAACGGCCAGATGGTCTTCATGCTGTCGGCGACGCTGATCTTGCCGATGGCGGTGCCGATGAACAGCACCGAGCCCACCGGCGGCGTCACCAGGCCAAGACCGCCGGTCAGTACCAGCACCAGGCCGAAGTGGATCGGGTCGATACCATAGGCCTTGGCCACCGGCAGGAAGATCGGCGTGCAGATCAGGATCATCGGCGCCAGGTCCATGAAGGTACCCAGCAGCAGCAACATCACCACGATCATCAGCAGCACCATGTACTTGCTGTGCGCGAACGACTGCAGGAACTCCACCGCCGCCGCCGGCACCTGCAGGTAGGCCAGCAACCAGCCGAACACCGCAGCGGTGGCAATCACGAACAGGATCACACCGGTGCTGCGTGCGGCATGCACCACGGTGGCCATGAACTCCTTCCAGTTCAATTGGCGGTACAGCACCGTGGTCACCAGCAAGGCGTAGACCACGGCAATGGCTGCCGATTCCACCGCGGTGAAGATGCCGGCACGGATACCGAAGAAGATCAGCGCAACCAGGCCCAGGCCGGGCAGGGCGGCGACCAGCCGCAGCATCACCGCACGCATGCCGGGGAAGGCTTCCACGCCGTAACCACGGCGACGCGCGACCACATAGCCGGTGATCATCAGCACCACGGTCATCAGCAGCGCCGGCATGATGCCCGCCGCAAACAGGTCGGCGATGGACAGGCCACCACCGGCCGCGGCCGAGAACAGGATCAGGTTGTGCGAAGGCGGCACCAGCAACGCCACCAGCGCCGCGGTGATGCTGACGTTGACCGCGAAATCACGGTCGTAGCCGCGCTTGACCATCTGCGGAATCATCGTGCCACCCACTGCCGAAACGTCAGCGATGGCCGAGCCGGAGACGCCACCAAAGAACAGCGAGGACAGGATCGAGACCTGGCCAAGACCACCGCGCAGGCGCCCGACCAGCGAGGAAGCCAGCGAAATCAGACGCTCGGAAATGCCACCGCGCATCATGATTTCGCCCGCAAAGATGAAAAGCGGAATGGCGATCAACGAGGCCGAGCCGGTGCCAGCCGAAATCTGCTGCACCAGCACGATGCTGGGCAGGTCCAGGTAGAGCAGCGTGGCCAATGATGCGGCGGCCAGCGCATAGGCCACCGGCACGCCGATCAACAGCAGCACGCCGAACATGGCAAAGAGAATGGCGATACCCATGATTCAGCGGTCTCCTTCAGCGACGGCGGTGCCCGTGCCCGAACCGGCCCGCAGGGCCAGCAGCAGGCGATTGAGCGCGAATATCGCCATCAGCGCGCCACCAATGCTCAACGGCAGGTAGTTCACGCTCTGCGGCAGATCAGCGCCCGCGGTCTTGATGTGCAGGCCATCCATCCACAGCAGCCAGCCCCACCATGCGATGAAGGCGCCAATCGTGCCGACGATCAGCGGCACCAGCGCATCGATCACCCGCTTGACCAGCGGGTTCAGATGCTCGGCCAGCAGGAAGAAACCGAAATGACGGTTGGTATGCACACCGGCCGCAGCGCCCATGCTCATCGCCGTGCTCAGCAGCAGCAGGGTCACCGGCTCGGTCCAACTGGGCGAATCATTGATCACATAGCGGGCGAACACCTGCCAACCCTGGACCACCACCAGCCCTAGCAGGGCGATGACGGCGATATGGATGACCACGTCAGCCAGCCGTTCCAGCGCACGCTGGATGCCAACCGGGCCCGTTTCTACATTGGTATCAGACATCGCTGGGGCCCCTCAGGCGAAATCGCGGATGCGACGGTGCAACGCGGCGATATCCGCTTGCTGCAGGTAGTCACGCAGCAGCGGCTCGGCTGCCGCACGGAACGCCGGCATGTCCACCGCGTTGGACTTCACCCCATAGGCCAGCACTGCTTCGCGCGCCTTGTCTTCGGATGCATCCCATGCGGTGCGCATCACCTGCACCGATTGGCGGGCCAGATCAATGATCAGGCGACGGTCCGACGGGCTCAGGCCATCCAGGCTGCGGCGCGACATCAGCAGGATGTCCGGCGCATAGGAATGCTGGCTTTCCGACCAGTAATGCGCAGCCTCGAAGTGACGGCTGGAATGAAAGCTGCGCATGTTGTTTTCAGCGCCGTCGATCATGTGCGTTTCCATGCCGGAGAACGTGTCGCCCAGCGACATCGGCGTGGGGTTGGCACCGAACAGGCGCATCAGCTGCAGGAAGATGTCCGAGCTGGCCACGCGCAGCTTCAGGCCATGCAGGTCCTTGGGCTCAACGATGGGGTGCTTGGTGTTGTAGAAGCTGCGTGCACCGGAGTCATAGACCGCCAGGCCGACCAGGTCGCGGCTCTCGAAGCCCTGCAGCACCGCATCGGCAATGCCGCCATCCAGCGCACGGCGCATATGTGCGACCGAGTCGAACACATACGGCAGGCAAAGCGCGCGGGTCAGCGGAAACGCATTGTTGAGCGCACCGGAATAGACGCGGGTGATGTCGATGGCGCCAAAGCGGGCCATGTCGATCGCCTCGGACTCACGCCCAAGCTGGCCGGAGTGGTACTGGTTCAAGCGCAGGCGGCCGCCGGTCTCACGCTGCAGCTGCTCGCCTATCCACTTGACCGCAGTGACGGTCGGATAGTCGGCCACATGCACATCGCTGGCGGTCAGCACGTGGCTGCCGCCGGGCGTGGCGGTGTTGCCTGCGGAGCAGGCGGCAAGCACCGGGGCGGCCAACGCCCCCATGCCGGTTTTCAGAAAGCCTCTTCGAGTAACCATTGCGCCCTCCAACGCGTTGCTACCGTGGCTGCGGGATTACCCCGCCGGCACGGCCCTGCAGGAAATGTCGCCGTAACCGGCAAAGCGAATCAATGCCACCTGGCCCACTTTGATGTCATGGATGCCGGTGGCATTGCCGGTGGCGATCAACTCGCCCTTCTGCAGCGGACGGCCACGCTTGGCCGAGCGCGACAGCGCAAAGGCATAGGCGGCACGCAGGCCACCGGGCAGGGTGGTGGCACCGCCGGTGCCAACCACCACGCCATCGATCTCGGTCTGCGCGCGCAGCTCGGGTTCGTCACGCTGGGTCCAGTTGGGCACTTCGCTGCCCAGCACCAGGCCGTTGTTGTTGCCAAAATCGGACACGACCACGCGCGGGCCGAGCACATTGATGGTCGCCAGTGGGCTGCTGGCCACTTCCACGCCGATGTGCAGGCGGGCGGGCAGGGCTTCGGCTTCTTCCGGGGTCCAATCGAGCTTGTCGGCGGGCGCATCGGCCAGCAGCTCCAACACGTACTCGGCCTCTACGGCGGCGAAGCCACCGGCGGCGGAAAACACCGGAATATCCACAATGGCACCGGTAGCATTCCAGAGATTGCGTTTGAAAATCGGGCCCAGCAGGCGCTCGTCGCCGGAGCTGTCACGGCGCTCGGCGGCGATATAGCCGACCTTCCAGCCAACCACGCGGTCGTCCCAGCGGCCGATGGCCAGATCCTGCACCTGATAGGCGGTGACCAGGTCCTCCGGAATCGTCCCCGGGAAATCCGGAAGCGAACGGCCGTCGCGGCGTGCTTCCACGAAAGTGCGGGCAATGTCGTCCAGCGCGGCATCTGCCTGCGGCTGGCTGCCTTGGTCGTTGCTCAAGTGCGTCTCCTGGTGACTTTGTTGCACTGCCCATCGACAGTGCCGTGACTGGCTGTATAAGGTAAACCGGTGTCATCTGACAATGTGCAGTGCACCAGAACTTGCGCCGGTCCGCCAACCCTGCTGTGCCAGACGTGCCCATGAATCTTCTCAAACCCTTGTTTTACCTGACTTTCGCCGCAACTGTCGGCCTCCTTCCCGGCACCCTGCGGGCAGCCACCGACGGCGAGCCCGAGCCGGGCTCGGCGGATCGCATCGCGCTGTGGCCGCGGGGCATGGCACCGGGGGACAAGCCACTGTCGCAGCCCCAGCGCATCGTCGAACGCAGCGCGGATCCGGCCCTTCCAGACCGCTACATCGATCATGTCAACGCGCCCTACCTGGTCGCCTATCGCCCCGCCCGTCCCAATGGAAGCGCGCTATTGGTGATTCCCGGTGGCGGCTATCAGCGGGTGGTGCTGGACAAAGAGGGCACCGCACTGGTGCCAGCGTTGGCAGAGCAGGGTGGCGTCACGCTGTTCGTGCTGCGCTACCGCCTGCCGGGCGAAGGCCGCGATGATCGCGAAGCGGCATTGGCTGATGCCCAGCGTGCGCTGCGGCTGATCCGCCACCATGCCAACGCGTGGGGACTGGATCCGCACCGTATCGGCGCGATGGGCTTCTCTGCTGGCGGCCACCTGGCCGCGCGCCTGGGCACCGGCTTCGACCGCACCGTCTACCCGCACACCGATGCGATCGATGCTGAAAGCGCACGGCCGGATTTCCAGCTGCTGATGTACCCCGTCATTACCATGCGCGGTGACGACGTGCATGCAGGCTCGCGCCAGCGCCTGTTGGGCAACACGCCCAGCGACGCACAACTGCAGCAGTACTCCATGCAACAGCAGGTACGCGCGGATACGCCGCCGACCTTCCTGCTGCATGCCGCCGATGATGACGTAGTGCCGGTAGGCAACAGCCTGCTGTTCTACGACAGCCTGCGCAAAGCCGGCGTCAGCAGCGAAATGCACCTTTTCCCGCACGGCGGCCACGGCTTCGGCACGCGAGGCACCGCAGGACTGACCACCGCCGCCTGGCCGCAACTGGCGTTGAGCTGGATGGCGTCGCAACAACCAACCAAGCCGAAGTAAGGTTCAAGCCCCTCTCCCCTTGCGGGAGAGGGGTTGGGGAGAGGGGGCAGAACCATCAGGCCTCTTGACCACCAAACCGCCTGAGCAAAGACAACCACCATGCCCCAGACCCCAAACAACCCGGCCCGCCGCAGCTTCCTCCAGCAAACCACCCTGCTGGTCGCAGCAACCGGCCTTGCCAGCCTCAGCAACGCCAGTTGGGCCAGCACCACCAGCCCCATCGCCCGCGTTCGCAGCGGCCGCGTCGCCGGCCAGAGCGAAGCTGGCGTACACGTCTTCCGTGGCATCCCCTACGGCGCCGATACCGCACCACGCCGCTTCCAATCGGCGCTGATCGAACACCCCTGGCGCGGCGTACGCGAGGCCCTCGACTACGGCGCAGCCGCGCCGCAGACCGGCAGCGACGGCCCGGGCAGCGAAGACTGCCTCTACCTCAACGTGTGGACGCCCGCACTGCGCGACAGCGGCAAGCGGCCGATCCTGTTCTATATCCACGGCGGCGCCTATAACAACGGCTCCGGCAGCGACCCGCTGTATGACGGCGGCAACCTGTGCCGGCGTGGCGACGTGGTGGTGGTGACGGTCAATCACCGGCTCAACCTGTTCGGCTATCTCTATCTGGCCCAGCTCGGCGACGAGCGCTTTGCCGACTCCGGCAATGTCGGTCAGCTTGATCTGGTCCAGGCGCTGCAGTGGCTGCGCCAGCACGCGGCCGAGTTTGGTGGTGATGCCGACAATGTCACCGTATTCGGCCAATCCGGCGGTGGCGCCAAGATCGCCACGCTGATGGCGATGCCGGCGGCCAAAGGCCTGTTCCACCGTGCCTGGACGATGAGCGGCCAGCAGGCCACCGCCGCCGGCCCGCGCACCGCCACCCAGCGCGCGCAGCTGGTGTTGGAGCACTTCAAGACCGATGCCGATGCATTGCGGCGCATGCCGATGCAGCAGCTGCTGGAAGCGGTGAAGGTGCGTGATCCCTCGCGGGTGGAGAACAGCAGCCTGTATGTCGGCCCGGTGCTGGACGCACGCAACCTGCCGGTGCACCCGTTCTGGCCGCAGGCCGCGCAGCAATCGGCGACGATCCCGATGGTGATCGGCAATACCCATGACGAAACCCGCGCCTTCCTCGGCAATGATCCGAAGAATTTCGAACTGAGCTGGGAAGAATTGCCGGCCAAGCTCGAGGCGCAGCAATACGTGGACCTGCTGCCGTCGGTGGTGATCGCCGAGTATCGCCGCATGTACCCGCAATACACGCCGTCGGAAGTATTCTTCGCCGCCACTACCGCCGGCCGCTCCTGGCGTGGCGCCGTGGAAGAACTGGAAGCGCGGGCCCGCCAGGGCGCACCCACCTGGGCCTATCAACTGGATGGCTACGACCGCGACGGCGATGCCGCCAAATTGCGTGCCTTCCATACGCTGGACATCCCACTGGTGTTCCACAACAACACCCAGCCCGGCTCACGCACCGGCAGCAGTGCGGCGATGCAGCAGCTGTCAGACACGATGAGCGATGCCCTGTTGGCCTTCGCCCGCCACGGCGATCCCAACCATGCCGGCCTACCGGAGTGGCAGCACTACGGGCTGGAGCGCCGGCAGACAATGCTGTTCGATACCCGCAGCAGACAGATGGATGACCCGCGAGGTGGCGAACGCCGGCTATATCAGCAGGCCCCGTTCATCCAGCGCGGCACGTTCTGAACAGGCGCGCGAATAGTTTCAACGGAATCTTTACCTGGCTTGCCTAGACTGCGGCCATGACATTGCATTCGCCGCATCCGGAATTTGCCGGGCGTCAGCGCCTGTTGGATGGCATTGACGCCGCCTTGCAGGCCGCTGACACGTACAGCACCGTTGCCCAGGTTCAGCGTGTACTGGAGCAGGCCATCCGCGATCCGCAGATCGTGCTGCCGGCCTGCGTCCACGCCCCTGTGCACGGCCACTATGCACGCCGCGAGATCTACCGCAGCCCGCAGCACGGCTACAGCATCATCGCCATGACGTGGGGCCCCGGGCAGGGCACGCCGCTGCATGACCACGACGGCCTGTGGTGCGTTGAAGGCGTGTGGCAGGGAACGCTGGAGATCACCCCCTACCAGATGCTGGAACGCGATGGCGAGCGCTATCGGTTCGCCCCGCGCGACTGCCTGCAGGGCTGCAAGGGCAGTGCCGGCAACCTGATCCCGCCGGATGAGTTCCATACGCTGCGCAACAGCGATGCCGAGCGGATCGCGATATCGGTGCACGTCTACCAGAGCGTGATGGAACGCAGCCACGTCTTCCAGCCGATTGATGATGCCCCGCGCTGGTATGCGCGTGAGTGCAGGGAATTGGGCCTGGACGCGTAGTCGGCGCGCTGGGTTTTGTCTGTAGTGCCGAGCCATGCTCGGCAGGTGGCATTACCGGGAAAGCCTCTGCCGAGCATGGCTCGGCACTACAGTCAGCGCTGCGCGCGCGAGTTGGCAGCTGCGCTTTTTGATTTTGATTTCGCTCCCTTCTCCCCTTGCGGGAGATCAAAGGGCCTGCCCCCGCGAAGGCGGGGGTGCCCGAAGGGCGGAAGAGGGGAGGCGTGCGAAGCACGCTGGCTTTCGTCTTTCAGGTGAGCAGCGATCTTCGATCGCTTCCCCTCTCCCCAACCTCCGCTCCGCGCCCCGGCCCTCGCTTACGCGAGTGCGCTCAGAGAGCAGCGAACCAATGGTTCGCAAACTGCTCTCCATCGCCCCGCAGGGGGAGAGGGGCTTCAGAGCTTCAGAGCATCAACGCGCCGACAGCGGCAACCGATTATTAAGCTTCGTCACCTCAGCCCCATCCCCCTCCAGGCCCACCCGCACACTCGCCCCCTCACGCTTGAAGCCAGCAGGCAACGCCAGCTCCACCGTCACCGTGCGCGGCACAAGATCCAACGGTGCTTCCAGGGCAGGCACCGCGACCCGCGCTACTTCGCGACCACCCGCATCTTCCAACACCGCATAGCCAAGACCAGTACCCACATGCCCCAAGCTGTGCACGGTCAGCAATACGCGCTCGCCGTCGAGCTTCAGATCACCGCGGCCAATACCCAGGTCGGCGCGCGTCTCCACCGGCGTACCCGCTGTCACCAGCTCGAACTCGAATACCTGGCTTTGCTTCGGCGCAAACCGCAATTGCGTGCCGACGCTCTTCTCAAGCAGCACCTCGCGAACCTCCGCCTTGCCATCGATCACATCGTCCCCATCGCGATCCACGCCACTACGCACCCGCCAGGTACCGGCAGCGATGTTCCAGCCGGTCATCGTCACGTCCAGCGGCGTGTTACCGAGGTTGTAGGCGATCACCTTGAAGCGCTCGCGTGAGGGCGCATGCACCAGCAGGGCAACCTGCTCGGCAGCATCAGGCTGCGCGAACTGCCAGCTGACGGTATGTCCCGGCCAGCTCTGGTTGCGCTTCAGGCCGATACCGCCAAGGCGCAGGCGCTGCAGGAACTCGCTCGGCGCTTCGACACGGTCGCTCCACCAGTGGCCTTCGGTATTCATGTACTCGCGCTGTGCCTTGGCCTGGATGCCATCGGCATGCAGCGCTTCCAGGTACTTCTTGTCACCGGTCTGCTGCCAGGCACTGATCGCGGCGAAGCCACTGCCGCCCTTGTCGGCGTCGGCCAGCAACTGCTGGCCCCAGTCCTGCTGCCGACCGAGTACATCGACGTAGTTCTCGCCCAGATTGGACAGCGCGCCCGGCCCACCACGCAGCACGCGGTAGTCCAGCGCCTGCAGGTACTTGGCATCGCCACTCCAGCGCCATGCAGCCCAGAACGTATGCATCACATCACCACTGCCCGAACCCTGGTTCAGCTCGCCACCACGGGTCTTGCCGGTGGCCCAGTTGATTTCATTGGGCAGGGTGAAGCGGCCCTTGTCGTCGGTATAGGCGTGGGCCAGATAGCCATCCGCCAAGCCGGTGACCAGCTTGCGGCCGGTGGGATCGGCGTTGTACTCGCCGATCAGGAAGGCCGGGTGCAGGGCTGGGAACGAATACGGCTTCTGCCACTGCCAGTTCGGCTCACGGTAGACCTTGTTGCCGCCAAACCAGTTGCTGGAGAACAGCAGGTTGCCCTGCGGGTTGCGCAGGATGATGCGCTCGTCGAAGGCCTTCACCGTTTCCATCAGGCGCTCGACGGTGAGCGGGTCACCCCAGTTGAGGTAGAGCATCGCGCTGTTGGCGTTGATGCCTTCCTCGTAGGCGTGCAGTTCGTCGGTCTCGATGGTGCTCAGGCCATTGGAGAACATGCCGTTCTTGTAAACCGCGTCCGACAGCGCGGTCAGCGAGGTGTTCAGCCGCTCCGGTTCAACCCCCATCAGCGCCAGCCCCGGCCATTGCTGGACCAGGTCCGAGTCATCGGAAATGCCGCCGCCGAAATCGCCGTAGGGCACCTGGCGGTTTTCAATCCACCAATCGACGAAGCGACGCACGTACTTCAGGTCTTCCACCTGGCGGAACGCCCACAGCGGCACGCCCTTGGGCGGCAGTGGCTGCTCGAACGGCGGCTTGCCCTGGCTGTTGTAGCTGATGTAGTTCCAATACAGACGGCCAAGTTCATGGTCCGGATCAACCCGCAGCAGATCACTGAGGTCAGCATAGACGCGCGCGTATAGACGCTGACGCTTGGAGGTGGTGTGTTCCTCGACCAGGAAGCCCCAGTTGTCACGCACCTGGTTGAAACGGTCGGCGACGTGTTGCTTGATCGCCTCCTTGCGCTCCTTGAACACAAGCCGCACTTCGCCGCCATCCAGCGATGCGGCGTTGAAGCCCGGTGCCGCCGAGGCCAGCGTGATCCACAGGCTGTCGGCGGTGAGGATGCGATCACGCAGGTCCAGCCACAGCGTGCGTGCCTGGCCCGGCTTCACCGACACCGAGACATCAATCATGTCGCGTGCCGGCCAGACCGGGTCCTTGATGCGGATGTTCAGCGGGATCAAACCGTCATGCGTCGCTGGCAGGTCCAGGGCGGGGATGTCGATGGCCACGCCATCGAGGCCGTCATACATGTTCTCCCAGCTGTGCGCCCAGCTGCGGATCAGCGGCTGCGCGGCCGGTGCATCGCCCACGCCGGACGGAACCAGCACGTGCACGATCGGCAGAGGCTTGGCCGGCAGGCTGTCGGCACCGCGCTTGCGCGAGCCCGCGCCCTTGGGCAAGGCCATCACCGTGCTGCGCTCGTCCGGGGCGAAGCGGCCGTCAATGTAATCACGCAGGCTGGCAATGTTGGTGTAGTCCGGCAGCACGCTGCTGTCGATCTGGTAGCGCTGCTTGACCGTGCCCTCCGGCTCGGCCGCATCGCTGACCTGATAGCCCCAGATTTCCTGGATCGGCGTTTCCTGCGCGGTGTTGTGGAAGTGCAGCGTGCCGCCCACCTGGTCGGCAAAGCTGTCGACGCTGCGCACCACGCCCTGCGGACGATTGAACAAGCTGCCCGCCGTGCCTTTG
This sequence comes from Stenotrophomonas sp., assembly GCF_032061965.1. Classification (GTDB taxonomy): domain Bacteria; phylum Pseudomonadota; class Gammaproteobacteria; order Xanthomonadales; family Xanthomonadaceae; genus Stenotrophomonas. The sequence goes on along the minus strand of NZ_DAMBEF010000009.1, from coordinate 105,148 downwards.
AGTTCACCGTAGGCGGCACCGCGGATCTCGATGCGGTTGATGGTTTCGCCTGCCGGCACGGTCAGGTCAAGTTGCTGGCCGCCTTCGACATAGGTGTTCCAGTCCGGCAGCTGCATATAGTCATTGCGACCGGGCAGGCGCGAGCGGTTGTAGACACCCGGCCAGGTGGTTTCAGCAATGCCGTCGGTGCCTTTCCACATCCACTGCAGCTTGTCCTTGACGTCGGCAAACTCGACCTTGCGGATCGAGGTTGTCGGCGCGCTCAGTACCGGCGGCGGCGCGCCTTCCCAGCCATAGCGGTGCCACCAGGCGCGCTGCGACGCGGTCCCGGTCTCGGCACTGCGTGGTTCGGCATTGCGTGCTAGCGCGGCGACACCATTGGCATCGAGCATGCGGTCGTAGACGCGGATCTCATCGAAGTCGCTGCCGCGCAGGAAGTTGTAGCGGCTCTGCACCTGGTAGGGCGCCATCACCCGCCCGGCGAGGCCGAACTGGTCCAACGCGGCGTCGTAATCACCGGTGGTCGCCGCCTGCACCACTTCACGGCCATCGACGAACAGCTTGACGCCCTTGTCCTCGTCCCACGCAAAGGCGATGTGCTGCCACTGTACGGGCGAAGGATTGCCGTCGAGCTTGAACGAGACGCGGGTGCGGGCCAGGTTGGCATCGGTGACGAAAGCATCGAAGCCGTGGCCATTCCAATCGATGCGCAGCCAGGCCATGTCCCAGCTGCTGTGGTCGGCATAGCCGACGCGGAAGATCACGAACGGGGTTTCACCCACCGCGTAACGCGAGCGCCAGAAGAAGGACAACGTGCCGCGTTCGGCCTGGATGTTGCCGGGGGCATTCCACGACAGCACGCCATCGTCCTGCCACTGGATGGCACGGCCATGCGCACCATTGTCGACAAGGCTGACCTTGTCCTGGAAATTGGGGATGGCATCGCCTTGCGCACTGTCCGCGCTGAAGCCCTTGTCCGCCGATACGCGGAACAGCAACTGTGGCGAAGAAACCTGCGCTGCCGCCGGGAGAGCGAACAGCAGCGCAGAAGCCAAAAGCAAGGGGCGGAGTACGGGGCGGTTGGAACGTGGAGGCATCGTGCGTCTCTTGGTGGCGTGCGGCACAGGTGCAGTCCGCATGCGGTGGGCCAAGTTAGCGACGCCAACGCGTCTGCACATTCTGCGTCGCACCATCAAAACCCCATCCCGGCATCGCGCCGGGATGGGTATCACAGCATCAGAACTTGTAGCGGAAGCCCAGCAGGTACTGGCGGCCGGTCTCGGTGTAGTACAGCGGGAGCTGGCCAGTGGTCGGCGACTGCACCCACTCGTCATAGCCTTCGTTGGTCAGGTTGATCGCTTCCAGGCTCAGTTCCACCTGGTCGCTGATCTTGTAGCGCAACGACGCATCGATGACGGTGGTGCCGCTGACGCCATGCACGCCGTCGACGTTGAAGCCGGCTTCCGAACCCGGCGCCTGGGTCAGGTAGTCATCGCGGTTGGTGGCCGATACACGACCGGCGAACTTGTCGCCTTCATAGAACAGCGTTGCATTCCATGAAGAGCGCGACAGACCGGTGAGGTCGTTCTTCATCACCGCCGCACCGCTGCTGTTCAGGTACTGGATCTTGGAATCCACCCAGGTGTAGTTCAGCTGCAGACCCAGGTTGGACCACTTGCCCGGGAGGAAGGTGAAGGGCTGGATGTAGTTCGCTTCCAGGCCGTTGAGCTCGCCGCCCGGAGTGTTCAGCGGGATCGAGAAGGTGAAGTCATCGTTGACGGTCGCGCCGGTGCCATCCAGCAGCGAAGCCGGCAGGCCGCTAGTGGAGTACGGGCGGATTTCCTTCGCCGTCTGGATGAAGCTCTCGATGTCCTTGTAGAACAGGCCCAGACCAACCATCGCGCCTTCGTTGAAGTACCACTCAAAGCCCAGGTCCACGTTGGTGGCGCGGATCGGATCCAGATCCGGATTGCCGCCGCTGACAGTACGCGCACCGCCCGCCACCGCTACGGTCACACCTGGCGTCAGACTGCCCAGGCCCGGGCGGGTCATGACCTTGGCCGCGCCCAGGCGGATCAGGAAGTCCGGGGTGATCTCGGCAACCAGGTTGAACGAGGGCAGGGTGTCGTCATAGGTACGGCTGACCGTGGTGTCGGTCGGCACGCCGTTGATCATTGCCGAGCCGGTGGATTCCTGCTTGGTGCGCACGTAACGCACACCGAAGTTGCCCGACAGCGGAATGGAACCCAGCTCGGTGGAGAACTCACCCATCAGGTAGGCGCCGCGGTCCTGTTCCTTGACGCTGCGCGTGTTGTTCAGACGCGGAGCCACCGCGAAAATCCCGTCATTGCCATAGATGTTGAACAGATTGGCGATGGCGTCCAGGTCGGGTACCACCCAGTTCGACGGCGAGCCGCTGAAACCCTTGAGGCTCGCATCCTGGGTCAGGTCACCCGGCACGATGGTCGTACCGTCGGCGAAGGTCGGCACCGTGCCTTCGGCCGCACGGCGCAGCTCTACGGTCTTGAAGGTGTAGTCCTTGGCCAGCACGCCGCCCTTCAGGCGGAAGCCGGGGCTGATGTTCCAGTTGAAGTCGATCTGGCCGGTATCGAAATCATTGTCCACGTACTGCGGACGCAAGCGGATTTCCGCCAGGGTCCAGCCATTGGGATCGGTCGGGTCGATGCCATAGTTGAGCACCGGTCGATTCATGTCGCCACGGTAGTCGTAGCTGAAGCCGTCGACGTCGAACTTGTCCATGATGATCGTGGTCTGCACCGGATTCTCATGGCTGGAACGCGAGGTGCCGATCTTGCCGGACAGGGTGAAGTCGTCGCTGAACCGGTGCTTGGCATTCAAGCTGAGCTGCTTGTAGTCGGTGCTCCATTCGTCATGGCGATTTTCCGAACGGATATCGACGTTGTCGAAGACACCATAGACCAGCGCATTGTTGCGGACCTCACCATCGCGCACGATGGTCTGCGGCTTGCCGGTGCCCGAACGGCTGAACGAGATTGCCTCGATGTAGTTCTCATCGCGCACTGCATCGATCTTGGAGTACAGCGCGTCGAGCGAAATGTCGGTGGCGTCGCTGGGCTTCCACTGCAGGGAGCCGGTGACGCCCAGACGCTTCTGCTGGTGCTCCATCTGCACGTAGCGCGGGAAACGAGGGTGATACGTATCAGCAGACAATGCCTCGGTATACGGGGAGGCCGCATTGAAGCCACCGTTGCTGGTGCCATTGGCCCAGCGGCCCGTGTTGGAACCTTCTTCCAGCACCTGACGCTCGGAATAGGCCACCGACAACAGTGCACCGAAGGTGCCATCGGCAAACGTATTGGAGATCAGCGCGGCCACACGCGGATCGGCCTTCTGCGCCATGTCGTTGTAGCTGGCCTGGCCGCTGGCGGCGAAGGTGAAGCCGTCGTAGTCGAACGGACGCGCGGTGTTCAGGTCAACCGTTGCACCCAGCGAACCTTCTTCGACATCGGCCGACGCCGTCTTGCGCACGATCAACTGCGAGAACAGGTCCGAGGCGAACACGTTGAAGTCGAAACCACGACCACGGTTGGAGCCGCCGGTCTGGTCACCGGAACCTACCGTTGCCAGTGCTTCCATGCCATTGATACGCACGCGGGTGAATTCCGGGCCCAGGCCACGCACGGAGATGCTGCGGCCTTCACCGGCATCGCGCGCAATCACCACGCCGGGAATGCGCTGCAGCGACTCAGCAAGGTTCAGGTCCGGGAACTTGCCGATGTCCTCGGCAACGATGGCATCGACCACACCGGCTTCGCCGCGCTTGATGTCCATCGCCTTCTCGACGCTGGCGCGGTAGCCGGTGACGGTCACGGTGTCCAGGTCGGTAGCGCTACCTGCATCCTGCGCCGAAGCAGCGCCGGCTTGAAGGGCCAGACCGATACCCAAGGCCAGCAAGGTAACCGGTGTCTTTTTCTGCGAGTTACGTGGCTTCATTGTGCTTCCCCTCTCCAAGGTTTGCATGCGATACGGTGGTGCCAGCTTGTGTTTCACGCCGGATGACACCGCTGGTCAAAACCGAAAGTAACAGCTGCGTGAAAGCGGAGCATCTTGCACTGCAACAGGAGCTGCAGCCGCCGGAAAGCCCTGTCCGAAGGACAGCGCAACACCAGCCCGGGGCATTGAATGGACACCCGGCCGACAATGACACCGATAGCCAATAAAGGGCGCACCCCAGGATGCGCCCTCGCTCATTGCCGTCTTGCTCAGCCGCCGCGTGGCGGGGGCAAGGGAATCAACAGGTTCCACTCCGATCCGTCATTGCCTGGCTGCAGTGCCCGGGCACCGGCGAAGTAGTCCGGTTCGTTCCATTGCCAGCCCGCGCGCGACATCGCCTTGTAGAAGTCCAACGTGTCCGCCTTGTCCAGTTCAGGGTAAGGCCAGCGACTGACATCCGTGCTGTAGGCCGCGACGAAATCAGTCGCCTTGCGCAGGTCGCCGTTGCCATTCGGGGCTTGGTAACTCCACAGGTCCACGCCAACGCAGTTGCCCAGGTCCGCCAGGTCATACGCCGCGTTCAAGGTCCAGGTGACGTAGTGCAGCGAGCGGGTGCGGCTGAGCTCTTCATGCAGCTCGCCCTTGGCCGATATCTGCGGCGCCAGCCGTGCTGGCTTGGCGCGCTCGGCGACGGCGGCAGCCAGTTGCGCATCACCGGCAAACAGCGCGAAGTGCGTCAGCAAGGTGTCGTAGAACAGGCCGTGGTTATTGCGTGCCGCGCGCTCTTCCTGGCCGATCCTGCTGCTTTGCATCCACCCGGCAAGGTCCCCGAACCAACGCTGCAGGCCGGCGATGTCGTGTGCATCCAACTTTTTTCCACGCTGCAGCACGCCAATGGATTCAATCACCCGCGGCAAGCGATGCGCATCGATCACGCCCTCCGCGCGACCGGCGACCTTGCCGGGAATGGCCTGTCCATGCTCCAGGTTTGGATTCATGCGCGTGGCCGGATCCAGGAACCAGGTGCGCAGGACCTGCACGGCTTTGTCGGCGTAGCGTTCGTCGCCGGTGAAGTAGTAGGCCAGCGACAAGCTCTGCACGTCGCTGCTCATCGCCTCCAGGCGGGTGACATCGAATGCTCCTGAATCACGCTCCGGGTTGAAATGGCCGTCGCGTCGCTTATAGGGCAGACCGTCAGCCTTGCTGGGATCCGGCCACCAGTAAGGCCCCATGCTCATGTAGTCGTGGCGATCACCGCTGGCCGGCAACCGCGTCTTGTCGACAACGCTGTAGCGCGGGTGTTGCAGCGCTGCATCGGCGGCCTGCAGCAGCGCAGCGCGGGCAGTCGCCAATGCAGGCGCATCAAACTGCGCCCGCGTTTGCTGCAGCCAATCCGGCCGCCACAGGAACAAGCGGCCACCATCAAATGCCGCCGCGTAGCCTTGATCCGCGTGGCAGGTCGGTGCGCTGGCCGGGCCAGCAGCGATGGCCTGTACGGGGCAAAGCCCCGCCAGTGCCATCGCCATCCAGCCTTTCAGCGTTGCAGGACGCCTCAATAGCGGAACCTCACGCCGAAGAAGTAGCTGCGCCCGAAGTAACTGGACTCGGCAATGCTGCCTTGCACCGGGCGGTACATCACCTGGTGCTCGTTGGTGACGTTGATGGCCTGGGCCTTCAACTGCCAGTTTTCATTGATGTCATAGCTGGCTGAAAGATCCAGATAGCCGGAGTCGTCAACGAAGCGGTTGGCGGTCAGCGATGATGGCTTGAAGTAGCCCGACCGGTACTTGTAGGCAGCACGCAGCGACAGGCCGCCGCCTTCCCAGTACGCGGTCAGCGAACCGGTATTGCGCGACAAGCCAATGATCCCCGCCGGATCGGTGAAGTCGGCAAGCGGGTAGTCCGGGTCGACTGCCGATGGGTCGGCGTACTTGAAGTTGGATTCCGCGTAGTTGTAGTTGAACTGCAGCCCCAGGCCACTCCAGGCACCCGGCAGATAGGTGAAGGCATGGTTGGCCGTCACTTCAAAGCCACGCAGATAAGACTTGCTGCTGTCGTTGCCCTGCTGCTGCACCGGTACGTTGTAGGTGATGCCATCAATCACGAAGTCTTCGTTGACCGAGTAGGCATCGCTGGCTACTGTGCCCGCCTTGAGCCGCTTGTAGTACAGCGCCAGCGAGTAACTGGTGAAGGGATTCTGGTAGTACTCCAGCGACAGGTCCAGGTTCCAGGACTGCAGCGGTTCCAGACGCGGATTGCCCCCGCTCGCGCCCTCCAATGCTTCCTCCGGCGTGGCCGCATTGCCATCGATGATCAGGGTGCGGCCAGCACCGAGGTCCTCGATATTGGAGCGTGCAATCGCCTTGTAAACGGCGCCCTTCAAGTACAGATCCGGCCGCAGCTGCGCGCTGATGTTGAAGCTTGGCAGCACGTCGGTGTAGCTGTGGTCCAGGGTCACGGTATCGAAGCTGCCGGGGACCCGCTCCAGGGTGTATGACGGCAGCCCGGTGGTGGCATCGATCGAGCTCTCGAGCGTATAGGCGCCGCGGTAGCCACTGGATTCCACCTCTGTGCGAACTACGCGGACACCCAGGTTGCCGGTAACAGGCGTTGCACCCCATTCACTGCTGAAACTGCCCATCGCGTAGGCCGCGTAGATGCGCTCATTGATGTTCAGGTCGCTTTCGCTGCGCGGATCGGCCGCCGCCCCCAGATCGTTGGAACCGGTGAAAGCGTTGTACAGGCAGCGCGTATCGAACTGTGCCCATTGGGTGATGTTGGTGCCGCTGCCCTTGCCCCAATCGCTGACGGCATTATCAATGCGGCAATTGGCATTGCCGGCCAGCAACGCAGCCGAAGCAATGGTTTCCAGGTTGTTGTTGTTGTCCAGATCGGTGACGCGATCATGGTCGGAGATGCGTCCGCCGAACTTGAACTGGTGCCAGGTGCCGTAGCGATCCCAGGTGACATCCATGCGCGCGGCCTTGATCTCATCCTCGCGATCCTCGGCCTGACGACGCGCATAACCGCTGGTGGTGAAGGCATCGTAGTCGTTGAGGTCGACCGGGCTCAGGAACTCCACGGTCGGAATGTCGGTTGACTGATCAACGACATAGCCAACCCGGCCACCCTTTCCGAACAGCGTATTGCTGCGGAGCCGGGTAGAAAAATCCACCTGCTCACGGTGCGTCTTGGAGTACGACAGATCGCCATTGATGGTGACCGCGTCAGTGGCCTTGAACGCTGCGGACAAGCCAACGCCGGTGTAACTTTCGTCGCGGTTGCGGATGGTGCCCTGTGACTCCAGGTAGCCGTTGCCGGCGTACTTGATCAGCGCACCGTCAGCGTTCATTTCAATCGGCACGATCCCGCTTCGACCTTCGGCAAATACCAGATCGTGCCGGTCCTCGTAGGACTTGCGCTTGGACAGCTGAGTATCCAGCGCGATGTCCCAACGATCATTCGGCTGCCACTGCAACGCGCCCGAGAAGGCGCGACGGGTATCCTCGGTCTTGAGCTGGCGGAAATTGAACTGATTGGGCACGAAGTAGGTCGGGTTGTCGCTACCTGCTTCGTAACTGCAGTTCCCTGCCGTCGGCGCCGATGCCGTGCCGTGGATGCTGTTGCACGGCCGGAAGCTCGACGACGCGGTATAGAAATCCTCCGGTGCCGAGCCATCGGTGGTGGCCACGCCCAGCGCCACACCAACGCGGCCATAGGCGGTATCGAACTGATCCAGGTAAGAGCCGGAGAAACGCGAACCCAAGCCATCGTCGGCACGGTCTGCGCCCGGTTGGTAGTTGCCGCGCCCCTCGATCTGGATGCGGCGCTTCTTGGCATCCAGCGGTCGCGCGGTGCGCAGCTCGATGATGCCGGAGATGCCGCCTTCGACGAAGTCGGCTTGTTGGGTCTTGTAGACCAGCACGCCGTTGGTCAGCTCGGACGGGAACTGCTGGAAGGACACGGCGCGATCACCGCTACCGCTGGATACCTCACGGCCGTTGACCGTGGAGAAGCCCAGATACGGCCCCATGCCACGCACCGAAATTTCCGAGGCCGAGCCCTTGAAACGGTCGGCGGTCACACCGGCTACGCGCTCCAGGGTTTCGCCAACGGAGTTGTCCGGCAGTGCGCCGATTTCATCATTGACGATGGCGTCGACGATGACCGAAGCATCACGCTTCACTTCGATCGAATCACGTTGGGTCTCACGCGTACTGGTCACGGTCACCGTGTCCAGCGTGCTGGGGTCCTGGGTGCCGGCCGCGTCCTGCGCCTGGGCCGGTAGGGCATAGAGGGCGGCCAGGATGGCGCCGGTGAGTACTGCCATGGAGCACTTGCTGGTCACTGCTGTCGTCATTACCGATCTCCCCTCGAATGGACTTGAGCAAACCGGGCCGGCCTTTGTCGTAATTGGCCGGTCCCCTTATGACACCGCTGGTCATTGGTTTAGTCTATCCAGAATGCGAGAAGACGCACCTTGCGGCGCAGCAAGACAAATCTTAGGATTTTCAATATGTTGCGAGTGAATTTGGCCATCGCAAAGATGAATTGGCCATCGGTGTCATAAATCCAAGGAGTTGCAGCCAAATGCCCGGACCAACCTCCCATCACGGCCCGTCACCGCGCCATCGGCCATTGCGCACGCTGTTGCTTGCAGCCCTGCTGGCACCGCTGCCGGTGCTGGCCGGCGACACCACCGCGCCCTTGCTGAGCGTTGGCGAAGGGCGGTGCCCGAACCCGCTTCCGGACTTCTCCCACGCCGGCTATGGCAACGGTTTGATCCCCCTGCCCGAGGCAAGCGGCAAGTTGGTCGATGCCCGCGACTACGGCGTGGTCGCTGACGATGCGCTGGATGATTCGGCGGCCCTGCAGAAGGCGTTGGCGGCGGCGCGCGCCGTGACCGGGCCGGTGATCCTGCAGCTGCCGGCAGGGCGCTTGATCGTCAGCGACATACTGCGCATCGACCGCAGCGATATCGTGGTGCGCGGCCAAGGCAGCGGCGTGGGCGGCACGGAACTGTTCTTCCCACGGCCGCTGCGCATCGTCGACAAGAGCCAGGAACTGAAGGAGCTGCGCGAGTACCTGGTGGAGAACAACAAGTACCAGGTCGAGCGCGACAACAACGTCCATGCGTTGTTCTCCGAGTATTCGTGGACCGGCGGCTTCCTCTGGGTCGCCCCCGCCAACAACCGCCCCGCGGCCTATCTGAGCCGCTATGACACGCCTTCCAGCACCAACCGGTTGGGCCAGCTGCTGGGCGGTGTGCAGGGGCAGAGCCAAGTCACCTTCGATGCCGGCAGCAAGCTTGCTGTTGGCGATGTCGTGCAGATCCGCTGGTTCAACCAGCAAGGTCCCGACGGCGCGCTGGTCAAGGAGCTGTACGGCGCGGACCGTTCGCAGCTGAAGGTGGGCGCCAACCATTGGAATTTCCCCGACCGGGCGCTGGCAGTGCAGACCGTGCGCATCGAAGCCATCACCGGCAACCATGCCACCCTTTCCAGCCCCTTGTTGCACGACATCAACGCGCAGCTGCCGGCAGACGTTGCCAGCTGGCCGCACCTGAGCAAGGTCGGCATCGAAGAGATCAGCTTCGTGTTCCCGGAAGGCAGCAGCTTCGGCCACCACCAGGAGGAGGGCTACAACGCCATCCACTTTGCCGGCGTGTACGACGGTTGGATCCGCAATATCCGCAGCCGTGACGCCGATGCCGCCGTGCTGACCTATGACAGCGCCAACCTGACCCTGTCCGACATGGTCATCGAGGGCAAACGCAAAGCCCATTACGCGGTGCACGTGGGCAATGTGCACAACGTGCTGGTGCGCGATATCGACGTGTTCAATCCGGTCATCCACACCTTCAGCATCAATACCCAGGCCACCCGCAATGTTTTCCTGCGCGCCCGCGCCTGGCAGGAACCGGTAATCGACCAGCACGCCGGTGCCAACCACCAGAACCTGTTCGACAATCTCAGCCTGCACATCACCGCCCGTCGTGATAAGGCCGGCCAAGCCTGGTATCCCATCTGGAATGGCAGCGGCGCCGGCTATTGGGAGCCCGGCCATGGCCGCTACAACACCACCTGGAACCTGCAGGTAGCCGTGGATGGCGGCGCGGCGCCGGATGAAACGGTGCGCCTGGACGGCAGCGACGAAGGCCCGGATGCGCGCGTGATCGGCATTTCCGGCAACCGCCGGTTTACAGTCAACTATCGCCCGGCGCCGTTGCTGCGTTCGCTCAACCAGCCGCTTGCGGACGCGCCCTCGCTTTACGAACTGCAGTTGGCCCGCCGCAAGGCCGGTCTGCCTGTCCCCACCTGCATTACCGACTGATACACCTGGAGCAAGTAGATGCATCCACAAGTTTTATGTTTTGGCGAGCTGCTGCTGCGGCTCGGCGCCCCCGGCAACCAGTTGCTGCTGCAATCGCCGGCGCTGGACGTGCATGCCGGTGGTGCCGAGGCCAATGTCGGCGTGTCGCTGGCGCACTTCGGCCATGACGTGGCGATGATCAGCGTGGTGGCCGACAACCCGCTGGGTGCGGCCGTGGCCGGCGAACTGCGCCGGCATGGCGTGGACACCAGCCGCGTGCGCCGCAGCGATGGCCGCATGGGCCTGTACTTCCTCACCACCGGCGCCGGCCACCGCCCCAGCGAAGTGGTCTATGACCGCGCCGACTCGGCCTTCGCCAGCGCGCGTGCTGACAGCTATGACTGGCCGGCGCTGCTCAACGGCGCGCAATGGCTGCACCTGTCCGGGGTCAGCCCGGCGCTGGGCATGGAAGCGGCGCAGGCCACGCTGGCTGCAGCGCGCGCGGCCAACGCGCGCGGCATCAAGGTTTCCTTTGACGGCAACTTCCGACCGAAACTGTGGGAGCGCTGGGGCGGCGACGCCAAGGCGATCCTGCGTGATCTGTTTGAGTGCGCGCACATCGTATTTGCCGACTACCGCGACATTGGCGTGGTACTGGGCGGCGAGTTCCCGCAAGCCGACGTACAGGCGCGTGTGGATGCCGCCGCCGCGCAGGCGTTCGCCGCCTTCCCGCGCCTGCAGTACATGGCCTGCACGCAGCGCAGCGCGCACAGCGTTGGCCACCATTCGCTGGGCGCGATGCTGCTTGGCCGCGATGGCACCCGTGCACTGGCCCCGGCTGAAGAGCTGACCGATATCGTCGACCGCATCGGCGGTGGCGACGCATTTGCCGCCGGCGTGCTGCATGGCCTGATTGAAGGCATGGATGCGGAAACCACGATCCGGTTCGGGCTGGCCGCAGGCTGCCTGAAGCATTCCATTCCCGGTGATTTCAACCCTGTCGGCGTGACCGACGTGATGGCCCTGATGGGCGAAGGAAAGTTCGATGTCCGGCGCTGATCCGCGCGTACGCGCAGTGCTCAAACTGGCACCGGTGATTCCGGTGTTCACCCCCGACAATGTCGACGATGCGGTGCAGGTGGCGCAGGCCTTGTTCAACGGCGGCTTGCCGGTGATCGAAGTCACCCTGCGCACCTCGATTGCGATGGATGCGATCAAGGCGATGGTCGAAGCGGTGCCTGATGCGGTGGTGGGTGCCGGCACCGTGCTGACGCCCGCGCAGATGGAAAAGGTGAAATCCATCGGTGGCCGCTTCGCGGTATCGCCGGGCGCGACCGATACGCTATATGCAGCGGCACGTGATACCGACCTGCCGTTCCTGCCCGGCGTGGCCACCTCATCCGAGCTGATGCGCGGGCTGGAGCAGGGGCTGGATACGTTCAAATTCTTCCCGGCGGTGCAGGCCGGTGGCGCGGCAATGTTGTCGGCCTGGAACGGGCCGTTCGGCGATGTGCGCTTCTGCCCGACGGGCGGCATCAGCGCACAGACCGCGTCGCAGTTCCTGCACCTGCCGAATGTGCTGTGCGTGGGCGGCTCGTGGTTGACCACGCGAGAGTTGCTGCAGGCGAAAGACTGGGCTGGCATCGAGCAATTGGCTCGCGCGGCCTCAGTACTTCCGGGCTGATCGCGACGGAAAGCCGTTTTGCTGTGGCTGTGGCTGTGGCTGTTGCTGTTGCTGTTCTCCTCTCCCCCTGCGGGAGAGGATGCCGAAGGCAGGAGAGGGGAGCACGGCGCAGCCGTGTGCTTTCCTTGCTGATTCACTGCGAACAGCTCTCCCTCTCCCCAACCCTCTCCCGCAAGGAGAGAGGGAGCTGAAAGCAGCATTGCCGTGATCCGGAAGGTCGCCCAGCTGTTGCTGTTCTCCTCTCCCCTAGCGGGAGAGGATGCCGCAGGCAGGAGAGGGGAAGCACGGCGCAGCCGTGTGCCTTGTGCTTTTCACCCACGCCAACTGCGACAAGACGCGCTTCCCAACCCCTCCGAAGAAGGCCAGAGAAGACTGAACTCAGCGCACATGCACCGCCGCCACCGGCATGCGATCCAAGGCCATCCAGGCGTCCTCGACCAGATCCCGCACCTGCTCCCAGCGCAGTCGCGAGCCACCGCGCACCTGTTCCCAGTGCTCGGCCAGTTCAGCCTCCGAGTCACGGGGCCAGTCGGCGGCGTGGGTGGTCAGGGCAAAGGCGTAGGCCGGCTGCAGATCGGGCCAGCGCAGGGCCCCCCTGCGGCGCCGGGCGTAGTCATCCAGGCTGTACTGGACGAAATCCTGCGCCACTTCACCCGCGGCATGCCGGCTGCGGCGCAGACGGCCACGGCGCATCACCGAGGGGTCAACGCCAAACAAGGTTGGCGGCGCTGGGTGTTCGCGACGATCGGGGCGGTACATGGCACAACCCTCCCTGTTGGGCCGCCACAGATACGCCCGCCGCCGTTAGCGAGGAGTGATCGGAATGTGGCCGTTTGCGGAAACGCTACCGCCCACTAGCGCAGCCACTGCCATTGCAGGCCTACGGTGACGCTGCGGTCCGGTCCCGGTTCGTAATAGCGCTGGTTGCCGTCATTGACGATGACCGAACCGATGTAGCGCTGGTCCAATACGTTGTCCACACGCGCGAATGCACGCAGAGGCCCACGCGCCGTGGCCCACTGCCGCGCCATCTCCAGATTCAGCAGGCCATACCCCGCGGCGCTGGCACTGCCCAGATCATTGACCCCGATATCGCTGGCGGCGACCACTTCAGCGGCCCATTGCCACGGCCCCGGCTGCCACTGCCAGCGCGCGAACAGCTGCTGGCGCGGCACCGCCGGCAAGCGCGTTCCGGCCGCCACCACGTTTGCAGGCTGGTTGCAGGGCGAGGGCAAGCCGGTACAGGTCAGATAGGGCTGGCGCACGGTGGCCTGCAGCCAGGTGTACGCCAGCTGTAGTTCCTGGTCCGCGCCGATCGGCTGCTGCCAACTCAGTTCCGCACCCTGGCGACGGGTAGCGCCGATGTTGCGGTAGCTGCTGCGGCCACCGCTGTTGGTCGCCACCGCAAGCTCGTCGTCGCTGTCCGCACGGAACAGCGCCAGCTCCAGCCGGGCACCACTTTGCGCCCGCCATTTGCTGCCGATCTCGTAATTGCGCGTGCTACCCGCTGCCAGATCCAGGGCCAGGCCGGCAGCACCATCGGCGCGGTAACCCAGTTCGTTGAAGGTTGGTGTCTCAAAACCGCGGCCGGCGGAGGCATAAAAGCGCAGATCGTCGCTGGCACGGAACACCACGCCCGCTACTGGCGTAGTGGCCGCGTAGTCGCGGCTGCCACTGTCGTCGGGATTGCCGCCGGTGATGTAGTGATCGCGCGAGCGGAACTGCACCTGGCTGTGGCGCGCCCCCAGCAGCGCCGACCAGCGTGGACTGAACTGCCACCAGGCCTGCGCGAACTGGTCCACGTTCTGCACCCGGTCCTGCTGGTCGCGACGCAGCCGCCCCTTGATGCCCAACGTGCTGCCAACGAAGTTCTCGTAGCTGCTGCGGTGTTGTTGCTGGCGGTCCGCATTCGCACCGATCACCAGTTCCAGCGGCCTGCCCGCCAGCTGCCCGTGCCACGCCCAGCGCGCGTCCAGGCCACCGTAGTCGCTGTCCAGATCGATCACGCCGCCGGAATGCAGCGGACTGTTCTGCGGCCCCGGCGGAATCGCCAGGAACTGTTCCACTGCACGCTGGCCGGCATAGCCCATCAGCCGCCAGGTCTGCGTGTCGCGCTCGGCGCTGTAGACCACGCCCGCCTGGTTCTGCCGCACCGATTTGCGGGTGTTGTACTGCGTGGCGACCGCGGTTGCCTGCCGCGGGTTGTCGCGTACCTGCTCACGGCTCAGGCCCAGCGGGTCCTGCGCATGCGGTGCGTCGAAGGCATTGAGCAGCAGCTCCAGGCGATGCCCCGGTGCCAGCTCGAAACCCAGCCGCGCATTGAGCGATTCGCGCCGCGCCGCGCTGTGATCGCGCCAGCCATCGGTAGTGAAGTGATTGGCCGCCACGTTGTAGTGCATGGCCGCAACCTGGCCCTTGAGCTGTACGCCGGTGCTGGAGGTGTTGTTGCTGCCATGGCTGCTGCGCAGCCGCCACGGATCGCCCGGCTGGCCATCGGCGCTCCATAGTTGCAGGACGCCACCGGAAGAATTGCCATACAGCGCCGAGAACGGGCCGCGCAGCACCTCCACCCGGTCCGCACCAAACACGTTGAAATGCGACAGCTGGCCCTGGCCATCAGGCATGGTCGCCGGCACCCCATCGACCAGCAGCCGCACCCCGCGCACGCCGAAGGTGGAACGCGCACCAAAGCCTCGCAGCGACAGCTGGGTGTCCTGTGCATAGTTCTGCCGGTCACGTGCCAGCAAGCCAGGCACCGCCCCCAACAGCTCGGACACCTGCGCGCCGCGGCCGTTGCCGTCGGTATCCGCGCCCAGCGTTGTACTGGACGCCGGCAGGTCGAAATCATCCACCGCGTGGACCTTGGCCGCCTGTACCTGGACCCGCTCCAGCGTAGCGGTGGACAACTCGTCAGCCAGGGCGGGCAAGGCCAGCATCAGGCCGGAAAAAGCAAAAAACCGATTACATGTACGCATCGGCCCATCATCCCCGATCAGCGGTGATGGCGTCATCGCAGTCATGCATGAAGTTCCAGCTGAAACCCTGCGGCCACAAGGCCCCAGCCCTGTTACGATGTTGCGGTTCAGAGCGCCACAGCGGCATCCCGCGCCGAACGCCCCCACTCCCCGCCAACTGATACGAGTATCGCCGTGTCCTTCTTTGCAAACGTGGAACAGGTTCCTGGTGACCCGATTCTGGGTCTGACCGAGGCTTACAACGCTGACAGCCGCACCACCAAGGTCAATCTTGGCGTGGGCATCTACTACGACGAAAACGGCCGCATTCCGCTGCTGCGCGCCGTCAAGCAGATCGAGCAGCAGCTTGCCGCCGAGGCCAAACCGCGCGGCTACCTGCCCATCGACGGCCTGCCGGCCTACACCCAGGCCACCCAGAAGCTGGTATTCGGCGAGGGCTCGGATCTGCTGGCTGCTGGCCGCGTTGCCACCTCGCAGACCATCGGCGGCAGCGGTGCGCTGCGCGTCGGTGCCGACCTGCTCAAGCGTCTGCTGCCGCACGCCACCATCGCCATCAGCAACCCGAGCTGGGAAAACCACCGCGCCGTGTTCGGCGCCGCCGGTTTTGACGTGGTCGATTACACCTATTACGACAACGCCGCGCACGGCCTGGATTTCGCCGGCATGCTGGCCGACCTGCAGAAGCTGCAGCCGGGCACCGTGGTGCTGCTGCACGCCTGCTGCCACAACCCGACCGGTGCCGACCTGAGCACCGAGCAGTGGAAGCAGGTTGCCGCGCTGCTGAAGGACCGTCAGCTGTTCCCCTTCATCGACATGGCCTACCAGGGCTTCGACAAGGGCATCGAGCAGGACGGCCAGGCCGTGCGCATCGTCGCCGAGGCCGGCATCGACAGCTTCATCGTCGCCAATTCGTACTCCAAGTCGTTCTCGCTGTACGGCGAGCGCGTGGGTGCGTTGTCGGTGGTGGGCCCGGACGCTACCTCGACCAAGGCCGTGCAGTCGCAGGTCAAGCGCATCATCCGCACCATCTACTCCAGCCCCTCCACCCACGGTGCCGCGCTGGTGGCCGGCGTGCTGGGCAGCGGCGAGCTGCGTGGCGTGTGGGAAGCCGAGCTGACCGAAATGCGCGAGCGCATCCACGCCCTGCGTGCCGGCATGGTGCAGAAGCTGGCTGCCCTGGGCGCGCCGGAGTTCGGCTTCATCCAGCAGCAGGCTGGCATGTTCTCGTACTCGGGCCTGAGCAAGGCACAGGTGGACACGCTGCGTGACGACTACGGCATCTATGCCGTCGGCACCGGTCGCATCTGCGTGGCCGCACTGAGCCAGAAGAACCTGGACTACGTGGCCAAGGCGGTTTACGAAGTCAGCCGCGGCTGATTGATCGTTGCTGCCGATGCGTTGAAAAGCCCGGGGAAACCCGGGCTTTTTTGTGGCTTCAGGGTTGTGGATAAGGCTGTGGAGCAAGAGCTTTGAAGCACCCCTCCCCAGCCCTCCCCTGCGCGTTGCGCAAGGGAGGGGGCAAGAAGAGCCGCAGTTCGCAAAATGATGGAGGGCTACACCCCACGCCCCAGCCTTATCCACACCCCTCTGTGGATATCCACAGCTAGCCAGGCACCACCCAGGTAACCACCACCGCAGCCACCACCATCGCTCCCAATCCGACCGCCACACCGGCCCCATAGCGCCCACCACCACTGGCAAACGCCAGCACCGACTTGGCCAGTGACGCCGAGGCCAACAAGGCCACCACGCCCCAGCGCGCCTGCGCCAGCTCCAGGCCACCGGAGGCGGTCAGCCCGGCAATGCTCGCCGCCGCCGCATGCAATTCGCCCAAGGCGGCAATCGTCGCACCGGCCAAGGCGCCGGCCTGCCCGAACAGTTGCCGCAGCCCTTCGGACAGCAGCAGCACCGCCGCGATCACCAACGCGATAAGCAGGGCGTGCTTGAGCTGGAAGGCCTTGCTTGCCGGCCCCTGCGGCACCGCCTCATCGGCGACGTGGCGCAATCCCAGTGCCGAGCACAGCAGCAACACCAGCGCGGCGGCAGCCAGAGGCCATGCGGCTGCTTTCAGCAAAGTCGCCGAACTGGTGCCGATAACCGCAGCAAAAAGCAGCAAGGACGCCAGATTCGCCAACAAGGCCGCTGCCACCGAAGGCATCACCAAGGCCGGCGAACCACGACTGCCCCGGCCAAAGCCCGCCACCGCTGCGGTGGATGAGGCAAACCCCGAAAAGAACCCGGCCACCGGCAAGCCCCAGCGCGCGCCCACTGCCCGCAGGGCGATATGACCCAGCATGCCTACGCCCATCACCAGCACCACGATCTGCCACAGCTTGGACGGCACCAGCACGCCCCAGGGGTCGACAGCGCGATCGGGCAGCAGCGGCAACACCACCAGCGCGCAGGCCGCCAGCAGCAAGGCATCGCGCACCTCCTGGTCACTGATCAGCTCCCGACTCAGCCGGGCGAGGGGTGCCTTGGCCCACAGCAGGATCGCCACCACCACGCCAAGGGCCGCCGCCAACGCCGGCTGCTGCATGCCCAGCCCGCCCAGCAGCACGGTTATCAACAGGGCGATCTCGCCGGTCAGACCCGGGTCTTCACGTGAGGTGACGCGGTAGCTGGTCCACGCCAAGGCGGCCACGGACAGCAATGCCACCACAAACACGGCTTGCCCGAGCATCAGCCCGGCAGCGCCCAGCAGGGCGGCCAGCGCATGCGTGCGCACGCCAGCCTGCAGACTGGTACGGCCGCCGTGCTGGCGCTCGCGCACTGCACCTATCAGCAGACCGACGCCCAAAGCGGTCAACAACCCGTGTACGGCCTGATTCCAATCCATCGTGATCTCCAGCAAGGCCGTGAATGGTACGAAGCCTGTGGATAAAGCCAATACCCACGGACTTATCCACATCTCATACCCAAACGAAGTTATCCCCAAATGCGTGTGGATAAGCGCATCAGGCTTGGCGCACAAGGGTCCTGCCTGCCGTGGCGACCATGCGCGGCCTCCGCACGCGGGCACTGTCCACACTTGTCCACAGAAAGACAAAGTCTGGCCATCGCTCGTAAAAAAAGGGCCCAGCCGCGACAATAGCCCTCCTTTTGTCTGAAGGTAGTTGCCGTCCATGTCCCGTACGTCGCTGACCCGCTTCCTGATCGAAGAACAGCATGCCAAGCGCATCAATGCCGACCTGCGCCAGTTGGTGGCGGTGGTTGCCCGCGCCTGCACCAGCATCTCGATCGCCGTCAGCAAGGGCGCCCTGGGCGGCGTGCTGGGTGATGCCGGCACCGGCAACGTGCAGGGCGAGGCGCAGAAGAAGCTGGACGTGATCTCCAACGAGATCCTGCTCGAAGCTAATGCCTGGGGTGGCCACCTGGCCGCCTGCGCCTCGGAGGAAATGGACCACTGCCAGCCGGTGCCGTCCGAATACCCGCTGGGCGACTTCCTGCTGCTGTTCGATCCGCTGGATGGCAGCTCCAACATCGACGTGAACGTGTCGGTGGGCACCATCTTCTCGGTGCTGCGCGCCCCGCAGGGTGTGGAGAAGCCGGGTGACGAGCACTTCCTGCAGCCGGGCACCCAGCAGGTCGCCGCCGGTTACTGCATCTACGGGCCCAGCACCATGCTGATCCTGACTGTGGGCCACGGCACCCACGCCTTCACCCTGGATCGCGAAACTGGCGAGTTCGTGCTGACCCAGCGTGGCATGCAGGTGCCGGCAGACACCAAGGAGTTCGCCATCAACATGTCCAACCAGCGCCACTGGGAAGCGCCGATGCAGGGCTATGTGGCCGATCTGCTGGCCGGCAAGGAAGGCGTGCGCGGCAAGGACTTCAACATGCGCTGGATCGCCTCGATGGTGGCCGACGTGCATCGCATCCTGACCCGCGGTGGCATCTTCATCTACCCGTGGGACAAGAAGGACCCGAGCAAGGCCGGCAAGCTGCGCCTGATGTACGAAGCCAACCCGATGGCACTGCTGGTGGAGCAGGCCGGCGGTGCCGCCACCAATGGCCGCGAGCGCATCCTCGACATCGCCCCGACCCAGCTGCACCAGCGCGTACCGGTGTTCCTCGGTTCGAAGAACGAAGTGGCCGAAGCCACCCGCTACCACCGCGATCACGATGCCTGAGCAACCGCTCCCTGTAGTGCCGAGCCATGCTCGGCAGAGGCGTTCCCGGTAAGGCCCCTGGCCGAGCATGGCTCGGCGCTACATTCCGTGTGGCCCGGGTAAGCGCAGCGCACCCGGGGCCATTCGCGCAATGCTCTCGGGTGCGCTGCGCTTACCCGGGCTACGGGCTTTGCGGGTACGGCCCCCGCCGAGCATGGTTCGTGTTCTTCGAGTCGAATAACGAAGGCCCCTGAGCCACCCGCGACCATTACGCCTGCATGGCAGCTGATGTAGTGCCGAGCCATGCTCGGCAGAGGCGTTCCCGGTAAGGCCCCTGGCCGAGC
>NZ_DAMBEF010000009.1:11614-85646 GCF_032061965.1 Stenotrophomonas sp. | reverse complement strand
GCGCTGCGCTTACCCGGGCTACGGGCTTTGCGGGTACGGCCCCCGCCGAGCATGGCTCGGCACTACACATGTGGGGCGCTTCAGGCCACCATCGGGGCACTTTCCCTGTGAGCCTGCCGATGACGGTTGCCGATTTCATCGAGGTCTACGACGACGCCCTGTCCGCTGCCGACTGCGCGGCCATCGTTGAACGCCTGCGCCACAGCCAGCAGTTGAAGCCGGGCCAGGTGGGCAGTGGCGTCTTCCCCGAGCTCAAACGCAGCCGCGACCTGCGCATCAGTGGCAACCAGGACTGGCGCGATGTCGACCAGCGCCTGCAGCAGGCCGTGTTCACCGGCCTGCTGCGTTATCTACGGCGTTATCCACAGGTTCTTATTTCACCGTTGATGCTGCAGGTGCCCGGCACCGATGGCCAAGCACGGCGACTGAATGCGGACGATTTCCCCGACATGGACGACGCTTCGCTGTCCGAACTGGCCCGCACCTGCCTGCGCCCCGGTGCGATCAACCTGCAGTGGTATACCGCGGGCGAGGGCGGCTACCCCTATTGGCACTGCGAACTGTTCCCACGCGACCCCGCCGGCGAAACCCTGCACCGGCATCTGCTGTGGACGCTCTACCTCAACGACGGCTTCGACGAAGGCGAAACCGAATTCCTGTTCCAGCAGCGAAAGGTAGAGCCGCGCACCGGCAGCCTGCTGATCGCACCTACGGCCTTCACCCACACCCATCGGGGCAATCGGCCGCAGGGGGGAGACAAATTCATTGCCACCAGTTGGATCCTGTTCCAATCGGCACAGCAGTTGTACGGCCAGTCGTAAGCGAGGCAAACCAGCAACCCGGACGCATCCCCATCTTCACGTGAGCGCGATTACGCTGCGCCGCATACCGACCATCGCCTCTTGTGAGGGACCTGAACCATGAACTGGATCGTCGTTCTCGCCCTGGCCGCGCTGTTGATGAACCTTGTCACGACCATCGCGGTATTTCGCGTGCAAGGCATATCGGGCTCGCAACGTTTGCTGCAGCTCGCGTTGGTCTGGTTACTGCCGGTGATAGGCGCAGTCGTGTGCTTTGCCTTTGCAACAACCCAGGCCAATGCATTGGCCGCAACACCGCGCAGCGGCAGCCCCGCTGTCGCAGACAATGGCGTTCTGCTTGCTGACATGGGCTCACCGCACATGACCGAATGTGGCGACGCCGGTTGCGATGCTGGCGGCGGAGATAGCGGTGGCGATTGACCCGGCAGGAGCGGCGTAAGCGGCGAAGCCAGCGACAATGAAATCACGGCCGTATCTGTTTCTGGTTGGTGAACGGTTTCGTGGTGTCCTGTTGCTGCAACGCGTCCCGGCTATTGCCGAGCATGGCTCGGCACTACAGGAGTTGTGTACTGCTTACGGCTCGTCGTAACACAGGTCATCCCGGTCGATGCCGACATGGTCCGGCAGTGGCATTTCGTCAAATCGCACCGCCGCGATTTCCTGCTTCCCCAGCAGCACTGCCTTGGCCACGCGATGCATGCCGTCCATCACCCGTCCCTGCGGGCAAAGGATGATCGGGTAGTGCAGGTCTGCGGCCTCCACCAGTTGCATGTGTTCGATCACCTGCCTGCATGTCGGTGGCGGCGAGCCGGCATCCCACCAATAAACTTCGTCCAGTTCGGCGATTGAAGACAGTGGAACATGCGAGACCGGCAGCTCACGGCTGAGCGCGATCAAGCCATGCACATCCCAGGCCAGCAGGCCTGCATCGCTCTGACGGAAGTGGTATTGCCTGCGCATGGGGTGCTGACCATTGAAATCCAACCAACAGCCTAGCGCACCCGCTGTTGTAGAGCCGAGCCGTGCTCGGCTGAAGCTTCACCAACAATGCCTTGTGGCGGCGGCGCAAGCCGCGAAGCTCCCAATCCATTTCATTGATATCAGCGTCGCCGCTTACGCCGCTCCTACCCATTGATGCATGCTGCCGAGCATGGCTCGGCACTACAGGTGGGTCTTAGAACAACTCGCCCTGCAGCGATGGCTTCTTCGGCGGCAGCGGGGCGACAAACTTGCTGCAGTCCAGCCACGGCCATTGCTGCCGCGATGCGTTGAAGCCCAGCCGCTTGCTGGCCAGCTTGAAACGGTTGGCCAACAGGTCGGCATACACTCCGTCGCCACGCATGCGCTTGCCGAACTGGCTGTCGTAGTCCTTGCCCCCGCGCAGCTGGTTGATGGTGCTCATCACGTGGTCCGCGCGCTGCGGGTAATGCGCGTCCAGCCAATCGCGGAACAGCGGTGCCACTTCGTAGGGCAGGCGCAGCAGCACGTAGCCAGCGCTGCTGGCACCGGCGTCGCGCGAGGCTTCAAGCACTGCTTCCAGCTCGGCGTCGTTCACCCAGGGAATCACCGGCGCCACCATCACGCCGACCGGAATGCCGGCTTCGCTCAAGCGACGCATCGCACGCAGCCGCGCGTGTGGCGCCGAGGCACGCGGTTCGAGCTTGGCGGAAAGATGCGGGTCCAGTGACGTTACCGAGAAATGCACGCTGACCAGTTGCTGCTCGGCCAGCGGCGCCAGCAGGTCCATGTCACGTTCAACCAGGGCGTTCTTGGTGATCAGCGAAAATGGGTGTTTGGTCTCCTGCATCACCTCGATCAACTGGCGGGTGATACCCAGCTTGCGCTCGATCGGCTGGTAGGCGTCGGTGTTGATGCCCAGCGCGATCGGCTGCGGCACGTAACCGGGCTTGGACAGCTCACGGCGCAGCACCTCCGCTGCATTGGTCTTGGCGAAAATCTTGGTTTCGAAATCCAGCCCCGGCGACAGGTTCAGATAGGCGTGCGTGGGTCGCGCGAAACAATACGAGCAGCCATGCTCACATCCACGGTACGGATTGACCGATTGGCTGAAGCCAACGTCCGGCGAGTTGTTGCGGCTGATGATGCTGCGCGCGGTTTCCGGGCGCACGTCGGTGCGCAGCCTGGCCTCGGCGAATTCCTCGCTCTCATCAACCGCCCAGCCGTCATCGACAGCTTCGCTGGTCTGGGTTTCGAAACGGCCGGGCAGGTAGGTGCTGGCACCGCGGCCCTTGATCGGGGTAGGCATATGCCTACGCTAACGCGGCCTTGTCGCAGGATCTGCGACAAGCCGCATTCATCCAGCGCGCGCTTCAGCCAGCCTTGGGCTTGATCACCAGGGTGGCGCTCATGCCGGCGCTGAGCACGGCATCGGCCGGCACCGAGGTCGGATCAATGCTGACACGCACCGGCACACGCTGTGCCAAGCGCACCCAGTTGAAGGTGGGCTCCACCTCGGCCAGCAGGTTGCTGCTGGTGGGGCCGGCGGCGTCGGCAATACCGGTAGCAATGCCTTCGACCTTGCCTTGCAGGTGCAGGCCACCGGCCATCAGGCGGATATCCACCGTGTCGCCGCGATGGATCCTGGGCAGCTTGGTTTCCTCGAAGTAGCCGTAGACCCACATGCCTTCGCTGGCGACCAATGCCATCCGCGCCTGGCCAGCGGCAGCGTAGTCGCCGACGCGCACATCGAGGTTGGTGATGGTGCCGTCCGCACTCGCTCGAACTTCGGTACGTGCCAGTTCCAGCTCGGCCTGCTGCAGGATGACCCGTGCCTGCTGCAGGGCAGCGCCTGCCTGCTGGCTGCCGGCGCTGGCGGCATGCGCGCTGGCCTGCGCCTGCTTCCAACTGGCCTGTGCGGCCTGCGCCACGGCGCGCGCATCGGCCTGCGATTCGCGCGAGACGATGCCGTCCAGCTGGGCCCGGCGCTGCGCCTGTTGCTGGCGCATCTGGTATTCGGCCTGGCTGGCGCTGGCACCGGCACTGGCGGCGGAGATCGAGGCGCCGGCAGCGCGCGCGGCGGCTTCGGCGGCGCGCAGATCGGCCTCGGCCTTGGCCACGGCCAATGCGTAACGGTCACGGTCGATGACGAACAGCAGATCGCCCTTCTTCACCAGTTGGTTGTCGTGCACGGCCACCTCGGTGACCAGGCCGGACACGTCCGGGGCGATGCGCACCACTTCGGCACGCAGGCGCGCGTCGCGCGTCCATGGCGTAAGCATGTATTGGTGCCACACCACGTAGGCGAGCACGGCAGCAAGCAGCACCACCACGCTGGTGACACCACCTCGTATCAGGCTGGCGGTTTTCATCGGTACATCCTCAATCAGGAAAAGTGCGGCAGGAACAGCAACAAGGCCAGGCAATAGATGCTGGCAAACAGGGCAACGCGGACCAGCGAGGGGTGCAGCGCGCGGCGGTACAGGCCAACCCGGCCCAGGCCGTAATCCAGCAGGCCGAACACCGGCAGCAACAGCACCACCAGCACCAGCGCGCCGGGGAAATAGATGTCGCCGATGGAAACTTCAAACGGCATGGCGGGCCTCCTTCAGGCGTTGCTGGCGACGGGAGCGCTGCACATAGGCAGCCAAGGCGGTGCCGCTGTCGTCCAGGCTCATCCGCAGCAGGTACAGGTGATCGCGCACCGCGCGCAGCGCCTGCGGTTGCGGGCCGGCCAGTTCAGCCAGTGCGGCGTGCACGCTGGCCTTGGCCTCGCGCAGGGTGCGTGCCTTGGGCGCGCGGTAGAGCTGGCCCAGCAGCGCCAGCGCCTGTTCGATCTGCGCATGCAGCGGCGCCGGCAGCGCTTGTTCGGCCAGGTCGTGGCGCAGGTCGATCGCGCAATGCCCGGTTTCGTGGACCAGCAAGGCCCACTCGAACAATTGCCGCGATGGCCGGCTGCCGGGACGGGTACGGCTGGCCACCTGCTGGAACAACTCGCGGTTGACGCTCTCGAACTTCGGCAGCAGGCCGGGCAGGGGCGCGCTGACCGCCAGCTGCACCTGTGCGCGCAGGCGCTCCAGCAGGCGCCGCTGACGTTGCTTGCTGCCGGGCAGGCCCGGCACCAGCATGAACACGCCTGTCGCCACGAAGGCACCCACCGCCATCGTCAACGAGTTGTCCAGGAAGCTCTGCGCGCTGGGGTGGAAGTGCGGGCCCATGTTCCACGACACCAGGATGCCGACATTCATCGCCATGCCGATCACCGCAAAACGTGGCCGGGTGGAGATGTACAGCGAAGCGATCATCGACGGCAGGGTCACCAGCACCAGCATCGGGAAGTCCGGTGCCAGGGCCATGGCGACAAAGCCGGGCACTGCGAAGAACGGTGCGACCGCATGGCCGATGGTGGCGCGGCGCACTACCCACAAGGGGTCCGGCGCCGCCGAGGACATTGCCACCAGCGCAGCCATGCCGAACACCGCCAGGCCGCCCTGGTTCCAGCTGCTGCTCAACCACAGCAGCGACAAGGCCAGCATCACCACGAAGCAACGCACGGCCGCCAGAGCGATGGCGTACCAATCGTTGGCGCGGCTGAAACGCACCTTGCTCAACCGCCGCCCGCGCGCGCGCAGGCGGCCGTTGCCAGTTTCCATCCGCGCCTTGGCGCTGAGATAGGCCTGCAATTCTTCGGCGAAGCGACGCACCAGCAACGCGCTGGCATCGAAGCCGGTCTGCAGCGCCACCGGCAGCGCGCTGCGCTCGCGCGCGAACAGCCCGTCCAGTTGTCCGCACCAGTGCTGCAGTGCCTTGGCCAGCGCCGGCACGTCATCACGCAGGGCCGTGTCATCCAACAGCTTCGACAGCGGTTTCAGGCTGGCACGGATTGCGTTGACCAGCGCCTCGTCCTTGCTGCTGCGGCGCAGCCGGTCCATGTGGTGATGCAGGGCCTGGAAGCGCGAGGTGGCCGCCATGAAATGCTGGTTGATCAGCTTCAGCTGGCCATTGCTGCTGCGCAGGATGGGATCGTCGAAGTAGGCCATCGCGCGCAGATCCTCGAACTGGATCGCGCCCTGCACCACACGGCTCTGGGTACGCTCGATCACTTCGAAGCCCTGCAGGCGGCCCGCAATGGCGTCGGCGACGAAGCCCAGGAAATCGTTGAGATTGCCGTCATCGGCCGCGCGCAGCCCGGCGCGCATGCGGTTGGGCCACAGCACGTCGAACACCACGCTGGTCACCGCCATGCCCAGCAGCACCTCGCCGGTGCGCTCCAGCGCGCTGTTGAGGATGTTCTGCGGCTGCTCGATCACCGGAAACACGATCATCGCCACGGTGTAGCCGGACAGCACGAAGCCGTACGAGGCCATGCCCCGGCTCCATACCGAGCCGCCGGCACAGAAGCCCGCCCACAGCGCCATCACCGTTACCAGCATCACCGGGCTCTGCGGGAACAGCGACACGATCAGCACCGCCATCGCGCAGCCCACCACGGTGCCTACGCCGCGGTAGAACGACTTGGCCAGCACCATGCCGGTATTGCGGTTCATCACCACCAGCACGGTGATCATCGCCGTTCCGGGCGAACTCATGCCCAACCGCATGGCCAGCCAGCCGGACAGGTACAGGGCCACCAATACCTTGCCCACATAAGCCCATACCGCGCGCTCGCCACCCATGGCCTGGGCGATGGTCTGCAGCAGCGGATGGGAGGACTTCGGCGCGCCCGGCGCGTGCTCAGCCGGTTGCGCGCTCATGGCTGTTGTTCCAGCCCGATCAGGATGCGGGTCAGCACGGTTTCGGTATGGCGCAGTTCTGCCGGCTCGACGCCGCTGAAGAAGTGCTGCAACTGCTGGATCACTGCCGGCATCACCTGCTCGATCAGCGCCTCGCCGGCGGGGCTCAACCGCACCACCAGCTTGCGCCGGTCCTCGGCGCTGGGTTCGCGGCTGACCAGGTCCTTGGCCAGCAACTGGTCGATCAGACGGGTGACATTGGACGACTTCTCGCTGGCCGCCTCACTGATCTCCGACGGACTCAGGCCGTGCTCGGAGCCGTCCAGCATCATCAGCACGTTGTACTCCGGGTGGGAGATACCGTAATCGCGCATCAGCTGGTTGCCGTGGTCGCAGAACAACTTGTGCACCAGCTTGATCAGCCGGGCCAGCATGGCCTGGTCACGCGGAAAGCCGGGATGGCGCCGGCTGCTGATCGCCAGCTTCTGGTCGATGCTGGCGTAGCCGCCGGCGGCGGGAAGGGGTTTGTCCATCCCGGTATATTACACTTATGTAGTAATTGATGCAATGCACAAATGTTCGGGTGACTCTGCAGCGCCGGGGAGAGCCGCGCAGCCCACGCTCCCTCCGGGCGCCACGCATGCGCGATGCCAAGAGGCTCAGGGTCTTCCATGCCGGATGGATCCCTGGCGCCACGGCTGACGCCGCCCCTGCAAAAGCAACGGGCCCCCGGCCGTCACCGGCCATGGCTAGAATCGGAGGATGCGCGAAACCCTTCATGACCTGTGGACAAGTCTGTCCAGCATCCCCCACGTCGCCCAGATCCTGGCCGCCGCCTACCTCACCTACCTGATCGTGCTGGCCTGTTACATCGTGCTGCAGAAGCGCGAACCGGTGGCAACGCTGAGCTGGATCCTGTCATTGGCCGCGCTGCCCTATATCGGCCTGTTCGTGTTCTACCTGTTCGGCCCGCAGAAGATCGTGCGCCAGCGCCTGCGCCGTGGCCGCTCGCGCGAAGGCATGGGCACCTATGACGCCGTCTGCCCGCCCGATTCCAACTGCACCGAGCTGGCGCGGGTAGGGCAGGCCACCACCGGCCTGTCGCCGAGCACCGCCACCGACGTCGACTGGCTGGTCGATGGCGCGGCCACCTACGCCGCCATCATCGACGCCATCGGCAAGGCGCAGCGGCACGTCAACATGGAGTACTACATCTTCGAACCGGACCACGCCGGCACCGCCATGCGCGATGCGCTGATCGAGCGCGCGCGCGCCGGCGTCAAGGTGCGCCTGCTGCTGGACGCAGTGGGCTCGTCCAAGATCCGCAAGCGCTTCCTGCAACCCCTGCTTGATGCCGGCGCGGAGATGGCCTGGTTCCATCCGCGGCAGCTGCTCAAGCCGCTGAAGCGGCCGTGGTTGAACATGCGCACCCACCGCAAGCTGGTGGTCGTCGATGGCGAGGTGGCGTTTACCGGTGGCATCAACGTCACCGATGAAGAAGACGACAGCCGCAATGCCAATGCGTATCGCGACCTGCATATGCGCATTCGCGGCCATGTGGTGCACAGCCTGCAGCTGGTGTTCCTGGAGGACTGGATCTACGCCACCGGCCAGGGCCAGGAACATTTCCAGCGTGCAGACCTGTTCCCGCCCAACGTGCCCTCGCGCGAGCAGGGCAACATCGATGCCCAGGTGGTGGTCTCCGGCCCGGATTCAGCCTGGGAACCGATCCATCGCCTGCACGTGGCCGCCATCCAGGAAGCCAAGCAACGGGTGTGGCTGGTAACCCCGTACTTCGTGCCGGGCGAGGCCGCCCGCATGGCCTTGACCTCGGCCGCGCTGGCCGGCCTGGATACGCGCCTGCTGGTACCCAAGCGCAGCGACTCGATCTTCGTCACCCTGGCCGCGCGTTCCTACTTCGACGAGCTGCTGGAAGCCGGTGTACGCATCTTCGAATACGGCCCGCGCATGCTGCACAGCAAGGCCTTCATCGCCGATGACGACACCTGCATCGTCGGTACCGCCAACTTCGATCACCGCAGCTTCCGGCTCAATTTCGAGCTCTCGATGATGTACACCGACCGCAAGCTCACCAGCGAACTGGAAGCCATCCTGCAGGCTGAATTCGACAGCGCCGAAGAGGTGCAACCGGTGCGTGACCGCTCGCTGTGGCGCAAGCGCCTGCCCGAGGCCTTTGCACGGCTGGCATCACCGTTGCTGTAGTGGCTGCGGACAGGGCAACGGCGATCCTCTCGCGGCGCGCCAGCAATACCGCCCATCCGCCCGCAGTAACCACGGATCGGGTACAGCCGGCGATGTGGCCACGGTGCGTGGAACCGCGGTGGCAGCCACCGTTACACTGCAATTCTCTACGCGGAGATCAACATGTACTGGTTGTTTCTGGTGCTGGCCCTGGGGGCCTTTCTGGTAACCATTTCCACGACGCAGACGTGGCTGCTTGTGCTGTCGGCGTTGGCCACCCTGGTCCTGCTGGTTCTGTGGGTGAAAGGCCTGTACGTCAATCGCATCGGCAATGTCAGCGAAGCACCGCGACCGCTGCACCCCGCCGAGCTGCAGGCCCTGCGCGAGCAGTTCCGCGCCCAACAGGCCGCTTCCGCAGGTTCGGCGGTGGAGGCAACTGTCGCCGTCAGTGCGGTACCGCCCATGCAGGTTGCAGCGGATTCCAGCTCGGCAACGACAGCACCGCCGATTGATCGGGGATCCACCCAGCCATGACCGTACTCAGCGTCAACGTCAACAAGATCGCCGTCCTGCGCAATTCGCGCGGTGGCAGTGACCCGGACGTGGTGCGCGCCGCGATGACCTGCCTGCGTGCAGGCGCACATGGCATTACCGTGCATCCGCGGCCTGATCAGCGCCACATCCGTGCCGATGACGTCTACGCTCTGTCCGAGCTCACCCGCCAGCATGGGGTCGAGTTCAATATCGAGGGCAACCCGTTCGCACCGCCGCGCGATGGCTATCCGGGGCTGTTGGCGTTGTGCGAACAGACCCGTCCTGCCCAGGTAACCCTGGTGCCTGACGGTGATGGTCAGCTCACCTCTGATCACGGTTTCGATTTCAATCGCGATGGCGAGCGGCTGCTACCGCTGGTCGCCGCATTGAAGGAACTGGGCTGTCGGGTCAGCCTGTTCGTGGACGCAGACAATCCACAGATCGACCACGCGGCGCGCGTAGGTGCCGACCGCGTCGAGTTATACACAGGGCCCTACGCCGAAGCCTTCCTCCAAGGCGATGTCGCACGATCACTGCAGGTTTTTGCCGACGGCGCGCGCCGGGCGCAAGCTACCGGTCTGGGCGTCAACGCCGGCCACGATCTGTCACAGGCCAACCTGGCCCGGTTTCTGTCCGAAGTACCTGCGGTTCTTGAGGTATCCATCGGCCACGCACTGATCAGCGAAGCCTTGTACGACGGCCTGGAGGCGACCGTGGCAGGCTATCTGGCAGCCATCGCCCAAGCCGGTGCTGCAAGCAGCTGAGGGGATGTAATCCACAGCTGGCTGTGGATAACCTCCTGAAGGAAGGGAAGGGCGAGCTGACTTGGTTTGCCGAATGAATGCCCTTCGGCCCCAACCGCGACTTGTCCACAGCATGGGCCGCGAACAGCGCTCGTCCCGCCGCTTGAGTAGCTGTTGCATAACCCTCTGCACGCGTCTCGATCGACCCGACCCGTGGCACTTATCCACAACGCCGTAGCGCCCCGATGGTGACGGATGGTGCCTGCCCGCTCCTGTGCATAACTTCAGAAGGCGACACACAGCGCAGCCGGATGCCAAGTGATTTATCCACAGGCGACAGCCAGCTCCAAGCGCGCTTCGGCGATTTGACAGCCTTAAGCCTGTACCGATGCCGCCGCCTATTTCCCGCGGCACAACGCCGACAGCCAGTTTCTTCGGTCACGTGAAACCTGCTTATCCACATGCGAGTGCAGCACGCTGTGGATAAATGCGTGCTCCTCCGGGTCAGTGAGCGGTTCACGGCTTGAAACGCGAAGAGCCGTTACAGACAACAGGATTGGCAGTTCCGGAGCGACGGGCTGCAGGGTTTGGATTGTGGATAACCCGGATCTCGATTACTTCATTTCATCGATTGCTGGCAGCGAGCGCGGCAGGGCAGGTGCGCCGAAGGACCTTGCACTGCCGCTGTGGATAAGCTGACCGGCGGGACACTTCCAGGCCGCGTTTTCCAGCGCATGGCTGGTCACTGCATCGCTGATCGCCGTCTGTGGATAACAGACTTTGATCGCGGCGTGCAGGCAGACCCTGAAATCTGGCCATCCTCATAAACGAGCTTCCGAAGCCTGCCGCAGCAGACTTCGCACCGAACATTGCACCCACTCCGGCGCGGGACCTCGATCATCAGCTTGCTGTGGATAATCTGCTGCGTCTACTACCCCAGCGCTGCGCTTTGCAGACAGCGGCGGTTTCTGCCGAATGACAGCTGCCGCAACCCGCCTTGCCGTTGTGGATAAGCCGTGTCAGGCGCTCGTTCCGTCAGGGCGGGGGCCGGCATCGCAGCAGCGCACCCGCCCCGTATCCCGGTCTGTTGGTAATCCCCCAAAAAAAACGCCCCCGGCGTGCGGGGGCGTTTTCCAGTCGCGTCATGACTTGGTCTTGCAGTATTGCTTACTGCACGAAGCCAATCTTCTTCATCTGAGCGTTCTTCGCCTGGGCCAGGATCTTGGCCATGACGTCGTACTCGGAATCCGGGCTAGCTTCGATGCGAAGTTCCGGCTGGTTGGTCGGATCCTTCTGTACTTCTTCTTCCATCTTCTGCTGCAAGTCGCGCACGTTTACTGGGCTGTTGTTCCAGAAAACCTGGTTGCTTGAATCGACGCGCAGGTCGATCGGCGGCGGCGGCTCACGCAGCTGCGGCGGCGGGTTGATGACCCGCTGCGGCAGATCCACGGCGATCGGGTAGGTCATGATCGGCGCGGTAACGATGAAGATGATCAGCAGCACCAACATCACGTCCACGAGGGGCGTAACGTTGATGTCGGCCATTGGGCCCCTGTTTCCACCACTACTGAATGCCATGTCTTATTGCCCCTGCTTGTCTTTGGTGGCAACGAAACCGACATCCAGCATGCCCTGGCCCTGCGCGATCTTGGTGACCTCGTTGATCACCTTCATCTTCGTGGTCTTGTCACCACGCAGATTCAGCGGGGGCTGCGGCGTCTGCTGGGCAGCAGTCGCGAAACGCGACTCCAAGGTCTCCTTGGAGACCTCTTCGTCGTTCCAGTAGAGCTTGCCGTCTTCCTTGACCGCGACCGTGATCGGGTTCGAACGCTTTTCAGCATCCTCCGGATTCTGGACGAGGTTGGCCTCGGGCAACTCCACCTTGACCTTGTGGGACATCAGGGGAGCCGTGATGATGAAGATGATCAGCAGCACCAGCATCACGTCCACGAGGGGCGTGACGTTGATGTCGGCCATCGGGCCGCTGCTGTTACCACTACTGAAAGCCATAACGGGCTCCGTCTATATCGTTGCGAAGACTTGCTCTGCTTGCCGGATTAGCGGACGCGCGAACCGGTGGCGAAGAAGTCGTGCAGATCGTGAGCGAAGGTGTCGAACTTGCTGACAGTCGCGCTGTTGATCTTGCTGAAGAAGTTGAAGGCGAACACGGCCGGGATAGCCACGAACAGACCGATGGCGGTCATGATCAGTGCTTCACCCACCGGGCCGGCAACGGCGTCGATCGAGGCCGAACCGGTTGCACCGATCTTGATCAGCGCGCCGTAGATGCCCCACACGGTACCCAGCAGACCCACGAACGGAGCGGTTGCACCGACGGTGGCCAGCAGGATCATGCCGCCCTGCAGCTTGTTGGATTCGCGGGTCACGGCCTGACGCAGGGCGCGGTCAACGAACTCCGAACGGCTCAGGGTTTCCGAAGCACCAGCCTGCTGGTGGTGAGCGGCAGCCTGGGCAGCGTCCAGTGCGATCTTGGAGAACGGCTCCGAAGCGGGCTGCTCTTCCATGGCACGGATCGAATCCTGTGCATTGGCGGCGTCCCAGAACTGTGCCGGCACGCGGTCAGCAGCAGACTTCAGACGAGCAGTGCGGAAGATGTTGATGACAGTCCAGTACCAGGACATGGCCGACATCGCGACGAGGGTGATCAGCACGACCCAGGAAACTGCGAAATCACCCGGCTTGGAGGTCATTTCGTGGATCAGGTGCTCGAAGCCCATCTGCGAGAGAGCGTTGTTTGCGTTGCCCCCGGCAGCGGCGGCGATGAAAATTTCCTGCAGCATGACGCTTACCTTTGTTGTGTGTGGTGTTAAAGGGTGTAGCTAAAGTTGAACCGGTCCGGTGGCGACGTTACCGCCGCCACATGGATCAGCTCAGCGCAAAGTTGACCGGGACGCGGACGCGACCAGCTGCCTTCGACCCACCGCTCTGGGCGGGGTTGAACTTCCACTTGCGCGCCGCTTCCATTGCAGCTCGGTCGAGGTCGCGGTTGCGACTGGACTTCTCGACGGACACATTGGTGACATTGCCGTTGGCGTCGACATCAATGATCAGGATGACCTCGCCCTGGATACCGGCGCGGAAAGCGGCCGGCGGGTAACGCGGCGGGTTCATGTTCTTGGACGAGATGTCCACGCTGGCCTGGATGTCGACCGGCGGGGCAGGCGGTGCCGGCGGTGCCGGCGGCGTCACCACGTCATTCGGACGCGGTTCCGGGACGTCGATCACCGGCGCTTCCGGCGGCGGCGGCAGCGGCGAGGGCTTCGGCGGCGCGAGGTTCTTGACCGGCGGCGGCGGAGTGTCCTGCGGCGGCGGCGGCGGCGGCGGCGGCGGTGGCGGTGGCGGAGCGTCGACCAGCGTCACCATGACATTGCGTTCCTTTTCAGCAGCGGCCTTCGGGGCCACGGCAGGAATCAGAAGCATCATCAGGGCTGCCAAATGCAGTGCGATTACAAAAGCGATACCAGCGATACGGGGCCAGCTCAGACCCTTATCCTTCTGGCTGTCGTCATACCTGTGGTGGAAGACCAATTGTTCCGTCATGCGCCAAGAACTCTTTAGTGGGGTCGGGGTGGTGGTGGAGGCCACCCCTGATTCAGCGGTGCATGACACCGCAGGAACCTCCAAGCTTATACCAATCCTGACCAGCTGCGCATCTTAAATACAGCTGTTCAGGCGTTATTCCTGCTTACTTCAGGTTGATGATTTTGTTTGCATCTGCCGGGTTTTTGACACCCTTCTCCAATGCGTCACGTGCCGCCTGCTTGGCTTCCGGGATGCGCCCTTCCGAGTGCAGCACCTTGGCCAGATTCAGGTAGGTCTCACCATCCTTGGAGAGCGGAGCCGCCTGGCGCCATGCTTCGATCGCCTGCGGAATCTGATCACTGTAGTAATAGGACTGCGCCAGTGCCAGATAGGTCTGGTAGTCCGGCTTGAGGATGCCCTTGGACATGCCCTCGTTGATCACCGCAATGACGTCCCGTTCCTTGTTCTCGGTGTTTGCATAGATCGAATACAACTGCTTGTATTCGCGCTCTTCGGTGAGCTGTCCGGACGCACGCAGCGTATCCATCACTGCGGCGGCCTTGTCCATCTGGTCGGCCTGCATGTACATGCTGGCCAGGTTGAGCTGGGCCTTCTTGTCAGCCGGGTTCTTGGCTGCCAATGCTTCTGCTTCCTTGACCGCTTCACCGGTCTGGCCGGCTTCGGCGTAGGAGGCCATCAGCAGCTGGTTCCAGTTGTCCTTCGGCTCGGGCGAGGCGGCGATTGCGGCCTTCAGCACCGGGATCGCCTCGGCGTACTTTTCGGTCTGATACAGCGCCTGGCCCTTGATGATCAGTTCTTCGGGCTTGTTCGACTTGGACTCGGCGAAGTACTTGTCCAGGTTGGCCAGGCCTTCCGGATACTGCTCGTCCTGGATCTGCAGCTGGGCCAGCATCAACAGCGCCTGGTAGTGGCCATTGTTGTCCAGCTGGTTCAGCGCGATCGCCTGCTGCAGGTACTGCTTGGCGCCGGCGTTGTCGTCCAGGTTGTAGGCGGCCTGCGAGGCCAGCTGGTTGGCAACGGCCTTGTCGTAATCGTTGGCATCGCCGGAGGCCAGGATTTCATCGGCCAGCGTGCGGGTCTCTTCGAATTCCTGCTTGTTGTAGGCGGCAAACAGCTTGGTGAGCTTGCTGCTCATCTTCGAGGACGCCTTGCCCTTCGGATCTTCACGGGTGGCTTCCGGATACAGCACTTCCGCCTTTTCGCTGCCACGGTTGCTGCGGCGGTCGCTGTTGCGGTCGGAGGAGCGCGACTGGGCCACGGCATCAGCCACCACCACACCACCCAGGGAGGCGGCGATGAGGACGGAAAGCACGGCTTGCTTATGGCTGCGGAAGATCATGGTTCACCTCGATGGAACCGCCGTGGCGGCAGAATTCGGACTATTCGGAAAGAAACCGAGCTCACAAACGTAGCAGAAATTTTTTGACGGAGAAATCACTTCCGTTGGTGTACTGCAACATTTCCTCACGCTCAGCCACAGCGCGGGACGATACCGGACTGCCGAGCCTGCTGATAAACAGGCTGCAAAGAGGCTACATCGCGCTGCAATTCACGGATTCGATTGGCGGGGTCGGGGTGGGTGGACAGCCACTGCGGGGCACGATTTCCGCTGGCAGCCATCATGTTCTGCCACAGGTTCACCGCTTGTGAGGGGTCAAAGCCCGCGCTGGCCATCAGCCGTTGGCCGACCACGTCGGCCTCGCTTTCCTGGGTGCGCGAACCCGGCAACAGGAATGCCGCCTGCGCGCCCATGCCACCAAACTGGTTGACCGCGCTGGCCGCGGTGTCGCCGTACGCCGCGCCCGCCAGCGCACCCAGCACCGACAGGCCCGTCTGCGCACCCATCTGGCGGGTGATGCGCTCCTCGTGATGGCGGGAGATCACGTGGCCGATTTCATGACCAATCACCGCTGCCAGCTGATCCTGGTTTTTGGCCACGGTAAAAATGCCGGTGTTCACGCCAACCTTGCCACCTGGCAGCGCAAACGCGTTGGGTTCCTTGTCGGCGAATACCGCCGTCTCCCAACGTACGCCACGGTACTGTTGCGGTAGCTGTGCCACGAGCGCGTTGACCACGCACTGCACATAGCTGTTCTGTTTGCCGTCGCGGCTGAGGGTTTCCTTCGCCTTGGTTTCCGCAAACGCCTGCGCACCGAGCTGATCCAACTGCTGCTGGCTGACGCCGCCGACCACCTGTTTGCGCCCGGTAGGCGAGGTCGTCGTCGCGCAGGCGGCGAGCATCAACGCAATGGCGATGGCTAGACCTGCTGTCTTCATGGCGGACCCCCCAATGTTCATGAACTGCAGTGTGCGATTGCCTTGCTTAATTTTTCGTCAACCACGGGAACTTATTGCATACCAAACAAAACCAGCGCCGCGAGCGCAACCGCGTTGTTGAGTGCGTGCGCGGCGATTGCGGCCCACAAGGTGCCGGTCTTGCGGTAAACCCACGCAAATGCCGCGCCCATGCAGCCATAGACCAACCACAACTGCAGCATTTCCGGCAGCCCATTCGGGCTGGTGCCCGGGATTTCATGCACCAGGGCAAATGCGGCGCTGCTCAGCACGATACCCAGCCAGGGCCGGCCCGCAGCCCACAAACGCCCGAACAATACCCGGCGGAACAGCAGCTCTTCATAAGCGGGCGCCAAAACCACTGCAAAAAGCAGCAGAAATGCCGGATAGCTGGCCCATGCCTGCTGCATCAACTGCAGATTGGTGGGCTCTGGTTCTATGCCCAACTGCTTGGCCAGCATGCTGATCACACTGGTGCCGGCAAACACGCAGCAGGCCACCAGCAGGGTCCATCCCCAGGTTGACGGTCGTCGCAAGGCCTGCAGGGATTGGCTCCGTTCTGCCGGGGTAGCGCGGCGCCGCCAGAAATACAGCAGCAATGCGCTGCCGCCGGTAGCAACCAGCGCGATCAACATCTGCGCCAATGCCCCAGGCACGCCCATCGCGCTGGCCATGTCGCCTGCCGCCGGTATCGGCATGCCGCTCTGCTTGGCGTCGCGGACCACCTCCACCCCACGCCAGAGACCCCAGACCAGGCTCGACAGCAGGCTGAGCACCAGCAAAAACCCGACGCCCATGCCCAGGTCCAGCAGGAAACCGGCTATCGGCGAACGGTTGCGTGGCGCGACAGGCGTTACCGAACGAGCGGATGGGGCACTGGCGGAGGCATCACCGGAGTTGCCCGAAATCGGCGGAGGAGTGGACATCGCGGACCCGAAAGAGTGGAGCGTTGGCAAAAAAACGGGCGCCTACAAGGCGCCCGCTGGGTGGCTGACCTGGATCAGATGTCCAGGTTCATCACCTTCAGGGCATTGGTTTCGATGAAGTCCCGGCGCGGCTCCACCACATCGCCCATCAAGGTGCTGAAGATCTGATCCGCTTCCACGGCGTCCTCAATACGGACCTGCAACAGGCGGCGCGTATCCGGATTCACCGTGGTGTCCCATAGCTGTTCCGGGTTCATTTCACCCAGGCCCTTGAAGCGCTGGATCTGACGGCCCTTCTTCGCTTCTTCCATCAACCAGGCCTGGGCCTGGGCGAAGCCGGTGATCTCGCTGCTCTTGTTGCCACGGTTGATGACGGCGCCTTCGCGCACCAGGCCATGCAACATCTGCGAGGCCTGGTGCAGGGGACGCAGTTCGCCCGACTCGAAGGCAGCCAGGGGCAATACCTGGGTGTGCTCTTCGCCCATGTGGCGACGGGTTACCAGCACGGCGGCCGGGCGATGCTCGTTCGGCTCCTGCAAGGTCAGGGTGAAACGCGGCGTGCCCAGGCTGCCCTGGTTGAGGCGCTTGGCTAGTGCGTCCAAGCCCTCGCCTTCGCCGGCAGTGCGCAGATGCTCCAGGTCCATCGGCGTGAAATCCACCAGCATTTCCAGCAGGTGACGGTCGTAGCGATGGGCATTGCGCTCGATGGCGTCCTGCGCCGAAGCGTAGGTCATCAGCAGCTTTTCCAACGCGACACCCTCGATCGGCGGCTCGCCTGCGGCAGGAATCAGCGCGGCGTTTTCCACTGCATTGTTTGCCAGGTAAGCATCCAGCGCAGGGTCGTCCTTCAGGTAGAGCTCGGTCTTGCCCTGCTTGATCTTGTAGAGCGGCGGCAAGCCGATATACACGTAACCGCGCTCGATCAGCTCCGGCATCTGCCGGTAGAAGAACGTCAACAGCAGCGTACGAATGTGCGCGCCGTCGACGTCGGCGTCGGTCATGATGATGATCTTGTGGTAACGCAGCTTGTCCGGGTTGTACTCATCACGGCCGATGCCGGTACCCAGCGCGGTGATCAGGGTACCCACCTGGTCGGAAGCCAGCATGCGATCGAAGCGTGCACGTTCCACGTTGAGGATCTTGCCGCGCAGCGGCAGCACCGCCTGGTTCTTGCGGTTGCGGCCTTGCTTGGCCGAGCCACCTGCCGAGTCACCCTCGACGATGAACAGCTCGGACAGCGCGGGATCCTTTTCCTGGCAGTCGGCCAACTTGCCCGGCAGGCCAGCGATATCCAATGCACCCTTGCGGCGGGTCAGATCGCGGGCCTTGCGCGCGGCTTCGCGGGCACGGGCAGCGTCGACGATCTTGCCGGCAATGGCCTTGGCTTCGTTGGGGTTTTCCTGCAGGAATTCTTCCAGCTTGGCACCGAAGGTGCTTTCCACCGCCGGCTTGACGTCTGAGCTGACCAACTTTTCCTTGGTCTGGCTGGAGAAACTCGGGTCCGGCACCTTCACCGACAGCACGGCAATCATGCCTTCGCGCATGTCATCGCCGGTCAGGCTGATCTTTGCCTGCTTGGCGATACCGTTCTGCTCGATGTAGTTGTTGAGCGTACGGGTCAGCGCAGCGCGGAAGCCGGCAAGGTGGGTACCGCCGTCCTTCTGCGGAATATTGTTGGTGAAGCAGTACATCGTTTCCTGATAGGAATCGGTCCACTGCAATGCAGCCTCGACCACGATGCCGTTGGTTTCACCGGTCACCGCGATCACGTTCGGATGCAGCGGGGTCTTCACCTGTGCCAGGTGTTCCACGAAGCTCTTGATGCCGCCTTCGTAGTGGTAGTCGTCGCGACGGCCTTCGCCACGCTCATCCACCAGAGTGATGTTGACGCCGGAGTTGAGGAACGACAGCTCGCGCAGACGGCGGGCGAGGATTTCGTAATGGAACTCCACGTTGTCGTGGAATGCCTTCACCGACGGCCAGAAACGAACGACCGTACCGCGACGATCACTGGCTTCCAGCTTGTTAAGTGGGGTACGCGCTGCGCCGTCGGCGTATTCCTGCTGGTAGTGCGAACCGCCCTGGTAGATATCCAGCATCAGCTTCTGCGACAGGGCGTTGACCACGCTGACGCCGACGCCATGCAAGCCACCGGATACCTTGTAGCTGTTGTCGTCGAACTTACCGCCGGCATGCAGGACGGTCATGACCACTTCTGCAGCAGACACTTCGCGATCGAGCTTTTGGCTCATCTGCGCGTGCTTGCCCACCGGAATGCCGCGGCCGTTGTCGGAGACCGAAACCGAACCATCGGCGTGGATGGTCACCACCACGTTGTCGGCATGTCCTGCCAAGGCTTCGTCGATGGAGTTGTCGACCACCTCGAACACCATGTGGTGCAGGCCCGTGCCGTCATGCACATCGCCGATGTACATGCCTGGACGCTTGCGAACAGCCTCCAGACCTTCCAGGGCGGTAATGCTGTTGGCGTCGTAATTGCCGTTGTTGACCGGGGTGTTCTGTTCTTCGCTCATTGCGCTTGCCGTAGGCTCCGCAGGTCATGCACCGATCCGTGGATCGGGCATGAGAGATAGGGGATGACGTTCCGATTATACCTGCCGGGGGGATTTCCGCCCTGAAGGCTCAGTTCATGGCATTGATGGTGCCGTGTTCCACGTGGAACATGGCTGCCGGGCGCAATTCGGATTGCAGTGCAGCCGGGGTTTCCGTTGCAGTAATGAATATCTGCGCGGGTGTCGCGGCCAAGCGCTGCAGCACGCGCTGCTGGTGGCCCCGATCCAGCTCCGAACCGAGGTCATCCAACGCAATCACCGGCCATTCCCCCCGCAGACTTGCGTAATCGTCCGCCTGGGCGAGCAGACACGCCAAGGCGGTGAGCTTGGCCTGACCTCGTGACAAGGCATCCCGGCCTGGAATCTGCGCAAACCCCACGGTCCAATCGGCACGGTGGGGGCCTACCGAGGTGTAGCCCGTACTGCGGTCACGCTCGCGCGCCAGCAACAAGGCATCGCCCAACGACATTTCATGCCGACGCCAGCCCGGCTGCAGTTCCATGGTATTCAATTGCAGGCCCGGTGCCAGATCCGCAGCAATGGCGGTGGCCCGATCCTGCAGGCGCTCCAGATAATGCTGACGTCGTGAGGTAAGCGGCGTTCCAGCCTCGGCCAGCTCCCAATCCCAGGCATCGAGCTGTTTTCCCGGGGCTCCCATCTTGAGCAATGCGTTGCGTTGCTTCAGAGCCCGGGTGTATCGCCTCCACAGGGGAAGAAAGTCTGGTTCCACGTGGAACAATCCCCAATCAATGAAACGGCGGCGGGGTTCACTACCACCGCTAACCAGTGCATGACTGCCCGGTTCAAAGGTCACCACCGCCAAAGCGGCGCAGAGATTGCCCAACTGGGTGACATCCTCACCATCCAGACGACCTTTCCAGCCTTGCCCGCTGTGGCGCAAGCCAGCACGGCGGATGGAAACGCCTTGTTCTGCGTCACTTCGCTCCTGCCATTCGACAAAAACATCCAGATTTTCGGCGCCTTTCTGTACCAAGCCGTCGCGGACGCGGCCACGGAAGCTGCGCCCATAGGCCATCAGGTGCAGTGCTTCAAGCACGCTGGTCTTACCCGCGCCGTTGGCGCCGGTAATGAGATTGATACCCGGGCGGGGAGCCAGTTCCACCGAATCGAACCGACGCACACGGTTCAAGGCAACTCGGACGATATGCATTGACGCTCGAAAGAAAGCAGGGCGCCAGCACCGGAACCGCGGCTGGCCATGCGCAGCTTAAAGCATCCGCCACTGCACCGGAGGCCGCAGTGCGTGCCACGTGGAACATGTGCGGATTTCTTCAAATCTGGAGGGCAGCGGGGACCTGGCTCCTGCAGATTTGGCGAAATCTGGCGTTTAATGGAGGTCGGTATAGGTCAGGGGACAAACCCTGTGTATAAGTGGGGCGAGCTGTGGATAAATATGACTGTATTGCTCCCGATCAAGCTTATCCCCAGATATCCACAGGCTAGAAGGGCAGTTTTACAGGGGGTTTCGCCCCCAATAAATCCAAATAAAACAGCTACTTAAGCTAGTTTTACATAAAATCTGCCTCTACCATCACCACCAAGCTTTTGATTTATTCTCAGATTTAAAGCATAGAGCTGAGAAAAAC
The DNA here is from genome assembly GCF_032061965.1 of Stenotrophomonas sp. Classification (GTDB taxonomy): domain Bacteria; phylum Pseudomonadota; class Gammaproteobacteria; order Xanthomonadales; family Xanthomonadaceae; genus Stenotrophomonas. Next base: position 64,691 of record NZ_DAMBEF010000009.1, on the reverse strand, counting down.
AGTCGCCAGAAAGGCCTCAAACCAAGCGCTCGAATTTCTTCAAATCTGCAGGCGGAGATACTGCTGCTCGTTTCAGATTTCAAGAAATCGGCAGTGTGCTTGCGTACGTCTGTTGGGGCCTTTGCTGCCGCCGGTACTTGCCACGTGGAACAGCGGCAGATTTCTTGAAATCTGATTCACCGGTGGTGGTCCATACCCTCGGATTGCAAGGATTCAATGCTGAATCCGAGGCTCACGCAGAACCTGGCAACTGCACCTGCTTGGCGGCTACTGCATTCCTGTGAGCCAGAGCAGTCAGGAATCCCCGAACAGGTTCATCGCAAGCGCTTCTTTTGATGCAACGCAGATATGCCCGATCTGCCACACGCGGCGTTCTGGAGGGGGATATCCAGGTTCTGAAAACAGTGATTACCACTGTGCGTGTGGCTCAGCTGAGCAAAACACCGGCGTAGCTCACGTCTGAAAATGCGATACGACACTGGGAAGCTTGGTGATATGGCAATAGTCACCTGCCCAGTCGTGATCCACGGACGGCTCTGATGGATCGACATCACGCTCGCTGTTTCGTAGGAAATCTCGGATCCACTTCAAGTTTGTCCCAAGCCCTGCAAACCAGGCGGGCGAGCCCGCGCACGCATCAGCAACTCAGCGGTCCCGGCGTGCAGTTCCACGTGGAACCTTGAACGGACGACGGGCAACAAAAAGCCCGGCATCAAGCCGGGCTCCTTGGTGTTCCACGTGGAACCTCGCTGTCAGAGACGCAGCGGCATCACCACGTGGCGCGATTTTTCGCTGCTGGCTTCACGCACCAGCGCCGACGAGTTCGAATCACGCAACTGGATGACAACGTGCTCATCGCGCAATGCCGAAAGGGCATCAAGCAGATAGTTGACGTTGAAGCCGATGGCCAAATCGCTGACCGTGGTGTCGGCTTCGATTTCTTCCTGCGCTTCTTCCTGCTCGGGGTTGTGTGCACTGATCTTCAGCTGACCCGGGGTTACCTCGACACGAACGCCGCGGTACTTCTCGTTGGAAAGAATGGCCGCACGCTGCAACGATGCGCGCAGGGTTTCGCGCTCAACCTTCACTTCGCGGTCGGCACCGATCGGGATCACTGCTTCGTAATCCGGGAAACGACCGTCGATCAGCTTGGAGGTGAAGGTCACATCGTCGCGCTTGACGCGGATGTGGCTGCGACCGACTTCCAGCTCAACTTCGCGATCGCCGCCTTCCAACAGGCGCTGCAGCTCGGTCACGCCCTTGCGCGGCACGATGATCTGGCGCTTGCCGGTGCCGTTTTCCAGCTCGGTTTCGCACAGTGCCAGGCGGTGACCGTCGGTGGCCACACAACGCAGGGTCTTGTCGCGAAGGTCGAACAACAGGCCGTTGAGGTAATAACGGACGTCCTGCTGCGCCATTGCAAAGGCAGTGCGCTCGATCAGTTCTTTCAGGGCCGACTCGGCAACAGCGACGCGTTCAGTGGCCTCGACTTCGTCGACCGAAGGGAAGTCGTTTGCCGGCAAGGTGGCCAGGGTGAAGCGGCTGCGGCCAGCTTGCACCGTGATCTTTTCACCGGTCTGCGAAACCGTGATGCGGCTGCCGTCGGGCAGGGCGCGGATGATTTCAAACAGCTTACGGGCCGGAATCGTGGTTTCGCCGTCCTGGGCATCTTCGACCGCGATGCGGGAGACCATCTCCACTTCCAGATCTGTGCCGGTCAGCGACAGCTGGCCGCCTTGCACCTGGACGAGGAAATTGGCCAGAACCGGCAGAGTCTGGCGGCGTTCAACCACGTTGACGACCTGGGCCAACGGCTTGAGAAAGGCTTCGCGCTGCAGTGTGAAACGCATGTGGTTTCGTGCCCCTATGCTTTTAAAAGATGTGGGTTAAATCAAAAGCTTGGTGGTGCTGGTAGAGCCAGATTTGGTTTAAAACACACCCAAGTTACTGTTTTCAAAGGATTTAATTACACCGAAACCCTCTGTACTACTACCCCGGAACGGGTGGGTGAAGCTGTGGATAAGTTTTCCGGTTTTGGCGACCGCTTTTTTATCCACAACTTGCCCAACGTCTACCCCCGAATGATGCACCGTTTTGTGCGATGACGCCTGTGTGGCGTCGATGCATCATTCGTCCGGCTTCTTCCCACCCCGGTGTACCAATGGCTTACTCGCTGAGCTTCCTGATGAGCTTGTCCCAGTCCTCGCGCAGCTTGCCGTCGGTTTCCATCAGCGTGCGGATCTGGCGGCAGGCATGAAGCACCGTGGTGTGATCGCGCCCGGCAAAGGCATCGCCGATTTCCGGCAGGCTGTGTTCGGTCAATTCCTTGGTCAGCGCCATTGCTACCTGGCGCGGACGTGCCAGCGAACGGGTGCGGCGCTTGGACAGCAGATCCTTGATCTGCAGGCCGTAATAGTCGGCGACCGTTTTCTGGATGTTGGGGATGCTGATCGCCTGTTGCTGGGCACGCAGCAGGTCGCGCAGGGTTTCCTGGGCGAATTCGGTGGTGATCGCGCGGCCGGTGAAGTTGGCGCGGGCGGTGAGCGTATTGAGCGCCCCCTCCAGGTCACGCACGTTGGAACGCATCTTCTTGGCGATCAGGAAGGCCACGTCGTCCGGGATCTCGGCACCTCGTTCGCGCGCCTTGGCCAGCACGATGGCGGCACGGGTTTCAAAATCCGGCGGCTCGATGGCCACCGACAAACCCCAGGCCAGACGCGATTTCAGGCGTGCTTCCAGACCTTCCACTTCGCGTGGGTAGCGGTCGCAGGTCAGGATGATCTGCTGCTTGCCGTCGAACAAGGCGTTGAAGGTGTGGAAAAACTCTTCCTGGGTGCGGTCCTTGCCGGCGAAGAACTGGATATCGTCGATCAGCAGCGCGTCCACCTGCTGGAACTGGCGCTTGAACTGGTCCATGGTCTTTTCCTGCAGCGCACGAATCATCGCGCTGAAGAATTGTTCCGAACGCAGGTACAGCACCTTGGCCGCCGGATTGGCCTGGCGCATCGCATTGCCGGCGGCCAGCATCAGGTGGGTTTTACCCAGGCCGGTGCCGCCGTACAGCAGCAGCGGGTTGTGCGCCCGGTCGCCCGGCTTCTGTGCTGCCTGGAAGGCAGCTGCCAGGCCGAGCTGGTTGCTGCGGCCTTCGACGAAGTTGGTGAAGGTGTAATGCGCGTCAAGGTTGCCGTTGAACGGCACCACCGGCGCCGACACCGCAGCAACGGACGAGGCAATCGGGGCCAGCGGAGCCGGTTCGGGCGCGCGCGGGCGCGAACCGATTTCCAGCATGACTTCGCCAAAACCGGCGAAATGGCTCAGCAGTTCACTGATACGGGACAGGTAGCGCTCGCGCACCTGCTCGACAATGAAGGCATTGGGCGCATACAGCACAAGGCTGTCAGCGCGTTGGTCGGCCTGTAGCGGCTTCAACCAGGTGTGGACATCTTCGGGCGGGAATTCCGCCTCGAGACGTTCTAGGCAAAGTGACCAGGCATCCATCAGAAATAATCGTCAAAGGCCTGTGCGCCGGGCGCGGAACGCCGCCTGGCCACAAGCCGGAAAGGGAAAAGTGGATAGCCCAGACTACCACCGCCGGGCCGAACCGGGAATGCTTGTCCCGAATTTATTCACAGGCTCATCCACAAGATGTACACCGCCCTGTGGATATCGTTGCCACGCAATAGTTGACGGACCCTAGCCAAGGTCTATAGAATTTCCGGTTCTTTCCGTCCACTTCATACAGGTGCCCCAATGGCCACCAAGCGCACGTTCCAGCCCAGCAACCTCAAGCGCAAGCGCGATCACGGTTTCCGTGCTCGTATGAAGACCGCCGACGGCCGCAAGATCCTGTCGCGTCGCCGCGCCAAGGGCCGCAAAGTCCTCAGCGCTTGATTGCGTTGCCGCGTGATGCGGCAATCGCAACACCGATCGTGATCAGTACCTGCCCGCGCAAGCGATTCCCTCGCTCTGCGCGGGTTCGTACGCGTGCCGAATATACAACGGTCTTCAACGGCGCCCGCCGTGTATCCGATCCTTTGATGACACTCCACTGGTTGAAAGGGGATAGCCCCGCTCGACTCGGTCTGGCTGTGTCACGCAAGGTCGATACGCGTGCGGTCGGTCGTAACCGAATCAAGCGTGTGTTGCGGGATGCAACACGCCATCTACGGTCGTGCCTGGCCGGTGGCGATTACGTCATCGTTGCCCGTTCGGCGGCCAAGACTGCCAGCAACCAACAGATCCGCGAGGCGTTCGAACGCCTGCTGCGCCGTGCCGGCGCATTGCCCGTTGCGGCTGCGGGCGGCACAATGCCGCCGCGCGAGGGCGCTGAACCCCTTCCTTTGAATGGACCGGATGCCTCACCCGGTCGAGCCGAGCCTGCCTGCTGATGAACCAGACCCGTGTATTCCTGATTTTCGCCTGGCTGATGGTGGCCGTGCTGCTGTGGATGGAATGGGGTCGCGAGAAGAACGCGCCGGACCCGGCCACCGTTGCAGCAACCCAGCCCGCCGTACCTGCCGCTACCGACGCCGACCTGGCGCCGCCCGCCGCCGGCAACGTGCCGCAAGCAAACGTACCTGGCCAGGCCCCGGCGGCAACCCCCAGCGTTGAAGCTGCCACTGCCGCACCGCGCGTGACCGTCACCACTGACGTGTTGAAGCTGGTGCTGGACGGTCGCAGCGTGCTGGATGCGGACCTGCTGCAGTTCCCGCAGACCAAGGCCGCCGGCAGCCCGCCGGTGCAGTTGCTGACCGAAGACCAGGCACATCCTTATTCGGCCACCGCCGGTTGGGCCAGCCAGTCCAATTCGCCGGTCCCGGGCGCCAACGGCTTCCAGCCGCTGCAAGGTGCAACCGAGGTCGTATTGGCTGAAGGCCAGGACCAGGTGCAGGTGCCGTTCGTGTGGAATGGCCCGAACGGCGTCAGCATCCACCGGACCTACACCTTCAAGCGTGGCGATTACGCCATCGGTGTGAAGGACGAAGTGGTCAACGCCGGCACCACGCCGTGGCAGGGCTATGTGTTCCGCAAGCTCGACCGCGTGCCGCCGGTGATCACCAAGGGCATGACCAACCCGGATTCCTTCAGCTTCAATGGCGCCACCTGGTTCAGCCCGTCTGATGGCTACCAGCGTCGTGCGTTCAAGGACTACCTGGAAGACGGCAACCTCAACCAGACCATCAGTGGTGGCTGGGTGGCGATGCTGCAGCACCACTTCTTTACCGCGTGGATCCCGCAGGCTGACCAGTCCTCGCTGTACCTGCTGTCGCAGAACGGCCCGCGCAACGTGATCGAAGCGCGCGGCCCGGGCTTCACCGTGGCCCCGGGCCAGAAGGTGAGCACCGAGGCACGCCTGTGGGTGGGCCCGAAGCTGGTCAACCAGATCGCCAAGGAAGACGTGAAGGGCCTGGACCGCGTGGTCGACTACAGCCGCTTCTCGATCATGGCCATCATCGGCCAGGGCCTGTTCTGGGTGATGAACCAGGTGCACAAGCTGGTCGGTAACTGGGGTTGGGCCATCATCGGCCTGGTGATCCTGCTGAAGATGGCGCTGTTCCCGCTGGCCAATGCGCAGTTCAAGTCGCAGGCCAAGATGCGCAAGTTCCAGCCGCGCATCGCCCAGCTGAAGGAGCGCTACGGCGACGACAAGCAGAAGTTCCAGACGGCAATGATGGAGCTGTACAAGAAGGAGAAGATCAATCCGCTGGGTGGCTGCCTGCCGCTGCTGATCCAGATGCCGATCTTCTTCGCCCTGTACTGGGTGCTGGTGGAGTCGGTGGAACTGCGCCAGGCGCCGTGGCTGGGCTGGATCCAGGATCTGACCGCACGTGACCCGTACTTCATCCTGCCGATCATCAACATCGCAGTGATGTGGTTCACCCAGAAGCTGACCCCGGCTGTGGGCATGGACCCGATGCAGCAGAAGATGATGCAGTTCATGCCGCTGGTGTTCGGCGTGATGATGGCCTTCATGCCGTCCGGCCTGGTCCTGTACTGGGTGGTCAACGGCGGCCTGAGCCTGTTGCAGCAGTGGTGGATGATCAAGAAGCACGGCGAAGATGCGCCGAGCAAGGTGATCGAAGCCAAGTAAGCAAAAGCCCGCCGCAAGGCGGGCTTTTCGCATGTGGGGGAAGCTCCACAAACAGAACCGTAGCCCGGGTAAGCGCAGCGCACCCGGGAAGTGGGCATCCCGCGAATCTTCCCGCTCGGTGCCAACAGCCCCGGGTGCGCTGCGCTTACCCGGGCTACGTCGCTACGTCGTGGCCGCATGGCGGTACAAGCCGGCCTTTTGGCCGGTGGCGGTAGAATCGACACATCCGCTGCACCCTTTCATCCTGAGCCCGCCATGCCACGTTCGTTGTCGCGCCGCCTGACCTTGCCTGCCATGTTGCTTGCCGCGCTGACGCTGGTTGGCTGCTCCGACCAGAAGGAAACGGCCACCGCGACGCCGACCCAAGCCAGTGCACAAGCCGCCGCCGCGGCAAATCCGGCGGCAGCGCCGTTGTTGACGGCGCTGCAGAAGCAGCTCGATGGGCATCGCCGCATCGTTGTATTGCTGGCCGATGAGGCGCAGCAATCGCCAGCCGACCGCCAGACCTCCAGCCGCATCGGCCAGCAGCTCTTCCACGATGGTCTGGAGCAGCGGCAGGCCATCGCCGCGCAGTTCGATGCGCTGCTGCGCGATCCCAACCCGCAGCGCTTTGCAACGCTCGGCACGGTGCTGGACTACATCGAATCCTCGCCCGAGCTCTATGACGCCGATCGCCTGGCCTTCCGCGAAGTACTCAGTGATCTGCACCAGCGCGTAGGCGCTGACTCTTCGCTGCCGGCGGTGAAGTTACACCAGCGCATCGGCGAAGACCTGGAAGCGCTCGATGAAATCGAGCGCAACTACAACCAGGAGTTGACCCGCATCTTCAGCCGCTTCGAGCGCACCCGTGCGATCGAGCTCAAGCGCGAGAAGTGGGACGACTATGTCGCCCACCTCAACACCTTGTACAAGCGCGAGGCGATCCTGCGCGACTTCGGCGTGATCGAGCCTTATCCGATGTCGATGGAGGACAGCGACCGCGAAATCTTCGGTCGCGACCTGCCGGCCAAGACCGTGGTGCTGACCTTCGACGACGGCCCGCACAAGGCCTATACCGATGAGATCGTCGCCATCCTGCAGCGCTATGACGTGCCGGGTGTGTTCTTCGAAGTGGGCCGCAACCTGGGCGCGGTCGAAGCCGATGGCAAGGTCAAGCTGGGGCCGATGGCCGGCATCAGCCGCAACCTGATGGAACATGGCTATGCGGTGGGCAACCACAGCCTCACCCACGCCCAGCTCTCGCGCACCAGCGGCGACGCACTGCGCCAGCAGGTGCTCGACACCGACACCCTGCTCAAGGGTGTCGACAGCAAGCGCGCACCGCTGTTCCGCTTCCCGTATGGCGCACGCAATGCCGAGGGCTTGCAGCTGCTCAACGAAGCCGGCTTGAAATCCATCATGTGGAACATCGACTCGATGGACTGGGCCGACCCGGTGCCCGAATCCATCGTGCAGCGCGTGGTCGACCAGGTGCAGAAGGAACAGCGCGGCATCATCCTGTTCCATGACATCCACGACCGCGCGGTGAAGGCGCTGCCGCAGATCCTGGACAAGCTGATCGCCGACGGCTACCAGTTCGCCGGTTGGAACGGTCGCGATTTCAGCGTCAGCCGCGCGCGCAAGGGCGCGGTCGCCGATGCCACGGTCACCACTGGCTACGAGAAATCCTGGGCGATTGTCATTGGCATCGACGAGTACGCCAAATGGCCAAAGCTGGAATATGCCGGCCGCGATGCGCAGTCCATCGCCGATACGCTGACCGGCCAGTTTGGCTTCCCGTCCTCGCAGGTGATCGTGCTGAAGAACCAGCAGGCTACCCGCAACAACATCCTGGCTGCCTTCCACGACCGCTTGGCCGATGAACGCACCGGCAAGAACGACCGCGTGTTCGTGTTCTTCGCCGGCCATGGCGCCACCCGCCAGCTCGCCTCAGGGCGCGATCTTGGCTACATCATTCCGGTGGATTCGGACCCCAAGGAATTCGCCACCGATGCGATCGCGATGACCGATATCCAGAACATCGCCGAGAGCATGCAGGCCAAGCACGTGCTGTTCGTGATGGACGCTTGTTACAGCGGCCTGGGGCTCACACGCGGCGGCGGTTCTTCTTCGTTCCTGCGCGAGAATGCGCGCCGCAGCGCGCGGCAGATGCTCACCGCCGGTGGCGCCGACCAGCAGGTTGCCGACAGCGGCCCGAACGGGCATTCGGTGTTTACCTGGGTGCTGTTGCAGGCGCTGGCCGGCAAGGGCGACCTCAATGGCGATGGCCTGATCACCGGCACCGAATTGGCCGCGTATGTGGCGCCTGCGGTGTCGGCGGTATCGCGGCAAACCCCGGCCTTCGGCAGCCTGCCCGGTTCGCAGGGCGGTGAGTTCGTGTTCCAGGTGCCGGACAGCCAGGAATACCTCAACGCTGATACCCGTCAGCTCTCGGCCGATGCCATCGCCTTGAACAGTCGTGTCGATGCGGCGCAGGACGCCAAGCCAGCCGGCAAGGCCGAAGCCCCGGTCACCGTTGCCGATCTGCAGGGTGGCAAGAGCACCCTGGTGGTGCCGGCGGCGGTGCCGACCTCCGACCGCCAGCGCGCGCAGCAGGCCAATGACCGCGGCCTGCAGCTCTACCGCGAGAAGCGCTACGACGACGCTGCCGTGCAGTTCACCGAGGCGCTGAAGCTGCGCCCCGACTTTGCCCAGGCAGCCAATAATCTGGGTTTCGTCTACTACCGCCAGCAGCGCTATGCCGAAGCCGCGCGTTGGCTGGAGAACACCTTGAAGATCGATCCCTCGCGCGCGGTAGCCTATCTGAATCTTGGCGACGCCTACTTCAATGCAGGCGACAAGCCCAAGGCCAAGCAGGCCTACAGCACCTACCTGGAGCTGCAGCCGCAAGGCAGCGGCGCCGCCCAGGCCCGCGCACAACTGCAGAAGCTGTAAGCCATGAACGAGATGTCCACAGGCCAGACCATTGTTGCCATCGCCAGCGGCGCCGCCGCCGGCGGCGTCGGCATGTTGCGCGTGTCCGGCCCGCAGTCACTGCGGATTGCGGTTGCCTTGGGTTGTCCAGATCTCAAGCCGCGCCACGCGCACTACGCCAAATTCCGTGATGTGGCCGGCGACGTGATCGACGACGGCATCGCCCTGTATTTCCCCGGCCCGCGCAGCTTTACCGGTGAAGACGTGGTGGAACTGCAGGGCCACGGCAGCCCGGTCGTGCTGCGCCAACTGCTTGCGCGCTGCATCGAACTGGGCGCACGCCAGGCCCGCGCCGGTGAGTTCAGTGAGCGGGCCTTCCTCAACGGCAAGCTTGACCTGGCCCAGGCCGAGGCCATCGCCGACTTGATCGCCGCCGGTGATGTGCGTGCCGCGCGCGCTGCGCGCCGCTCGCTCGATGGCGTGTTCTCGCGGCGGGTGGAAGAGGTGGGTGAGCAACTGGTGCGGCTGCGCATCCACGTCGAGGCCGCCATCGATTTCGCCGACGAACCGCTGGATACGCTCGGTGGCGCGCAGGTGCGCGCCGGCATCGAGCAGGCCAAGGCCTTGCTGGCCCAGCTGCGCATCGACGCCGAACGCGGCCGCAAGCTGCGCGATGGCCTGCATGCGGTACTGATTGGTCCGCCCAATGCCGGCAAGAGTTCGCTATTGAACGCACTGGCTGGCAGCGAGCGCGCCATCGTCACCGATATCGCCGGCACCACCCGCGATACCCTGCGCGAGACCATCCGCATCGACGGCCTGGAGCTGGAGCTGGTGGATACCGCCGGCCTGCGCGAGGGCGGCGACGCCATCGAGCGCGAAGGCATGCGCCGCGCCCGCGCCGAGATGCAGCGCGCTGACCTAGCCATCGTGGTGCTCGATGCCCGCGATCCGGAGGCCGGTAGGGCCGCGATTGGTGATGCCGCCGCACAGGCTGCGCGCCAGCTGTGGATCTACAACAAATGCGATCTGCTGCCGCAGTGGCCGCCGCACATGGACGAAGACAGCATCGCCCTGTCCGCCGCCAATGGCGCGGGCCTGGAGCAGCTGCACGCGCGCCTGCGCGCGATCGCCAGCGACGGTGCAGGCGAGGGCATGCAGGGCGAGTTCTCCGCGCGCCTGCGCCATGTCGATGCGCTATCGGTGGCAAGTGAGCATCTGGATGCCGCCGACGGACAGCTGCATTACGACCAGCTGGAACTGGCCGCCGAGGAACTGCGCCTGGCGCATGACGCACTCGGCGAAATCACCGGGCGCATGACCGCCGATGATCTGCTGGGAAAGATCTTTTCGAGTTTCTGCATCGGCAAATAGCATCGGAACCGTTCGCTGCTTGCCGACCGGCTGGACAACACAACAGGAGGTGGTGAATGTTTTCGCACATCGTGGTGGGCGCCAATGACCTGGATGCATCCAGGGCGTTCTATGACGCACTGCTTTCCACGCTCGGCGCCAAGCCGGGTTTCATCGATCCCAAGGGCAACGTGGTGTACGTCCATGGCGGCGCCTTGCTGATCGTCGGCCATCCGCGCAACGGCGAGCCGGCCACGCATGCCAATGGCGGCACCATCGGCTTCAGCTGCGCCACGGCCGAGGTTGTGGATGCATGGCATGCCGCCGGTGTGGGCAACGGTGGAACCAGCGTGGAAGATCCGCCGGGGCCGCGGCAAAGCCCGTTCGGCCCGCTCTACCTTGCCTATCTGCGGGACCCGGCAGGCAACAAGCTGTGTGCCACGCATCGCCCGGCCAAGGCCTGAGCCCTCCGCCTTGCCGACACGGTCGCACGGCGGGCAACGCGCCGCCGGTTACTGACAGTTCGGTGTGCCAGCGGTAGTCTTCGCCGCGTTACGGGATACCCCCGCCTATGGAGTCCGGTCCAATGCGCCATTGATGTCACCGTCGTGAAGACGGTCCCTACCAGTCCCTGCTGCCATTGGCGGCTGGGTGCTCCGGGCATCGATGGAAAACCGCATGACCACTTCTGTTTCGGTGACGCTGGATGGCGTCGCGTGGCACACGCCCGATGGGCGCTGCCTGTTCTCCAATCTCCACGCACAGTTCGACAACCGCATCACCGCGCTGGTCGGCCGCAACGGCGTGGGCAAAAGCGTGCTCGCGCAGCTGATTGCCGGCCAGCGCGCGCCCAGTGCCGGTAGCTGCCGGCGCATTGGCCGTGTCCACTACCTGGCACAGCACGTGCAGCCGCCGCCCGGCCAGCGCGTGGCCGAACTGGCCGGGCTGGCTGAGGTATGGGATGCCCTGGCGCGCATCACTGCGGGCAGTACCGCCCAGGCGGACTTCGATCTGGTCGGCGAGCAATGGACGCTGGCTGAAACCCTGCAACAGGCGCTGGCCGATGCCGGACTGAGTGGCGTGGATGCCGACACGCCGGTGGATACACTCAGCGGCGGCCAATGCATGCGGGTTGCCTTGGTGGGGGCACTGCTGCAAGCGACCGACCTGCTCATCCTGGACGAGCCCAGCAACCATCTGGATCTGGCTGGCCGGCAATGGCTGCAGGCGCAACTGCAGGCGCGTGGGCAGGGCGTACTGCTGATCAGCCATGATCGTCTGCTGTTGCAGCATGTGCACAGGGTGCTGGAACTGGGCCCGCAGGGGCTGCGTAGCTATGGCGGCAACCACGCCTGCTATGTCGCCGCGCGCGAGGCAGAGCAAGCGGCCGCCGCCGAGCTGCTACAGCAACGCCGCCATGCCCAGCGCAAGGGGGAGCAGGTACTGCGCGAGCAACGGCAGCGGCTGGAACAGCGCAGTGCGCGCGGCAGCCGCGAGGCGGCCAATGCCAACCAGGCCCCGATCCTGCTGGGCCTGCAGCGGCAACGCGCCGAGGCCAACACCGGCAAGGCCAAGCAGGCCCTGCAGGAGCGCCAGCAACAGCTGCAGGCCGCCACCCGCGAGGCGCTGACCGGTATCGAGGAGGCCGCACCGGTACTGCTGCACCCCGAGCTCGACACTGGCGGCCCGGAGTGGGTGCTGCGCTGCGAGCAGCTGCGGCTGCCGCATGTCGGCGGGCCGCTGAGTACCGTGGACTTCGCCCTGCGACGTGGCGAGCGGATGGCGATCAGCGGTGCCAACGGCAGCGGCAAATCCATGCTGTTGAACGTGATTGCTGGGCAGCTGCCAGCAGTGGCGGGTGATTGCGGGGTGCAGGTACCGCTGGCACTGCTCGACCAGCAGCTGCAGTTGTTGGCGCCCGGGCACACCGCCGTGCAGGCATTGCGGGAGCGTAACCACGCGCTGCCAGAGGGTGAGCTGCGCAGCCGCCTGGCCCTGCTGGGCCTGGATGCAGATTTGGTGCAGCTGCCCAATGCCCGGCTCAGCGGCGGGCAACGGCTGAAGCTGGCGCTGGCCTGTGCGCTGTATGCACAACCGCCAGCACAGCTGCTGCTGCTCGATGAACCTGGCAACCACCTCGACCTGCAGGCGCTGCGCGCGCTGGAGCAACTGCTCTGCCAATACCGCGGCAGCCTGCTGGTGGTTTCGCACGACGAAGCGTTTCTGCAGGCCATCGGCGTGCACAGCCGCCTGCATGCCAGTGACCAGGGCTGGCAGTTGCAGCGCGGGTGAGGGAAGGGCTTTCTTCGCGCCGTCACATGCCTCGGTCAAACTACGGCCCTTTCCTATCGGAGTAACGGCAGTGCGAAGCTGGGCGTGGTTGGTGGCGGCAAGCGTGGGCGTGGCATCCTGCTGGGCAATGGAAACCTCGGCCGCTCCTGCCTATCCCAATGTCCCGGTGTACGCGCATCGCGGTGCCAGCGCACTGCTGCCGGAGCACACCCTGGCTGCTTATGCACAGGCCATCAGCGACGGTGCCGATTACATCGAGCCGGACCTGGTGATGAGCAAGGACGGGGTGATGGTGGCCCGTCACGAGAACGAGATCGGCTCCACCACCGATGTTGCCAGCCACCCCGAATTTGCCAACCGCCGCACCAGCAAGCTGATCGATGGGCAGAAGGTGGACGGCTGGTTCACCGAAGACTTCACCGTTGCCGAGCTGAAGACGCTGTACGCGCGCGAGCGCCTGCCGCAGATCCGCGGCACCGCCTTCGATGGCCAGTTCCGCATCGCCACCCTGGACGAAATCGTCAGCTTCCTGGTGCAGCAGGCCGGGCGCGCCAACCGTGGCATCGGCTTGGCCCCGGAGATCAAGCACGGCAGCTACTTCCGCGGCATCGGCCTGCCGATGGAAGACAAGCTGCTGGCCACCCTGCAGGGCAACAGCTACACCAAGGTCGCGCCAGTCCTGCTGCAGTCCTTTGAAACCGCCAACCTGCGGCAGATCCGCGCCAAGCTGGGCAAGGACAGCAACATCCGCCTGTTGCAGCTGTTCGATGGCGGTGACGAGAAGCCGGCTGACGTGGCATTGGCCGGTGGCAACCTGACGTATGCACAGATGATGACCCCGGCTGGGCTGCGCGATATCGCCAGTTATGCCGATGCAATTGGCGTGGAACGGCGCGCACTGGTGCCGCTGGATGCCCAGGGCCAGCTGGCGGCGCCGACCGCCTTGATTGCAGATGCCCATGCAGCAGGTCTGCAGGTAGTGGCCTACAGCTTCCGCCCGGAGAACCCCTTCCTGCCGCCCGCCTCACGCCAGGGCGCCGAGAACGCCCGCAATCCCGAGGCCTCGGTGGCCGAGATAAGGACCTACCTGCAGGCCGGCATCGATGCCTTCTTCACCGACGATCCGGCCCTGGGCCGGCGCGCGGTCGACGGGACCTGAGGCGGGCGTAACATGGCCTCTCCCTGCCGAGGAGAGGTCGCAGCCATGCACATCCTTTGCAAGCGTGCCTATGCGCCGGCCGGTGAAAGTGATGGCCAGCGTTTCCTGGTCGACCGCTTATGGCCGCGCGGGGTGAGCCGGCAGGCCCTGCAGGCCTGCTGGATCAAGGACGTGGCGCCCAGTGATGCGTTGCGGCGGTGGTTCGATCATCGTCCTGAGCGCTGGGATGAGTTCCGCAGGCGCTACAGCAGCGAGTTGGCCGCACAGCCTGGGCGCTTGGCAGCGCTGCGGGATGCCATCGATGCCGGCCCGGTCACCCTGGTGTTTGCTGCCCGCGACGAGCAGCACAACCAGGCCAGGGTCCTGCGCGATTACCTGCTGGCGCATCCCCGACGCAGGCGCTGACATCCGCGCTTTTGTGCTGAATTCGGCAAATTGCCATCCATTCGCAGCAAAACCCCTCGGTATCACGGGTTTTTCTGGATTTGCTGCACTGCGTTAAGCCACACTCGGGCGCTTCCTGAATCATCACGAACCGAGAGGTCCGCATGCAGTCCTGGCTCCGGCGCAAGCCCATCGACCAGCTTACCGAACACGAGGAAGGGCGCCGCCTTATCCCGTCGCTGAGCTGGCCCCATCTGGTCGCACTGGGCATTGGCGCCATTGTCGGTACCGGCATCTACACGCTGATCGGCGTGGGTGCGGACAAGGCCGGCCCGGCCGTGCTGCTGTCCTTCATCATCGCCGGCGTGATCTGCGCCTGTGCGGCGCTGGCCTATGCCGAGCTGTCGACGATGATGCCGGCCGCCGGCAGCGCCTATACCTACAGTTACAGCGCCTTGGGCGAGACCATCGCCTGGGTGGTGGGCTGGAGCCTGATCCTGGAGTACTCGCTGGTGGTCAGCACGGTGGCGGTCGGCTGGTCCGGCTACTTCGTCGGCTTCCTGGAGTGGCTGCATACCTCGTTCGGCTGGAACGTTGCCCTGCCGCAGGCACTGGTCGCAGGCCCACATGTGGAAGGTGGCTTCCTCAATGTGCCGGCCATCGTCATCACCTTCCTGGTCGCTGGCATGCTGATGCTGGGCACCCGCGAAAGTGCCACGGTCAACGCGGCGCTGGTGGTGTTCAAGCTGATCGCGCTGGCGGTGTTCGTGGCCGTTGCCCTGCCGGCGTTCGACAGCGCCAACCTGCAGCCGTTCATGCCCTATGGCTTCCCCAAGTCGGTCAGTGCCGACGGCGTGGAGCGGGGCGTGATGGCGGCGGCGGCGATCATCTTCTTCGCCTTCTACGGCTTCGATGCGATCTCCACCGCCGCCGAAGAAACCAAGAACCCCAAGCGTGACCTGTCGATCGGCATCATCGGGTCGATGGTCGGCTGCACCATCATCTACCTGCTGGTGGCCTTGGCCGCGGTGGGTGCGATGAGCTACACCGTGTTCGGCAAGAGCGCCGAGCCGCTGGCGCTGATCATGCGTGAACTCGGCCACGGCACCGCTGCACTGGTGATCGGCATCGTCGCCATCATTGCGTTGCCGACCGTACTGCTGGCCTTCTTCTACGGCCAGAGCCGCATCTTCTTCGTGATGTCGCGTGACGGCCTGCTGCCGCGCGGTCTGTCCAAGGTCAACCAGCGCACCGGCACGCCGGTCACCATCACCCTGTTCACTGCCGTGCTGGTGGCAGCACTGGCTGGTGTGGCGCGTCTGGATGAAATCGCCGCGCTGGCCAATGCCGGCACCCTGGCGGCCTTCACCGCCGTGGGCCTGTGCCTGCTGGTGCTGCGCAAGCGTGAGCCGAACCGCCCGCGCACCTTCCGCACGCCGCTGGCGTGGGTGGTGGGACCGCTGGCCATTGGTGGCTGCATCTACCTGTTCATCAGCCTGCCGATGCGTACCCAGCTGTGGTTCCTGGCCTGGAACGTATTGGGGCTGGTGGTGTATGCGCTGTACAGCCGCCGCAATGCGGTGCTCGGGCGCGGCAAGTAATCCACAGGCTGTTGTGGATAAAGCGAAAGGCGGGCTTCGGCCCGCTTTTTGTATTTGGGGTGTTTGGGTTCCGCTTGAAGAGCACCCCTCCCCAACCCTCCCCTTGCCTGCGGCAAAGGGAGGGGGCACAGCGCCGCCCCTCCCTTGCGCCTCGTGCAGGGGAGGGGTGCTTCTGCGTCAAAGCTTCAAAGCTCAGCCCCACATGTGGACAAGCCACTTATCCCCAGCAGTTTGTGGATAAAAACAAAGCGGGCCTGAGCCCGCTTCGTCATTCCAGTATCCAACAGCGCGCGATCAGGGCTTCTTCTGCGCCGCTGCGTAGTCCTGCGCCTGGCGCATCACCCGCAGCACGTTGCCACTCCAGATATTGGCGATCTGCGCATCGCTCAAACCACGACGCTGCATCCACGCGGTGATCTTGGGCAGATCGGCTGCGTCTTCCATGCCGGTCACGCCGCCGCCGCCGTCCCAATCCATGCCGATGCCGACATGGTCCGGGCCCACCACGTCGAGCATGTGGCCGAAGTGCTGGAAGAAGTCATCCAGCGTGGCCTTGCGTCGCGGGTACTTCTGGTCGAGCTCGGCCATGGCCTTGCGCAGCTCCACGCCCTTGGCCATGGTCATGTTTTCCCAGCCGCCCAGGCGCTTCTCCAGTTCTTCTTCGGCCTGCTTGCGCTCGGCGCTCTTGGTTTCGTCGATCAGATAGCCGCCATAGGCATTGGCCTGGATCACCCCGCCCTTGGCGGCCAACTGGCGCAGACGCGCGTCGTCGAGGTTGCGCGGGTGGTCGAACACGGCCTTGGCCGAGCTGTGCGACAGGATGAAAGGCACCGGCATCATCTCGATCAGGTTGTCGAACACCGCATCGGAAGCATGCGACTGGTCAATCACGATGCCCAGCTTGACCGCCTCGTTGACCAACGCCTTGCCAGCCGGGCTCAGGCCGTTCCATTCGGCACCCTTGGGATCAGTGGCCGAGTCGGCGAATTCGTTGTTGGCGAAATGCACGGTCGACATCAGCCGCAGGCCGGCTTTGTAGTAGTAGCTCAGCAGGGTCGGGTCGGCGACCAGCGGGCTGCCGTTCTCCATGCTGATATAGACCACGCGCTTGCCGGCGGCCTTGATGCGCGCGGCATCGTCGGCGGTCAGGGCCAGCTGGAACTTGTCCGGATTGGCGGCCAGCATTTCGTGGATTTCCTGCATGCGCTGCAGGCCGTGGTCACGCTCGGCGATATGCGCGGCAGGGCTGCGGTCGCCCTGGTCGGTGTAGATGGCGAAGAAGCCGCCGTCCAATGCCCCTTCCACCATGCGCGGGTAATCGACCTGCGACAACGCATTGTGGTCGTGGCGCTGCAGGATGTTGAAGTCGGCGCGGGCAAAGTTGGCCGGCGTGTCCAGGTGCGAATCCAGGGTCAGCAGCTTCTGCTGCAGGGCCGTGGCCTTGCTCAGTTCGGCCTGGCTGAACTCCACCGCAGAGGCTGCCAACGGCCAGGACAGGGACAGGGCAATCAACATGGACAGCGGACGCAGGGTCATGGGGCCTCACCGGGTTCGGAAAAATCCGACCTTAACGCCAGCACCGCAGGCACAGCCAGTGACCTACGACACGGAAGCTGCCCCGCAACGCACGCCGGCGAGGCAGGGCGTGTGGACGGCTCGGCCGACTCATTCCACGGTGCACTGCACCTGCAGTTCTACTTGCCCATTGACGGGGAACGGGCTGATGGCAACGCCGGCAGGGGTCAGCAGATTGGAGAGCGTCGCCGGGCAGGCGGCGCCGTTGGTCGCGCTGCACGTGGTGACCGTGCAGTTCTTCAGGCCACTGCCGGGGACGTCGCGCAGTACGGCGTCACTGGCATCCCCCGGGCCTGCATTCCTTGCCACCACGGCGTAGCGCGTGGTGGTGCCGGACACCAGCGTGGTCACCGCGTTGGTCTTGCTCACCGACAGGTCGGCGCCCGCCTTGTTGGTGAACGTGCAGACGATGCTGGCGCCCTGCACGGCAGCAGCAGCGGGCAATGTGACGCGCCGATTGGCCAGATCCACCGTTGCGCTGAGACCGGCAGGCAAACCACTGCATTGCACGTCGCTGAGGCTGTAACCCGCGGTCTGCGCCTCGGTCAGGGTGGTGGCGGTGTTCAAGCTGGCGAACACCTGCGGCGGGCCGGCCACGGCTTGGCCTGCGCTGGTGGTGGTGATGCTGTGGGCGGTGATGCCATTGCTGCCGGTGAAAGCGAAGGTGCCGATTCCTCCCTCACTGATCTTGCGGACGGTGACCGAGGGCCGTGGCGTGTTGGTGATGGTGCAGGTGTACTGGGTATTTGCCGCGACGTTGATGCTCCAGTCCGGACCACTGCCAGTAGGTGTGACGACCTGATCCGCGCCGTTGAGGACATACGCGGTGCAGCTGATGGTCTTGCTGTAGTCGGCAATGGCGGCGGCGCTGCCGGTTGCCATGGCATCGCGCAGGGTGTGGGTGCCGGTGCCGACCTGCGCAGCGCCAGTACTGGCCTGCAGGCCAGTCCCACTGCCTGTGGTCGAGGCGGATCGGATCGCGGTGGTCCCCTGAAGGATGGAGACGGTGAACTGGTCCGCAGCGGCAATCCTGCCAGCCACTACCTTGTTGATCATGATCGATGGCACCGGGAATACGACCGAACCCTGGCAACCCGCAGAACTGGCAGCTGCGGCGGGGTCGCGGAACTGGGCCGCAGGAATGATCTCCGGGGTTCCGCCATTGATGGCGGGGTGCTGCCAGCGCAGGCGATTGAAATTCTGACCACCGGCGTTGACCCAGTAAACGCGGATCAAGGCGCAGCTGTTGGCCGTGGCCGCGTTGAAGCTGCCAACCGTGCGATAGGTCGTTTCACCGTCCGTATAGCTGGTAAGTGCCCCCACCGGCACGTCGTAAGTGGCGGCACGGTAGTTGGTGTTGGTGTAGCTGGAGGACAGGTTCACCTCCACCGCATCATCGTGCGCGACGCCTAGCGTGTAGGTGCCGGCATTGGGGAAACGGATCAGCGAGTAGATCACCTTGCCCATGGCGTGATTGCTGCAGGCGGCGGTATTACGGCCGGCCGCGGTGCGGTTGTCGCACAGGCCACTGTCATCGAGCACATTGCGGAAATCGATGTTCACCGCATTGCCGGTACGCACGGCATTGGCGGGGTTGCTGGAGAGGGTCCGCAAGGCGGTGACACCGGCCAGGGTGTGGTTGAACGTGGGCGCCGAGGCTGGGCCGGTATAGGTGACATTGGCCAGGCCACTGCTGTTGGCGATGCCCCGGTAGTCTTCCCATCGCACCGTCTGCGCAGCAGCGGGCAGGGCGGTCAGCAACGCCAGCAGCAGGCAGAAGCCCACAGCGCGCGTGGGGGTTGTCGAGGGTGCGGTCATTGGCAGGATCCTTCGCGACGGACGCGGAGGCACCTGCAAGCAAACCGGGGCACGGCATGCCCCCGGCGTGATGCCGGCCGTTGCCGCTTGCTCCCCCGGTCTGCTGAGCGCAGCCCCCACAAGTGCGCGCAGTTTCCGGCACAAAGTGTGATGAATTTATCAAAATTCCGATGGGTCCCCGGCCCGCTGTGAGCGGATACCGGGGCCAGGCCGCAACCCGGGTGCCGGGCTGGGTGATGGCATCCCGCGGCTGACGCGGGATGCCTGGCTGGCTATCAGTCCAGCACGCGGCAGAACACCGCCTTGAGGTAACGCGATTCCTGCACGTGCGCCATGAACGGATGGTCCGGGCCGGCGCCGGCCACCTTCAGGATCTGGATCGTGCGGTTGGAATAGAACGCCGCACGCCGCAGCATGTCCAGGAACTGATCCTCGGCCACCAGGCCGGTGCAGGAGAAGGTGGCGAACAGGCCGCCGGGCTTGACCACGCCCAAGGCCAACTTGTTCATGTCCAGGTACTTCTTCAGCGCGGTGATGACCTGGTCGCGGTCTCGGGTCATCTTGGCCGGGTCCAGGATCACCACGTCGTACTGGTCGCCACGGTTGGCCGCATCACGCAGCCACGGGAAGATGTCGGCCTGCACGAACTTGGGCTTGGCGTTGTTCAAGCGCGCATTGCCCTTGGCGATCTGGATCACGTCCTGGTCGATGTCCACGCCCAGCACCTCGGCCGCGCCGCGCGCTGCGGCATACACCGCAAAGCCGCCGGTGTTGCAGCACAGGTCCAGCACGCTCTTGCCTTCCACCTGCTGGCTCAGCCACTCACGGTTCTCGCGCTGGTCGGCGAAGAAACCGGTCTTGTGCGCGCCGGCCGGGTCGGCGCGGAACTTGATGCCGTACTCGGTGATCACTGCCGGCTCGGTGGTGGTATTGCCGTGGAAATCGAAGCTTTCCTGCTTCTGTACGTGCTCGTCGGCGAAGCTGTGGAAACGGCAACCCGGGAACTGCTCGCGCAGCGCCTCGTAGATCCATTCGCGGTGACGGAACATGCCGGCGGCGAAGAACTCGACCACGATCAGGTCGTCGTAGCGGTCCACCACCAGGCCGGACAGGCCGTCGCCCTCGCTGTGGACGACGCGCCAGGCATTGGAAATGGCGTCCAGCTTGAGCACGTCACGACGCAGCGACACCGCCTGCGCGATCTTCTGCGTGAACCAGGCCTGGTCCACTGCCACGTCCGGATGGGTTTCCAGGATGCGCACGGCAATGCGCGAATGACCATTGTAGAAACCACGGCCAATCCACTCGCCGTCCACCCCGACCACGTCGACGATGGTGCCGGACTTCGGCTTGACGGTCGGCTTTTCGACCAGTTTCTGGAAAATCCACGGGTGGCTGGAGCGCCACGCGTTCTTCAGGCGTACGACGGGAAGTGGGGTATTCATGGCGCTATTGTAGCCGGGCAGGCGGGCCGTCCCGCTGACCGTTCATTGACTGTAACGGCCCCAACCGGCACTATTCGCCGCAGAAGGGGAGTAGCTCCCAGACGTTGTCGCCGTCAATTCGAGCCGCAAGGCTCCGGTGCAACGGCAGTTCCGACCACTGGAACTGTGAGCAAGACCTTCGCCGCAATGGCGAAGCTCTGTCCCCGGTCTCCCCGATTCCGTGTCCAGCTCTTGGCCTTTGTGGTTCCGAGTTATCCCCGTTCACGACCGGAATTTCCCCATGATGCAGACAATTGGTAATCCCTGGCTTTGGGGCGGCTTCATTGCCGTCGTCATCGTCGCCCTGCTTGTCGACCTGGTGCTGATGCGCCACGGCGGCCCGCACAAGGTCACCTTCAAGGAGGCCATGTATTGGTCGCTGGGCTGGGTGGCGCTTGCCTTGGCCTTCAATGGTGGCCTCTGGTACTACCTGAACGAGACCGCCGGTGCGGCCGTGGCCAACGAGATCGGCCTGCAGTTCCTGACCGGTTACCTGATCGAAAAAGCCTTGGCGGTGGACAACATCTTTGTCTTCCTGCTGATCATGGGCTACTTCGCGGTGCCTGAGACGCAACGTCAGCGCGTGCTGATCATCGGCATCCTGGGTGCGATCGTGCTGCGTACGATCATGATCTTCGCCGGTTCCGTGTTGGTCACCCAATTCCATTGGTTGCTCTATGTATTCGGTGCCTTCCTGTTGTTCACCGGTTGGAAGATGTGGTTTGCCGCCGGCGAAGAACCCAGCCTGGACAACAACCCGGCGCTGAAATTCATGCGTAAGCACCTGCGCATCAGCCACGAGTACAACGGCAACCGCCTGGTCACCGAGAAGAACGGCGTGCGCTGGTTCACCCCGATGTTCGTGGTGCTGATCCTGATCGCGGTCACCGACGTGATCTTTGCGGTGGACTCGATCCCGGCCATCTTCGCCATCACCACCGACCCGTTCATCGTGCTGACCTCCAACGTATTTGCGGTGCTGGGCCTGCGTGCGATGTTCTTCCTGCTGGCCGGCATGGCCGACCGCTTCCACCTGTTGCCTTACGGCCTGGCGGTCATCCTGGCCTTCATCGGTACCAAGATGCTGCTGATCGACCTGTTCAAGATCCCGGTGCCGGTGTCGCTGGGTGTGGTCGCCGCGATCCTGGTGGTCACCGTGGTCCTGAGCCTGAAGATCCCGCCTAAGGGCGGCCACAAGGCTTGATGCTGCACCGCCGGCGGGATTGTCCCGCCGGTGGCACGCCGGTTCCCATGCGCGGCGCCCTTGCATTCGCAGGGGCTGCCGCAATCCCTTGATCATGGACACGCCAACCTTGCCCGACAACGGCCGGATCGATCAGACCCCGGCCACCCTTGCCCGCAACGACCGCAGTCGCGTGCTGCGGGCATTCAACCTGAGCCTGGGGTTCGTACTGCTGCTGGTGGTGATGTTCACCCTCCAGACCAGTGGGTGGGATTGGCGTGGCTGGGCGGTGGCACCGCTGGACGCCAAGGGCCTGTGGGGTGTGTTGGGCGCGCCGCTGCTGCACGGCTCGGTCGAGCACCTGGGTGCCAATGCGGTCGCCCTGCTGATCCTCGGCACCTTGGCCGGCAGCGTCTATCCCAAGGCGACGCTGCGCGCGTTGCCCCTGCTGTGGATAGGCTCGGGACTGGGTGCCTGGTTGCTGGGCGATATCGGCAGTCACCACCTGGGCGCCAGCGGTGTGACCCACGGCTTGATGTTCCTGGTGTTCATACTCGGCCTGCTGCGCCGCGACCGGCCGGCAATTGCCGCCAGCCTGATCGGCTTCCTGTTCTACGGCAGCATGCTGATCACCATCCTGCCGCACGAACCGGGCGTGTCCTGGCAATCACATATGGGCGGCGCCGCCGCCGGTGTCATTGCTGCGCTGTTGTTCCGCAATGCCGACCCGCAGGCACCGCGCAAGCGCTACAGCTGGGAAGATGAAGAAGAGGAGCAGTTGGCGCAGGACGATGGCGAGCTGGAGCCGCCGTCACCGCAGAACGTGCCGGTGCTGTGGGAGCCGCGCGAAGGCCGCGATTACGTGGTGCTGCAGTTCCCACCGCGTGACGACAAGCAGCGCCCGCAGGACTGAAGCCATCGGGGCTCAGGCCCCGTCCAGCCCAAGCCGCACGCCAAAAACCACCAGGCAGATGCCGACAGCGCGCCGCAGCCATACCCCGACACGCGGGTAGCCGGCCAGGCGCCGGGCGATGAATTGCCCACCGAAGATCAACACCGAGCACCAGCCGATGCTGAGCAGGGCGATCAGCACCGCCATCGTCGCCAGGGTCAGTGCGCCGCGCTGGCGAACCGGGTCGATGAACAGCGGAAAGAACGCCATGTAGAACAGGATGGCCTTCGGGTTGAGCACGCCGACCAGCAGCGCCTGGCGGAACCAGCGCCGGCCATGCTGGACCGGTGCGGACTCGCCGGCGGCGGCCACCGCCGGCTCACGCAGCAGGTTGATGCCGACCCAGATCAGGTAGGCAGCACCTACATAGCGCAGCCCGGCAAACAGCAGCGGATGTGCCTGCAGCAGCGCGGCCACGCCGGTGGCGGCGATGGCGATCAGGATCTGGTCGCCCAGCATCAGACCCGCCAGCGTCGCATAACCGGCGCGCACGCCGCCGCGCGCAGTGGCGGTGAGCAGGGTGAAGGTGCCCGGACCGGGCAGCATCAGGAACAGGATGACGGCCACCACGAAGGTGCCCAGGTCGTTGATGCCCATCCACGGCATGGTGGTTCTCCGAATGTCTCAGTGGGGGCTCAGGGCGCGCGCTGTTCGGCCAGGCGCTGCTTGACCGCAGCGATCAGCGTCGGCAGGTCATCAAAGCGCGGCACGCCGTAACGGTCGCCGGTGATGTCCAGGTTGCCCTTGCGCCAGTAGCCGGCGGGCGCCGCTACCAGCAGCTTGCCCGAGCGCGCGTACAGGCCGAATTCGAGCAGGGTGATCGGGCTCTGTGTACCCGGCGCGAAGTACATCAGCACGATGTCGGTCTGTTCCAGCGCGGCCAGTTCCCATTCCACCTGGCGGCGGAATTCGGGCTCATCGGCCTCGGCGCGCCAGGCCGGGTTCCAGTCGCCACGGCGCGGGTTGAGCATCAGCACGCCCTCGTCGGCCAGCGCGTCGCGCACCTGTTGCTGCCAATCACCTGCCTTGCCCATCTCGATGCTGCCGGCCAGGAATACCTTGGGCCGCGCGTCCGCCGAAGGCAGCGGCTGCGGCGAGGTAACGGTCTGCGATTCGGATGCCAGGGCTGCCAGCGGCAACAGGGACAGCAGGCACGACAACAGCAGCGGCAACGGCTTCATGGGGGGCAGCGGCAGGGTGGGGAGGCACATGATCGCAGATGCGTGCCGGCGGTAGTTTTCGCTGCCGGTCCGGACGCGGCCGGGATCAGCTTGTGAGACCGGCAGGGCTACACTTGCCGCATGCAAACTGAAACCCTGATCCTCGGCGGCCTGTTGCTTGCCGTCCTCGTGCTGCAACTGTTGTTGCTGCTGCGCCGTACCGACAATTCCACGCTGGAAACCGCCCTGCGCGAAGAGCAGCGCAGTGGTCGCGGCGAATTGCGCGAACAGCTGGAAACCATGGCGCGGCAACAGGACATCCGCATCGATGGCTTCGGCCGCAACCTCACCGATCTGTCCACCCGCACCGACCAACGCCTGGACCTGCTGCGCGACAGCCTCAACGACGACGCCCGCAAGGGCCGCGAGGAAACCGCCAACGCCCAGCAGTTGCTGGCGCAGTTGCTGGGCACCCGCCTGCAGGACGTGCGCGGCCAGCTCGACGTGTTCGGCCAGCAGCAGGAAGCGCGCATGGAAGCCTTCGCCCGCCAGCTGGCGGGCCTGCAGCAGAGCCTGGTCGAGGAAACCCGCAAGGGCCGCGAAGAGGGCGCACAGGTACAGCTGCGCTTCGGCGAAACCCTCAACCAGAAGCTGGGCGAGCTGACCCAGCGCAACGAGCAGCGCATCACCGAAATGCGGCAGACCCTGGAAGCCCGCTTGAAGGACCTGCAGGGCGACAACGCTGCCAAGCTGGAACTGATGCGGCAGACCGTGGACGAGAAGCTGCAGAGCACGCTCAACACGCGCCTGGATTCCTCATTCAAGCTGGTCTCCGAGCGTCTGGAGCAGGTGCAGCGCGGGCTGGGCGAAATGCAACAACTGGCCACCGGTGTGGGCGACCTCAAGCGCGTGCTGAGCAACGTCAAGAACCGCGGCGGCTGGGGCGAAGTGCAGCTGGACAACATCCTCGAGCAGACCCTGACCGCCGAGCAGTACGCGCGCGGCGTCAAGCTGCGTGCCGACAGCGGCGAGATGGTGGATTTCGCCGTGCGCCTGCCCGGCCGCGGCGATGCCGATACGCCGGTGTGGCTGCCGATCGATTCCAAGTTTCCGCGCGAGGACTACGAGCGCCTGCTCGACGCGCAGGAAGCTGGCGACGTGGAGGCGGTGCGCAACAGTGGCAACCAGTTGGAGCGGGCGATCCGCATCCAGGCCAAGTCGATCAGCGACAAATACATCGTGCCGCCGCACAGCACCGACTTCGCAGTGATGTTCCTGCCGACCGAAGGTTTGTACGCGGAGATCATCCGTCGCGCAGGTCTGGTCGATGCCTTGCAGCGTGAGCACCGCGTGGTGATTGCCGGCCCGACCACGGTCACCGCGTTGTTGAACAGCTTGCAGATGGGCTTCCGCACCCTGGCCATCGAGCAGCGTTCCTCGGAAGTGTGGAGCCTGCTGGGCGCGGTGAAGAGCGAGTTCGGCAAGTTCGCCGGCATCCTTGAAAAGGCCGAGAAGCAGATCAACACCGTCGGCAAGAGCCTGGGCGACGCCAGCCGCAAGACGCGCACCATCGAGCGCAAGCTGCGTGGCGTGGAGTCGCTGTCCAGCGACGCCTCGCAGGCAATGCTGGGCACCGACGACGAAGCAGACGAAGACAGCCCCGAAAGCAGCGACAGCTGAGGTAGTGCCGAGCCATGCTCGGCAGGGCTCGACCAGCAAGGCCCAATGTAGTGCCGAGCCATGCTCGGCAGAGGCTCTACCGGTAATGCCCCAGCCGAGCACGGCTCGGCTCTACAGGTAAAGCGACAGCCGAGCATGGCTCGGCTCTACAGGTGAAGCGACAGCCGCATGGTTCGACACCACGACAGAACCCAGCGTTACAACCTGATGGTCGTGCCACCGCCACGGCCGCCGTTTATGCTTGGCCTTTCCCCAACCCCCAAGCAGGCAACCGCATGACCGCTTCCGTTTACGACATCGCGCTGACCACCATCGACGGCGCGCCGGCATCGTTGGCCGACTACCGCGGCAAGGTGCTGCTGGTGGTCAACACCGCCTCCAAGTGCGGCCTCACCCCGCAATACGAAGGCCTGGAAAAGCTGTACCGCGAAAAGAAGGATGCTGGCCTGGAAGTGCTGGGTTTCCCGGCCAACAACTTCAACGGCCAGGAGCCGGGCAGTGAGGACGAGATCAAGCAGTTCTGCGCCCTGACCTATGACGTCAGCTTCCCGATGTTCTCCAAAATCAGCGTTGCCGGTGCCGACATCCACCCGCTGTACCAGCAGCTGACCGCCGCGCAGCCGGCCGCCATCGGCGAAGGCCCGCTGCGCGAGAAGCTGGCTGGCTTCGGTATCGAGACCAACCCCGCCCCGGCGGTGCTGTGGAACTTCGAGAAGTTCCTGATCGGCAAGGACGGCACGGTCGTCGCCCGCTTCGCACCGGATACCACCGCCGATGACGAAGGCCTGCGCAAGGCGATCGACGCCGCCCTGGCGGCCTGATCCACACCGGCAGGAGCGGCGTAAGCGGCGAAGCAAGCAATCTGCACCGACCGCATCAAACGGCGAAATGCTGATGCAACGGCTTCGCCGCTGACGCAGCCCCCATGGACTGCAGCAAAGCAAAAAGCCCGGGTTTCCCCGGGCTTTTTCATCCATCGACATCCGCCGATCAATCGCCCCAATTGGGCATCGGCATCGCATCGACCGGGATCGGGGTCTGTTCGTCACCGTCGCGCTTGCCGCCATTACGCAGATCCTTTTCGATCTGATAACTGCGGCGCTGCAGCCACGCATCGCGGGTCAGTGCGTACTCGTCCACGGCGCTGTCACGCAGCGAATCCACCGCCATCAGCTGCGCACGCATGTCCACCAGCTGCAGGCCCTGCAGGCCGATGCGGACCTTGTCCATCTCGATCTGGCGCATCGGCGACAGCGGGATATCACCGGCCAGGCCGAACACGTCACGTACCGTACGCGGGCCAAAGAACGGCAGCTCGACATAGCGCGAACGACGCCAGCCCCACGCGCCCAGGGTTTGACCGAAGTCTTCGCTGCGCTTGGGCACCATGGCCTTGCTGGCCGGGTCGAACAGACCACCGATACCGAAGGTGGAGTTCATCAGGAAACGACCCAGCGTGTCCCAGGCATCATCAGCATGGCCCTGCAGCAGCTGGTTGACCATGGTCAACGGCGAGCGCAGGTTGCTGAAGAAGTTGCTCACGCCAGTACGCGCGAACTGCGGCACCACATTGACATAGGCCGTGGCCAGGGGGCGCGCGACGCCGCGGTCGACCGCATTGTTGAAGCGGTGGACGCCGCGGTTGTAGCGCTCCCACGGATCGTAGGCCGGTGCGCCTTCGGCCGTGGCACCGTTGTCGCTGCTGCTCGGTGTCGGGCCACCATACAGGGCGGCGAAGTCGTCTTCGGCATCGGTAGGCGCGGTACCACCGGCGGTATCGGCGACCGGCGTGCCCTGCGCTGCGTCGGCTGCGACCGGTGCGGGTTCGTCCTGGCTGACGGCGGTGCTGGCATCGTTGCTGGCCTGGACCTGATCAACGCCCTGTGGCGCGACGACAGTGGAGACCGGGGCAGCGTCGCGCGCCGGCTTGCCGGCGCAGGCAGCCAGCAGGGCGATGATCGCCAGAAGGGGGAGGTTACGCAGAATCGTCATGTCAGCTTCCTGCTGAAGAGGCATTGAAATCGAGGGAAGGCGACAGCCGGTAGGCGGCGCTCAATTCTTCCAGGCCGGCGGGGGCGCCCACCAGCCTGCCGCCGCCCTGTGCCCGCAGGCGCGCGGCAAGCTCGGCCAACAGCGCCAGCCCGGCGCTGTCCACGCGTTCCACCGCCTGCAGGTCCAGCGAGCGTGTTGCCCCCAGGCCACGTGCAAGCTGGGGCCACAAGGAAACCACCGCATCGCGGTCAAGCACGCCCGCCAACAGCAGCGTGTCGCCCTCGGTGCGATAGCGGGCGTTACCTGCCACTGGGGGCCGGGCCAGCATTGGCCTGGATGCTGCCGCTGCGCAGTTCGGTGGCCACCTGCTTGATCGACTTCTGTCGCAGCGGTGCGTCAAACTGGTTCTTGAAGGTCTGCACGTAGGAGATGCCTTCGATCATCACGTCGAAGATCTTCCACTGGCCGTCGACGTTGCGCATCAGGTACTCGACCGGGGTCGGCTCGCTGCCGGCGCGCACCAGTTCGGTGGACACCTTGACGCCGCGGTTGCCCGGCAGCGGCTGCTCGCTCTTGAGGCGGAAGCTTGGCTTGCCCTGGATATCGAGCAGGGCCGAGCCATAGCGCGACATCAGGTTGTCGGCCATCGCATCGGCGAACAGCTTGACGTCGGCATCGGCGGCGCCGCGGCCATGCACGCCCAGCACCAGGCGGGCGGCGTAGTCGCGGTCGAAACCACGGCTGAGCTCACCGTCGATGAAGCTGCGCAGGGTTGCCGGGTTGGCGCGGAACTCGGCGCGTCGCGTCTGCAGGGCGTTGATGATGCGGGTGCTGGAGTCCAGCACGGTGCGTGCGGCGGCCGAGGGCTGCGCGGCGGTGGCGGCCGGGCGCGTCTGCGCCAGCGTGACCGACGGTGCGGCGGCCAACAGGGCAGAAGCGAGCACGGCGGTAAGCAGTTTCACTTTCATGGTTGCGGTTCCGTAGCGGGCGCGTCTGCGCCGGGGGTTTCATTTGCAGCGCCAGCGTTGTTGCCGCCGCCGCTGAACATGTATTTGCCAACCAGCTGGATCAGGTCCACCGCCGGTTGGGTGAAGACGATCTCGTCACCGGACTTGAGCGCTTCCGGATCGCCACCGGGCTGCAGGCCGATGTAGCTCTCGCCCAACAGGCCGCTGGTGAAGATGCCGGCGGAGGTATCGGCGGGCAGGTCCTTGAACTTGTTGTCCAATGCTAGGGTGACGATGGAGTCGTATTTAACCGGGTCGAGCTGAATGTCAGCCACTTGGCCGATGGTCACACCGCCGACCTTCACTGGTGCCTGCGCACGCAGCTGGCCGATCTGGGTGAAACGGGCCTTGAGCACGTAGTCACCGCCGCCCATGCCGAAGCGCTGGTTGGTCGAGGCCACGGCCAGTACCAGCAGCGAGGCGAGGGCCAGCAGCAGGAAGGCGCCAACGGAAAATTCGAGTCTGGGTCCACGGATGGCCATGTTGTTATCTCACTCCTGATCCAGCAGATGCTTCGTAACAGTCGAAGCGGATTGTTCGTTTGGTCCCCGCGCCAGGGTGTGCGGGCGTTTGCGAGGAACAGGCATCACTGGAACAGCAATGCCGACAGCACGAAATTGAACATCAGCACCAGCAACGAGGCGTTCACCACCGCGCGGGTGGTGGCCACCGAGGTGCCTTCGATGGTCGGTTCGGCGTGGAAGCCGACATAGGCCGCCACCAGTGCCGCTGTACCGCCGAAGATCGCCGACTTGAGCAGGGCCACGGCGAAGTCGTCCCAGAAGTCGACGCTGCCGCGCAACCCCGACCAGAACGTGCCGTTGTCCTGGCCCAGGACATGCACGGCTTCGAAGTAGCCGCCCGCGATGGCCAGCGAACAGAAGATGCCGGTCAGCAATGGCACGGTCAGTACCGCCGCCCAGAAGCGCGGCGCAACCGCCTTGGCGACCGGGTCGATGGCCATCAGTTCCAGCGCCTTGATCTGGTCGGTGGCACGCATCAGCCCCAGTTCGGCGGCGATCGAGCTGCCGGCGCGGCCAATGAACAGCAGCGCGGTCAGCACTGGAGCCAGTTCGCGGTACAGCGACAGGCCGAGCAGGGTGGACAGCGCATCGGAGGCACCAAAGGTGGTGAGCGTGCGGTAGCCCTGCAGGGTCAGCACCAGGCCAACGAAGGCACCACCAACGGCAATGATCGGCAGTGAACGCGCGCCGATCTTGTAGATCTCGCGGATCAGCTCGGCCAGGAAGTCGCGGGTCGGCAGGGAACCGCGCAGCACCGTCAGCGAGAACAGGCCGGCACGACCCAGCGAGCGGATGGAGGAGGTGAAGGGCATCAGCTGGCGTCCCTTGAGGTACTGAAGGTGCTGGACGACATGCCCTTCTCCCGTTTACGGGAGAAGGTGCCCGAAGCGGACACCGCGTGCATCTTCAGCATCACGCGTTCTCCAATCCGTAATTGCGCGTGGGCGCATCAAACGGGATCGGGCCGTCCGGCTCGCCATGCAGGAACTGCCGCACCAGCGGGTCGGTGGTGGCCTGAAGCTCGTCCGGCGTACCGGAGAACACGATGCCGCCATTGGCGATCACCACGGCCTGATCGCAGATCGGCAGGGTTTCATGCACATGGTGGCTGACGATGATGCTGGTCAGGCCCAGGCTGTCGTTCAAACGCTGGATCAGGCTCATGATCACACCCGAGGCGATCGGGTCCAGCCCGGTCAGCGGCTCGTCGTAGATCATCAACGGCGGGTCCAGCGCCAAGGCGCGGGCCAGCGCCACACGCCGCGCCATGCCGCCGGATAGCTCACGCGGCCAGGCATCGGCAGCGGCCAGCAGGCCCACGGCATGCAGCTTCATCTGTACCAGGCGCCGCAGCACCGGCTCGGGCAGCCTGGTATGTGCCCGCAGCGGCAGCGCCACGTTGTCGGCCACGCTCAGGTCGGTCAGCAGGCCGTTGCCCTGCAGCAGCACGCCGACGTTCTTGCGCATCTCCAGCAGCTCACGGTTGCCGTGCGGGATATCCCGACCAAACAACTGCACGGTGCCGGAGACCGGCCGCAACTCACCGGTCAGTGCTGCCAACATGGTCGACTTGCCACTGCCCGACGGGCCCAGCACGGCGGTGATGCTGCCTTGCGGTACCTGCAGCGAAACATCGCGCAGAATGGTGCGTCCGCCGCGATCGATTCGCACGTTGGACAACTGCACCAAGGGAGTCCGAGCTGAGGGCATGATGGCCTTTAACGGAAAACCAACGTTCTAAGATTGCCAGCACCGCCTGAACATAAGCGTACTGGACCGTGCAGTATTGTCGCATTGCCAGCGTCCAACGCCATGCATACCTTGCGACTCTGACAGCAACAGTGTGTGCACGGGGTGGGAGAGTAAGGCGGCGGCAAATGTGCGCAACGCATTCATGTCTCGCCGCTTGCGATGCCACTGCGGCAAGATGGCGCGATGAGCAATGCCCCCGATTTTCGCCTGTACCACTCCAATGCCCTGGACGTGTTGGCCCAGCTGTTGGCCCACGCGCTGCGTGAGCCGGCGCCCGGCCAGCCCTTGTTGGCCGCCGATATCGTGCTGATCCCGCAGGTGGCGATGCGGCGCTGGCTGCAGTCCACCCTGGCGGCCGAGTACGGGGTGTCGGCCAACCTGGAATTCCTGACTCCCGGTGAGTTCGTCGCCAAGGCGCTGAAGGCCAATGTGCCGGGCGAGCGCGATGACCTGGGCGCCACCGGCCTGCACTGGCGGCTATATGGGGCGTTGACCGACAACACCGTGATGCAGAAACCGGCGATGGCCGGGCTGCGCGCCTACCTGGACCGCGATGATCCGCTGCGGCCCTGGGCGCTGGCGGCCGAGTTGGGCGGGGTGTTCGAGAAGTACCAGGCCTGGCGCCGTGATTGGCTGCTGCGCTGGGAGGACGGTGCCGAGCCGGACGACCCGCAGGCCATCCTGTGGCGGCATATCGCCGGTGGCCAGAATTACCGCGCGCGCCGCATCAACGACTATCTGGCCCGCTTCGAAGGCGAGCACCAGCCCTTGCCGCAGGGCCTGCCGCAGCGGCTGTTCGCCTTCGCCACGCTCAATGTCTCGCCGGACGTGCTGCGGGTGATCGCCACCCAGGCACGGGTCGGCACGCTGCACTTCTATATGCCGACGCCGACCCGCTCCTACTGGGGCGACCTGCAGACCTTGAAGGAAAAACTGCGCAGCGGGTTGGCCGAGCCGTTCGGCATCGAGGCCGGTGAGAACCCGTTGCTGCAGGCCTGGGGCGAGGCTGGCCGCGACTTCATGGCGGTGCTGGGCGATTACGAAGTGGTCCACCCCAGCGGCGAAATCGCCGCCTATGTCGATCCGGAAAGCATCCCGCTGCCCGGCCTGGATGCCGGTGGCCTTGGCGACAGCCTGCTGCATCGCCTGCAGGCCGACCTGTTCCATCGCCGCGCGCTGCCCTCGCCACCGCTGCTCGAAGCCTTGCGGCTGGACGACCCCAGCATCCAGATCCACGCCTGCCACACCCGCCTGCGCGAGATGCAGGTGCTGCACGAGCAACTGCGCGCGCTGCTGGAAGACCCGCGCTTCGATCCGCCGCTGCAGCCGCGCGAAATCGCCGTGCTGGCGCCGGATATCGATCCCTACGTGCCCTACCTGGAATCGGTGTTCGGCGGCCGTGGCGGCAACGATGCGCATATTCCGTGGGCGCTGGCCGATGCCAGCCCGCTGCAGGGCGAACCGCTGGCCGAGGTCTTCGTGCAGCTGTTGGGCCTGCCGGTATCGCGCTTTGGTCTCAATGAAATCCTCGACCTGCTGTCCAGCGCACCACTGGCGACCGCCTCTGGCCTGGACGCGGCGGCCTTCGAACGCCTGCACGCCTGGTTGCAGGCCGCCGGCGCACGCTGGGGGCTGGACGCAAAGCACCGTCAGCAGCATCAGGCACCGGCCGACGATGCCTACACCTGGCAGTTCGCGCTGGACCGGCTGCTACTCGGCCACGCCAGCGGCAGCGATGAGGACATCGGCGGTGTCGCCCCGTGGCCGGAACTGGAAGGTGGCGGCCTGGCCGCGCTGGATGCGCTGATCCGCCTGCTGCGGGTGCTGGCCCGCCACCAGAAGACCCTGGCCGAAGCCCTGAGCCCCAACCAATGGCGTGAGCGCCTGCTCGGCCTGTTGAACGCACTGCTGCCTGAAAACCCGAGCGAGCCGTCCGCCGTGCGCGCGCTGGACCGGCTGCGCAAACTGGTCAACGAGTTTGCCGAGGAAGCCACCAAGGCCGGCTTTGATGCGTCGGTGCCGGCCGACGTGGTGCGTGCGCATTTCGCCTCGGTATTGTCAGAGGCCGATACCCGCGCGCCGCTGCTCACCGGCGGCATCAGCTTCGGCCGCATGGTGCCGATGCGCCTGCTGCCGTTCCGGGTGATCTGCGTATTGGGTTTGAACGATGGCGATTTCCCCCGCCGCGACCCGGCCGCCGGCCTGAGCCGGCTTACCGCCGAACTCGGCACCGAGCGCCGCCGTTATGGCGATCGCTCGCTGCGCGAGGACGATCGCTTCCTGTTCCTGCAGCTGTTCGCCTCCGCCCAGGAAGTGTTCTACCTGAGCTATCTGGGCGCCGATGCCCGCGACGGCAGCGTGCGTGAGCCGTCGGTGCTGGTCAGTGAACTGGTCAATGCGGCGGCCGCCTATCACCAGGATCCCGCCGCTGCCCGCAAGCAGCTGGTGGTGCGGCACCCGCTGCAGCCGTTTGCCCCGGCCGCGTTTGGTGGCGATGGCGAACCGCGGCGTTTCAGCTACCGGCGCCAGTGGCACCCGGCCGCCAGTGCGGTCGGCGGCAGCCGCCAGCGCCTGGCACCGTGGTTCGACGGCCCGCTGGACGCACCGCTGCCCAGCGCGCTCAACGACGACAGCCTGTCGCTGGACGCACTGCGGCGCTTTCTCAGCGACCCGGCGGGGCAGTTCCTCAGCCAGCGCCTGGGTTTGCGTCTGGCGGGCGAAATCGACGACAGCGAAGACGTCGAGCCGCTGCTGGTGCCCGGCGGTGGCCGTCTGCATTCCTCCTTGCAGCAGCACGTGCTCAGCGCACTGCTGCAGGGCCGCGAAGCCGGCCTGTACCAGCGCCTGCGTGCGCGCGCGCTGCTGCCTTCGGGTGCATTGGGACGGCAGCAGTTCGAACGCATGCTCAGCCGCATCCGTCCCTGTGCGGAGGCGTTTTCGCAGTGGTACGACGGCCAGCCGCTGGACTCGCAACGCTACGAAGTGGAGCTGGATGGCGTGCGCCTGCATGGGCGTGTCGATCAAATCCATCCACAGGGGCTGGTGCGCCTGCATGCGGGCTCCGCAGGTGTGGCCTATGTGCTGCGCGGCGGCCTGGATTGGCTGTTGGCCAACGCCGCGGGAACACCGTCGGCGATGCTGCAGTTCCATGACAACGGGCAGGCCGGCTATGGCCCGCACCACTTGCCGGAGCTGTCGCCAGAAGCCGCACAAACAGCCTTGAAAGCCTTGCTGCAGCTACGTTCCGAAGGCATGCAACAGCCGCTGCTGTTTGCCCCGTACACCGGCTGGGACATCTACAACGCTGCCGATGACAAGCGTGAAAGCGCTGCCCAGGCGCGCTGGTTCGGCAGCGAACACAGCTGGGGCGAGCGCAATGGCGAAGCCCTGCAACTGGCCTTGCGCGGCCGCGATCCGTTCGCTTCGCCGGCCACTGCACACAGGTTTATCCACAACGCCTTGTTGATATTCACCGCCCTGCGCGAGGGCCGCGTATTGCCCGATTTTGACGACCAAACCGATGCTGTCACCGGAGCTGGCGCATGAGCACTGACGCGCTGCAATCCGATCCCTATCTGCACCTGCCGCTGGATGGCCTGCGCCTGATCGAGGCCAGCGCCGGCACCGGCAAGACCTTCACCGTGGCCACACTGTTCACCCGTTTGGTGGTGGAGCAGGGCCTGCGCATGGGCCAGATCCTGGCGGTGACCTTTACCGATGCAGCCACCCAGGAGCTGCGCAAGCGCATCCGCGAGCGGCTGGAACTGGCCGCGCGCGTGGTCGACAGTAGTCCCGCAGACGACGACAGCCCGGAAACCACGCTCACCCGCGCCATCCTGCAACGTCATCTGCAACAAGGCAGCGAAACCGCCGCACAGCTGGGCCGGCGCCTGCGCATTGCCGCCGAAGAAACCGACCTGGCCTCGATCTTCACCATCCACGGCTTCTGCACGCGGGTGCTGGGCGAATACGCGCTGGAGAGCGGCCACACCTTTGCCGCGCCCGAGCTGCTGGCCAATACCCGCGCGCTGCATGACGAGTTGGCGGCCGACCTGTGGCGCCTGCATGCAGGGCAGGGCGAGCATCTGGAGGCCTTGCTGGGCCTGTGGAAAAGCCCAGATGCCCTGGCCCGTGATCTGCTCGCACTGGCCGCCGAGCTGCCGCTTTATCCACAGCCACCGCAGACCCTGATCGAAGACACGCGCCCCTTCCGCGACGGCGCCGCGCAGCGTCTTGCCGCCGGCATTGAAGAACACGGCGAGAGCTACCTGCAGCAACTGCGTGGCGCGCTTGATGGCGGCATCCTCAACAAGGCCAGCTACAAAGCCGACTGGATCGAGCCGCTGTTCCAGCAACTGCTGCAGTGGAGCCGCCATCCGGATCCAGGCGCCGAGCTGGATGAGCGTCTGGAGCGGCTGACGCTGGAGGCACTCACCGCCAAGACCAACAAGGCCAAGGCCGGCAGCACCCCGCAATCGCCGTTGCAGCCACTGATTGCCGACTACCTGCAGGCGCTGGCGCAGGTCACGCAGTGGCAGCGCCAGCAATCCATCGTGCTGCTGCACCAGCTGCGCGGCGAGGTCCGCCAGCGTCTGGCCAAGCTCAAGCAGCTGCGCCGCCAGCAGACCTATGACGATCTGATCGACAACGTCGCCAATGCCCTGCACGGCCCGCATGGCGCGCATCTGGCCGAACGCCTGCGCGCGCAGTACCGCTTTGCGCTGGTTGACGAATTCCAGGACACCGACCCGCGCCAGTGGGACATCTTCCGCCGCATCTTCGCCGCGGACGACGAGGCCGCCGCACTGTTCCTGATCGGCGACCCCAAGCAGGCCATCTACGGCTTCCGTGGCGGCGACGTGCATACCTATCTGCAGGCCAAGGCGCTGGCCGAAGCGGCGCCGGCGCTGGACCGCAACTTCCGCTCGCGTCCCGGCGTGCTGCGCGCGATCCAGGCGCTGTACGACAATGCTGGCCCCGAGGCCTTCCTCGACGAACGCATCCAGTTCGAGCCGGTCCTGCCGGGCAGCAAGCGCAGCGACGCCGACTATCTGTTCGATGGCGAACCCGCCCCCGCGCTGACCCTGCAGTTGATTGCCGCTGATGCCGATGGCAAACCCTTGAAGGCCGACGCCTCGCGCGATGCTGCCACCGCGGCTTGTGTTGCAGATATCCACAGGGTGCTCAGCGCTGCCCGCGAAGGCCGCGCGCTGGTCGATGGCAAACCGGTGCAGCCGGGCGATATCGCCGTGCTGGTGCGCTCGCACAAGGAAGCCTCGCGCGTGCAACAGGCCTTGGCCGCACTGGGCATCCCGGCGGTAGCCGCCGGCAAGCAGAGCCTGTTTGCCAGCGCCGAAGCCCACGAACTGCGCCTGCTGTTGCTGGCCCTGCTGCAACCGGCCGACGAAGGCCGCCTGCGCGCCGCGCTGGCCACCGTGCTGCTGGGCGAGAGCGCCGCCCGCATCGCCGCGATGGAATACGAAGGCGAACAACAGCGCCTGCACCAGGAGCGCCTGCTGCAATGGCGCGAGCGCTGGCAGCGCGGCGGCGTGCTGGCCCTGCTGTCGGACCTGTGCGCCGAACAGGCCGAGCGCCTGTTGCTGCTGATCGACGGCGAGCGCCGCCTGACCAACTACCTGCAGCTGGCCGAAACCCTGCAGGAAGCCAGCAACCGCAGCATCGGCCTGCACGGCCTGCTGGACTGGCTGCAGACCCAGATCGCGCACGCCGACGAAGGCGACGAAGCGCAGCTGCTACGTTTGGAATCGGACGCACGCCGCGTGCAGATCATCACCCTACACAAGAGCAAGGGCCTGGAATACCCGCTGGTCTACCTGCCCTTCGTCGGCATCGCCACCAATGCGCCGGACAGCAGCAACCACCGCACCGTGCACGATGGTCAACAACGCGTGCTGCACTGGAAGATCGACAAGGAAGACCCGGACTGGAAGGCCATCGGCCAACAGGTCAACGCCGATGAAGAAGCCGAGACCGCGCGCCTGCTCTACGTCGGCCTGACCCGCGCCGAGCATGCCTTGTGGATAAGTGGTGGCGCATTGACCGGGCTGGCCAGCTCGCGGCTGGGGCCGATGCTGCAGGGCTTGCCGGCGCATGCCGACATCGCGGTGATCGAAGGCGACACCGGCCCGGCGCCGGCGCGGCTGCCACCCGAGCGCGAGCAGGCGCTGCCGCCGGTGCGCGACGTACGCCGCAGCGTGCCGCACGACTGGTGGGTGTACAGCTTCACCCAGCTGGCCCATGCCGAAGGCGGCCACGACACCGCCGCCGCCTCTACCGAAGACAGCGGCGGTGCCGCCGACGAACCGGCGCAGGTCGATGTGGATGCCGAACCGGCCAGCGAGGCCAGCACCGCACAGCCGGAAGTATTCGATCCGCGTTTTGCCGGCAGCCGCTTCGGCAACGTGCTGCATGCCGCGCTGGAAAACGTCGACTTCGGTGCCTGGCGCGACTGGCAGCCCGGCGATGCGGCACCGGAGGGGCAGGCCGAGATCATCGAGAAAGCCATGCGCGCCGATGGCTATATCGACGAAGAAATCGCCGACGGCGTGGCGCTGCTGACCCAACTGATCGGCCAGACCCTGACCGTCACCCTGCCCGAAGGCGGCGCCCTGCATTCGCTGGGCGAGGGCGAGCGCCGCGCTGAAATCGAGTTCCACTTCGCCATGCAGCCGACCACGGTGCCGGCACTGCTGCGCGTGCTGCATGCACACGGGGTGGTGCGTGGCCGCCAAGGCTTTGGCCTGCGCCGCCAGCTGGAAGGGCTGATGACCGGCAAGATCGACCTTACCTACGTCCGCGACGGGCGTTGGTATGTGCTCGACTACAAATCCAACCGCCTGCCCGATTACGCCCCGGCGCAACTGGACGCGGCCATGCGGCATAGCGAATACGACCTGCAGGCACTGATCTACACCGTGGCCCTGCATCGTTGGTTGCGCTTCCGCATCGGTGCTGGTTACGACTATGCGCGTGATTTCGGCGGCATCCGCTACCTGTTCTGCCGCGGCCTGGATGCAACACGCACGCCATCGCCGGGCCTGTACGCGCACAACTTCGCCGCGGAACTGGTGCACGCCGTGGATGAATTGTTTGCCGGTGGTCGCGACGGCCACGCGGCCTTGTTGGCACGACTGGGAGGCGAGGCATGAGCCTGCTGGCCGCATTGAACAAAGCCGGTGCGTTGCGCGCGCTGGATCATGCCCTGGCGCAGAGCCTGCGCCGCCTGGACCCGGAAACACCGGATGCGGTGCTGGCGGCAGCAGCCTTGGCGTCGCTGGCGGTATCGCAGGGCCACGCCGGCTTTGATCCGACCCAGCCGCAGCGGCTGGTGGATGCCGGCGTGGAATGGCCGGCGGCCGAAGCGTGGATTGCACAGCTGGCTGCATCGAAGTGGATAGCCAGTGCTGTGGATAACAACGCGGCGTCGGAACAGGCGCCGCTGGTCTGGGAAAACGGCTTGCTGTACCTGCGCCGCTATCGTGAGTACGAGCGCCGCTTGGCAACGGGCTTGCAGCGGATCGGCCAGGCACCGGTTGTTGGCGGCGATGTTGCCGGCTTGGCGGAAGTGTTTGCGCGCTTGTTTCCGGGGCAAGCCGTTGCATCGCAAACAGATCTGTTAGGCGCACCCTCACCCCAGCCCTCTCCCGGAGGGAGAGGGGGCCAGAAGCGTGCAGCGCCGCAAGACCCACAGACCTCAGCGCAGTCGGATCTCTTCCTTCTCCCGCCTGCGGGAGATCAAAGGGCCTGCCCCCGCGAAGGCGGGGGTGGCCGAAGGGCGGATGAGGGGAAGCTTTTAGATCACCAAGCCCGCGCCGCAGCCACCGCCCTGCGCCATAACCTGCTGCTGATCACCGGCGGCCCCGGCACCGGCAAGACCACCACCATCACCCGCCTGCTGGTGCTGCTGGCCGCACAGGCGCAGGCGGCAAACCAGCCGGCCCCGCGCGTCGCCCTGGCTGCACCCACCGGCCGCGCTGCCGAACGCATGGCCGAAAGCCTGCGCCACGCCCTGCAGAAGCTGCCGGCCGCCGGTATCGACAGCGCCCTGTGCGAACAACTGCCCAGCACCGGCACCACCTTGCACCGCCTGCTCGGGGTGATCCCGGATTCCCCGCGCTTCCGTCACCACGCCGACAACCCATTGCCCTACGAGGTCATCGTGGTCGACGAAGCCTCGATGATCGATCTGCCATTGATGACCAAGCTGGTCGAAGCAATCGCCCCAGGCACGCGGCTGGTGCTGCTCGGCGATCCCGACCAGTTGCCGTCGGTGGAAGCCGGCGACGTACTCAGCGCCATCCTGCGTGCCGCCGGTGATGGCCAGCGCAGCAACGCGGCCGATGCCGAAGCTCTGCGCACACTGCTGGGCGAACTGCCAGCCGAGGCGATCGAAACCAAACCTTCTGACTTCGCCGGAGCCCGCGTGCAATTGCAGCGCGGCTACCGCCAGAGTGAAGCCCTGCAGCTGGCGCCACTGGCCAATGCCATGCGCGACGGCGATGCGGGGCAGGCATTGGCCTTGCTGCGCGAGGCGCAACTGGCCGGCGTGCATTTCCACGAAGGCGATATCGATCCGCTGCAGGCCTGGCGCGAGCCGCTGCAGCAGTACTGGCAGTCACTGGCCGATGCCGCCAGCCCGGCCGATGCACTGGCGCTGGCCGGCCGCATGCGCCTGCTCACTGCCGTGCGCGAAGGCCCGCAGGGCGCGCGCGGGCTCAATGCCCGCATCGAGGACCTGTTGGCCGGCAACCGCGGCCGCGCGCTGGGCCCGGGCTGGTTCCACGGTCGGCTGCTGATCATTGGCGAGAACAGCTACCGCCACCGTCTGTTCAACGGCGATGTCGGCATCTGCCTGCGTGATGGCAGCGGCATCAGCGCCTGGTTTCCCGGCGACGACCCGGCCAACCCGCGCGCCTTCCACCCGGCGGCATTGCCGCTGCACGAGAGCGCCTTCGCGATGACCGTGCACAAGGCACAGGGCTCGGAGTTCGACCAGGTCTGGCTGCAGCTGCCACGCCGCGATAACCGCGTGCTCAGCCGCGAGCTGCTGTACACCGGCATCACCCGCGCGCGAAATGGCCTGCATCTGGCAGGTAGCGCCGAGGTGATCGAAGCCGCGCTGGCCCGCCATGCCAGCCGCTGGTCGGGCCTGGCACAGCGCTTGGCGCCCGCTCTTTTGCAGTAGGCGAAGGGCAGTGCCTTGGAGCGGCCCCGATGTTGCCCGGGTAAGCGCAGCGCACCCGGGGCTGTTGGCTGACACTCTGAAAGACTTTCAGATCCCTGTTCCCCGGGTGCGCTGCGCTTACCCGGGCTACGGTGCTGTCAGTCCGCGCAGAGCACCCCTCCCCAACCCTCCCCTTGGCTATGCCAAGGGGAGGGGGCAGAGCGCTTGTCTCCCTCCCTTGCGCCGAAGGCGGAGGGGAGGGCTGGGGAGGGGTGCTTGAAAGCCTTTGCTTTCCCCAACAGTCCCGCCTAAAAAGATCCGACAAACGAACACGCAAGGAAGCAGATGAAAACCTTGACCGTCACCGCCTTGCTGGTCCTGGCCCTGAGCGGCTGCAACAAGGACGCACCGGCCACTGCCACGCCTGCGCCCGTCTCGGCATCAGCCAGCAGCAGCGAGCAGGACATCGCTTCGGCCCGCGTCTTCCTCAGCCATATCTACGCCGGCTATCACCCCGACGCCGGGCTGGACGCCATCCTGCCCGACGAAGAGGTCTACGCGCCGATACTGCTCGCGGCGATGCAGGCAAACAGCGAAGCCCATGACGGCGAAGTCGGCTATCTGGACGGCGACCCGCTCTGCGACTGCCAGGACACCGCGCAGGACCTGCGCCAGCTCACGTTCGACATCCAGCCACTGGCAGATGGCCAGCTGCGCGCCAGTACCCGGCTGGATGAGCCCGAACGTCCCCTGGACCTGCAGTTGACCTTGCAGCGCCAAGGCAGCAACTGGCGGGTTGCCGATATCGCCACACCCAGCGTGCCCAGCCTGCTGCAGGCACTGCAGCGCGACACCGCGACGGCGACGAAAAGCGCCAAGCCTTGAGATAACCGGGTCGATACCGAAGCGCTCCGTCGTGCATCTTCCTCCAGACGACACGTCTCGGATGGGCGCAGCGTTGTTCTTCGCGCAAGGCTTGAAGCAGGCGTAGCCCGGGTAAGCGCAGCGCACCCGGGGAATGGGGATATGGAAGTCTTTCAGAGTGTCAGCCAACAGCCCCGGGTGCGCTGCGCTTACCCGGGCTACGGCACGTGGTCGCGCCCAGGAAGAAAATGCTCCTTTCACGGGCGTTGTTCTAAAAGAAAAGAAAACTACGGCGGAATGCTCGATGGACGCATCTCGATGCTGGTCAGCGTTGGTGACCTTGGCCGCACTAGTAGCGCTGCCCGCACATGCAGGTGGGCAGCCGGCTCCCGTCACGCGGGCGAACGATGTTCCGGCGCAGAACGCCGTGCAGGCGAGTGCTGAGCAGAGCTATCTGCATGCCGAGCGCATTGGCGCAGGCAAATACCGTGTTGTGATCACCGCCACAGCGGATGACACGCTGTACCTGAGCAACTGCAATGGGCAGATGATGTGGTTTGTGGCGTTGCCTGAGGGCGGTTATCCCCCTAACTGGGAGCCAAGGCCGGTGGATTTGTGCGAAGGGCCGACCAGCGTCGTGGAAGCGGGGCAATCACGCATGTTCGAGGTGAACCTGGGGCGACGCCCTGACGATGACTCCCCACCGCGCAAGGTCCACATCGTGTTGCCCGGGATGGCAACCACGCCGCATCTGGGCTATCCCCATCCTCACATGCCCATTCCGCCGGAGAAGGCCAGATCCAACCTGGTGACGTGGTGAACAAAAACCCCGGCGCAGGCCGGGGTTTTTTCGTGTCCATTACCGACGTGCGGCTTACTTCCTGTCTGGCAGCGCGTAGGCAATCAGGTAGTCGCCGACATCCGGCGAATGGCTGGCGCCGCCGGCCGAGATCACCACGTACTGCTTGCCGGTCTTCGGTGACACATAGACCAGCGGCGCAGCCACCGCGCCTACCGGCAGACGGACCTTCCACACTTCCTTGCCGGTGTCCGCGTCCAGCGCACGCAGGTAGTAGTCCTGGCTGCCGGCGAAGAACACCAGGCCCGATGCGGTGGCGGTGGGGCCACCCAGGGTCGGCATGCCGATCGGCATCGGCAGGTGGGTCTTGATGCCCAGCGGACCGGTGTCCTGCACGGTGCCCAGCGGCACCTGCCAGACCAGCTGCTTGCTGGTCAGGTCGATCGCGCTCATGGTGCCGAACGGCGGGGTCGGGCAGGGCACGCCCAGCGGCGACTGCAGGATGTCGATCTTGACGCCGCCATAGGGGCCGGCCAGCTGCGGACGGATGGTGCCCATGAAGCCGGGCACTTCGTCGGTGGAGATCTTGTATTTCCTGGCTTCCTCACGGGTCACCAGCGACATCCGCAGCGCCATGCGCATGTCGTTGACGAACATCAGGTTGCGCGTTTCATCAATCGAGATGCCGCCCCAGTTCATGCCGCCCAGCAGGCTCGGCCATTCGATGTAGGGCTGCTCGGTGGGCGGGGTGAACATGCCCTGGTAGTGCGAGTCCTTGAACTTGATGCGGCAGTAGAGCTGGTCGAACGGGCTTACGCCCCACATCGAACTCTCAGTCAGCGGCTCGGCACCGATCACCGGCATGCCCACCGACAGCGGCTGGGTCGGCGACAGGCGCTCGCCCTGGGCCTGCGGGCTGGTCGGCACCGTGGTTTCCTTGACCTCGGTGACGAAGGCGCCGGTGCGGCGGTCCATCACGAAGATGTGGCCGGTCTTGGTGGTCTGGATCAGCGCCGGCACCTTCTGGCCCTGCGCATTGGTCACGTCATACAGCACCGGCTGCGAGGGCACGTCGTAGTCCCACACATCGTGGTGCACCAGCTGCTGGCTCCAGCGCAGCTTGCCGGTGCTGGCATCCAGCGCCACCACCGAGGAGCCGAACTTCTCCTTCACCGCATTGCGCTCACCGCCCCAGTAATCGGGCGGGCCGTTGCCGGTGGGCAGGTAGACCAGGTTCAGTTCGTGGTCGTAGGTGGGGATGGTCCACACATTGGGGGTGGCCAGCTCGAAATCCTGCCCAGGCCGGGCCAGGTCATCGGGCTTGCCCACGTCCCAGGCCCAGGCCAGCGTGCCGTCGCGCACGTCGAAGGCGCGCACCACGCCGGAGGGCTCACCCTCCATGATGTCGCGCACCCAGCCGCCGATCACCGCCAGGTGGCCCATCACCACCGGGATCGAGGTCGGGTGGTAGCGCTTGCTGTCCTCGGTGGGGCCCATCTGCGGCTTCAGGTCGACATAGCCGTCGCTGCCGAAGCCCGGGCACAGGCTGCCGGTCTGCGCATCAAGCGCAAACAGGCGGGCGTCCACGGTGGACACCAGGATGCGCTGGCGGCACACCGTGTCGGTGTAGGCGGCCTTGGCGGCGGCTTCCAGGCTGCGGTCCTTGTCGATGTCGTAGTAGCCCACGCCACGGCAGGTCACGTGCTCGGCGGTGCGGGCCTTGGGGTCGAAGCTCCAGATCGCTTTGCCGGTGTCGCCATCAATGGCGGCCACCTTGTTCTCAGGGGTGCAGGAGTACAGGGTGGCGCCGATCTGCAGCGGGGTGTTCTCGTCCACGCCTACCGAGGTGCGGCGGCCGGTGTGGTAGGTCCAGGCCACCTGCAGCTGGTCCACGTTGTCGCGGGTGATCTGCGCGTACGGGGCGAAGCGGGTGCCGGCGGCATTGCGGCCGAAGAACTCCCAGTTGCCCGGGTTGCCGTCACTGGGCTTGGCGGCGGCAGGGTTGCCGCTCAGTGCTACCGGGTTGGACAGCCCGCCATGCGGGAAGAAACCGGCGACCAGCGTTGCCAGCAATGCCGCGAAGGTGACCAGTGCGCCGCCATTGCGCCAGCGGCGGGCGGCGTTGCCGGTGCCGGGGTAGCCCGCGCTGGACCACAGCGTCAGCATCAGCAGCAGGGCCGGCACCACCAGCCGTGGCAGCAGTTCCCAGTAGCCCAGCCTGGGTGCATCGAACAGCGCCCAGACCAGGGTGGCGGCAAACAGCAGCAGCGACGCCGCCGCGGTCAGGCG
Organism: Stenotrophomonas sp.; assembly: GCF_032061965.1. Taxonomy (GTDB): domain Bacteria; phylum Pseudomonadota; class Gammaproteobacteria; order Xanthomonadales; family Xanthomonadaceae; genus Stenotrophomonas. The sequence continues at coordinate 20,635 of NZ_DAMBEF010000009.1, read as the reverse complement.
TGAGCGTCGCAGCACCAGCACCGTCAATACCAGGTAGGCCAGACCGGCCAGCAGGTAATACCAGGAGCCGCCCAGGCTCAGCAGGCGGATACCGCCGGTAAGCAGGGCCAGGCCCGACAGCAGCAGTACCAGTGCCAATAGAAGGCGGGGGAGGGAACGCAGCAGGCTGCCGCGCGGTGATCCAGATGGGTCGACCATGACATGTCTCGCTCGGTGGACGGGATCAGGGAAAGAGCGGCATTGCCCCCGGCAGGCGCACGTAGGCGCGGGGCGGAAGGACGCTTCAGGCAGTCCCCTTCCGTCGTGGAGACGGGCCGATCTTTCGGTGAATGCGACATATGTTGCGCCGCACAAACGAAATAGTGCCTGAGTCAGGATGCAGGCAAGGTGATAGGCAATGCCGAAACGGGGCAGCAGAGTGAAAAGAACGCAGACGTTAGTTGGTACTGGATTCTGCTGATTTTTCTAGAAAATCTAACGCATGCATTAGACTTCATCCAAGAACGATGACTGTGGCTGAAAATATAAAGCAGACGTTATATTTCCCTTGTTATTCGTCATTGGCTTCAATAATCTAACGTAGGCTTTATATCTGGAGCGTCATATGCAGGTGCAGATCGATCAGGCTTCGGATATCGGCCAGTACATCCGCGCCGTGCGCAAGGCGCAGGGCCTGCGTCAGGATGATCTGGCGGCGATGGCAGGCACCAGCCACGTGGTGCTGGGCAATGTGGAGCGGGGCAAGGACACCGTGCAGATCGGCCGCGTGTTTGAACTGCTGCGGCAGCTGGGGATCCGCGTGCAGCTGGATCTGCCGGTGGAGCTGCCCCCGTCCACTGCGGAGCAGGGCTGATGGCGATCGAGGTCGAACCGAGGCAGCTTGATGTCTGGCTGGAGCAGCGGCGCATAGGTGAACTGCACGAACAGGGCAATGTGTGGGCACTGCACTACGACCCTGCCTGGCGTGACGATGGCTTTGACCTGTCACCCGCGCTGCCGCGCAGCGCAGGTGAGATCCACGACGGCAGCAGCCTGCGCCCGGTGCAATGGTTCTTCGACAACCTATTGCCGGAGGAGGCGGGTCGCCAACTGGTTGCTGCTGATGCCGGCATCAACGCCGCTGATGCCTTTGGTCTGTTGCAGCGGTTTGGCCCGGAATCGGCCGGCGCATTGACCCTGCTGTCACCCGGGCAGCAGCTGTCGCCGGCCGAGTTGCGGGCCCTGCCTGATGCCGAACTCTCTGCCCGCATCCAGGCCTTGCCCCGGCTGCCCTTGTCGCATGGCGCGCCCAAGCGCATGTCGCTGGCCGGCGCGCAGCACAAGTTGGCCGTGGTGTTGGACCAGCAACAGCTGTGGGAACCCGTCGGCCAGGCCGCCTCCACCCACATCCTCAAGCCGGACCATGAGCAGGTGGAGGATTACCCGCACAGTGTGATCAATGAATGGTTTTGCATGCGTCTGGCCGGCGCTTGCGGCTTGCCGGTGCCGGAGGTGCAGGTGCGGCGGGTACCGGAGGCGGTCTATCTGGTGCGCCGTTTCGACCGTGAAGGCGAGGGGCTGCAGGTGCGCCGCCGCTATGCACTGGACGGCTGCCAGTTGCTGTCGCTGGACGCGGTCTTCAAGTACCAACAGGCCAACAGCACCGCCCTGCGGCAGCTGCTGGACATCACCCGGATGCCGGCGGCCACACGCTTGGCATTGCTGCGTTGGCAGCTGTTCAATTTCTTCATCGGCAATGCGGATGCCCATCTGAAGAACCTCAGTTTTCTATGGAGCGGCAGGGGCTGGGAGCTGGCACCGCATTACGACCTGCTCAGTACGTCGGTCTATCGCGCGCCTGAGTGGGATGCAGAGGACCTGGTCTTTCCGATGGGCGGTGCCACGCGCTTTGCCAATGTCACCAAGGCAGAGATAGGGGCGTTTGGTCAGAGCATCGGCGTTCCGGTACGGCTGACCTTGCTGGAGCTGGAGCGCTTGGCCAAGGACCTGTGGCGGGAAGCACAGGCGATGCTGCAGGCCTATGAGCAGGGCATCACCCAGCAGGTGGACCCGGGCGAGGCGCGTTTGCTGCGGCAGATTGTGTACGGCCCCATCACCGATGCGCTGGCGTGGGCGTTCCGTTGGAGCCGTTCCTGACCGCTGCCAGGCGTTCATGCAAAACACCATTGAAAAACAAAGAGTTATTCATGGGCCGGCATAGGGGCGTGAGGTGATGATCGGCCTCTCCATGCCCTCCACACCCCCGGCTGGTAGCATGTCTACCCCGTAATCCAAGCGCAGTTCTGTAATGGCCGATTCCAAGAACCCATCCGTCACCCAGGCCCAGGCCGAAGAGGCCGTGCGCACCCTGTTGCGCTGGGCCGGTGAAGATCCCGCCCGTGAAGGCCTGCTCGACACCCCGCGCCGGGTAGCCGAGGCCTATGGCGACTGGTTCAAGGGCTACAATGACGACCCGCGCGAGTATCTGGCCCGTACCTTCGAGGAAGTGGCCGGCTACGACGAGATGATCGTGCTGCGCGACATCGAGTACGAAAGCCACTGCGAGCACCACATGGCACCGATCATCGGTCGCGTCCATGTCGGTTATGTGCCCAACGGCCGCGTGGTCGGCATCTCCAAGCTGGCTCGCGTGGTCGAGGCCTATGCGCGCCGCTTCCAGGTGCAGGAAAAGATGACCGCGCAGATCGCCGACGTGATCCAGGACGTGCTGCAGCCGATGGGCGTGGGCATCGTGGTGGAAGGCTCGCATGAGTGCATGACCACCCGCGGCATCCACAAGCGTGGCGTGTCGATGGTCACCTCGCGCATGCGCGGCACCTTCCACGACGACGCGCGCACTCGCGCCGAGTTCCTGCGTTTCATCGAAGTCGGCCACGCCCGACGCTGAGCCCAGGGACCGCGCGCGCTCGATGAAGTACCGCCAACGTATCGCCAGCTACCAGCGCCTGCGCGAGCAGCCGCTATGGAAACTGCTGGCCTCCGACCGCGCCCCGGTCCTGATCGGCCTGCTGCAGGGGCTGTTGCTGGAAGCGGACCGCCGCATTCCCGGCTCCATCCTTGCCGAGCGCCTGCAACAGCAGCTGGATGCGCTCAACGGCGAGGAGCTCGATGTCGAGTTGCCGCGTACCGCGCAGGCCTACATCGCCTACTGGCTGGCCCAGGGCTGGCTGGAGCGGCGCCTGCCCGAAGGTGCCAGCGAAGAAGAATACGAGCTGTCGCGGCAGGCCACGCAGGCCATCCGTTTCATCGCCGGCATCGAGCACAACGCCAGCCTGGCGACGGAAAGCCGCCTGGCGATGGTCATGCAGCAGCTGTCGCAGCTGGCCCAGCAGACCGAATCCGATCCGGAAGCACGACTGGCCGCGCTCAAGGCCGAGCGCGACCGCATCGATGCCGAGATCGCGCAGGTTGGCACCGGCAAGGTCAGCGCGCTGGATGGCAAGCGCGCGCTGGAACGCACCCGCGACGTGATCCGCCTGGCCGATGATCTGGCCGAGGACTTCCGCCGCGTGCGCGATGACTTCGAGCAGCTCAACCGCCGCTTCCGCGAGCGCATCATCGACGACGAAGGCGCACGCGGCGATGTACTCGACCGCCTGTTCAACGGCGTCGATGTGATCGGCGAGTCCGATGCCGGGCGCAGCTTCCAGGCCTTCTGGGACCTGCTCAACGACCCGCAGCGCAGTGCCGAGCTTGATGCGGCGCTGGACACCGTGCTCAACCGTGGCTTCACCCGCAAGCTGGACCGCAACGAGCGCACCTTCCTGCGCAACTTCACCAGCACCCTGCTCGAGCGCGGTGGCCAGGTGCACGAGGTGATGCAGCATTTCGCGCGCAGCCTGCGTGGCTTCGTGCAGAGCCGTGGCTATCTGGAACAGCGTCGCCTCAACCAGCTGCTCAAGCAGGCGCAGGGCCAGGCACTGCTGCTGCGCGACGAGGTGCGGCCCACTGCGCCTACCGGTTTCGTGTTGCCGCTGTCCTCCACGCGCGTGCGCTCGATCGGCCAATGGCGCCTGCACGACCCGCGTAGTCACCAGGTCGATACGTCGATCTATTACGCCGAGGCCGCCGAGATCAGCCTGGACAGCGTCGGCGACCTGGTCGCGCAGTCGGAAATCGACGTGCGCACCCTGAAAGACAATCTCTTCATGCTGCTGGGCAACCGCCCGCGCCTGAGCATCTCGCAGGTACTGCGCGAGCGGCCGGCGCGGCAGGGCCTGGGCAGCGTGATCGGCTATCTCTCCATCGGCACCCGCCACGGCAAGGTGATGGCCGACCAACTGGAAACCGTGGAATGGACCGGCGCGGATGGCGTGGTGCGACGCGCCCGCGTGCCGCTGGTCTGGTTCCTCAAGGAAAGACGCGATGAACTGGTCTGAGACCGAAACCGAAAACGAAATCGAGGCAACGCCGGCACCGGCCGCACCGGTACTGAGCGGCGGCGCCCTGTTTGTCGGCGACACCGGCAGCCTGCCGCTGGAAGCCCGTCGCGCGCTGTGCCTGTTGCTGGCCGGCCCCAGCGTCGATGCACAGCGCCAGCCGGCGCAGTGGGCGGCACTGCTGCGCAACGAAGACGAAGTACGCAGCCTGCTGTGCGAGCTGTTCCTGGAGCTGGTGCTGGACCGCGACGGTGGCGTTGCCTTCACCCGCCAGTACGACACCGCCGAGCTGGATTCGCCCACGCTGCTGCGCTCGGCACCGCTGACCTTCATCGAGTCGGTGCTGCTTTTGTTCCTGCGCCAGCAGCTGGCCGAAGCCGACACCCGCGGCGAACGCGCGGTGGTGGCCGATTTCCAGCTGGTGGAAGCGATGAGCATCTACCAGAAGAACGTGTCCACCGACCAGGCCGGTTACGGCAAGCGCGTGGCCGCGGCCATCGCCAAGATGCGCGAGAACCAGCTGCTGTCCAAGCTGCGCGGCAGCGAAGACCGCTACGAAGTGTCGCCGGCGCTGAAGCTGCTGTTCTCGGCCGAGGACGTGCAGGCGCTGGGCGAGGCCTACCGCCAGTTGCGTGATGGCGACAGCCCCTTGTTCGCCGCCAGCGACGACGCCGACGAATGATGCCTGGCCGCCGTGCCAGCGTGACCAAGAATGACTGCCGCCGCGCCTGCGCGGTGGTTGAAGGATGAGCCGTATGGAAACCACGTCCCACACCCTGCTTCCCACTGCCGCGTTGTTCAACGACCCGGCCAGCGACGCGCGTGCAAGCCAGTTCCGCATGCGCCGCCTGCAGGTGCTCAACTGGGGTACGTTCTCGGGCCTGACCGAGGTGCCGATCGCCGAGCGCGGCTTCCTGTTCGTCGGCCGCTCGGGTTCGGGCAAATCGACCCTGCTGGACGGCATGAGCGCGCTGCTGACGCCGCCGAGCATCGTCGACTTCAATGCTGCCGCACGCGAGGCCGAGCGGTCCGGTCGTGACCGCTCGCTGGTGTCCTATGTGCGCGGTGCCTGGGCTGACCAGCAGGACAGCGAGTCCGGCGAAATCGCCACCCAGTACCTGCGCAAGGGGGCTACCTGGAGCGCGCTCGCGCTGGAATACCTCAACGCCCGCGGCGATGCGGTGTCGATCGTGCGCCTGTTCTGGATCGCTGGTGCCGGCACCTCGGCCAATGACGTGCGCAAGCACTACATGGTGATCCCGCGTCGTTTCGACCTGGCAAAGGAAATGGAAGGCTTCGACCTGGACCTGCGCAAGCTGCGTGCGCGGTTGGCCGATGACGTTGCCCACTTCGACACCTTCACCGGTTATGCCGAGCGCTTCCGTCACCTGCTGGGCATCGGCAACGACATGGCGCTGCGCCTGTTGCACAAGACCCAGTCGGCCAAGAACCTGGGCGACCTCAACGGCTTCCTGCGTGGCTTCATGCTGGAAGAACCGCGTACCTTCGAAGCCGCCGATCGCCTGGTCGATGACTTCGCCGAACTGGATGGTGCCCACCATGCGGTGGTCACCGCGCGCCGCCAGGTCGAGACCCTGACCCCGGCACGCGACTTCCACCACAACTTGATGGAGCTGCGCAAAGGCGTGGCCACGCTGCGCGATCTGCAGATCGGCATCGATGGTTTCCGCGAGGAAAAGCGCCTGGCCCTGGTCAACGAGCGCCTCAAGGAAGTGGAGATGCTCGACCGCGGCCTGATGGGCGAGGAAGGGCAGCGCCGGCAGGCCTTGGACAACCACGAACAGAAGCTGGTCGACCTTGAGCGCCAACAGCGCGAGCAGGGCGGCGAGCGCGTCGAGGAAATGGAGCGCGAGCGCGCCCGCCTTGAACGTGAAGTGGAAGAGCGCGGCCGCCGTCGCAAGCAGTTGGAGCTGGCGTGCCGGCAGTTGGGCATGGCCCTGGCCGATACGGCCACCGGTTTCGCCGAGCAGGTCGAGCAGGCGCGTGCGCTGATTGACGGTAGCCGCGATGGCGCTGGCACCGTTGATGACGCCATCGCCGAGCGCATGGCCGAGCGTCGCGATGATGAGAAGCGCTTTTCCGCGCTGCGTATCGAACTTGAGTCGCTGAAGTCCGCACCCAGCTCGATCCCGGCGCCGCTGCAGCAGATGCGCGCACGCCTGTGCGAAGACACCGGCCTGTCCGAAGCGGCGGTGCCGTTCGTTGGCGAGCTGATCCAGGTGCGCGAGGACCAGATTGGCTGGCGCGGTTCGATCGAACGCGTGCTGCACGGTTTTGCGCAGTCGCTGCTGGTGGACGAGAAGAACCACCAGCAGGTGGCCGAGTGGGCCAACCGCACGCACCTGGGCACCAAGCTGGTGTACTTCCGCGTGCGCGACAACGAACTGCTGCATGCCCGCGAGCCGGACAAGCGTTCGTTGATCCACAAGCTGCAGCTGCGCGACCACGCCTATGGCGACTGGGTCTACAACGAGCTGCTGCGTCGCTTCGACTACACCTGCGTGGAGAACGCCGGCCAGCTGCGCAATGAAGATCGCGCGATCACCCGCGAAGGCCAGATCAAGCACCCCGGCGACCGTTACGAAAAGGACGACCGCCACGCCGTCAACGACCGCAAGCGCTGGATGCTGGGCCACGACAACCGCGACAAGCGCCGTGTCTACGAGCGCGAGGCGCAGGAACTGGCACAGCGCATCGCACGCAGCGAAGCAGACGTGGCAATGCTGCGCAAGCAACGCGAAAGCGGTCAGGAAAAGCAGCTTGCCGCACACTCGCTGGTCGAGCGCGACTGGGATGAAATCGACGTCAGTGCACGCCTGCAGCGCATGACCGACATCGACGAACAGCTGTTGGATCTGCGCGAGGGCGACAGCGCCCTGGCCCGCATCGGCCAGCAGATCGAACTGACCCGTGGCCTGCGCGACCAGGGCAAGCGCACGTATGAAGACGTGCGCCTGGAGCGCGGCCAGTTCTCGCGTGAGCGCGCGCGTCTGGAACAGCTGCGTGACAACGGCCAGGCCCGCGTGGCCAGCGCGCCGCTGACCGAACAGCAGCGTGAAGGCCTGGAAGCGCGCCTGCAGATTCTGCCGGGCTTGAACCTGGACAGCCTGGAAAGCCACTTCCGCGTGGTCGAACGCGGCTTGGCCGAGGAGCTGGGACAGAGCCAGGGCCGTGATGCCAAGCTCAGCCAGCACCTGTTGGACTGCTTCCGCAAATACATCCAGCAGTGGCCGGAAGATTCGGGTGATTTCACCGTGTCGCTGACCAGCGCCGATGACTTCCTGGCACGTCTTGCGCGTCTGGAAAGCGATGGCCTGCCGCGCCATGAAGGCCGCTTCTTCGAGCTGTTGCAGACCCAGAGCAAGAACAACCTGCTGGCACTGCAGCGTCACACTGCCGAAGCACACAAGGCGATCAAGCAGCGCATGGACGAGGTCAACGCCTCGCTGGAGCAGGTAGCGTTCAACCGCGGCACGGTGCTGGCCATCGATGTCAGTGATCGCCGGCTGCCGGAAGTACAGGACTTCCAACTGCAACTGCGCGCGGTGCTGACCCACCAGCAGACCGACGATCGTTCGCTGGCCGAATCGCAGTTCAACGTATTGCGTGAACTGGTACGACGCCTGGGTGCGCAGGAGCCGGAGCTGCGCCGTTGGCGCGAGCAGGTGCTGGACGTGCGCATGCACGTTGAGTTCATCGGTGTCGAACTGGACGCCGAAACCCGCGAGCAGGTCGAGATCTATCGCAGTGGCGCCGGCAAGTCCGGTGGTCAGCGACAGAAGCTGGCCACGACCTGCCTTGCTGCGGCCCTGCGCTACCAGCTTGGCGGCGAGGACGGCGAACTGCCGCGTTACGCAGCAGTGGTCCTGGACGAAGCCTTCGACAAGGCCGACAACGAGTTCACCGCGTTGGCGATGAACATCTTCGAGAACTTCGGTTTCCAGATGGTCGTGGCAACGCCGCTGAAGTCGGTCATGACGCTGGAGCCGTTCATCGGCGGCGCCTGTTTCGTCGAAATCAGCGGTCGCCATGATTCGGGCGTGTTGCTGATCGAATACGATGAAGCGGGTAACCGTTTGAAGCTGCCCGAGCGCGCGCGCGGTGCAGTTGCGCGCGAACAGGACGAGCAGCCTGTGGATGTGCCGGCGGCTGTTGCCGCTGAAGCGGCGGAGGTTGCCACACAGGTATCGGTGGCGAGCGATGGCGAGGCCGAGCAGGAAGTGGAAGCCAAGCCTGTCGCGAAGAAGGCCGCGAAGAAGGCTTCAACAAAGAAGAACATTCCGGCTTGATCACAGGAGCCCGCCGTCGGCCCCTCTCCCGCTGCCGATCCAGCGGTCCTCCCCTCTCCCGCCTGCGGGGGAGGGTGCCCCGAAGGGGCGGGTGGGGGCGCTTTTGCCGTTGCTCCCAGCGGGATGCTGTTGACCTTACTTGCAGGTAAGGCAAGAGCCAGAGCGATTCCCGCCTTCGCGGGAATGACGGCATAAAAGCAAAGTCTAAGCATCACCCCAGCAATCCACCCGGCGCGAGCCGACCCAGCTGTCCCCTCTCCCGCCTGCGGGGGAGGGCGCCCCGAAGGGGCGGGTGGGGGCGCTTTTGCCGTTGCTCCCAGCGGGATGCTGTT
>NZ_DAMBEF010000009.1:0-11514 GCF_032061965.1 Stenotrophomonas sp. | reverse complement strand
GTAAGGCAAGAGCCAGAGCGATTCCCGCCTTCGCGGGAATGACGGCATAAAAGCACAAGCGCACAAGCGAGCAAGCAAGCGCAAGCAACAGCTTGCCGCTCACCGGCCTTGGCCGCGTCTTGCTACCCTCCACAGATCCCACAAAGGATCCGCAGCGGAGTTCCCATGCACTACGTAGAAATCGTCGCAATGCTGGTCGTTGCCCAATTCCTGTTCTTCGGCGCCATGGTTGGACGCGCCCGCGGCAAGTACGGCGTAAAGGCGCCAGCTGTTACCGGCAATGAAGGTTTCGAACGCGTGTACCGCGTGCAGATGAATACCCTGGAGCTGATGGTGGCGCTGCTGCCCTCCATGCTCATCGCTGCACGTTTCTGGCCAGCCGAATGGGTAGCCGGTATCGGCGTGGTCTATCTGATCGGTCGCTTCATCTACTGGCGTGCCTATGTCAGCGCACCGGCCAGCCGCGCGCTTGGCTTTGGCTTGTCGATGCTGCCGGTGATGGTATTGCTGCTGATGGCACTGGCCGGCGCCATCCTGCGCTGACATTTCGGTAGCAGCGGTATAAGCCGCGAAGCTCAAGACCAAGGGAGCCGTCTGGCTCCCTTGGTCGTTCAAGCCATCAGAAATCCATGCTCAGCTTGGCGTACGTGTAACGGCCCGGCAGGTCATAGGTGCCCGGGTCATAGCCGTTGAGCGTGCAGCTCAGGCAGATCGGCGGGTTCTTGTCGAACACGTTGTTGACGCCCAGGCTGAACTTCACGCCCTTCATCCATGCATCGGTGCGCCAGCTGACCTGGGCATCGTGGTAGGTGGTCGCTCCCAGCCAATGTTGATCGGCGACACTGTCGGTGCAGATCGCAAACCCGTTGGCACCGGCGCAGCTTTCACGCAGACGGTCGATGTAACGCATCGTCCAGTTCACGTTCCAGTTGCGGTAGTCCCAGTTGGTGGTCAGCGTCGAGCTCCACTCGGGGATGGCACTGTCATTGGTTTCAATCCCCGGGCCCTTGGGTTCGGGCTGGCCGGATTCATTGACCAACTCGTAGCGGGTTACCCAGGTGGCCTTCCAGTCGAAGCCCAGCTGGCCCCAGCCGGTTTCCGGCAGCAGCCAGTGCGCGCTGAAATCCCAGCCGCTGGTGTTGATCGTGCCCAGGTTGGCCAGGATGTCCTCGAAGCGGATGATCTGGCCGCGATCATTGCGGGTATAGCTGGCGCAGGCGGTTGCATCACGGGTGTCGATGCAGCGGTCCATGATGGCCTGGGCATCGGGGGCCTGGATCGCCTTGTCGATGGTGTGGCGGTAGAAGGTCACACCCAGGTCCAGGCGGCTGGCCCAGCTGCTGTCTTCGGCCCAACTTGGGCTCCACACCGCACCGGCCATGAACGAGCGGCTTTCCTCGGGTTCCAGGTCACGGTTGCCGGAAGTGACTACCGATATCTGCGGATTGGCCTGCTCATAGCCCGGCGGTACGCCGTCGGCGACACACTTGGGCGTGGTCGATGCAGCGTTGTTGCAGGGATCGACGATGGTTGCATCGAAGCGGCTCAAGGTGCCGTACAACTCACCGATCGAGGGCGCGCGGAAACCCTGTGCATAGGACATGCGCAGCAGCAGTTCATCGGCCGGCTGCCAGCGCAGGCCGATCTTGCCGGTGCCGGTGCCACCGAAGGTGGAGTAGTCCGAATAGCGGCCGGCAATGCTCAGGTCCAGGCTCTTGCCCCAGAAGCCTTCGCGCGCCAGCGGCACATCGAACTCCACGTAGGCTTCCTTCACCGAATAGCTGCCGATGGTCACGCCCGACGGCACGCCGTTGTATTCGCCGGCCACAGTGATGGGGTCGGGATGGTACTCACCCTTGTACCGGCGCCATTCCGCACCGGCGGCGAAGGACAACGGTCCGGCCCACATGTCGAACAGTTCGCCGGTCAGGTTGGCCGATCCCAATGACAGCGTGTTCTTGCTGCGGTCACGCACGATGGGCGAGATCCAGGCCAGCATTTCCGGGGTGATGGTGCCGGGGCCGCCGAACAGGTTCAGTGGCACGCAGCCAGCAATTGCGGCACAGGCCGCAGGGTCGCCCAGGGCCTGGTTGATGTGCTTGATGTTGTAGCTGCCGGTATTGGTCTGGGTGGCCTTGCTTTCACTGGTCATCGCGTTGATGTCCCAGTTCCAGGTGCGCTGGTTGACCTCGAACACACCATCCAGGCCGCCGGCGGCGTACCAGGTTTTTACGTCCTGTTCGTAACGGCGCGGGCCGCCTTCAACCGGTCGCCGGCCTAGCAGGAACAGGTTGGGATTGGCACCCATCGTGGTCAGGTCGAAACCGAAGGGGTTGTACGGATTGTTGGCCGAGATCACCAGCTTGGTTTCGGCCCAGTCGTTGTACACGCCGGCGTCGGTGCCCAGGAAGATCGGCTCGGGTGCCGCCTGGTTGGCCGACTCGCGCTCGCTGTACAGGCCGCGGAACCAGCCGCTGACATTGGCGCTGAATTCAAAGCGCACCTGGCCGAACACCGACTTGCGCTCGTTCGGGGTCAGCAGCAGGTTGTTGGGTGCGAAGTTGTAGCGGTTGGCGGTGCCAAACTGGATGAAGTCATCCGGGAACCCGGCCGCACCGCCGAAGCTGGCGCCGTTGGGCAAGGTGATGTTGCAGGTTGCCGAGCCGGGAATGGGATTGCCGGCGGCGTCCTTGCCCAGCGGACACAGGCCGCCGTAGGTGTTGTTGCCGTCCGGTGGCGCGAATACGGTGCGGCCGCCGGGCGTGGCCGAGCTGCCGTTGGCCAGTCCCGTGCCGGGTACCGGTTCGGTGGCCCACTTGTACTCGGAAGAGCCGATTTCTTTCTGCTTGAACCACGAGGCACCGACGATCCACTGCGCGCGGTCGCTGCTGCCACCAAAGCTCAAGTCGATGCTGCTGGTGTCGCCACCTTTGAGGTTGTAGTCGCCGTACTGCACCTCGACGTGGCCGCCATCGGCATTCTTCTTGGTGATGATGTTGACCACGCCGGCGATGGCGTCGGAGCCGTAGATCGAGGATGCGCCGTCCTCGAGTACTTCGATGCGGTCCACGATGGCCAGCGGGATGGTGTTCAAGTCCACCGATGAGCCGACGCCCGAGCCGGAGGACTCGTTGACCCAGCGGATGCCGTCCACCAGCACCAGCACGCGCTTGGGGCCGAGGTGGCGCAGGTCCACGGTAGCGGCGCCAGCGCCGACGCCACCACCATCAGGTGGAAAGCCGAAGTTGCCGCTGGAGTTGAGTTTGGTGCTCAGCGAGGCGCCGCTGGCGGTGAGGTGCTGCACGACATCGGCCACCGAGCTGTAGCCGGTGCGCTCGATGGCTTCGCGGGTGAGGACCTGCACGGGAACCTGGGTCTCCAGTTCCGCTTTCTTGATGCGGGTACCGGTGACCTGGATGCTGTCCAGCGTCTTGGGAGTGGTGTCGGCGGTCTGTTGCGCGAAGGCAGCGCCAGGCAGCAGGCACAGCAGGGAGAAGCGTAGGGCGTGGGTCAGGCGGTTGGGCCGGGGCGAAAACGACGTCATCGAATGCTCCTGGTGATTGCCGGACTACTGCCCGCCACCATGACGGGCGTAGTCGATTTGTAAGCAATTCGTTAGGAGCAAACAAGCGGAAAAGTCGCAAGTTGCAGACTTAATGCGAACCGATGGTCACAAATGAACAGATCAGCGTGATGAATAGCCGCCATCAACCAGGTGATAGCTGCCCGTAATGAAGGAGGCCCGGTCCGATAGGAGGAAGCAGGTCAACTCGGCCACTTCTTCGGCCGTACCCAGGCGGCCGGCCGGATGCAGTGCCACCAATCCGGCATAGGCTTGCGGGTCCATGCCCTTCAGCAAGGGGGTATCGATGAAGCCCGGCCCCACCGCGTTGACCCGAAGCCCGCGGGCCGAGTATTCCAGCGCCGCACTCTTGGTCATGCCCACCAGTGCGTGCTTGGCCGCGACGTAGGCGGCCGAACCCGCCCAGCCATTGGTGCCGAGGATGGAGGCCATGTTGACGATGGCCCCTCCGCCGCTGCCCAGGATGGCGGGGATTTCGTACTTCATCGCATAGAACACGCCGTGCAGATTGACGCCAAGCACGCGGTGCCACTCCTCCAGCGGGTAGTCCGCAGTCTGCAGGCTGGCGCCGCCGATGCCGGCATTGTTGACCGCCAGGTGCAGCCCACCAAAGCGCTCCTGGCAGGCCTGCACCATCTGTCGCACCGCGTCGGGATCACTTACATCCACCTGCAGCGCCTGTACCCGCTCGCCCAGCGATAGCGCCACCGCGGTGGCGGCGTCGCCGTCGATATCGGCCGCCAGTACCTGGGCACCGCCAGCGGCCAGTTGCCGTACCACGGCCTCACCGATACCAGAGGCCGCGCCCGTCACCAGGGCTACGCGCCCGTTGAAATCGTGTTGCATGGTCTGCTCCCGGATTGCGGCGCTGCCGCGACACCGATAGCTTCGGTCTTTCCAGCCAGCCCTGCATTGCGCCAGATCAAGCTATGGGCTGCGGCGAGTTGACGTCAGCTGGGTCGCGGTTGCAGGGGGGCAACAGGTTCCACTTCGGTGAGCGGCGCGGCGTGTTGGCCGGGGCGGCAGTGCAGTGGCAGGAAGTCGGCCAGCTCGCTGGCGGGCATCGGCCGGCCGAAGTAATAGCCCTGTCCGTAGACGACACCTTTGTTGCGGAAGAACGTCGCCTGCTCCTCGGTTTCAATGCCTTCCACCAAGGTCTGCATGCCCAGGCTGCACGCCAGATCGATGATGTGCGTGGCGACCTGGCTGGTTACCGCCTCGGTGCAGGCGGTAGAGGTGAAACTCTTGTCCACCTTGAGGATGTCGAACGGGTAGGTCGCAAGGTAGGCAAGGCTGGAATAACCGGTGCCGAAGTCATCAATCGCGATTTCGATACCGAGCGCACGAATGGCGTTGACCACGTCCAATGCGCTGGCCTCCTCCAGCAGGCCACGCTCGGTGGCTTCCACCACGAAACGACCATAGCCAGTACCGATGGCGCGTTGCATTGCCGCCAGCAGCAGCGGTGTCTGCGCCGATTGCAGGTCACGCGGTGAAAGATTGATGCCGATGCGGAAACGCGGGTGCTGGCGTAGCAGTCCCTTCATGTCCTGCTGTACCAGTTCCATCACGCGTCGGGACAGCAGCTGTATCAGGCCGGCATCCTCGGCAAAGGGAATAAAAAGATCCGGCGGCACCACCGTGCCGTCCTCGTGCCGCCAGCGCAGCAGTGACTCGGCACCGATGCAGGTGCCGTCCTGCAGGTCGAACACAGGCTGGTAGAGCAGGAACAGATGCCCCTTGTTGATGGCATCCAGCAACTCCGCGCGGGCGGAAACATGGCGCCGTGTCAGCAACCATGCAATGCCCAACACCAAGGCCCCGGCGAGCACGCCGATAGGAATGAACCAATGCACGAATTTTGCGGTGCGCTTGTCGATGGCGGACAGCGGGGTGGCAACGATCACGCCCACGCCGTTGTGGCGGATCACGCGGCGTGCGACCAGATAGCCATTTTGGGTATCGATGAAGTGCGAGAGCGAATCATCGGGAGTGCCAGGTGCTATCCAGCTATCCAAGGCATTGCCGTAACGGGCGGTATAGACCCCGGTGCGGCTGTTGAACGACCCCAGGGCCAGGTCAGGTCGCTGAAACGGTACCAGCATGGCGACAGGGTCCACCACCACGCCCAAGCCATCCTGCTCAAGCAACAGGAACTGGCGTCCCTCCACACCGGGTACCTGCAATCCACTGCGGATATTGACCCCGGTTGGGCCGTCCATCGTCGCGGGCCCCAATTGCATTCCCTGCATGAGCGCTCCGTTCGACGAGCAGAGCACACGGTTGTCCTGCACATACAACGTGCCTTTCACGACCGGCGCGGTCAGGCTGAAACGTTGCAGGCGGGCGATCCCTGCAGGGCTGCAGGGGGGATCGCCGCTGTGCTGCATTTCCTGACGCAACTGCGCCAGCATCGCCACGCTGGTGTGTATCTGTTGCTGGAGATAACGGGCCACGTCATCCAGCAACACGTACTTGTCGCTGATGGCCTGTTTGCGTGCTTGATGCAGGGAATAGATGACCGGTACACAGGCCAGCACAGCGCCGACAATCAAGACCAGAGTTGCAACCCTGTAGCGACTATTCACGGTGCCGTCCTGTTGGCCATCCTGGCGCCACTATGTGACGTCCATTGCAAATTGCCAGCACGCGAAATTTACCAATGTGCAGGTTGCTTCACGCCTGGGTGAAGGTATCCCAGGCCATGCGTGCGATCAGTACCACCACCAGTGCCACAAAAAGCTTGCGAATCAACGGGGTGCCACCGCGAAGGGCGAGCCGCGTGCCGACCACCGCACCCAGTACGTTGACCGCCGCCATCGGTACGGCGACCGCCATCAGCACGTTGCCGCTGGGGATGAAGAAGGACAGCGCCGCGACATTGGTGGCCAGGTTGACCACCTTGGAGGCAGCCGAGGCGCGCAGGAAGTCCAGCCCGAAGAAGCGCACAAACAGGAAGATCAGGAAGCTGCCGGTGCCCGGTCCAAAGAACCCATCGTAGAACCCGATCACCCCGCCCATCACCACCGCGATGGTCAACTCCCTGCGGCCGACGTCACGGGGCCGGTGCAGCGCACCGAAGTCCTTCTTGGCCAGGGTGTAGCCCAGCATCACGATCAACAGCGTCAGCACCAGCGGGCGCACTGCGTCCTTGGACAGCAAGGTCACCGCCGTGGCACCGAGGAAGGAGCAGGCAAACGCAGCGGCAGCGGCCAGCAACACCGGGCGCCACGGAAAACGCACCGATCGCGCATAGCGCCAGGCCGAGGCGCCGGTGCCGAACATCGAGCTGAACTTGTTGGTGCCCAACAAGGCAGCGGGTGATTGCTGGGGCAGGGTGGTGAACAGGCCGGGTAGCTGGATCAGGCCACCGCCGCCCACCGCCGCATCCACCAGACCGGCGATGAAGGCGATCACCAGCAACCAGGGCAGTTCGGGTGGCAACAGTTCCAGCATGGCGGTTCCACGGCACGGGGGCGCGCCAGCATACGCGCCAACCGTGGCAGCCGCAGGCTTGGAAGCCGAGCGCGACTGATCGACAATGCCGGCATGCAGATTTCAGCCAACAGCCCCTGCCCCTGCGGGCTGCCACAGCGCTACAGCCAGTGCTGTGGCCGCTACCACGACGGCCAGGCCGCGCCCGATGCCGAGGCCTTGATGCGTTCGCGTTACAGCGCCTATGTCAGCAAGGACGTCGACTACCTGTTGCGCAGCTGGCACCCGGACACACGCCCGGCAACCTTGCTGCTGGACGATGCGCCTGGGCAGCGCACGCAATGGCTGGGCCTGGCCGTAAAGCGTCATCAGCTGACCGGCGCGGAGACGGCGGAAGTGGAATTCGTCGCCCGTTACCGTATCGGTGGCGGCAGCGCGGTGAAAATGACAGAGCACAGCCGTTTCCAGCGTATCGATGGCCGCTGGTACTACCTGGATGCGCTTGGCTGATGACAGCGCTGCCCATCGTCGCGTTTGCAGGGGTCCGCTAGCGACCGATCGCATGCAGGCGTGGCACTCACCCCGCAGCGCTTATCATCGAGGCTCAAGCAAGGAGCTGGCGGATGAAACCAACCAACCTGCTGCGCGCAGGCACTACCCTGATCGCGCTTGTGCTGGGCGCCAATGCACAAGCCGCCATCGGCGACTTTGGCAGTTGCGGTGCCGGGCTCAAAAGCAGTGCCGTTGCCCAGGGTGTCAGCGGCGAGCGCGTTGATCAGATTTTCCGCGACATCAGCCCGGACCTGAGCGTGCTGCCGCTGCTGGACGCGCAGCCCGAGTTCACCACTCCCATCTGGGACTATCTGGCGGCGCTGGTCGACAGCCGTCGCGTTGCCGATGGCCGCGCGCTGCTTACCCAGCATCGCGGTGTGTTGGATCAGGTCAGTGCGCAATACGGGGTCGATCCGGCCACCATCGTCGCGGTCTGGGGCGTGGAGAGCGACTACGGCCGCGTCTTCGGCAAGCGCCCGTTGCTGCAGTCGCTGGCCACCCTGTCCTGCAACGGCCGCCGCCAACCGTTCTTCAAGGGCGAACTGCTGGCCTTGATCAAGCTGATCGACAAGGGCGACCTCAACCCCAGCGGCCTTACTGGCTCCTGGGCAGGCGCCTTTGGCCATACCCAGTTCATGCCCTCGACCTACGCCCGTATTGCGGTGGATGGCGATGGCGACGGCCGCCGCGACCTGGTCGCCAGCATTCCTGACGCATTGGCCTCCACCGCCAATTACCTCAAACAGTCCGGTTGGCGTACCGGCCAGCCCTGGGGCGTGGAAGTACGCATCCCGGCCGGCTTCAATGCGGCACTCGCCGGCCGTACCAAGCGCAAGCCGCTGGCGGGTTGGCGCGCGCTGGGTATCACCCTGGCCGATGGCAAACCGCTGCAGGTGCCGGCCATCGCCGATGACAACAATGCCGCGCTGCTGTTGCCGGCCGGTGCGACGGGCCCGGCACTGCTGGTGTTCCGCAATTACGACGCGATCTACTCCTACAACGCCGCCGAGAGCTACGCGCTGGCCATCGCTACCCTGGCTGATCAGCTGCGCGGAGGCCGCGGCCTGAGTGCGGCCTGGCCCACCGACGACCCCGGCATCGGCCGCGATGAGCGGCGCGAGCTGCAGACCCTGCTGCTTGCCCGTGGCTACGATATCGGCAGCGCCGACGGCATGGTGGGCACCGCCACCCGGCGTGCCATCCAGGCCGAACAGCAACGGCTGGGGTGGAAGAACGCCGATGGTCGCGCCGGCACCCGCATCCTGCAGGCATTACGCGCAGCCAAGCCAGCCCAGCCCACCGCTTTCCCGTTACCGGGCAATTACCCGCAACTTGTCCAATCACCGATCGTACGGAGCAGCGTTTCAATGAAGGATGTGCAGGGCCTGAGTACAGGCGACTTCAAGGGATTCACCGCCTGGAAAGTGGAGACACCGTTCTCCACGGCAGCCATCAGCGTGTTTGGCGGCCAGCTGCTTTCCTTCGTGCCCGCTGGCGGCCAGGACGTGATGTGGCTTTCGCCCAGCGCCAAGCAACCGCCCACGCCGATCCGTGGTGGCGCCCCGGTGTGCTGGCCGTACTTCTCGCGGCAGGGCCAGAGCAATGACGTGCCGTCGCATGGTTTCGTGCGCACGCTGCCGTGGCAGCTGCGGGATGCGCGGCGCGAGGCCGACGGCAGCGTTGTGCTGACCCTGGCGCCGCCCGTTCTCGACAACCTGGCGTTGCGCCTGCAGATGGTGGTGCGCATCGGCCGCACCCTGGAACAGGAGTTGATCACCGAGAACACCGGCAGCCAGTCCACCAGCTTCACCCAGGCGCTGCACAACTACTTCAACGTCAGTGATGCCTTGAACGTGGATGTGGCGGGCCTGGATGGCCTTACCTACCTGGACAAGCTCGACAGCGGCAACGCCCATGTGCAGAAGGGCGACTGGAACCTGCGTGATCCCCGTGACCCGGGCCGTAGCGACCGCATCTATACCCAGGCGGGTGGCCATTACGTGCTGCGTGACCCGGGCTTCAAGCGCAGCATCGACATCACCACCAGCGGCAGCCGCAGCGCGGTGCTCTGGAATGCCGGCGAAGCCGGTGCGGCCAAGATGGACGATATCGGTGCTGCGTGGCGCACCTATGTCTGCGTCGAAGCCGGCAACGTCGGCCCGGACGTGATCGAGCTGGCACCGGGCGGTCGCCACACCCTCAAGCAGGTATTCGAAGTAAAGCCGCTCTAAGCTTCAAAGCCCCTTTCCCCTTGCGGGGTGAAAGGGGACGGTTCACGAACCGATGGTTGGTGGACCCTTGAACGCCCTTGCGCAAAGGCTGGGGCGCGGAGCGCGGGTTGGGGAGCGGGGGTGGGGGTGAGGAGAGGCGGCGTTTGGAAGGACAGACAACCCCGGCACCCCAGCACCGGCCACGGCTTCAACCCCAGCGGCTTTCAGCGCCGCAATGCCAGCAGCGTGATCACACCGGCCACCAGGCCCCAGAACGCCGAGCCAATACCGGCCATGGACAGCCCCGAGGCGGTGACCAGGAAGGTCACCAGCGCCGGCTCACGTTCTGCTTCCTGTTTCATCGCCGCCGCCAGGCTATTGCCGATGGTGCCGAGCAAGGCGATGCCGGCGAGGGTAGCGATCAACTCCTTGGGGAAGGCCGCAAACACCGCTGCCACCGTCGCCCCGAACAGGCCAACCACGATATAGAACACACCGGCACTTACCGCCGCGGTGTAACGCCGCGCCGGATCCTCATGGACGTCGCGACCCATGCAGATCGCCGCGGTGATGGCGGCCAGGTTCAGTGCATAGCCACCAAACGGAGCAAGCGCCGTGTTGACCACGCCGATCCAGCCGACCACCGGCGATATCGGCGCGTCGTAACCGGAAGCTTTCAGTACCGCCACACCGGGCACGTTCTGCGAGGCCATGGTCACGATGAACAAGGGCAGGGCGATGCCGAACACCGCCGCCCATGACAGCGTAGGTAGGGTGAAGACCGGCACTGCCATCTGCAGTTGCAGCTTCTCCACATGCATCAGGCCCTGGCTGCTGGCCACTGCCACGCCGACCAGCAAGGTCGCGATCACTGCATAGCGCGGTACCCAGCGCCGCCCGGCCAGATAGGTGGCAAACATCAGCAGCACCAGCAGCGGTTGCGTTTCCACCGATACGAAGACATCCAGGCCAAAGCGCAGCAGTACCCCGGCCAGCATGCCCGAGGCCAGCGATACCGGGATGCGCCGCATCGCCTTCTCGAACACGCCGGAGAAGCCGGCCAACGCACCCATCAACGCAGCCAGGACGAAGGCACCAATAGCGTCAGACAGCGGCAGCGCGCCGGCCCCGACCACCAGCATGGCCGCGCCTGGGGTGGACCAGGCCGTCACCACCGGCATCCGGTAGCGCAGCGACAAGCCAATGCAGGTCACGCCCATGCCTAAGCCCAGCGCCCACATCCACGACGCGATCTCCGCCTGCCCCGCGCCGACGGCCTGCGCGGCCTGGAACACGATCACCGCAGAACTGGCGAACCCCACCAGGACAGTGATGAAACCGGCGACCACCGCCGGCAGCGAAAGGTCACGCACGAAGGAGCGGGAAGCGGGTGGTGTCATCTATCTGGCAAGAGGAAGGATCAATCCGCATTGTGGCCCAGGCATCTGATTGGGTGTGCCTGGTTGCGCCAACGGGTGCAGCGGTCGGGTCGGCACGCTGTCTTGGCCAGAAGAACAGTGCTGCTGAGGCACAGACTTTGCCGAATCGGCTCGTAGCCCCCTTTTTTCCGCTCTGCAGCAAAAAGTGATTGCGCTTTTCACAAAGATGTCTAGAATTCGCTTCCTCGCTTCACGGCGCCGATCACACCAGTGACCGGGACCACGAAACGACGTCAACCACCTCGAAAAAAGGTGTTGACGGAAACGAAAAGCCTGACATAATAGGCGGCTCGCT
>NZ_DAMBEF010000008.1:109974-143814 GCF_032061965.1 Stenotrophomonas sp. | reverse complement strand
GGCTCCTGCGCCTTGATCAGGCTGTGCAGGTCGGCCAGGAAGAAGAAGCTCTCGATATCCGAGGCCTGGCTGGCGGCAATGGCCGGGCGGATCGCGCCAACGTAATTGCCGAGGTGGGGAGTGCCGGAGGGGGTAATGCCGGTAAGGACGCGGGTAGTCATGAAAACCAAGCTGACGAGCGGATGAACCGGCCCAGTGTAACCCCCCGCGCCGCGCGCCGCCCTCAACCCCATTGGCCGCCCCCACCCGTTCAAGGCCTCGTACCCCAACGAGGAGCCCGCCATGTACCGCCTGTTTGCCAGTGTGTTGTCGGTTGTCGCGCTATGCGGCTTCAGCCCGGTCCGGCAGCCGGACGAGGGCCCGGTATTACTGTCGGTGATTGACCGTGACGGCGGTGGAGAGCTGGACCAGTACGGCCATCGCGGCCAGCAATGGGTGGCCGGCAGCCCCGGTCACCGCTACAGCGTGCGGATGGAGAACCGCAGCGGCCAGCGCGTGCTGGTGGTGCTGTCGGTGGACGGGGTCAATGCGATCACCGGCCAGACCGCCTCCCCGGCCCAGTCCGGCTATGTGCTGGAGCCCTGGCAGAGCAGTGAGATCACCGGCTGGCGCAAATCCAACGCCGAAGTCGCGCAGTTCGTGTTCACCCGCCACGACGACAGCTATGCCAGCCGTACCGGCCGCCCGGCCAATGTCGGGGTGATCGGCATCGCGGTGTTCAACGAAGCGCGCCGCATCTACGACATGCGTCCTATTCCCCGCCCGCGGCCGATGCCGCGTCCCATGCCGCAGTACGAGGACCGCGCCGAGGCCGAGGCCAGTGCCAGCGCCAACTCCCGCATGGCCGATGCCCCCGCCGCGCCCACTGCGATGGCCAGGACAGAATCGCGTCAGCGCCTGGGCACGGGGCATGGCGAGCGTGAGTGGTCCAGTTCCTCGCTGACCAGCTTTGAGCGCGCCAGCAGCAGCCCGGCCCAGGTCAGCGAGATCCGCTATGACTCGCGACAGCGCTTGGCCGCGCTGGGCATCCTGCCGCGCCATCGCGTCGACAACACGCCGCAGGCCTTCCCCGATGGTTTCGTACCCGATCCGCCGGCGCGCTGGCGTTGACCACAGACCCTCTGTCCAACCCGCCCCGCGCCCCGGCCCTTGCGGCCTGCGCAAGGCCGTTCAAGGGGCCACCAACCCAAGGTTCGTCAGTACCGTAGCCCGGGTAAGCGCAGCGCACCCGGGAAGCCCGCCAACCAATGCCGGCATCTGCGCAGGATGAACAAAGGGCCGCTTTCGCGGCCCTTTGTGTTTGATCCCTGGCTCGCACTCAAGCGGGATCAATCAACGGTAGTCAGGGTATTCCTTGCGCAGCGAATCCTCGAAGTCACGCACCTCCGTTTCTGCGCGGTCCTTGGCCCAGCCATAGCGTTCCTGCAGGCGCCCGGACAGATATTCGGCATTGCCTTCGGCCACCTTCAGGTCGTCATCGGTGATGTCACCCCACTTGGCCTGTACCTTGCCTTTGAGCTGGGTCCACTTGCCGGAAATAATGTCTTTGTTCATTACGTTGCTCCTTGTGGGATTACGCGGTTGATTCGCGTGCAGCCATCTTGGAGGCAATGGTGTTGCCATCGAGTCCACACTTCGTTGTGAGGCACTGATGTCAATGAACACGCCTTCAGCAGCGTGTAAAAAAATCAACGCGCATGAAAAAGGCCGGCAATGCCGGCCTTCTCCAATTCAGCGGTGTGCGCTGGCCAGGTCAGTTGCCCTTGGCAGCGTCCTCCACCTTTTCGCCTGCCTTCTGCACATCCTTGCCGGCACCGGCAACGGTGTTGCAGCCAGACAGCACGGCAACCGAGAACAGCGACAACAACATCAGGGCAACCAAACGCTTCATGTCTTTCTCCTGTGGTGGTTACATCGATGCAGCCCCGCCAAGGGCCGCAGGTTGATCAGCACTTGCCGTCGTTGCAGTCGTGCGCCTTGTCTTCGACCTTCTCACCGGCCTTCTGCATGTCCTTGCCGGCGCCGGCCATGGTGTTACAGCCGCTGAGCATGCCCACCGAGAACGCGCCAACCAAGGCCAACATCAATACTCGCTTCATCATTGTTCGTCTCCTCGCTCATGAGGCGGCGGCATTGGCCGGAGACCGGCAACCAGCGGACCGCGTGTGAAGACGAATCTGGCTGCTCGGCTGTGTGCTGCGCGTGAATATGCGCAGCACCGGTTCAGCCATGTCGGAAACGCGTTAACGCAGCAACGGCGCAAACGTGCGCGTGATCACCACCACACGCCCATGCTGCAGCCCTTCAATCACGCATCAGCGTGGACTTTCCGAACAGGCTTTCAACAAGATCCACCGCCAATTCCGCGGTGCGGTTCTGGTGGTCCAGCAGCGGATTGAGTTCGACGATGTCCAGCGAACCCATCAGCCCGGTATCGGCAATCATCTCCATCACCAGCTGCGCTTCGCGGTAATTGACGCCACCGGGAACCGTAGTGCCGACACCCGGCGCGATGCTGGGGTCGAGGAAATCCACGTCGAAACTGACGTGCAGATGGGTATTGGCATCAATGCCGTGCAGCGCTGCTTCCACCGTGCGCTTCATGCCGGCCTCGTCGATGTAGCGCATGTCGTAGACGTCCACGCGATGCTGCTTGATCAGACGTTTTTCTTCCGGGTCCACCGAGCGGATGCCGATCTGGTGCACCTGCCACGCGCTGATGGCCGGGGCATCGCCCCCCAGATGGGTCAGGCCCTGCGGCCCCAGGCCACACAGGCAGGCCACCGGCATGCCGTGGATGTTGCCCGAAGGGGTGACGTCGGAGGTGTTGAAGTCCGAATGTGCATCCAGCCACAACACGCGCAGCTGCTTGCCCTGCTCACGGCACCAGCGTGCGACCGCCGTGATCGACCCCACGCCGAGGCAGTGGTCACCGCCGAGCATGATCGGCAGGCGGCCATCCTTCAGTTCGGCATAGGTGGCTTCCATCAAGGCGTGATTCCACGCCACCACTTCGTCCAGGTGCCGGTAGCCCTGCACCGGGCCGGTCCAGGGGTTGCGCGGACCGTCCAGGTTGCCGATATCCCGCACATCCACGCCACGCTCGGCCAGCGCCTCGGGCAACCCGGCAATGCGCAACGCCTCCGGTCCCAGGCGCGCACCACGGGCGCCGGCGCCTACATCGGTAGGGACACCAATCAGGGACACTGCTCGAATACTGGCCATGACCACTCCGTTGCAAATGAAATCAGTTTAGCGAGACCGGCGTCCCAGGCCTCGCGGCAGCGCAACACGGCGCCGCGCTGCCCATGATGAACCGGCCAGATGACTTTTATCAGCTGCCCCTGTCGGCGCCGGACCGATACTCGCGCCGTGAAAAACACCCCTGCGCCCTCCGCCCCGCTTTTCGCTGCCCCTCACCGGTTGCTGTTCTTCGTGGGTGTCTGCAACCTGTCCCTGGCCATGGCATGGTGGGGCATCTGGTTGCTCAGCCTGCAAGGCCTGTTGCCAGCGCAACCGGCGTTGACGCTGCCCCCGGCCTGGCTGCATGGGCTGTGGATGCAGTACCTGGTGCTGCCCAGCTTCATCTTCGGCTTCCTGCTGACGGTGTTCCCGCGCTGGATGGGCCTGCCCGCCCTGCCCCGCTGGAGCTACCTGTGCGTGGGCGGTGGCATGTTCGCCGGCCAGCTCGCACTGCTGGCCTACAGCGCGGGCTGGCACCCCGGACTTGGCCTGGGCCTGCTGCTGGCCTGCACGGGTTGGGGCGCGGCACTGGTGGTGCTCGGACGACTGATGCTGCGCGAGCAGGGCCGTACCTGGCATGCATGGTCCTGCTGGAGCGCGTTGCTGCTGGGGCTGATCGGGCTGGTCGCGTTCATCCAGGCGATTGTCAGCGGTGATGCGCGCTGGCACGCACTGAGCGTTTCCATCGGCACGTTCGGCCTGCTGCTGCCGATCTACGCCAGCGTGGCACACCGCATGTTTCCCTTCTTCGCCGGCAATGTGGTGGCGGGCTACGTCGCATGGCGTCCACCGTCCTGGCTGGCGCTGCTGTGGGTGCTGAGCCTGTTGCACCTTGTTGCCGATCAGCTGCAGTGGCCATGGCCGATGTTGGTTGCCGATGCGGGCCTGCTGCTGTTGTCGCTCTATACCCTGCGGCGCTGGTGGCCGCGCGGGCACGCCCCTGCGCTGTTGCGCGTGCTGTTCCTCGGGCTGCTGTGGTGGCCACTGGCAATGCTGCTGTACCTGCTGCAGGACATCGCCGCACTTGTGGGGCACGTTGGCTGGTTGGAGCGCGCGCCGTTGCATGCCTTGGCCATCGGCCTGTTCGGCAGCCTGCTGGTGGCCATGGTCACCCGCGTCAGCCAAGGCCACTCGGGGCGTGCGTTGGTCATGCCGGCAGTGGCCTGGGTGGCACTTCTGGGCCTGCAGCTGGTCGCCCTGCTGCGCATCCTTGCGCCATTGCTGCAGGATCCCTGGCGCTGGCATGCCATCGCCGCGCTTGGCTGGTTGCTGGTGCTGGCGCCGTGGTTGCTGCGACTGGCATGGATCTACCTGCGGCCACGCGCCGATGGTGCGCCAGGCTGATAGGCCGGCTCAGCCCTGCACGCGTCCATCGGCCAGGTGCACCACTTGCTGGCCGAACATTTCAACGTCTTCCGGGTCGTGGCTGATCAGCAGCAGCGGAATGCCGGTCTGGTCCAGCACGGTCTCCAGTTCCTGGCGCAGATGCACGCGCAAGGCGTGATCCAGCGCGGCGAAGGGTTCATCCAGCAACAAGGCCTGCGGCTGGGTAACCAGGGCGCGAGCGAGCGCGGTGCGCTGGCGCTGTCCACCGGATATCTGTGACGGCAGCAGATCGCCAACAGGGTCGATGCGGAATGCCTGCAGCCATTGCTCGACCGCGGCGAGGCGACGCCCGCGCGAAGGATTGCGCAAGCCGCGCTGCAGGCCAAAGCCCACGTTCTGGCGCACGGTCAGATGCGGGAACAGCGCGTAGTCCTGGAACACATAGCCAACCCGCCTGCGCTGCGGTGACAGGTTGATGCCGGCGGCCTGGTCAAACAATGGCTGGCCCTGCATGCGGATCACGCCGGTGTCAGGCCGCAGCAGCCCGGCCACGGCTTTCAGGGTCAGGCTCTTGCCGGCGCCGGAGGGCCCGAACAGCACCACCTTGGGCTGGGTGCAGCGCAGCGCAGCATGCAGTTCGAAGTGCTGGCCGGCAGCATGCAGCTGGCGTTGGATATCCAGTTCAAGCCACATTGCGCACCCCTTCGTGCTGGCGCCGCCCCACCAGCCGCGCGGCAATCAGCAGCACGCTGATGCAGACCAGCGAGGACAGCAGCACCAAGGCGTTGGCGCGGCCATCGTTGCCCGCCTGCACTGCTTCATAGATGGCGATGGACAGTGTCTGGGTGCGGCCGGGGATGCTGCCCGCCACCATGATGGTGGCACCGAACTCGCCCATCGCCCGTGCGAACGCCAGCAACAGCCCGGCGAGGATGCCGCGCCACGCCAACGGCAAGGTCACCCTGAAAAACAACGCCAGCTCCGAGATGCCCAAGGTGCGCGCCGCTTGTTCCAACTGCCCGTCCACATCCTCGAACGCCGCCCGCGCCGGCTTGAACACCAGCGGGAACGACGCCACCGCAGCCGCGATCACCGCGGCCTGCCAGGTGAAAACCAGATTGATGCCGAAGCTTTCGTCGAGCCATCGGCCCAACGGCCCCTTGCTGCCGATCAACACCAGCAGGTAGTAGCCCAGCACGGTGGGCGGCAACACCATCGGCAGGGTGAACACCGTATCGAGCAGCTCACGACCGGGAAACCGCCGCCGCGCCAGCAACGCGCCCAAGGCGACACCAAGCACGAGGTTTATCGCGGTGGCCCAGCCGGCCACCTTCAGCGACAACCACAACGCGCTCCAGTCCAGATCCACCATCAGGGGCTGCCGAATCCATGCCTGTGCAGGATCGCCTGGCCCTGCGCCGATTGCACGAAGGCGATGAAGCGCTTGGCCTCCACGGCATTGCGGCTGTCCTTGACCATCGCCAGCGGGTAGTTGATACCACCGGCAACCGGCACCTGGAAGGCACGCTGCACGCGATCCCGCATCGCCTGCGCATCGGTGGAATAGACAAAGCCGGCATCCACCTCACCTCGCGCCACATAGTCCAAGGACTGGCGCACGTTCTGGGTGCTGATCATCTTTGCCTGCACCGCCGGCCAGATGCCTGCCGCCTGCAGTGCGCCGCGCGCATAGCGACCAACCGGGACACTGTCCGGGTTGCCGATCGCAACGCGCTTGACGCCAGGTGCAGCCAGGGCTGCGAGCGTCGCGGGCTTGTTCGTTGTCTGCGGTGGCACCACTACCCACAGGCTGTTGGCCGCGAATACATGCTGGGTTGCCGGGTCCACCAGACCATCGGTCTGTGCCTGCGCCATGGTCGCCTGGTCTGCCGTGGCCAGCACGTCCACCGGTGCGCCCCGCGCGATCTGCTGCAGCAGCACACCGGACGCGGCAAAGTTGAGATCCACCTTGGTGCCCGGATTGGCCTTTTCATAGGCCGAGGCGATTTCGCCAAAGCTTTCGGTCAGGCTGGATGCGGCAGAAACCGTCAACTCAGCCGCGCTTGCCGGAACGCTGGCCACGGCCAGCAGCAACGCCCACAGTTTTCTCATGGATGCATCCTCGTTTCGCTGTCACTCGTTGGCGTCATCGGTTGCGGCCATCAATGCCAGGCGCTCCGGCTGCAGCAGGATGATCTCGCGTTGCTTCACCGCAATGACTTCTTCATCACTCAGCCGCCGCAATACGCGGCTGGCGGTCTCCGGGGCCATGCGCAGGTAATTGGCAATCTCGGTGCGGGTCATCGTCAGGTTGAAACGGTGCGCGGAAAAGCCGCGCCGCGCGTACCGATTGGAGATATCCAGCAGGAACGCCGCCATGCGCTCCTCGGTACGGTAGTTGGCTGCCAGCAGCGCGGCCTTGCCGATCTCGGCGCTGAGCAGGCTGAACAACTTGGCCTGCAGCCCCGGCATTCGGCTGGCCAGCAAGCTGATACGCGGAAAGGAGATGCGGCAAAGGTGCACGGTATCCAGTGCCACCGCGTTGCAGGGATAGCGCGAGCCGTGGATCGCGTTCAAGCCGATCACCTCGCCCGGCAGGCTGAAGCCCAGTACCTGTTCGTTGCCAAGGCTGTCGTCGACAAAGGTCTTGACCATGCCTGCGCGCACCGCCGCGATTGAATCGAACGGTTCGCCGGCACGGAAAATGTAGTCACCGGCGTGATACGGCCCCACATGGTCAACCAGCACATGCAGCTCGTTGAGCGCGGTCTTGTCATAGCCCTGCGAGCTGCAGGCGTCGGAAAACGCGCAGGTACTGCAGAAATGCAGCGCATCACCATCGCCGGCAGCGGCCGGATTGGGGGTGGCGGAGCCCAGCGGGCCACGTGGCGGCGGAGAGGAGTGCGTCATTCCGGTTTCAAACAGCAGCCAAGGGGCGGAAGCACGCCGCGATCATACGCCACAGCAGCTCGCCTTCATTCTCGATACGCAACACGCCGTGCTCGTGGCGCAGCCAACCGCGCTCCATGAACAAAGCGATGCGGGCGATGCCATCTTCGAAGCAGGCGTTGAGCGGCAAGGCGTTGCGCCATTCAAACGCGCCCATGTCCAGGCAATGGTCGCAGGCCAGGCTCTGCACCACCTCATCCGTCATACGTTCATGCTCGGAAAGAATAAGCCCGGCTGCCACGCCCGGCTGCCCGGCCACCAGACAGGCACGCCAATGCGCGGGCTGGGCTTCCATCCGGCAGATCACGTCGCCGATCTGGCTGCACGCGCCCGGACCGATGCCGAGCAGGTCGTGCCGCTCGCGACGCGGTACGCCCATCAGGTCGCAATGTCGTTGACCATCGCCGTTACGCAACGGCATCGGCAGGTCTGCTCGCTGGTAGTGATCGCCGCCGAGTGCCTGATAGCCGGCAACACGCAGCAACCGCCACGCCTGCAGCCAATCAGCCACCGCCGGCTTGGCCGGCAGGCTGCACGGTGCAGGCAGCACGATGCGCTCCGGCGCCAGCTCCAGCACCTGCTGCAACCGTGACAGGAACGTCGCGTCGTCGTGCGCAGGCGCACGCAGCTGGTAGTAGCAGGCGGTGAAACCGGCCTGTTGGCCCTGCTTCAACAGCTGCACGCCGTCGCCATCGGCCCGGTCGATCACGGTCAGGCGGGTGCATCCCACCGCGCGCAACGCAGCTGGAACAACCAGGCTTGAGGCCTCCAGGCGCACCTCGACCTGCGGCCGCGCGATGGTGCACAGCTGGTGCGGCACGGCGTCAAGCAGGCGGCCCAACAGCGGTGCCGGCAACTGTTCGGCCACGCCCGGCTGCAGCACCATCGCCGCCACTTCGCGATCGCCGGCCAGTACGTTGGCCTGCAGTCGCAGGCAGACCAGCAAGGCATCGAGCAGGTTCTCGGGGCGCTCCTGGTCGGCCGCCGCCACCTTGAAGCCCAGGGTCAAGGCACGCGGGATCAAATGCTCGTTGCTGGCCTGCATGGCCGCGCGCCAGCCCGCCTCGGCAAAGCCGGGGCTGAGCTCATGCGGTGGCGGGAACAGCACATGCGCGGGCTGCTGCAGCAGGGCTGCATGCAAGGTGGCATCGTCCATTCCGGCGGTCTCGACTGACATGCCTGCATCCTCCTGCAGCAAGCGATCCATTTCACTGATCTGGATCAAGCGCGCCGTTGTTTTTCGACCTCGGCCGCATCGATGGCTTCGGGCAGGTCGGTCTGACGATCCAACTGCGGGAAGTTGCGACGCTCCATGCGACGGATCGAGAAGTGCATCCATGCCAAGGCGACGCTGACCAGTACGAACAGCAGCATGAAACAGCTGCTCCAGATGCCGACCACGTCGTTGAGCGCACCGAACACGATGGGCAGGATGAATCCTCCCAGGCCACCGATCATGCCGACCACGCCACCCACCGCGCCCACATGTTTGGGGTAATAGACGGGGATGTGCTTGTAGACCGCGGCCTTGCCCAGCGACATGAAGAAGCCGAGCACGAACACCAGCACGGTAAACAGGGTGACGCTGATGGCAAGGTGGAAGCTGAGTTCGCCATGCACGCCCTGCACGATGTAGCGCGTATCCGGATAGGCCAGGATGAAGGTGCAGATAGCCGATACGCCCAGCGTCCAGTACATCACCCGGCGAGCGCCGATGCGGTCGGACAGCCACCCACCCACCACCCGGAACAGGCTGGCCGGGATCGAGTAACACGCCGCCAGAACGCCCGCCGTACCCACATCCATGCCATACGCGCCGACCAGGTAGTGCGGCAGCCACAGCGCCAGGGCCACGAAGCCACCGAAGACGAAGAAGTAATACAGCGAGAACCGCCATACCTGCAGGTTCTTCAGCGGTGCCATCTGCTCGGAGAACGGCATCGGCTTGACCCCGCTGCGACGGCGCTCCTCCAGCGAGGGATCTTCCTTACTGAACAGATAGAACAGGATGGCGGTCACGGCCAAACCCACCGCCCACAGCTTGGCCACCATCATCCAGCCCGACGCCACCATCACCAGCGGTGCCAGCAGCTTGGTCACCGCCGAGCCGATGTTGCCGGCACCGAAGATGCCCAGCGCGGTGCCCTGCTTTTCCGGCGGGAACCACTTGGACACATAGGTCACGCCGACCGAGAAGTTGCCGCCGGCAATACCGACGAACAAGGCCGCGAGCAGGAACTGCGGATAGGTTTGCGCGTAGGTCAGCAGCCAGGTGGCGACCGCACCACACAGCATCACCAGGGTCATCACCTTGCGTCCGCCGAACTGGTCGGACCAGATGCCGAGGAAGACGCGGATCACCGAGCCGGTCAATACCGGGGTCGCGATCAGCAGGCCAAACTGGGTGTCGTTCAAGCCCAGCTGCTTGCTGATCTGGATGCCGATGATGGCGAAGATCATCCACACCGCGAAGCACACGGTGAAGGCGAAAGTGCTCAACCACAGCGCGCGTTGTTGCTGGCCATTGCTGACCGCTTGCAGATTCTGGCTCATCGCCACTCCTTGAGGATTCGGTCTTTACTCGGCCTGCGCTTCGATCTCGTCGAGCCCGCGCACCGGATAGCGCTCACGCAGCTGCAGCAAAAACTGCTGTACGTCGCGCTGCCGTACCTGCAGCTCCAGGTACTCGCTGATCTGCGCCTGCACCTGCTCGTAAGCCAGCGCCACGCCGGCCTCCAGCGCATCGACCAGGACCACGTGGTAGCCCCAGCGCGACTCCACCGGGAAGCCGGCCAGGCCCTGTCGCAGGCGGAATATCTGCCGATCGAACTCGGGCGTGGTCTGGCCACGCTGCAACCAGCCCAGCTCACCGCCCTCGCTGCTTGACGGGCATTGCGAGTTGCGCGCGGCAAGATCAGCGAACAGATGCGGTTGCTCGAGCAGCTCGGCGATCAGCGTCTCGGCCCGGGTGCGGGCCTTCAGGCGCCCGGCGATGTCATCGGCCGGTGCCGCCAGCAGGATATGGCGCACCCGGATGCGGTCTGCAGAGCGGAAGCGCTCGGGGTTCTGCTCGAAGTAGCGGCGGCAGTCCTCGTCACTGGGCACGCGGTCTTCCAGCGACTGCTCGAGCAACTGCTGGATACGGACTTCTTCACTGGTTTCCTGCCCGGCCACCGTCGATGCGACGGGCAACTGCAGACGCTCGGCCTCCAGCCGCAGCAGCTCGCGTACCACCAGCGCCCGCGCCGCATCGGCGCGGGACTGCTCCGGGCGCATCGCGCGATGGAACTGCATCTCGCGGGCGATGGCGGCTTCGTCGATGGCGGTCTCGGCAACGAACAGACTGCAGGGTGCAGGCTGGCCGAGACTGCGCGGGCCATCGTCAGCCGGATGATGGTGGCCGGCCTCGGCCGGCACCGGCGTGTCCGAGTCGATCACGGTGATCGGCAGGATGCGTGGCAAGGCGCCCAAGGCTTACTCCCGCGGCCCGTAGCGCAACGTGGCCTGGCGACGGCGCACCACCTGGTAGGGCCGCCACAGATAGCTGAGCGGGATGCTCCACACATGCACCAGGCGGGTGAAGGGCGCGATCAACAACAGCGTCAGGCCAAGGAAGATATGCGCCTTGTAGACCCAATGCACGCCTTCGACATAATCCGCTGCACCGGCGCGGAAGGTGACGATGTGCTGGGCCCATTCGGCCAGCATCACCATTACGCCACCGTCCAGATGACCGGCCGAGACCTTGATGCTGTAAAGGCCAAGGCAGAGCTGGGCAAACAGCAGCACCAGCACCAGGGTGTCACCAAAGCTGCCAATGGCACGAACGCGGGCATTGGTCAGCCGGCGCACCAGCAGAATGGTGATGCCGATGAAGCACAGCGCACCGAAGAAACCACCCACCACCATCGCCAGCAGTTGCTTCTGCGACGAGGTGATGAAGGGCTCGTAGAGCGCATGCGGTGTCAGCAGGCCGACAAGGTGACCGCCGAGGATGGCGAGGATGCCGATGTGGAAGCAGTTGCTGCCGATACGCATGCCACGGTCGGACAGCAGCTGGGTCGAGCCGGTACGCCAGCTGTACATCGCCTTGTCATAGCGCGCCCAGCTGCCGATCAACAGCACCGCGACCGCGATATAGGGATAGAACTGGAAAGCGAACTGGTTGAGGTTACTCATGGCTGGATCTCCCGCGGCTGCGCGCGTGCCGGTGAACGATGGGGTGGATCGCAGTCCTGCGAGGGGGCATCGGCACCGAAGCGCACGGCCTCCTCTTCCCACAGGCGATCCATGGCTTCGACGGTGTCATCACGCACTTCCTCGCTGGCGCGTTGCCGCAGCACGGCCAGGTTGACCTTGCCCTCGCCCGCCTCGACCAGGATCTCCAGCAGCACCGCGTGCGGCAGCTGCCGCTCGGCCGCGCGGGCGGCGAGCATGCCGGCGATGTGGCCGATGTGGTGCAGCCAATCCTTGGCTTCGGCCTGCGGGCGGTGCGCGAGGTACTCGAGCAGCAGTGGCAGGTAGTCCGGCAGCTCGCGTGCTTCCAGCTCGAAGCCGTTGCGACGGTAGGCATCGATCAGGTCGACCATGGCCTGGCCACGGTCACGCGACTCGCCGTGGATGTGCTCGAACACCAGCAGGCTCATCGAGCGGCCGCGGTCAAAGGTGGCCAGCCAGCGGTCCTGCGCTTCCAGCGGATCGCTGGCCAGCAGGTCCTGTACGAAGTCGCGCAGCTGCCCACGACGGGCCGGCGTCAATGCCGGATCGTCGCAGGCCTCCAGCAGCTCCTCGCCATGCTGCCAAAGCTCGTCGCGCGGGTAGTCCAGCAATACGCCAATCAGCTTGAGCACACTCATTTCACCACCTCATGCCGGTGCTGGCGGTTGGGATGCACCGTGTAGGTGGTGCTCTTGCGCTGGGTGAACAGGTCCGCCGGGCTGTCGCCATTGCAGCCATTGCCAAAGGTGAAGCCGCAGCCCCCACGTTCGCCGAAGGCATCGTTGGCGTACTCGCGGTGCGCGCTGGGGATGACGAAGCGGTCCTCGTAGTTGGCGATGGCCAGGTAGCGGTACATCTCCTCGACCTGTGCCGGGGTCAACCCCACCTGCTCCAGCACGCGCATGTCCTCGACACCGTCCACGTTCTTGCCGCGGCGCCAGGCACGCATCGCCATCAGCCGCTCCAGGGCGCGGATCACCGGCTGCTCGTCACCGGCGGTCAGCAGGTTGGCCAGGTAACGCACCGGGATGCGCAAGGAGGCGATGTCCGGCAGCTCGCCGCTCATGCCGACATGACCGCGTTCGGCCGCCGACTGGATCGGCGACAACGGTGGCACGTACCAGACCATCGGCAGGGTGCGGTATTCCGGGTGCAGCGGCAGCGCCAGCTTCCAGTCGATGGCCAGCTTGTAGACCGGCGACTGCTTGGCCGATTCCAACCAGCTATCCGGGATGCCTTCGGCACGCGCGGCCTCGATCACCGCGGGATCGTACGGGTCCAGGAAGATGTCCAGATGCGACTGGTACAGGTCCTTCTCCGCCGCCACCGATGCGGCTTCGGCAATACGGTCCGCGTCGTACAGCATCACGCCGAGGTAGCGGATGCGGCCCACGCAGGTTTCCGAGCAGACGGTGGGCTCGCCCATCTCGATGCGCGGGTAGCAGAAGATGCACTTCTCGGACTTGCCGCTCTTCCAGTTGTAATAGATCTTCTTGTACGGGCAGGCCGACACGCACATGCGCCAGCCACGGCACTTGTCCTGGTCGATCAGCACGATGCCGTCTTCCTCGCGCTTGTAGATCGCGCCGGAGGGGCAGGCAGAGACGCAGGCCGGATTGAGGCAGTGCTCGCACAGGCGCGGCAGGTACATCATGAAAGTCTTCTCAAAGGCGCCGTAGATCTCCTTCTGCACCTTGTCGAAGTTGTAGTCGCGGGCACGCTTGGAGAACTCGGTACCGAGGATTTCCTCCCAGTTCGGGCCCCACTCGATCTTCTCCATGCGCTGCCCGGTCAGCAGCGAGCGCGGCCGCGCGGTCGGCTGGTGCTTCAGCTCAGGCGCGTCGTGCAGGTGCTGGTAATCGAAGTCGAACGGCTCGTAGTAGTCGTCGATCTGCGGCAGGTCTGGGTTGGAGAAGATCTTGGCAAGCATGCGCCAGCGACCACCGGCGCGGGGCACCAGCTTGCCGGCACCATTGCGCACCCAACCACCGTTCCACTTCTCCTGGTTCTCCCATTCCTTCGGGTAGCCAATGCCGGGCTTGGTTTCCACATTGTTGAACCACGCGTACTCGACGCCTTCGCGTGAGGTCCACACGTTCTTGCAGGTGATCGAGCAGGTATGGCAGCCGATGCACTTGTCCAGGTTCAAGACCATCGCAATCTGGGCACGTACTTTCATCACACCACCTCCCGTGCGGCGCCGGTTGCACTCGAATTTGCGTCCTCACCATCCAGCCAATCGATCTTGTCCATCTTGCGCACGATCACGAATTCATCGCGGTTGGTTCCGCAGGTACCGTAGTAATTGAATCCCCACGCCAGCTGCGCGTAGCCGCCGATCATGTGAGTGGGCTTGAGCACGATGCGGGTCACCGAGTTGTGGATGCCGCCGCGGGTGCCGGAAATCTCCGAGCCCGGCACGTTGATGATGCGTTCCTGCGCGTGGTACATCATCGCCATGCCCGACATCACGCGCTGGCTGACCACTGCGCGCGCGGCGATCGCACCATTGACGTTGAACAGTTCGATCCAGTCGTTGTCCTCGATGCCGGCGCTGCGCGCATCGTCCTCGCTCAGCCACACGATCGGGCCACCACGCGACAAGGTCTGCATGATCAGGTTGTCGCTGTAGGTACTGTGGATGCCCCACTTCTGGTGTGGCGTGATCCAGTTCAGCACGATCTCCTTGTTGCCGTTCGGCCGCTGGTTGAGCAGCGGTTCCACCGTGCGCGTGTTGACCGGCGGCCGATAGCCCATGAAGGCCTCGCCGAAATCGATCATCCATTCGTGGTCCTGGTAGAACTGCTGGCGGCCGGTCACCGTGCGCCACGGGATCAGCTCGTGCACGTTGGTATAGCCGGCGTTGTAGCTGACGTTGTCGTCTTCCAGCCCGGACCAGATCGGCGAAGAGATGATCTTGCGCGGCTGCGCCTGGATGTCGCGGAAGCGGATGGCTTCGTGCTCCTTGCCAACTGCCAGATGCGTATGCTCGCGACCGGTGAAGGTACCCAGCGACTCCCAGGCCTTGACCGCGACATGGCCGTTGGTTTCCGGGGCCAGGTGCAGGATCACTTCGCAGGCGTCGATTGCCGTATCAATGGCCGGCCGGCCCTGGCTTACGCCTTCTTCGTGCACGGTGTGGTTGAGCTTGCCGAGGAACTCCACCTCGTGTTTGGTATCCCAGCTCATGCCCTTGCCGCCGTTGCCCAGCTTGTCCAGCAACGGGCCCAGCGAGGTGAACTTGCGGTAGAGGTTGGGATAATCGCGTTCGACCACCGCCATGCTTGGCATGGTCTTGCCCGGGATGGCTTCGCACTGGCCTTTCTTCCAGTCCGCCACGCCGAACGGCATGCCCAGTTCGTTGGGCGTGTCGTGCAGGGTCGGCACCAGCACCAGGTCCTTCTCCACACCCAGCACGCCGGGCGCCATGTCACTGAGCGTGCGTGCGACACCCTTGAAGATCTCCCAGTCGCTGCGTGACTCCCAAGCCGGGTCCACCGCCTTGGACAGCGGGTGGATGAACGGATGCATGTCCGAGGTGTTGAGGTCGTCCTTTTCGTACCAGGTGGCGGTCGGCAGCACGATGTCCGAGTACAGCGCGGTGGTGCACATGCGGAAGTCCAGCGTCACCAGCAGGTCGAGCTTGCCCTCCGGCGCTTCATCACGCCACTTCACATCCTCGGGCTTGACCGCGCCCATCTCGCCCAGGTCCTTGCCTTGCAGGCCGTGGCGGGTGCCGAGCAGATGCCGCAGCATGTACTCGTGGCCCTTGCCCGACGAACCCAGCAGGTTGGAGCGCCAGATGAACATCATGCGCGGGTGATTCTGCGCGGCATCGGGATCGGCGAAGGCGAAGTCCAGCGAGCCGTCCTTGAACTTGGACAGTGCGTAGTCCGCCGGTGCGATACCGGCCTGCTCGGCCTCGCGCACCAGCTGCAGTGGATTGCGGTCCAGCTGGGGCGCACTCGGCAACCAGCCCATGCGCACCGCTCGCAGGTTTAGATCGGCCAAGCTGCCGCTGTACTTGGAGGCGTCGGCCAGCGGCGACAGCAGCTCATCAACCTGCAGCTTTTCGTAACGCCACTGCCCGGTATTGAAGTAGAAGAACGAGGTGCCGTTCATCTGCCGCGGCGGGCGGCTCCAGTCCAGGCCGAACGCCAGCGGCTGCCAGCCGGTCTGCGGGCGCAACTTTTCCTGGCCCACGTAATGCGCCCAGCCACCGCCGGTCTGGCCCACGCAACCACACATGACCAGCATGTTGATCAGGCCGCGGTAGTTCATGTCGTTGTGGAACCAGTGGTTCATGCCGGCGCCGACGATGATCATGCTGCGACCATGGGTCTTGTCGGCGGTGCGGGCGAACTCGCGGGCGATCTCGATCACCTCGGCGCGTGACACGCCGGTGATGCGCTCCTGCCAGGCCGGCGTACCCGGCACGTTGTCGTCAAAGCTCTTGGCGACATTGCCGCCGCCGAAGCCACGATCGACGCCGTACTGCGCCAACAGCAGGTCATACACCGTGGCCACCAACGCCTCGCCGCCATCGGCCAGCTGCAGGCGGCGCAACGGGATGTTGCGTTCCAGCACTTCCTCGGCCGGCGCGGCGGTCCAGCCATCGCTCTCGATGCCACCGAAGTAAGGGAAGCTCACTGCCTCAATGCCGTCATTGATATCAGCAAGGCTCAGACGCAAACGGGTTTCATGCCCATCGCTGGCCTTCTGCTCGATGTTCCACTTGCCCTTCTCGCCCCAACGGAAGCCAACCGACCCGTTGGGCACGGTGATGTCGCCGCTGTTCTCGTCGAAGGCCAGCGTCTTCCACTCGGGGTTGTTGCTCTCGCCCAGTCCGCCCAGCTCGCTGGCGCGCAGGAAGTGCCCCGGCACCAGCCGGCCATCGGCACGGCGTTCGATGCGAACCAGCATCGGCATATCCGAGTACTGGCGGCAGTAGTCCTGGAAGTACTGAGACGGCGTGTCGACGTGGAACTCACGCAGGATCACGTGGCCGAACGCAAACGCCAATGCAGCATCGGTGCCCTGCTTGGGATGCAGCCAGTGGTCGGTAAGCTTGGCCAGCTCCGAATAGTCGGGACAGATCGACACCGTCTTGGTGCCGTTGTAACGGGCCTCGGTGAAGAAGTGCGCATCCGGCGTACGCGTCTGCGGCACGTTCGAGCCCCAGGCGATGATGTAGCGGCTGTTGTACCAGTCAGCCGATTCCGGCACGTCGGTCTGTTCGCCCCAGACCTGCGGCGAGGCCGGCGGCAGATCGCAGTACCAGTCGTAGAACGACAGGCAGGCGCCGCCCAGCAACGACAGATAGCGTGCACCGGCTGCATAGGACACCATCGACATCGCCGGGATCGGCGAGAAGCCGACGATGCGATCCGGGCCGAATTCCTTGGTGGTGTACAGGTTGGAGGCGGCGATTATTTCGTTGGCTTCGTCCCAGCTCACCCGCA
This sequence comes from Stenotrophomonas sp., assembly GCF_032061965.1. Taxonomy (GTDB): domain Bacteria; phylum Pseudomonadota; class Gammaproteobacteria; order Xanthomonadales; family Xanthomonadaceae; genus Stenotrophomonas. The sequence continues at coordinate 126,616 of NZ_DAMBEF010000008.1, read as the reverse complement.
CGAAGCCACCCATGCCGCGGCGGCGCTTGTACTCGCGCGACTTGGCCGGGTCCTGCACGATGCTGGCCCACGCCTGCACCGGCGATTGCGTCTGCCGTGCCTTACGCCACATGCGCAGCAAGGTGCCGCGGATCAGCGGGTACTTCAGGCGGTTGGCGCTGTACAGGTACCAGGAGTAGCTGGCGCCGCGTGGGCAGCCGCGTGGCTCGTGGTTGGGCAGGTCCGGGCGCGTGCGCGGGTAGTCGGTCTGCTGGGTTTCCCAGGTGACCAGGCCGTTCTTGACGTAGATCTTCCAGCTGCAGGAACCCGTGCAGTTCACACCGTGGGTGGAACGTACGATCTTGTCGTACTGCCAGCGGGCGCGATAACTGTTTTCCCAGTCCCTGCCTTCGCTCTTGCTGAACCCGTGGCCATCGGCGAAGGGTTGTGGGTCCCGCTTGAAGAACTGCAAGCGATCAAGGAAATAGCTCATGGTGAATCTCCGTTCGCAAACTGCTGCATCGTGGCTATGTGGTTATCTGGCTGCGGTGCGTGTTGTTCAGCACGGCGTCTCGGCGCCGCGCCGGTAGTACCACCACCAGGTCACGGCCAGGCAGGTGGCGTAGAACGCTATGAAGCCGTACAGCGCCATGTCCGGGCTGCCGGTCAAACTGATCGAAGTGCCGTAGCTCTTCGGGATGAAGAAGCCGCCATAGGCCCCGATGGCGCCCGAGAAACCGACCACCGCGGCCGACTCGATGCTGGCCTGGTGTGCGGCGGCCTTCTTGCCCTCGGCACCTGCATTGGCCGACAGGCGCTCATGCAAGGTGCGGAAGATCACCGGAATCATCCGGAACGTGGTGCCGTTGCCGATGCCGCTGAGCACGAACAAGGCCATGAAGGACAGCAGGAAACCGTAGAAATTGCCGCCCTGGCCATCGCTGGGCAGGAAGTGCAGCACCGCGAACACAGCGGCGATCATCAGTGCAAACACCCAGAACGTCAGCCGTGCGCCCCCCAGACGATCAGCCAGGCTACCGCCCACCGAACGCATCAACGCACCCAGCAGCGGGCCAATGAAGGCATAGGCCAGCGGGTTGACCTCCGGGAACTGGCTTTTTATCAGCATCGGGAAGCCGGCGGAGAAGCCGATGTAGGAACCGAAGGTGCCGATGTACAACCAGCACATCAGCCAGTTGTGCTTGCGGCGGAAGATCACTGCCTGCTCGGAGAACGACGAGCGCGCACTGGTCAGGTCGTTCATGCCGAACCAGGCAGCGATGGCGAACACCGCGATGAACGGCACCCAGATAAAGCCCGCGTTCTGCAGGAACAACGGCGCGCCACCGGCAACCACCGGCTGCGGTGCGCCACCCAGGGCACCAAATACGCTGACGGTGATGACCAGCGGGATAACCGCCTGCGCCACCGACACGCCGACATTGCCCAGGCCCGCGTTCAAGCCCAACGCCAGGCCCTGGCGCTGCTTGGGATAGAAGAAGGAGATATTCGACATCGAGGACGAAAAGTTCGCGCCGCCAAACCCGCACAGGATCGCGATCAGCACGAACACCCAGTACGGCGTGGCCGGGTTCTGCACCGCGAAGCCAAGCCACAGCGTTGGCAGCAGCAGCGAGGCCGTGGACAGGGCCGTCCAGCGCCGGCCGCCGAAAATCGGAATGACGAACGAATAGAAGATGCGCAGCGTTGCGCCAGACAGGCTGGGCAAGGCCACCAGCCAGAACAGCTGATCGGTACTGAACGCAAAGCCGATCTTAGGCAGGCTGATCGTCACCGCCGAAAACAGTACCCATACCGAGAACGCCAGCAGCAACGCCGGTATCGATATCACCAAGTTGCGGGTCGCAACCTTCTTGCCGGTATGTTCCCAATAGGCAGGATCTTCAGGCCGCCAATCGGTGATGACCCCACCGGGACCGGACCTGCTCTGACTTGCGGCATCGCGGCTGGCACTCATGCATCGCTCCAAGGCTGTACGAAACGGCGCTGGACTGCTGTGCTTTTTGCATCCCCAGTCGCCATGGCGTTATTAGGCCCGGCGCCCTTTGGGGCGGTATTGATCTTGATCAATCCAAGGCGCGATCGCGCCAGTCACCTGACAAATATCAAACGGCCTTCACGACCTCGCCCGCGCCACGGCGCTGCACGCCGCGCTGACGCACGCTGTCACGTACGTCGACGTCGAACTGCAGCTGCAGATCCTGCAAGGGCGCGGGGATGTCGAAGCTGAGGCCATCGCGGCAAGGCAGCCGCGCTTGCAAGGCCACGATGTCCTGTCGCGGCAGATGGAACTCCGTTGCGCTCAGGGTGCCGACCACACTGGCCTCGGCAGCGGCATGCAGCCGCAGCAAATACACCAGCTCGCCCAGATCCCCCATCCGCGTGCGGCTCTCCACCGCCTCACCAGCGAGCAGGTTGGCGAGTTCATTCTCATCGATGCGCAGGCGCACGCGCTGCGACTGGATCTGGATCTTCATGAGGCAACGGCGTCCCATTGGTGAGGGGTATTGCAGTTGACCAGGCGTCCATCGCCATCGTCGGGCAGCGCCAGCTCACGGCCGCCCAGTCGTCGCTGCAACGCATGCAGGGAACGTGGTCCATCCACGTCCATCACCATCGACCGCAGCAGGGTGCGACAGCCTGTATCGATGTTCAACCGCATAGGCAGCGGTTGCCCGGCGTAGCTCACGCAACGAGCGGGGCCTGCGTCACGTAATTGCCAAAGCAATGTGCGGTCAAGCAAGGGCATGTCCACCGGCACCACCCAGGCCGGCCCGTCATCAAGCGTCTGCAGGACGCTATACAGGCCGCCCAGCGGACCGCAGCGCGGGACCACGTCGGGTACCGATTCAAACGCTTCGTAGCTGCCACTTACCCGCACCGGTTGCGCGCCGGCATCGCCAAGCAAGCCGCACATATGTGCCAACAGGGTTTGCCCGCGCCAACGCAACAGCGCCTTGTCACGCCCCATTCGCGAGGACAGACCGCCGGCCAGCACGATGCCGGCGATCGGCCTGCCGTCAGTGGGCGTGATCGTGGGCATGGTCTTGGGCATGGCCAGCACTGGGTTCACACAGACTGCAACCCTCGCTCCACTCGCTGTCACCGTCCTCGTAATGCTCCTGCTTCCAAATCGGGGAGCGATGTTTCACTGCTTCGATCAGCTGCCTGCAGGCACGAAACGCTTCATCGCGGTGCGGGCTGCCCGCGGCCACCACCACCGCCACATCGCCGACCGCCAGGCGCCCCTTGGCATGGGCCACATAGAGCTTCACGCGCGGACCGAACTCGGCCTGCGCTTCATCGATCAGACGCTGGAACTCATTCAGCACCAAGGGTTCGAACAGGTCGTAGGTGATGCCCTGTACCGCCCGCCCCTGGTTGAGGTCGCGCACCTTGCCGATGAAGACGTCGATACCGCCGAAGCCAGGATCGGAGACGAAGGCAATGCCCTCGGCCGGATCGATGGCCGCTTCGGCCCGATCCACCACCTTCCACAGGTTTCCAGTTGTCACGCTCAACCTCCACTTACCGGTGGCAGGATCGCCACCCGTCCGTCCGCGGGCAGCAGTTCGCTGTCGCGCAACACCCGTTTTTCATCGGCGAATACCGAATAGTCGACCAGCCCGGCACGGAACTGCGGGAACTGCTGTTGCAGCTGCTCGCGCATTGCCCGGCGCAGGTCGGCGATGTGCTCACCGTTCACCCGCACGCTGATTTCCCGTTGGCGATCCAGTTCGGTGAATGCCCCGAACAACTGCACTGCGATCTCTTTCATGCCTTCTCCTGCCCATCCAACTGCAATGGCTGCAGATGCCCCCATCCCTGCACCCGCGCCAGACTGCCGGCCTCGGCCAGCGCGCTGTCGCCGTCCAGTACCGCCCAGGCATTTGCCCGCAACATGGTCTTGAGCCGGAATGACTCCTGCCCGGACAACACCCGCACGCTCAACCGCCCGTCCGCCTCCAGCTCCACCCGCGCACGCGCGTGGAAGCGCAGGCCGGGCGGCTTTCGCACATCTGCCTGTAGCGGCAACTGCAGGCTGGTCTCGTCCTTCAACCCCAACATGCGCCGCAACACCGGCTCCACGAAGAAGCGCAGGCCAACCGCCGCCGAAATGGGATTGCCTGGCAGGCCGAAGTACAGGCTGCCGTTGGCCAGACGCGCAAACAGCAACGGCTTGCCCGGGCGTATGGCCACCTTGTGGAAAAGTATCTCGGCGCCGCGCGCGCGCAGCGCGTCGGGAATGAAGTCGTAGCGCCCCTGCGACACCGCGCCGGTACTCAGCACCACACGCGCGCCAGCAGCAAGCGCGGCATCGAGCGCGGCATCAAACGCCGCTACGTCATCGCTGACCCTGCCATCCCAGACCACCTCGGCACCCGCGGCTGCCAGGCGGCTGACCAGGAACGGTCGGTTGCTGTCGCGGATCTGCCCGGACTGCAGCGCCTGCGTGGCGTCGCTGATCAGTTCCTTGCCTGTGCTGATCACCGCCACCTGCGGACGCTGCTGCACCTGCACCTCGGCAACGCCCAGGGCATGCAGCAGGGTCATCGCGTTGATGTCGAGCATCGCGCCAGCCGCGAGCACGGTTTCGTCCAACGCCACGTCCTGCCCGCGCAGACGCACATGCTGCCCTGGCTTCACCGCTGCCTGCAGGCGGATGCGTCGTGGGCGACCGTCCACCGCATCCAGCACCTCCACCTGTTCCACCGGCACCACACTGTCCAGCCCGGCCGGCATGCGCGCACCGGTCATGATCTCCCAGGCGTCGGCCCCGTCGCCGTCGCTCGCCTCATCACCGGCGGCCTGCCAGCCGCCCACCTGCAGCACGCTGCCAGCAGCGACCACCAGACCGTCGCTGCGCAGGGCAAACCCATCCATCGCTGCATTGTTGAACGGTGGCAGGTCCTGGCCGCTGACAACCGCTGCCGCCAGGATCCGCTCATCCGCCTGCGCCACTGCAACACCTTCGGCGACTGCGCCAGGTGCCTGGTCCAGCAGCAACTGCAAGGCCTGCGCGTAGGCAATCATGCGTGGCTGCCCCCGTCCATCATCGCCAGCGCATGGCCCAGCACCGGCGTCAGGATGCTCATGCATTGCGCCGCCGCGCGCGGGCTGCCCGGCAGCGCGATGACCAGCAGCGTATCCAGCTGCACCACCTCGGCCCGGCTCAACCATGCCAACGGGGTGTGTTGGGCACTGAGCGCGCGCAGCATCTGTGCCAAGCCCGGCACGCTGCGGCCACCCAGCGCCTGCAACGCCTCGGGGGTGAGATCGCGCGGGCCCAGGCCGGTGCCACCGGTGCACAGGCACAGGCGCACGCCACTTGCCGCCAGCGCCTGCAGGCGCTCGACCAGGCTGTCGACGCCGTCCGCCAGGATGTCGCTGCTGACCACCTCACCGCCCAGTGCCTGCAATCCTGCAACCAGCACCGGTCCGGACTCATCCACGTATTCACCGCGGCTGGCGCGGTCGCTGAGCGTGATCACCGCACAACGGGCCCCGCGCAACATCTTGGGCGGGCGCGGTCGGAACCGCTCCAGTTCGTCGGCATCCATGCCTTGCGGATGCGTCCACACGCCGCTTTTGCCGCCTTCCTTGAACAGCAGGCGGATACCACTGATCTCCAGCGCCGGCTCCACCGGCTTACTCAGGTCATACAGCGTCAGCAGTGCGGCGTTGACACCGGCCAGTGCTTCCATTTCAACGCCGGTACGGGCCTCGCTGGCGCACTCGCACCAGACCCGGATCGCTTGCCGCTCGGGCACCGGCGCGCAATACACGCGCACCAGCTCCAGCGGCAGCGGATGGCACAGCGGCATCAGCGCCGATGCCATCTTGGCGCCTTGCAGGCCGGCGATTTCCGCCATCACCAGCGCGTCGCCCTTGGGCAGTCGCCGCTCCACGATCAACGGGTAAGCAACCGGGCCGGCAATCAACTCACCTACCGCCACCGCACGCCGACGAGTGATGCGCTTGTCGCGCACGTCGGCCATGTGGAATGCCGCACTTATCTGCCCACTCATTACGCTTTCATCCTCCAATCGAGGCCAGGTGCGGGGTAAGCCCGGTCTGGCCGAAATGCAGCCCATGCCCGGCGGCCTTGAGCCCGAGCTGGGTGGTGATGCGCGCCAGCAGGGCATCCTGGTCGTCGTCGGACTGCAGCAACGGCCGCAGTGCAACGCCGAAGTCACCGAACAGGCACAGCCGAAGATCGCCGCGCGCGGTAACCCGCAGGCGATTGCAGCCCTTGCAGAAATCCCGCGAATACGGGGCAATGATGCCGATGCTGCCGCGGTGGTCGGGGTGCCCGAACTCGCGTGCGGGGCCGGCGTCGGCGGCGCGGCGGCGCTCGCTCCAGCCCGCGGCCAGCAACTTCTCGATCACCACATCCGCACGCAGGTGGTGACGCTCGAAGTACGCGCGGTTGTCACCGGTGCGCATAAGCTCGATGAAGCGCACGCTTACCGGCCGCTCGCGGAGGAACTCCATCCATTCCGGTAGTTCGTCGTCGTTGAGCCCACGCAGCAACACTGCGTTGAGCTTGATCGCCTGCATGCCCAGCGCTTGCGCCAGGGCAATCCCCTCCATCACCTCGGGCAGGCGGTCGTGGCCGGTGATGGCATGGAAGCGGTCGCGGCGCAGGCTGTCCATGCTTACGTTGAGCGCGGTCAGTCCTGCGCGGTGCCACCCGGGCAGACGCCGCGGCAGCAGGCAGCCATTGGTGGTGATGGCGACCTTGCGGATGCCGGGCACCTGCGCCACCGTGGCGATGATCTGGTCCAGGTCCTTGCGCAGGCTGGGCTCGCCACCGGTCAGGCGGATCTTGTGCATGCCCAAGGCGGCAAACGCGCGTACCAGCCGCGCGATCTCATCCACCGCCAGGAACTGCGGGCGACCATCGGCGTGGTAGCCGTCCGGCAGGCAATAGCTGCAACGGAAGTTGCAGGCCTCGGTAAGCGACAGGCGCAGGTACGGAAAACTGCGCCCGAAGCCATCGGTGAGATGGCTCATGGCTGTTTCACCTCCCGACTCGATGATTCCGCGCTCGCCCGGCATGCCGGGTTGCCCTCGCCTGTATTGATTGACCGCCAGCCTACGTGGGGCTTTGAAGCGATGGCATGACTTAAATCAATTCAGGGCACAGCCAAGCCGCAAGCAGCTGTGGCAGCATGCCCTTTCCCGACGTTCCATCCTGTGACCCAGATCATGATGCTGAGTGATTTCAATGACCTGCTGCGTGCAGCAGGACAACAAGCCGAACCGCAGCGCCTGTTGTTCGTGTTCGTGAAGGCCGACCTGCCCGAGTCACCCACGGCCGATCAGCATGCCCGTCACAGCAGCGGTGAGGGCGGCACCTTGAGCCCGGTGCTATGCGTGGACAAGGCGCCGGAGGAGATTGCCTCGTTCCAGGCGCTGGCCAGCGAAGCCGCCCGCACGGGCTTGGGCTGGGACCTGGTGTTCGTGGCATCACTGGATGGCCGCGCCGGCGTGGCCCCCTCCAGTGACGAGGCGGCGCAGCCGCTGCGGCTGATGGTGAATGCCGTCAACGATGGCCAGATCAGCCGCTTCGCCGCCTTCGACGGCGATGGCGCCCCGGTGCAGTTCTACTGAGCCAGCAGCTGCAGCATCAGGAAGAACACCACCAGCACGGTGTTCAGGCCCCAGGCCACGGTCAGCCCTCGCGCAGCCACCCCGTAGTTGGGGTTGTGTGCGCTGGGCGCAGCCCGCCACACCGCCGGGATGATCCAGCCGGTGTACAGCAGCAGCAGCGCAAACAAGGCCAGCAGCAGTGACGTGCGGCCTTGCGCCAAGGCCCATAGTGCGCCTGCCCACAGCAGGTTGCTGGGAATCACCCCCTGCAACCAGAACACACGCCAAAGCCGGGAAGGCGGCAGCTTGTCGCCCGGGGCACTGATCGAACTGACAGCAGTCATGGCCGGAACTCCTGATTGACGCGATGTGGGCAGAGCTTGCGCCGCGGAAAGATGCGGGTCAAATCCAGGGCAGACGCCCTGCCATCATCCCGACGCGGGCCCAAGTCACCCGATCAGGGCTGGCGGACGCTTGTCATCGTCATGCTTGCGGCGTTGTTGTTGCCGTCGTTCCCGCGAACGCGGGAATCGCCCCTGTCCTGCATCTGGGGCTGACGCACACCCAAAACCCCCGCCAGCATCAAACCAGCATCTCCGGCTTGAACATCGACCGCCGGCTGATCACGTTCCCCGCCACCATGAAAGCCCCATCGCCACTGTAATGCAGCGTGCGTGGATGCTTCGGCGACGGTGCCACGTGGGCCTTGACCACCTCGAAAATGAAGAAGTTGAAGCGGTCGACCAGAGCATCTTCATGAAGACGACATTCGAAGCTTGCATGGCACTGCCCGATCAACGGTGCCTGCACATGCCTGGCCTTCACCGCGGTGAGCTCAAACGCGGCAAACTTGTCGGTATCCACGCCGCTGCAGTTACCTATTCCAACAACCGCATCAACCATCGCCGCGGTTGGCAGGTTGATCACGCACTGACCACTGCGGCGTATCATCTCGAAGCTGTGGTTGCCGCTGGCGATCATCAGCCCCACCAGCGACGGTGAGAATTCCAGCACGGTATGCCAGCCCAAGGTCATGATGTTGGCCCGGCCCTGCCATTGCGAAGACACCAGCACGATGGGGCCCGGCTCCAGATACCGGCGCACCTTTTCCACCGGAAAATCCGCCTTGCGCTTGCCTGCCTTCATCGACTGCTCCCATGGCGCTGGCCGCTGCCAGCAGTTGAAGTTGCGTTCCCGTACCAATGGAAACAGTGCGCAGCAAAGCACAGCGTGATGCCATCGCCGTCACCCGCGACTGCGGCATAACAAAACGACAAAGCACTGTCCTGCACGCCAGTGGAAGCAGCAGCCCGCGCCCGTCCAGCATGGCAACGCTCAAAGGGTACGCACGCTCAACTCCAACCTTCCGTCTGCACAGCAACAACCCCACGCATCCATCGGCCTATCTAGGCTCCGCAGTGCTGAACCGCGTTGCGGCACCGGCATCCCGTGCTGGCATCGCTGGCAGGGGTACGGCGCCATGGCGAAAGGGGATATCAACGCTGCCCATCGCTGACGCCAGAACAGAAGCTCTCGCCCCGCCGCCCGATCACGCCTTGTCGCCAGCATTGCCACGGACCCGCCCATGTACGACCTGAGAGAACTGCAACGCGTCCTGGACCTGCAGCGTGACAGCTACCTGAAGAAAGGGGACCCCAGCCTGCAGCTGCGCCTGTCACGCAGCAGCCGGATGGCGCTCGCATTGCTGGAAAACATCGACATGCTCGCAGATGCTCTCTGCGAAGACTACGGATGGCGCCCGCCTGCACTGTCGAAATCCTTCGAAGGCATCAGCTGGGTAGAAGATGTCCAGCAATCACTGGCCAATGTTGCGCAGTGGATGCAGCCGCGCATGGTCAACGGCGGCTTCGTGCAGGCCAAGCCCAAGGGCGTGGTCGGCGTGATCGGTACGTGGAGCTTCCCCCTTGCATCGAGCTTCCAACCTGCCATGGCCGCGCTGGCGGCAGGCAACCGGGTGATGCTCAACTTCCCCGAGCAGCTCCCGAACACCGGCGCGCTGTTGCGGAAACTGTTCAACGAGCGATTTGATGAAAGCGAAGTTGCGCTGTTCAACGGCGACATCGCTACCGCCACCTCATTCGCCACGCTGCAGTTTGACCATCTATTGTTCACCGGCTCGTCAGAGATCGGCACGCTGGTTTCGCAGGCTGCCGCACGCAACCTGGTACCGGTGACATTGGCGTTGGGAGGAAAGAACCCGGCGGTCATCGCACGCGATGCGGACCTTGCCATGGCTGCAACCCGGATTGCCTCGACGCGCCTGATCAACGGGGGCCAGGCATGCCTGTGTCCAGACTATGCCTTCATCCCCGACGAGAACTTCGAGGATCTCATTGCACAGTTGCGCGCACGCATGCGTGACATCAGCGGTGACTATCTACGCAACCCAGCAATTGTCCCGATCATCAACGAACACAATCATGACCGCGTACTAGCGCTCGTCGATGATGCGGTAGCGCGCGGGACGCAACGCATCGAAATTCTGCCCGGCACCGAACTGCAAGGCCTGCCGGATCGGGCGGCACGGCGCATCGCCCCCATCCTTCTGATCGAGCCGCCGGAAGATGCGCGCATCAATACGCACGAGGTCTTTGGCCCGGTATTGGTGCTGAAACGCTACGGCAAACTGCAGCAGGTCATCGATTACATCGCCAGGCGCCCCGCGCCGTTGGCCGCTTATTGGTACGGCGACGATGGCGTGGATTTCCAGCATTTCCTGGCCCACACCACCAGCGGCGGCGTTACCCGCAACGACGGCTTCGTCCACGGCATGCTGCCGGGTGCACCATTTGGCGGCGTGGGAATGTCAGGTTCCGGCGCGTGCCACGGCCGCGCCGGCTTTGACACGTTCACCCATTACCGCACCATCGCTCACGGCCATGCCGAGCACGGCGTAGCCGATGCGACGGTCAACGGCACGCTGCTGAAGCCGGGAGCCCTGGCCGATGGCAATCATGCAATCGCGACGGCGATCGCCAGTTTCAAGCAGCATGCTGGTCCCTTGCGGATGCAGGGCGCGCCGCGCACAGTGCGCTTGGCAGAGCATGCCAGTTCCGCAATACGGTGAACCTTGCCATGTCCGCGTTGGCGGTGCCGGGTATCGCAGGCAGATTCCCCGACTGCTCGTGTCGTGCAAAGCACGCCGAATGCAGTGCGATGAACCCGGTATTCCGTTGGCCAGCGCCGACTGCGCGCTTAGACCGGCGCCGCAACCGGCAACCGGCAACCGGCAACCGGCAACCGGCAACCGCCGAGTTTGGCACTGATCAGGGCCACGTGCTGCGTGTTTAGGCTGTGCTTCCACCGACGTCATTCAGCAGCGGTTTTGCGTGAGCTGGAATGCTGCCAATCACCTTCATGCGCATGACAAACCGTCCCAACTACGCAAAGTCCACGCGACCATCCGACTCGTAGAATCGAAGCGCCGATGGACACTCGGCATCAGGGCGACCAGCCACGCTGGCAGCCGAGCGAACTCTTCCGATTGAAGCAACCTGCAACAGGAAACATCAATGAACGTCCGCGAACTCCTGCAGTCAAAGAAGCAAACCGTAGTCACCATCGACGTTGAAGACACCGTTGGCGCAGCAGCGCACAAAATGAGTACGCACAAGATTGCGGCACTGGTGGTGATGAAGGATGGCGCACCGGTGAATGTCATCTCCGAAAAGGACATCGTGCGCAGCCTGGCCGATGACGGCCCCCAGGCAGGACGACGCGTCATTGCCACCCTGCCCACGACGGGCCTGGAAGTAATTTCGCCAGAAGCAAGCCTCAAGCAGGCCATGGCGCTGATGACCTACTCGCATCACCGCCACCTGATGGTGACGGAGGGCTCCACGCTGGTCGGCATTGTCAGCCTGGGCGACATCGTCAAGAGCTTGCTCAGCGAATTGGAACTTGAGAAAGCCGTGCTGCAGGATATCTACGCCGCGGCACACTGAGAGCGTCACATCACGCCGGCGCATGTCTCCCCGTCGCCGGCATCCGCGTAATCGGCTCGCAGGACCATTGATCGCGACTTCGCAACAAGGGCCTGCATGCCATTGGATTTCGATTCGCTACCGCGGGCCATGGCAGCCCTTCAGCGCCGGCGGCCTACCGAGCTCGACCAACATCCCAGCGGCTGCAGGCGCTCGCCCGCAGCGCTCTTGCGCCTCATCTCCCCTGATCCCAGGCCCAGTCCCTGGCGACTGGCGCGTTGCGCGTGCAGGAACCGAAACAGGATCGATCGGCCACTGTAGCGATCAATGATTGCCGGATAGCTTGCGCCTCGTTCCCAGTTCGCAGCGTCCGCGCTGCCGACCTGGCGATTGCCGGTTCATATTCCGATGGTTGACATGCAGGCATTTGCCTGCATAAAGTGTCCGCAACTGCCCAAACGCCCCCAACACAGGACCACGCATACAGATGGACGCGGACAAGGTGTTCAAGGCCCTGGGAGATCCGACCCGCAGAAAGCTGCTTGATGCGCTCTGCGAGAACAACGGCCAGACCTTGGGGCAACTGTGCGAACACCTGGACATGGCCAGGCAATCGGTCACCCAACACCTCGGCCTGCTCGAGGACGCCAACCTGATCAGCACGGTCAGGCGTGGTCGAGAGAAGCTGCATTTCATCAATCCGGTGCCACTGCACGCGGTGTACGAGCGCTGGGTACGCAAGTTCGAGCAGCAACGCCTCAGCCTGCTGCATGACCTCAAGAAAGAACTGGAAGGAGAATGACGATGGCCCGTGAACTCACCAGCTTCATCTATGTCACCTACATCGCGTCGACGCCCGAAAAGGTGTTCGATGCCATCACCCGACCGGAAATCGCGCGCCGCTACTGGGGCCACGAGAACGTATCGGACTGGACACCCGGCTCACGCTGGCAACACGTCCGCGCCAACGACACGCGCAGCGTGGAACTCGTGGGCGAAGTACGCGAAAGCAGCCCACCCTCGCGCCTGGTGATCACCTGGGCCGCAGCCTCGCAGGCCGACAATCCCGACAGCTACAGCCGCGTCACCTTCGACATCACGCCTTACGAGGACATGGTCAAATTGACCGTCACCCACGACGAACTCGAAGCCGGCAGCAGCATGGCTGCAGGCATCAGCCAAGGTTGGCCGATCGTGCTGTCCAGCCTGAAATCGCTGCTGGAAACCGGCCAGGGGCTGGATGTATTCGCCAAGCCCAAGGCGGCTTGAGCAACACCAACCACAAATACGGAGAAGCCCGCTGTCGCGGGCTTCTTTCCTTCTCGGGGTGCCTGTTCGATGCAGCCTGCGATAGTGCCTGTCCGACCAAAATAGTCGACGAGAAACTTCTCATTGATTAATAGAGCACTATCTTTTTGAACATAGCCCCACTTGTGCCCCTTCCTTGAACGGAGGTGTCTGGGATCGGTCGGACCGAGTGACGACGGACCCACTCAAGAAGTACTTTCATACGCACAAGGAAGAAACACGGGCTTGCGGTTCCGCACCCCCTTCCAAGCTGGCACAAGAGCATAGAGCCCAGCCGGCAGCCTCTCATCCATTGCCCCGTTGATCTTTACCCCGGCTCCCATCAATTGCCGAATCATCGGCAACAACGACGTCAATGCTTTTCCGACGTCGAACCATTCTTCCGCTCCGTCCTCCTGCCACACCAACGACATCAGCCGACGATTCAGTAATGTTGCACGCTTCACTGCCAGATCCACGCCCATCAGGGATTCGTGCATCTTCGCTTCACTTGATCGACTTCCAGCGTGGCAGCGACAACTCGCGCGGCGGCCCACGCACCGGCCGGCCAGTGCAGGCGGGTGATCTATCGCTGTTCCAAGCATTGCGCGGCCCGCGCCTGGAACTGGCACGCGAACAGAACGTGCCGGCATTCGTGATCCTGCACGACAGCACCTTGCTCAACATCGCCGCGCAGCGCCCTACCAGCGTTGAAGCACTCGACGAGGCGGGCGGTAGTGGCGGCAGCACGCTGGCCCGTTATGGCCAGCGACTGGTCGAGATCACGCGCGAGCAGGGCTAACCGCCCTGCCCTCAGTGCTCATCACCACCGAGCGCTGATACGGAAATCAGCACGAACGCTGTCCTGGTCCTTCAGCACCTTGTCCAGCGGATGGCCCAGATCCAAGCTGTAGCTGTAGCGTTTGAACACCTGCCCGTTCAAACCCAGGCCCACGCTGCTCATGCTTGCCGAAGTTGGGAAATCGCCGCGCACCTCGCCGTGGTCGAAGAACACATACATGTCGTGTGCCTGACGATAGGGCCGGTGCAACTCAACGCTGCCGTAGTAGCCCTTCACGCCCGACAACGCACCTCGCACGTAACCACGTACGCTGCCGATGCCACCCACCTGGAACAGGTTGCCGGACGGCAGGAAATCGCCACTGGTGAACTGCCAACCCAACTGCGCGCGGTACAGGAAGCCGGTGGCGCCAATGCGCTGGGTCCAGCCGGTATTGCCGTTGGCAGTAGTGAAGCTCCTGCCCTTGCCCAGAGTTTCATCGGCCCTGATGCGCGAAACGCCCTGGTAGAAGCTCCAGTCGTAGCCGTCATTGCGGTAGCCCGTGCTCAGGCCCACGGTGACGATGGTCGAGTTGCTTTCCGAAACCTGCTCGCCAGCGATGTCCGAGGTGGAGTTGCTGCGCGACAGGCTTGCCATCGAGGACAGCAGCCAGTGCTGGTTGGCGATCCACGGCTGGGTGAAGTCCACACCGTAGTTGGTGGACTCACCGGTGATGTCCAGATCGCGGTAGGCACCGTCGATAATGTTGATCTGGTTGCGCGAAACGCTCACACCAACGCGGCCGTTGCGCTTGTTGACGATCCCCGAATACGAAACGCGCCCTTCAAGGCCGCCGCGCGAGTATGCCACCGAGCCAGCCAGCAGGTCGTTGACACCGGCCAGCCCCCAGAACTGCCCCTGCACACCGAAGCGCTCGCGCCCGGTGCTTTCCACACCGGAGTTGTCAACGAAGGCGCCCCAAGTGCGACGATCCGGCGACTGAGCCATAAGCATGATGTCAGTCTGTCCTGCCGCCTCACCTGGCCGCAGCAAGGCACGTACCTGTACGTCACTGGTACGGTTCAGGTACACCAGATCATCGCGCAGCTGATCGGTCTGCACGATTTCTCCCGCCTGCTGATGCACACGCCGCAGCACGAAGCGCTCTGGAACCTTGCCTTCGCCTTCCCCTGTGACCTGCATCTTGCCCAGCCTACCCTCCATAAGCGTCACCACCACCGTGCCTCCGGCCAGATCCTGCTGCCGCAGCAGGGCCTTGGCCGTAGTGATGCCCTTGGTCTGATAGGCCGCGTTGATCTCTTCCACCAGCGCATCAAGGTCGGCCATGCCCACCTGACGGCCCACGTAGCGGCTACGCACCTCCGCCAGTGCGGCCGCGTCCAACAGCTCTGAAGTGGGCTCGAAGCGCACTTCATGAAGCGGGAAGCGCACGCCGTCGGCACGCGCCGGGGTGGCCGAGGCTTCCAACGGTGTTTCCTGCAATGGATCCACTACCGTCTTGCTCGGCTGCAACGGCTGGCGCTGCTCGTAATAGCCATCAATACGTTGGGTGGTCTGGCCACCATCCGTTGTGGTCGACTGCGCGGCAGCCATGCAAGGCAGCAACGCGCTACCGACCAGAAGCAGACCTCGATACATCGTCTTATTCCCGTGTTTCATTAATTGGGTGCCCCAAGGTTGACCGCGCCGGCTTCGGACTTCACCAGGTCACCGCTCATATCCAGCTCCAGGCGCAACTCCGGCGACTGGTCTTCGTAGGCTGGATCAAGCTGCAACAGGCGGCCCATGTAACGCACTGCGGCCTCGCCCAGATAGTTCATATCGCTATGGGCATGCTGGTTGTTGTAATTCGGGCTGGTGACGCGGTAGCCATCGTTGAAGCGCACCGCATAGGCGTCGGTATTGATGTACACGCCATCTGCCGACACGCGGAAGCTGCGGCTAGGCTGGGTCAGCTGTACGTCAAACGGGCGCAGCTGTGGACTGGTGTTGTCCATCAACACACGCATCTTCGGCGTTTGCAGCGTCATGGTGTGTTCGATGTAGCCACTATCGATATCGACCTTGCCTGCAGTGGAAGCCAGTTCGGCATCCACCGCGCGGAGCTGGTCGATCAACCAGGCATCACGCGGATCCACTTCCAAGGTGATCTTCCGTGCCACGCCGTTGTGATAACCGGTGAGCGTGGTGGTCAGCGGCCCAGTTCCCGTTGATGCCTGCGCTACGTTCGCATCAATCGTATCGGCAGCCAGATTCAGACGGGTATCAATCATGCCTTGCGACAGCACCAGGTGATCGCGCGCAGCCAGGCTACCCGAAGCCGCTGTCAACGAACCACCGCTGAGCGAACCGCCCTTTGCATCCATGCTGGCTCTGGTTCCGGCAGCGATGCGATCGAAGTGGATGCTTCCACCGGAAATGATGGACTGCATACCCCCACTGCGGCCATCGCCGATCGCCACGTCACCGCCGGCAACCAGTGCTGCGTCCTGCCCCGCCTGATAGCTGCCCCAGGTCTGCGTGGTGTCGCTGTTGGCGACGATATCTTTACCCGCGATCGCCTTGTCAATGTCGATTGCGCCCGCTGCGTTGACCTGCAACGCGCCACCAGCGACAGCACTGTCGCCGATGACGTCGCTGCCACGCGAGGTGAGGCTCAGGTTGTTGTCCGCCTGCACGGCATCGAACGTCAGTGCGCTATCCGATGCGAGGCTGACATTACAACCCGCCAGCAGAGAGCCAATCGCGACCACACCACCTGCGTCACCCGTGAAGTTGCAACCTGCAGTGATCTCCTTCGCCTTCAGGTCAGTGCCGGCCTGCCACGTACCATCGGTACCGATGTGCGCAGTACCGACGTCAATTGCTCTGCCGGCGCGCACGTTCATCGCGGTGCCGGTGGAAGCCGTACCCAAGGTGATGTTGTTACCCGCCGTGGCCGACAGATCACCTTGACCCTCGAAGGTGGTCACCGTGGTGTTGCCACCCGTGATCAGTGTGCTGTTGCCGGTCA
>NZ_DAMBEF010000008.1:34554-109874 GCF_032061965.1 Stenotrophomonas sp. | reverse complement strand
GGTCACATCCATCGTGGTGACGGTCATGTCGTTGCCGCTGTCCAGCACGGCATTGCCGCCCACATCCAGCGTATCCAGCGTCATCGTCGTGCCAGCGCTTGCAGCGGTATCGCCGATCACCGCCAACGAACCGAGCGTGGTGCTGCCGGTGCTGACCAGCGTGGCGTTGCCGCCGACGGTACCCTCATCAAGTCGCAGATTGCCGCCGGCCGTGGCCGACAGATCACCTTGACCATCGAAGGTGGTCACCGTGGTGTTGCCACCCGTGATCAGTGTGCTGTTGCCGGTCACGGTCAGGGTGGTGGCGGTCAGGTCGGTGCCGGCATTCACGGCCAGCGCCTTGCCGATCGCCGCCGTGCCCAGCACCACGTCCGACTGGCCGTCCACCGTGGCATTGCCGCCAACGTTGGCATTGGCGATGGACAGCGTATCCACCGCATCTACCCGCAGGTCACCGCCCGCGTTGAGCTGCTGCACATCCAGCGTGCTGCCCGAGGACAGCATCATGCTGCTGCCACTGCTGAGCGCACCTGCGGCCAGCGCCGCACCCGACGTCGCGTCCAGCGTGCCCTGTGCAGACAGGCTGCCGATGCTGCTGCGACCAGTACTGACCAGCGTGGCGTTGCCGCCGACGGTGCCCTGTCTCAGTGCCAGTGCCGCACCCGCCGCCAGATCGGCATTGCCGGTCACATCCATCGTGGTGACGGTCATGTCGTTGCCGCTGTCCAGCACGGCATTGTTGGCTGCGGTCAACTGGTTGAGAACCACTTGACCCACTCCAGTCACATTGACATTCGCGCCCTGGACCACACCACTGCCAGTAATGTCGGTGCCGCTGATCACCACGTCCTGTGCGGCGACGGCATTACCCAGCAACAGGCGGTCAGCTGCCTGCAACTGGATACCGCCGGTCGTTGCATTGACCGCCTTCACCGTGCCGCCGTCCGGCAACAACAAATGGATGTCACCGGTATGCGCGAGCGCCTCCAGCATGCCGCCGGAGCTGCTCAGCGCCAGCGTAGACGTGCCGATTCCGGTACCCGCCGTGAGCGCCACGTCCACTGCCTTGCCAGCCAGCAGGTTGATGGCAGCATCGCCATTGCCGGTAATGCTGCCGCCAGCGACCAGCGCCAAAGTACCGCCTGCGGCACTACCGGCAACGGCCAGGTGCCCAAGCACCATGTCGCCGGTAACAGTGGCATTCAATGCCTGCTGCGCCTCGATGGCCGAACCGGCACCCATTGCCATACCCGCAGCATCCACCACCACCGAATCCGAGCTCACCATACCGCCATCGGTAATGCTGACCTTCCCCGAGCGTGCGTACAGACTGGTTGCGCCAACCACATCAACGTCGGTCAACGCCAAGCCGCGACCGCTGGTGACAATCAGATCACCGGCGGAAGTGAGGCTGTCCGCAGCGAAGTCGTCCATGGACTGGAGGGTCATGTCATCGCCCGAGTCCGCGCCGCCAATCGACATGCCACCGCCAGCGCTGGCGGTCAGGCGGTTGCCTGCCGACAACACGGCTGCCGTCAGTTTCGATGCGGTGCTGATGAGCATGTCGCGGCCGCTGGTGAGCGTACCGATCGTCAGCGGGCTGTCCGGGCTGCCGATGTTGACATCGCCACCGGCCGAGCCATTCACCTGACCCGACGCACCGATGCGCATGTTCAGCGCACCACCAGCCGGGCCACCGACGTCATCACGGACGCTGAAGTTCAGGCTGTTGGCGTCCAACGAGATGCCCGGCAGCACACTGCGCAGACTGCCATTGGGTACATCCAGCACCATGGTGCTGCCTGCGTACAGGTGGCCGAAGCGCAGGTCACCGGCCGTCTGGCGCAGCCCCATCTTGCCACCGGCTGAAGCGGAGCTCACCTCGCCATCCACCTTCACATCGAGCAGGTTCTGGCCGGTGCCACCGACGTTGCTGCCGATGTCACCGCTCACGGAAAGCACCAGGTCACCGCGTGTACTGATGGCCGGCCCGACCAGGCCAGTGGCCTCACTCAGATTTCCATCCACCGCCAGCCGCAGGTCACCCAGGTTGTCGGCGCTGTTGCCAATGGTGATGCCTGCCAGGCTGAGATCCCGCGTGGATTGCAGATAACTCGACCCATTGGCGCTGATCGTCAGGTTGCCGGTCGCCGCCAAGTACAGCGGCGACGTACGGCGGATTCGCACGGTACGGATGTCAGACGCGGTGTACTCGCCCGGCGCTGCGTTCTTCAGCAGATCGAACGGCAACACGTTGCCGTCTGCATCCAGCAATTCCACGTCACCTGGGGCATCGGCCAACAGCAGGGCACGCACCGCTTCGAGGTTATTGCCGAAGCTTCCATCCAGGAACGATGCGAACGGCACTTCGAGATCCGGTGCCAGACGGCCCACGCCGTCACGCGCGGAAAGCGTGACGTTCACGCCGGATACCGTCGGATCAACCTTGCCAACCGACGGTTGCGAGGGCTCAAGCGTTGCTGCGTTGAACGTATAGCTCAGATCATTGCTGTTCCACACCGCATTGGCACCGAAGCTGGCCGCAAGCGCCGAGGTCGGATCAAGCGTGAACGCGTAGTTGTTCCTCGCGCTGCCAAACTCCGGCAACGTATTCCAATCGGCGCCGTACGCCTGGTCGAACCGCGCCGCGATGTCTGCGTACAGCTCGGTCAGGTAGGCGCCCACGTCCGCGCCGCGGCCAGCCGCAAGGGCCTGTGCAGAGAATGCCTGCTCGGCGGCGCTATCCGGGACATAACTGCCACCCACGATCTGGCCGTAGCTGACCAGGCTCCAGTACATGGTGTAGTCACTGGAAATCTGCCGTTCATAGGCCGCGATGGAGTCCGCAACACCAGAGCCATCCAGCTTCAGACGCTTCTGGATCGCTTTCAGCTCTTCGCCGCTCAATCCTTCAAATGCCAAGCGGCCGCTGGCGTCGACAATGGAACCATTGGGCGCCGACAGCCACACATTGCCGCTGGTCGAGTGAGCGCCGCTGATGGAGAAGTCGCCTGCATCATCGCGCAGCACCACGTCGCCCTGTGCCTTGGCGTACACCAGGCCCCCGTTGACGCTGCTGTTGCTGCCCCGGGTTTCAACGGCATTGAGCACCAGCGGCGCCGCGCTGGTACCAATGCTGCCGTTGGTCGAGGTGCTTTCCAGCCAGATGTTGCGCCCGCCGATGGAAGGGGCGTTGCCCTGCGCGCCGGTGATGCTGCCGCCGGCCAGCAGCACTACGTCCGCACGTCCAGCAAGGTCGGCACCTGCTGAAATGTTTGCATTCACGTCCGAATGCACATCCAGGCCGATTCCGCCCCGGTTGGTCGAGGCGCGCAGAGTGCCACCGCCGGTCATGACGATATCGATCAGACCGCTGTCGCCGATCTGGCTGCCGAATGCCGAAGGCACACGGCCGATGGCGTCCGTTGCTTTCAGCACCAGATCCTTGGAATAGAGCGTGGCCGTTGGGTTGATCTGGGTGATGCTGCCGTTGCGCGCAACCAGGCTGGTCGTACCCGCCTTGTTGTTGATGGTGCCGCCCAGCAGCAAGCTGTTGGCCACACTCACATCAACCTTGCCGCTGCTACCGGTGACGAAGTTGATGGCAATGGCGTTGTCAGCACGCACGGTGCCGGTTACCCATACCTTGCCGTAGGTAGGAAATTCGTAGCCATACCAGGTTTCGTAGCCGTTCTTGTCCTTGCCCTTGATACGGTCAGGATCGACATGCCAGCCGTTGGCGGGTGTTGGAAAGCCAAAGTTGCACTTACCCTTCTCCACGAAATCACAACCATAGCCGACGGTTGTCTTTCTCTTTCGGAGCACATCGCCATCCACCTCCCAGGTGAAATCCGTGTCCTTGGCAAGGCTGCCGATACCGTAGGAGCCGGTACTGGTCCAACGCTCGTTGGTCGGTACGCGGGTATTCGGATCGTTGGACGACACATAGTCCCAATCTCCGGCGATACCGGTACTGAGGTCGACGTTGCGCCCGATATAAGCCGTGCGCCTCCACTGGTAAACTTGGTTCTTCTCCGGGTTGTAGGCCGTGGTACTGCCGGCATAGCTGCCGGCTCGCTGTGCATCCTCATAGGTCCAGCTGGCACAATTGGCCATGCACTTGCTGTTGTCCAAGGCAAGCTTGGTGCCATCCGGACTGGAGACATACCAGGTCACGTAGTCGAATGCCGGGTTGCCCGCACGCTTGTTCTTGTCCGTGATCTGGACAATGCCGTCCTCGCCACTGGCCACGTTCATGGAGCCCAGCTCCACGTCCACACCTGCGTACAGCGACTGCACCGAAACATTGCCGAAGCCGCTGGTCACCTGGATGGAACCACGGTTGGTGGTGCTGACGATCTTTCCGTTCAGGTATACCTTGCCACCGCCTGACGCGTTGACATCATCAACCACGAAGCGACGCGAGCCCGGGTCGTAGAACACAGTGATCAGGTTGGACGCAGCGGACGTCGTGTCAAGATAGCTCGCATCAACCTCAACCCGCTTGCCTTCCGCATTGGCACGGGCTATCAGGTCATCCAGTCTGGAGTCATTCTTGATGATGACCGACCAGTCCACGCCTGCGCCCGCCTCGATGCGACCATTGACATCGATATAGTTGGCGTTGATGCGCACTTCGCGTGCTTTGATGTAGTTGTCCGGGTTCGCCGCCGCCGCATCAATGCTGCTCTGGATCGCCGCATAGCTTGCCGATCCTTCAAGGGTCAGCTTCGGAACCTTCGGCACCCATTGCGTGTTGCCCGGGTTGTACGGGAACTTGATGTAACCGTTGTCACTGTCTCCAGACTGGTTGTCACCGCATCCGCGGACGTGCGGCAGGCAGGCACCGAACATGATCACCGCCGTGCCGCCGTAGTCCCTGTCCCACGGCGCTTGCTTCAACAGCGTCTCGTTCAACTGGTCCGTGCTGCCCGCATTACGGCCATATTCGGCATTGGCCAGATAGGCCGCCAGCTCGTTACCCGAGTAGTCCGAATAGCTGAACGTACCGGTGGGGAACGGAAGCCACACCCCGCCGAAGTTCCGCCACTGAACATCCGGCACCCGCTTCTTCAGCATGTAGCCCTGCCACAGCGTCTCCGATGAGAAGTTCGCCATGTTTGCATTGGGGTTGTTGAATACATAGTTGCCCTGCGCAGCGTCAATCGACACCTTGGCCGCGTAGATTGAGTCGGAACTGAAGATGGAGCCGGTCTTGCTGACCAGCTTCACGTCGGCACCCAGCGCATCAATTCGTCCCATCTGGAAGATGGACGAACCAAACGCCAAGCGGGAGTCGGTGGTGATGTTGATATGCGGGTTGACGCCAGCCGATGCACTGCCCTGGGCGCCGGCAAAGCCGGTCTGCGTGCCGGTGAAGTGCACCTTGCCACCGGCGTAATCCGGAATGGTGATCTTGCTGGTCACCAGGTGGAGGTCGCCGGTGTTGGTGATGTCGATGGATGGCGCCGTCCTGGCCGTCACCTTGCCGCTGCCGGTGATGCTGCTGCCATTGAGGAACACGTCGCCACCAGCGACCTTCAGGTCATCAAGCACCACGACCCGGTCCGAATCCTTCAGCCCCCCCCCCAGGCTATCGTCACCGGTGACTTTGCGCAGGTCGCCCAGCGTCATGCAGCCGTAGCTCACACCAGTGACGCCAGTGCAGGTCAAGCTGCCATCTGCATCCGTACCGAACGCCAAGTTGCTGAAGTTGACGTTCACATTATCCGCGGCACCGGCCAACGCCGTACCGTTGATCACCACGCTACCGGTCCATGCTCCGCTGGTGTCGGCGTCATTCACGGTGATTGGAATGAAGCCAAGCTGATAGCCGGTGGCACGGCCGCTGGCGCGGCGTGCAATCTCGGCACCGTAGGCGCCGATGTACACATCGCCCAATGCCTTCACCTCCGCGCCGGAGGCCAGCGTCGCCTTGTTCGCTACATCGGCGTTTACCCGCGACTTGGCAATTGGCACCGCAACCAGACCACGTACATAGCCTTCGGCCACGGAGTTGAGCACCAATGCGCTTTCTTCCAGCGTCGCGCCTGCACGGCCTGCGGTAAGGAAGGTGCTCTTGCCGGAGCTGACCTTGGCACCCGAACCGATGCTGACATTCTCCCTCACGTCTGCATCGATGCGCGAGCTGGCGTTACCTACTGCCGCCAGGCCCCAGGTATTGACGATCGCATCGTTGTACAGGTTGCCGTGCACATACGAGCCAACACTTACGTTGTCTGCGGCACTGATGACGGCGTTGTTGCCGATGGAGCTGTTGTTCGTGAAGTTGGCATCCATCTTGGCCGACACGGTCGCAGCACGGATCAAACCACCGGTTGACAGCTCGGCCTTGTCACTTGCCAGTGCATCGGTTGCGGACAACACCCGAACATTGCCGTTGGATGCACCTCCGGCGCTCGTGCCGGAAATGAGGTTCACCCTGTCGCCAATCCACGCATTGCTGGTGCTGTTGAGCACCGTAGTGACGCCACCGGCATCCATACCCAACGCGCCCCCGGAAGCCGCGTTGATGGCTGCGCCATCCAGCAGGCTGGCGAAACCGTTGCGGGCCACCACATCAGTGCTGGTCATCGACTGCAGTTTGGAGTCGGCGCCGATGCTGGCATTCACCACGCTGCTGTCGACCCGGTTGTCGGCAACCGCGCCGCTGGCATTGACCAGACCCGCACTGCGGGCATCAGACTGCGCCCCGTACTTGCTGGTATGTCCGGCATTGACGGACAGCGAGTTGGCAATCAGCTTCTTGCTCGCGCCCACCGAGCTGCCGATCAACGCATCCACCTTCGATTTTCCAATGGTGACGGATTTGGAACCGGCACCGGCGAGCAGACCACCGCTGCCCGCCACCGAATGGGCAAGGTTGGCATCCTCACCCACCGCCGATACCACCACGTCGCCCATCGGCACGTATGCATCCGCCTTGGTTCCGGCATGCGCGCCATTGGCGCCGTTGCCCAAGGTAGCTGCGGTCGTGGTATCCGAGGTGGCTTCCGAAAGCGCCAGACCAACGGCCAAGCCGCCTACCGCCACGCCGGTAGCGTAGGCATTTTGCGAGGTGACATGGTTGGCCAGTACCTTGAGGTCACCGCCGCCAACCACCGCGTTATTGCCAATTCCTGCGGTCACCTTGCCGGTGTTCTTTGCTTGTGCGCTGGCCGCCGTCGCCGCGCCGTAGATGCCACCCGAACCCGCCTTCGCCTCGGCGCGCGCAGTGTCCTTGCCCTGCGCCACCGTCCGGTTGGCGCTGACCAGCACATCACCGGTGCCGTTCAACTTGGCACCGGTGCCGATGCGCGCACTCACATTGGTGTCGGCTTCCGCATTGGCGACCACCGCGCCCACGGCCACACCGCCAGAAACCGTGGCGCCAGTGCCCTTTGCTACGACCGACGAGGTCGACGATGCGTTCACCTGGATGCCCGTGGCTTTACCGGTGACATCCTGGGCGACGGTACGCGCATCCACGTTGTTGCCGAACTCCGCCACAACCTCGCTCGAATCGTCGGCATCCACCACCACGGCCTGCAACGCGGCACCGAAACCAGCCACCGAGCCAAGCCCGGTGGCGACCGCGCCGCCGCCATGCAGGGCTTTGACCGTGATCGAATTGAAGTTGTTGAGAGTCGTATTGGAAGCAACCTGTGCCGATACGATGGCATCACGGCTGGCCTTCGCCACCACCGCTCCTACTGCAGCCAAGCCACCCACACCCGCACCGGTGGCATCTGCCTTGATGGTGTGCGTATCTTCGGCGGAAACGGAAATCTCGCCCTTGCCGCTGACCTTCGAAGTCAAATTGCCTGCAAGCGATGCATTCGTCCCTTGGCCGAGGTCCGCGATGGAAACTGCGGCACCAATGCCTACCGCGCCTCCCGCGCCGGCATAGGTGTCCACCACCACGCTATTGGCGGCCGCGCCGAGCGCACCCGAACTCGCCTTCACGCGAATGTCGTTGGCCTTGACGGCATTGGCCGCGAGCGTGGCCTCGGTGATGCCGGCCATGCCGGTGTAGGCTACCGCACCACCCACGCCCACGCCCACACCCAAGCCGGCAGCACCGGCACGGTTCACCGACACGAGTCGGGTGTCGGCGGTCACGTCGATCGCATTGGATTGAATGCTGCCGCCAGTGATCTTCGCACTGACGGTATCGGCCTTGCTGCCGAACGCCGCCAGGCTACGCCGGGTTGAACTATTGAGGTCCGCCGTCGTAGTGGGATCGAGTACGTCCTTCAGCGATGCATCGCCGGAGACGTCTCCACTCAACTTGCTCTTTCCACTTTCCCCCTGCAGCGCAGTGAACGTTCCGGACATGGAACCGGTCATGTCCGAGCCAAGCGTGCCCTTGCCCGACAGCAGGATACCTACCGCACCACCAATACCCGCCGAACCACCGATACCGGCAGTAGCCGTGGTCATCGCGATATCGCGCTCGGAAAGCGCACTCACGCCCACCTTGCCGCTGCTGACCAACTCACTGTCGGAAACACTGGCACCTACATGACTGCCCAGCAGCGCCAGGTTGACGCCTGCACCCACGCCCACACCCGCGCCACCGACAGCGCCCGCACCAGCCAGCGCATCAAGCTCCAGCGCTTCCGTGGCATTGACTGTCATGTTTCTGCCGGCCATATCGGCGCCGACCACTGCTGCCGAGGTATTGCTGGTGATCTGGTGAAGCTGGGCCATGCCGGCCACACCAACACCACCGGCGCCTGCCGCGCTTACCACCAGACCACTGGCCTTGGTGGCAGAGGCCGCATCCACGGTGATGTCATCTTCGCTGCGCACCTTGGTGCTGCGCCCAATCGAGCCGACGCGCGCCTCGGTGTTGGTATCGACGATGTTGACCACCGCGCCCAGCGAGGCGGCAGCCCCGCCTGCACCCGCCAGTGCCTCGGCGCGCAACGTCGCCTTGGCATCATTATCAGCTTTCACATTCACCGCGTTGGCCGTGGTGCTTCCGCCCTCGATGACCGCCCCGGTGTTCGCGCCGAACACGTTGACCAGCACAGCGCCCGATGCTGCCGCCGCGCCGCCTGCCGCAAAGCCGGTGGTATCCAGCGTGACCGCCTGCTGTGCGTCGGCAACGACATCCACACGTTCTACTGCGAGCACGTTGGAGTCGCGGATGGCGGCGTTGGTCTGGGTCTTGAAGACATTGGTGTTGACCGCCGCGCTACCACCCACGCCGGTCGCAAGGCCAGCGCCGACGGTAATCGCGCTGACGTCCACCTTGCTGCGGGCGTCGACGGCCACACGCTGGCTGGCATCACCAAACAGACGGATATTGGCTGCCGGATCGCCGGCGGAGTCGTCCGAGCCGGTGCCAGGTCCCGCGCTACCACCACCCGCAGTTCCGTCTGCGATGCGGTAGGACAGGTCATGCATGTTGATGTCAGCGTTGGCGATCTCCGCATTGGTGCGCGAGCCGAGCACGTTCGTCGCACTCATCACGCCACCGGCGGCACTGACGATATTGACCGCTACCGCAGCACTGACGCCCAGCGTCCGGACGCCCTGATCCGTGTCCGCCTTTACGATCACGCCGCCGCCGTTCTGACCCAGCCCCAGTGCCGTTGCCTGGGTGCGGTCAGCACCAACTGCATTGGTCGCCGAGCGGATCGCCGCTTCGGTCGTGCCCTGCATCATGTTGACGACCACGCCGATACCCACGCCGGCGGTAGCACCGCCTGCCAACGCACCGGCGAGCACGTCGATCTGCTGCCGCTGACGCGCACTCACCTCGATGCTGCGCTCGGCGATCACATCAGCTCCGCCATCGACGATGGCCGAGACGGTGCCGCCCATTTTGTTCACGGCGACCGAGCCGGCGCCGCCTACCGAGCCGCCAACACCAACACCTGCAGCAATCGCGCGGATGCGGTTACCTGTACCACCCGCAGCGTCACCGGTGACTTCCAGGTTGCGCACATCCAGGTCCAGCAACTTGCCCGAAACAAGCGCCGACGTACTGCCGCCGATATCGTTGTAAGCCACGGCTGCGCCCACGCCAGCGGTGCCGCCCACCGCCGCGCCACCGGCAAGCGAGTCGATGGCACGTTGGTCATCGGCGCGCACGATGACATCCGCCGCCGAGTTGTTGACCTTTGTATCCACCAGCGACGCCAGGGTGTCGGAGCGGATGATGTTGCCGGTCACACTGCCCGCCACACCCGCAGATCCACCCGCTGCTCCGGCCACCGCCGCCGTACGGATCAGGCTGCTGTTATTGGCCAGGATGGCCAGGCGCGTGGCGTCGTCCAACGACGCATCATTTACGGTAGCCGAGGTCCTTCCGCCCACGTCATTGATGCTGCTGGCAACGCCAACGCCGACCGAGGAACCCACGGCCAATGCGCCGCCCAGGGAGTACGAAGCGCCGCGCGTATCGGCACTCACCTCCACCGTGCCATCCACACCCTTGCCATGGCTGTCGATGTGGTTGAGCGAAGCCGTGGTGTTGTTGCGGATGATGTTGGTCGCGTTGCTTGCTGCTATGGAGGCGGTGCCACCCAATGCACCGCCAATGGCCAGCGTCTTGGTAACGGCATCGGCATCGGCGCTGACCGCCAGCCGGTTGGCAACCTCAAGCGCTGCATTCTCAACCGCAGCCGTGGTGGTATCGGAAATGGTAGCCACGTTGACCGCCGCACCGACCGCCGCCGGCCCACCGCTACCCGCTATCGCGCCAGAAAGGGTATAGATGCGCGAGTCGTTGTCTGCATCCAGCCGCAGCTCCGCTGCCTGTGCCGTGCCGCCCTCAATGGACGCCTCGGCGGTATTGCCGATTTCACTCCAACCCACCGAACCCTGCACCGCGACGTTGCCGGCAAACCCTGCGGCAACCGCGCCGGACAGAATCTTGGCGTTGTTGGCCGCAGCCAGCGTGACATCCTGCGTGGCCACCAGCGCCGCATCCTGCGAGGAGGCTTTGGTTTCGTTGTCGATATCGTTGATGGTCAGCGCGGCACCGATGCCAACCTTGGGCCCCAAAGTGGCCGCACCCGCGAACGAGCCGATGAAGGAATCATCACTGGCATCGAGGTGGATGTTCTGTGCGTCAAGCGTTGCGCTGGTGACGTCGGTGGTGTCGTGCCCCACCTGCACCGTAGTCTGGTTTGCGATGGCGTTGTAGGACACGCTGCCCACGCCAGCCACCTTGCCGGTACTGGCACCAATGCCTGCGCTGACCGCAATGATCTGTGCCTTGTCACTGGCCATCAGGCTGACGCCGTCTGCGCCTGCCGCCTTGATCGAGGCGTTGTCCACGCTGACGCCGTGGGTGTTCTTGATGGTGTTGTACGCGAAGGCCACGCCGACGTTGTTGTCGCTGACCTGCATCATGCCGGCCACGGCAATGATCGAGCTCTTGGCCGTGCCGTCGCGCCCAATCGTGTTCACCTTCGTATCGCTGGAACTTTCAGTATCGGCATTGGCCTTTACGTCGCCTTCAGCGACCTTTTTGCCGCAATAGTCCATGCCGCCGCCGGAGCTGACACCACCGGCCTTGCAGTCGCCGCCGACACCGCTGACGTCGCTGTCATGGGCTGTGCCTGCGTAAACGTCAAGATTCCCGGCAATATCCACCGTCGCTCCGCCGTCGATACGGGCGGTGGTGGTGTTGGACACCTGATTGATCAACACCGAACCAGCAAGTCCAACCCCGTTGCTGGCGGTCGATACGCCACCGGCGGCAGCCGCGGCGATGATGCGCGAGGCATCTGCCGCACGCACGCTGACGTTGTCCACCTGACTGATGGTCCCACCGGTGATCGCCGCCGACGTTGCATCCTTGACCTCTGCATAGGTCACTGCAGCACCAACGCCCGCACGCCCGCCCACATAAAGGGCACCGCCACCGTTGGCAATCTTTGATTCGTTCACCGCCTTCAAGGAAACATCCGCACCGGCGCCCTGCTTGCCGGTGATGCTTCCTCCTTGGAGTACGGCCTCGGTCGTGTTCTCCGACATGCCAACCGTGGCCGAAACGGCCACGGCCGCCGCCTTGCTCTGATCGCTGGAGGCATTGACGCCCACACCCAAGCCGACATTGACCTGCTCACTCTCATTGCGGGCGGTCACCACCACATCGTTGGCGTTCTCGACAGTGGAGTTGGTGATCCCCGCCCGCGTGGTGTTCTTGATGTCGCCATACGCCACGCCACCGGCAATTGAAGCACTGGACTGCTGCTGGCCCACGACCACCGACAATGCGCCGCTGATGCTCACCAGCAGGGTCTTGTTGAGGGCGAGCACATCCAGCTTCACGCCAGCGCCGGAGTTGTCCTTGATATTTGCATTGCTGATATCGGCCACGGTCTTCTGGCGCGCACGGTTTACCGTTGCGCTGCCGGAGACAGCAACGCCGAACTTTGGCTTCTCCTCGCCGCCAGCCTGGCCGCCCTGCTCAGGCTTACCCGAGCCCAGTAGCGATTTGGCTTTGCCGAAGTACGCGGCCAGGCCACTGTCGCCTTCCATGCCGGCCTTGCCGGCCATCGTCTCCAGGCCCGTCACCTTGCTCGAAGCCCGCGACTTGAGCCCATCAATGAAGCCCGGGTTCTCAGCGCTGCGCTTCTTCGCGGCCTGCTCGCTGTCGCCTTGATCGTACTTGTTGTCCTTGCTGCTGACCACGCTGCCAGCCGCGGCAACGGCACCGGCCAGACCTTCGCTGCTGGCCTTCACCGACAACTCACCGGTGTTCACCTTGCCCTGTGCAACGCCACTGGTGCCGGTGCTGAAGCCGCTGGGAATCGTACCGATGAATGCGTTGGTATCGGTATTCATATCCTGGTAGGCCACACTCAGCCCCACCGAGATGCTGTTGCTCATGGCCACCGCACCGGCCACCGACCATACGAACAGATCTTCGTCGGCACCGATGCCAACCGACTTCGCCGTCAATAGCGCCTTGTCGCTCACGCCCGCCAATGTGTGACTGTCCAGATCCAGCGCGGACGCTGTACCACTGAGGTTGAAACTGCCCCCGTTGCCGCTCTGCAGCGCCAGCGACACCACGGTTTCCTTGTTGGCGGCATTCACCGCAATCTCGCCACCACCGGCGTTGATCTGCACCCCATCGTTGACGATGGCAGCCGCGGTGTTCTCGTAGTCCATATAGCCAACGCTGCCACCCACCGCAGCACCGCCATCACCTACGTTGGTGGTTTTGATGTTCTTCAGTGCCAGGTCACCGGCCGCGTGCAGCGCGGTTACATCGGTGGTGGCGGAGATATCGGTTGCTGCATCGAAACTGCGCGAACGCGCGCGCTCCGCTTCGGTCTTGTTTTCGCGGTGGTCCAGCCCGTCCAACGCGGCGGTCCACGCGGCGCCGCTGGCATCACGCGTGGTCAGCTGGGCGCCCGAGGCGACGTCGGTTCGGGCACTGTTGCTGGCCTTGAAGTAGCTGACCGCACCGCCCAGTGCGAACTTGTCAGCCGAGCCACGTGCCGCCGCGTAAGAGGTGAATAGATCCGACGGGTCGGTGATCAGGTCCTTGGCGTTGGAAATAGCTTCCTTGAATTCATCGAAGCTGCTGAACATATCGGCCATGCCGGTGAGCTTGCTGAAGTCACGCGGTAGGCTCACATTCGAGGCCAGGCCAATATGCTGACCGGAGAGCTGCGCACCACTGCCGATGAGCGTCTTCGCATCATGGTTCAGATCCGCGATGGTCACCGCACCGCTCAGGCCGAACTTGGAACCTTCGGCGTCCTTGCCCTTGCCTGCGACATTGCTGATGGCATGGTTGCCGATCTGTGCGGCCACCACCTGGCTGTCAACGACCACGTTGCCGGCACTGTTGACCACCACGTTGTCGCCAATACTGGCCGTTGCCGCATGGTCACCACTGACGAAGCTGATTGCACCACCAAGACGGAACGCCGCCGGCTTTGATGGCTGAGTGGTGCCACCGCCGGTGCCGCCACCGCTATCACCCGACAACGCGCCAAGCGCC
Organism: Stenotrophomonas sp.; assembly: GCF_032061965.1. Lineage (GTDB taxonomy): Bacteria > Pseudomonadota > Gammaproteobacteria > Xanthomonadales > Xanthomonadaceae > Stenotrophomonas. Next base: position 95,893 of record NZ_DAMBEF010000008.1, on the reverse strand, counting down.
GCGGAGAACCCGGAACCGACCAGCGACTGGGCCATGCCCATGAAGCCTTCACCGGCGTCCTCGCCTGCGTTGCCAATGGTCTTTACCTCCTCCTCGAACGGCAGCGGCGGGAGCTTGGGCGAGCCAACCAACGTATCCGTCCGGTTGAGCGAAGTGATGGTGGCCGCCTGCACCGTCACATCACCCGTGCTGCCACCGGCCTTGTTTGTGGTTACATCGCGCTCCAGTTTTGCCTCGGCAGCGATGTCCTGCAGGCTGATCGCACCTGCAAGGCCAATGGCGTTGCTTCCATCACCGCGCGAAGTGGCCTTGGTTTCCAGCGATGCCTGATTCACCGCAGACACATTCACCGCGCCAGCGGTGATTGCCGAACTGGCGTTGTTTCCCTCGATCACCGCGCGCGTGTTGACGTTGACGTTGCTGATTGCAGCGGTGAAGCCGACCGTGGTGTTGTTGACCGCGATCGACTCAGCAGCAATTTTCACCGCCGTTTCTGCATCTGCCTTGACCGAAAGATCGCCACCGGCGCTCACTGCGGCACCCGCGCGGATAAGCGCCTCAGTGGTTGCGTTTATCTGCCCATAGGCCGCGCCAAGGCTGAACAACTGCCGCTTCTGCACCGGCTTGTTGGTAATGGGATCCTTGATCTGCTGGCCATTTGCATCAAGTGCCGGGTCGTTGGTTTCATGAACTTCCCCCGCCGCAGAGTTGTCTATGATCTGGCGCGTGCTTGCATGCAGGTCGATTGCGTTGCTGGCCTGCAGCTCAGCCGTATTCTTAACTTCCACGCGAGAAGTCGTCGTGGCGTGCAACACCGAGATCTGCTCGCCCAGCACCTTGTCGACACCGAAGTTGAGCAGCGCATCGCCCAGCCCGATCAACGTCCCCGTGTTTTTCATGCTACCGACAAGATCCGCTTCCAGCTCAGCCAGCGTGGCCTTGTCCTTGTCGTAGCTCGAATCCACCACAGCCAACGCGGTCAACTCGATATCATCGGCCTGCAACTTGCTGGGCCCACAGCCCGCCTTGACGTCGCAGCCAATCGTCACCGTTGCTTCGGCACTGCGTACACCAAGACCGGTATCGGAGATCGCCGCGGCACGCAGCTGGATCTTGCCGTTGCCATCATCCACCAGCACGATCTTGCTATCGTCGCCGCCTGTATTCACTGCAGCGTCATCACGCTGCAGGTTGAACTCGCTTTTAAAGGTCTCGTCGGCTGGCACTGCGACCAGGATGGTGCCGGTTACATCGATGGCACGGGCCTGCACGCGTACGCCGTTGCGGGCATTGACCGTACCCGCGACGCTGACCGCGCCATCAGTACTGATCTGTTCCGGAGTCAAGGTGCCTGCCATCAGGCGGTTCAAGGCCCCACGACTGGCCAGGATGTCTCCCATGACACCCGTCCTTGGCGTGGCCACGGTCAACGAGCCGACGTTCAACACACCCGTATTGCCTACCACCATGCCCTTCGGGTCGACGAAGAACACGCGCCCGCCAACCTTGTTGGTGCTTTCCAAAACGCTGTTCAAGGTGCCATCGATGTAGATCTTCGAATCCCAGACCAGGTTGACCAGGTTGTTCACCTGCTTGGACGCATCAACACCTGGCAGCACCAGGTTCACCACGTCGTTCTGGGCGACATTGAAATCCTTGAACGAGTTGAAGGCGACCCCGTTCTTTACCGTCGCCGTTGTCACCGTGACGGTATTGCCGGAACTGCTTACCGTCGTGGCGGTTTTCTTGGCAGCGTCATCATGTACGGTGATGACGGAATTTGCCGCCATGGCCGCGCCGCCAGGCATCGCCAGCCCCAGCACCGAGCTGATCGCCACCGCCAGGCCTGCCGGACGCAAGCGACTTTCCGTTGCCAACGTGGTCTTCAGGGCCGCTGTGGACTTGGACGGTACGTCAATACGATTCATGGCAGCTCCAGGGTGCACCGCTGCCGGGCGGCAGCACTCAGATAGGCGGAAGCGCGACCGCTGATGCGGCCGCGCATGGGTCAACAGTTCGGGGTAACGCCAGTGTCAGTGCGTGGCTGCAGGCGGCGCTTGCTTGTCCAGCGCCCGGCTGAGCAGTTCGACATTGCCCAACGACAGCAGATGGGCGTAGATCCAGCCCAGGTCACCGGACTTGGACAGGTCCTGCAGCGCCTTGCCCTTGAGCTCGCGCAGCTTCTGCTCGTCGACCACGAAGAAGCCATCCAGCGAGAAGGTTTCACCGGCCGCGGTCTGCACGTTTACCTGCTTGGACACCAGCAGATCGTGCGCGACCAAGGAAGCCGTCAAGCTGCGGGTGCGGGCCAGGTGCACCTGGTACTCCTGCAGGAACTCCAGCGCGTTGGATAACAAGGCACTGTCATTGCCATCTTCGTCAAACAACGCCGCACCCTCATCGCCGCCTTCGCGCAGGCCTTCGAATGCGGCGTCGAGGCAGACGGTGAAATCGCTGCCCTGTGCTTCGTTCTCGGCCAGCACGAACGGATAGCGACGCAAGAATGCCGGCACATAAGCACCTTCGGCCCAACGTCCTTCGGCGTCCACCATCAGATTGTGGCCGCTGCGCAGGCCCAGCAATGCGGCGGGCACTACGCTGTCAGCGCTGTTGCCGGCAAATACGATCGGGTAGTCGCGTACGGCGCGGGCGAACTCCACGCAGGCCAGCGGCACGGAATTGAGGCCGGAGGCAAATCGGAAATCCCCATCGTTGGCAACCACGCGGTGGTTGCGGTGCGCAACGCGGTTCAATTGAACCGGACGGTCATAGATCAGCAGCTGCTTCATGGCGTTCCCCTGTGATGGAAAAAGTAACCCTCATAGGAAGAAACCGGGAAAAGCGTCCACAACCAATCACGGATTCCAAAAAAAAGGAGAAATTCATCACAAGTGCCAATTTATCTTTGTATAACTTCCGTAAATTCGCCCCGGTCCCGCCAGAAAGCGATCCGTGCCCCAGCCAGTCCTTGACGGCCACTGAGGCCGCATCTACCTCCGCGCCCGCTCTTGCTTCGGGCCAGCAACCAGTGGTTTTCGGCGCGTGCCCCCCTCCCAGCTTCTTGGGCCGTTCAAACGTAGAGAAGTCCGCCCAAACCAACCCCAAGCAGAGAGGGGGATTTCCCCCGAAGAGCACTGGTCGGGTCTCGATCTGACCTTCCGGTGGCCACGGCGTAGCGAAATACCTGCCCACAGAGTTGGCGAAGGCGCTGCGTGGACTCGACCTTCTCCTGAGCCTCCAACCTACGCAGTACTGCCAACACCTCAGCGGTGCTGATTTTCATGGATCTGGCGCTTTGCCAACCAAAGGAAGGCGTAGGTCTCCAGCATCCATGCCGCCTTCTCCCGCGTTGACTGCGCCAAGTCCCCCGTGACTCGAGCCAATCCATGGCTATCGTCTGGAAGCGGGTATCCACTGACAATTTGGGCGTGAGCTTGCTCAATTGCTTGTGCTCGGAGGGACCGTGCCCAGCACGAAGCTTCGCTCTCGCCTGATCGCGGGCTTCGCCGGCTTCCTTCAGTGAGACCTCGGGGTACACCCCGATCGCTAGTTTCCCCTTGCCATCCCGGCGGTAGTTCATCGGCCTGTACCAAGCTCGGACCAACGCGCACAAAAAAGCCCGCATTTCTGCGGGCTTGGTATGAATTCTGGACTTGCCTGGACGCCATGGGCTCAGGCGATGGTGCCGCTTATCCGAATCGAACGGATGACCTACTGTTTACAAGACAGTTGCTCTACCAACTGAGCTAAAGCGGCAATGGGTACTGCGTGGATGCGGCCCTGGGCTGCTGTGGCAAGCCTAGCCGATCCGGAGGGTGGCGTCACCGCCACCGGCGCCCCGGTTGGGCGCGCCATTCTAGCGCAGCCGCGTGCAATCCAACGACTGTTGTTGCGTGGCTGCGCTGCGTTGCTTCAACGTGGCCAGGCTTGCAGCGTCCTTGCCCGCTACATCCAGCCACCAACTGGCCGCGCCTTCGCCACCGTTGCTGCCCAGCTTGGCCGGGAAACCCGCGGCAGTGAGGGCCGCCAGACGCCGCTCGGCGCCTTCGCGATTGCGGTACTGGCCCAGCGCCACGGCGTGGGCCTCCTCGCCCTGGGACACGATGAAGTAATCGCTGAAACCCGCATCGACAATGCGCTTGGCCATGGCCTGCGCCTCTTCGCGGCTGGCGGCCGGCGGAATGAAGACGCGATAGCTGCTGGCCTGTTTGCCGGGCACCTCGCGCAGGCGCGTACGCACTGCGGTGTTGCCCAATGCAGACAGTGCCGACTGCGCCTGTGCCTGTGCGGCGTAGGGACCAAAGCTGGCGCAGTGCTCGGCCGTTGCCACCGGGGCCGGCGCTGCTTCGGCGGGTTTGGCGGGCGCCGGTACTGGCTCTGCCGGCTTGGCCGGCTCCGCTTTGGGAACAGTTGCGGGCGGAGCCGGCGTGGTCGCCGGTGCAGGACTCGTTGCCGCGGGCGATACCACCGCCTGTGATGCAGCGGGCGGCGGCAGCACTTCCAAGGTGGCCACGCCCGGCTCACTGCGGGCAACTTCCGCTACCGGTTCAGCGCGCGGCAGCATCCACCACAGGGCGACGCCCACATTGAGAATGGCAAGGATGACGATCAGGAAACGGGTCAGCATGGGGTGATCCTATCGTTCACAGCCGCATTGGTGCAGCGCCCATCGCGCCAGGCCATCCAGCACCAGGGTCGGCCGATAGTCGGCGCCTGGCAACAGCGGCAACAAGGGCAGCGCGCCGCCACCATGGATCACCAGGGTGGGCGCGGTGCCAAGCAGCTCCGTGGCCTGGCGCAGGCTGCGTTCGACCAGGGCCACCGCCGCGCCATCACAACCCGATGCGAGTGCGTCGGCCGTGTCATTGGCGAACTCGGCGTAGTCACCGCCCGTGGCCGGCAACTGCACAGCGCGCGCATGCAGCGCTTCGCGCATCACCGTCGGCGATGCACCAATGCGGCCACCACGGTGCTGGCCATCCGCGTCCATCAAATCGATGGTCAACGCCGTGCCCACGCCCACCACCAGCACCGGCTGCTGGTCCGGGGCCACCGCCAGCAGGCCGAGGAACCGATCAACGCCGAATTTTTCCGGCCGCGCATATGCCACGCGTACGCCGGCACATTGCGGCAGGGTCCGCGCCACCCGCACCTGGGCAAAACGTCCAGCCAGCACCTGCATGACCTGCTCGGTCAATGTTGCCGACGCCACGCTGGCCACCCAGGCGGTATCGCCCCGGGGCAGGCCATCGAGCGCGGTGTCGTCCATCGCCTCGGCGCCGTGCGCCCAGGCTTGCACACTGCCGGCGCGGTCGCCCTGCAGCGGCGCGAACTTGAAGCGCGAATTCCCCAGATCAAACAACCAATCGCTCATGCCGCCCTCACGCTGACTTCCCCGGCATGGAAACAGGTTTCCCGCCCTTCGATACGCACTTTCAATGCACCATCCTCGGCCAGCCCGCAGGCCACGCCTTCGTGCCAGGTGCCGGCATCTTCCACCCGCACGCTGCGCCCCTGCAGCACGTCCATGCCGGCATAGCGCGGCAGGAAGGGCGCCAGCCCCTGTTGTTCGAACAGCTCCAGTGCCGGCAGCAACGCCGCCAGCAAGGCGCTGACCACCGTGTTGCGGGACACCTGCTGGCCGGCCAGCGTATCCAGATCCGTCCACGGCTGGGTGATTTCCTCGGCGGCGGCGGTGGGCATGCGCACATTCAAGCCCAGCCCGATCACCGCCCGTGCCGGCCCGGCGAACTCGCCGCCGCCCTCCACCAACAGCCCCCCCAGCTTGCGGCCATCCACCACCACGTCGTTGGGCCATTTCAGGCCGGCCTGGCGAAAGCCCAAGCCGTGCAGGGCCTCGACCACTGCCACACCCACGGCCAGGCTGAGACCGCCCATGCGCGACAGCCCGCCACCGAAGCCACGTGACAGTGACACGTATACATGGGCAGCCAGGGGCGAGGCCCAATGCCGGCCCCGGCGCCCGCGGCCTCCGGTCTGACGCTCGGCCAGCAGGACGTCCACGCCGCGCTCAGGCGTGCTGCGCCGCAACAACTCTGTATTGGTCGACGCGACCGTCCAAGCCACCTCAAGCGCGCCGAGCTGGTCCTGCACCGGCTCGGTCAGGCCTGCGCGGATCTGTGCAGGGTCCAGCAGGTCCAACGGTTGGGCCAGCGTATAACCGTCGCCGGCGCGCCCCTGGACATCCACCCCGGCAGCGCGAAGTCCTTGAATTCGCTTCCAAACCGCGGCTCGGGTTACCCCCAGCTCCCGCGCAAGCGCGTCACCGGACAAGGCTCCGGCGCTCAGCTTGGCCAGCAGTTGGCGGTCATCCACGGCACATTCCTCAGATACAGACCGCGAAATTATGCGTTATGACCCGCAAACCGCCCATGGGCAGCGCCAATTCAGTCAGCAAAGCAGGCTATGATCGGGGACTCACCCGCCTCTGGATGTTGACGATGCGCCATCTCGCACATTGCCTGATCCTGTTGCTGGCCCCGGTTGCAGCGCATGCCTCGGATGCGCTCGGCGGCGCCGGCCAGAGCGGCTGCAGCTATGCCCCGGCGGAAGTTGAACGGGTGGCCGCACCGGCTGCCTCGGTTGGCATCGCCAACACCCCGCCCCCGCCAGCACCCGCTTCAAAGCCGGTGCAACCGCGTGCGGCCGGGGGCGGCAGTGACGATGAACTGATCCCGCGCCTGCGTGCCCCCAAATGGCACCGCTACCTGCCTGGGATGTTCCGCTGATCCAGTCGTTGTTGCGCTGGTTCCAGCGCGCGCCTGTCCCCGTTGATGACACGCTCTGGCAGCAGGCTTGCCAGCAATGCCCGTGGCTGGATGAGCTTGCGCCGGAACGGGCACAGCGCCTGCGTGGCCTGGTCGGGGTCTTCCTGCAACGCAAAACCATTACCCCGGTCGGGGGGCTGGAGCTGGATGACAGCCAGCGCCTGATGCTGGCTGCACTGTGTTGCCTGCCGCTGATCGAATTCGGCGCTGAAGGCCTGCACGGCTGGTCGGAACTGGTGGTGTACCCCGATGCCTTCCGCGTGCGCCGCGACCACGTCGATGCGGCCGGCGTGCTGCACCAGTGGGATGACGAACTGATCGGTGAATCGTGGGACAGCGGCCCGCTGATCCTGTCATGGGCCGATGTGCAGGCCGATATCGCTGACCCGCATGCCGGCTTCTGCGTGGCGGTGCATGAAATGGCGCACAAGATCGATGCACTGGATGGTGCCATCGATGGCACCCCACCGCTGCCGCGTGAATGGCAGCGGCAATGGGCGGCGGATTTCCAGCAGGCCTATGACGCGTTCTGCGCGCTTGTGGATGCGGATGTTGAAACCGTGATCGACCCTTATGCGGCGGAGGCACCGGAGGAGTTCTTTGCGGTGGTCAGCGAGTACCACTTCTCTGCCCCGGAACTGCTGGTGCAGACGATGCCGAAAGTGGCGGAGCACCTGCGGCGCTTTTATGGGCCGCTTGAAGCCGGGCTGCGGTAGCGCAGGATCAACTGCCAATCCCTCCCCAGCCCTCCCCGACGCATTACGTGCGCAAGGGAGGGAGCAGCGCGCTTATGCCCCTCCCTTTGGCGCAAGCCAAGGGGAGGGTTGGGAAGGGGTTTGCTTTTGACTTTGGCTTGGCCTCGGGGCTTCCCCGCGCAGCAACACGGGGAACACGCACACTGCCAGCGAACCCTCGGCCCTTCCGGGATCAGATACCCGGCGGCAAGGTCACTTCGAAACGGGCGCCACCCAGTTCCTCGGAGCGCTTGACCTGCAACTGGCCGCGGTAGGCCTTGATCAGGTCCTGCACGATGGACAGGCCGATACCATGGCCCTGTACGCGCTCGTCGCCACGTACACCGCGCTGCAGCACCTTGGCGATATTGTCGTCGGCAATGCCGGGGCCGTCATCGTCCACCGCCAGCTCCAGGCCGGCACGCTTGCCCGGACCACCGGTCACCGGCTTTGCGGTCAGCAGCACGCGGCGGTTGGCCCACTTGAAGGCGTTCTCCAGCAAGTTGCCCAACAATTCCTGCAGGTCACCCGGCTCGCCATAGAAATTGACGCCCGGCTCCAGTTCGAACTCGCACAGCACGCCCTTGGTGGCGTAGACCTTTTCCAGCCCGCGCACGATTTCCTCGGCGGTCGCTTCGATCGGCACCGGCGCGGAGAACAGCTTGTGGCCCGACGAGGCTGCACGCGCCAACTGGTAGGACACCAGGTTGTTCATGCGCTGCAACTGCACGCCCACTTCCTCGCGCAGTTCGGCCTCATTGCTGGTACCGCTTTCCAGCTGGGTGCGCAGTACCGCCAACGGCGTTTTCAGGCTGTGCGCCAGGTCGGCCAGGGTGTTGCGCTGGCGTTCGAGGTTTTCGCGCTCGCTTTCAATGAAGGCGTTGATGCTTTCGGTCAACGGCTCCAGCTCGCGCGGGTGCATTTCGCTCATGCGGTCGCGTTCACCGCGCTGGACCTTGGTCAGCTCGTTGATCACGCGCTTGAGCGGGCGCAGGCTCCACTGCAACACCAGGGTCTGCAGCAGCAACAGGATCAGGCCGGTGACACCCAGCCAGAACCACACCGCGCCACGGAAACTGCGCAACTGCATGCCCAGCGCGCGCGAATCCTCCAGCACATAGATCGTGTAAGGCACTTCCGTCTCGGGGCCGCCGTCGCCCCCCCAGACCAGACCCATGCCGTAGCGGTACACCTCACCTTCCGAACCGTCGATCTGGGTGATGCGCAGTGGACCTTCGAACACTTCCTCGCGCGGGCTCAGCATGTGGTTGCTGACGTCCGGCAGCATCGGCCCTTCGGCCGACATCGAGTTGGCGACATGGCCCGGCATCACCACCTGCAGGTACAGGCCGTTACCGGGAATATCGAAGCGCGGATCCGGCGGCTGTTCGCGGATGTACAGCGAGCCATCACGGGTGAAATCGATGCCACCGGCATAGGCGGTGGCGTAGTTCTTCAGGCGTTCGCTGAGGTTGTCACGCGCGGTCTGGCCAAAGGCCGCATCCAGCGCATAACCGGCCAAAGCCAGGAAGGCCACCAGGCCCACCGAGGCAGCCAGCAGCTGGCGGGCCTGCAAGGAGCGGGGCCGCCAACGCTTCAATAGCCACTGACGGCCCGTCATCACGCTCTACCCCTTGGCGGGGCTCAGCCCTCGTTGCGCGGAATCGCGAAGCGGTAACCGCGGCCACGCACGGTTTCGATCGGCTTCAGCTCACCGTCCGGATCCAGCTTCTTGCGCAGGCGGCCGATGAACACTTCCAGCACGTTGGAGTCGCGGTCGAAGTCCTGCTGGTAGATGTGCTCGGTCAGGTCGGCCTTGGACACCAACTCACCGGCATGCATCATCAGGTACTCCAGCACCTTGTACTCGTAGCTGGTCAGGTCAACGTTGCTGCCGGTCACGCTCACCGTCTGCGCGGCCAGATCCAGCGCCACCGGGCCACATTCCAGGGTCGGCTTGGACCAGCCAGCGGCACGGCGCAGCAGCGCGTTGACGCGGGCCAGCAGCTCTTCCACGTGGAACGGCTTGACCAGGTAGTCGTCGGCGCCCTGCTTCAGGCCCTCGACCTTGTCCTGCCAGCTGGAACGCGCGGTCAGGATCAGCACCGGGAACTTCTTGCCCTCGTCGCGCAGCGCTTTGATCAGCTCCATGCCCGACATCTTGGGCAGGCCCAGATCGATGATGCCCACGTCGAACGGCACCTCACGGCCCATGTACAGGCCTTCCTCGCCATCCTGAGCCGCATCCACTGCGAAACCTTCGCGCTTCAGGCGGGCTGCAAGGGTTTCCCGCAGCGGGGCTTCGTCTTCAACCAGAAGGATACGCATGAACTCTCCCTAGTAACTTGGGCCGGCTTCAACCGGCGTATATATGCGGAACGCGGGACAACTATCGCTGTTCAGGAGTTATCGTCGCGTGGTGGCTGGCCCGACCGCGGACCGCGCGGACCTGCACGGGATGGGGCGGGATCGTCCATGTAACGCACGCGGCCACGATCATCCATGTACTTGACCCGGTTGATGTCGCGGCCATCGTAGGGCACGCGCTCGGCACCAAGAATGCGCCCACCGGTTTCCCGTTGCACGCGCCGGACCGCATCGGACAATGAGCGCTCCGCACCACGACCGGCTGCCTGTGCCTGCGGGGCACGCATGGCAGGTTCTGCGCCACGCTGTGCTTCCTGCCGGGGCTGCTGCGCCGAGGCCACGAGCACGCCCGGGCCCGCCACCAGCAACGTGGCGGCAAAAGCGATCAGCAGGCGACGACGGGGAAGCGAGTGCATGGGGTGATCCTAGCGGACTGTGCGGCAACGTTCAAAAAACGTAAAAACCTGTCCTACAGCTTTTTTCACAGGCATCACGAAATTGAGGCAAATTCTTGATTTTTAGGGGTGAATCCGGTCTGAACCCTCCCCCTGTTCATGGCGCCTCGTTCAGCAAATTGACCGGACATATGGCGCCAGCCGCGAAATCCGCTCAGGCAACCCTTGCCGCCTGTTCACGCGTCACCTGCAGTGCCTGCTCGATCAAACCCCAATCCGCGCCGGCCCGGTGTGCGCCTTCGCTGAGCACCTGACGGAAGCCACGCCCGCCCGGCTGTCCATGGAAAAGCCCCAACAGATGCCGGGTGATGTGCTTCAGCGCCAGTCCCTTGGCCAGCTGGGCCTCCACATAGGGACGCATGGCAAGCAACAGTTCCTCACGCTGCCTCGCCAGCTGGCCCGTCTGCGCGCAATCCAGGGCATGCAGCACATAGGGATCGTGATACGCAGCACGGCCCAGCATCACCCCGTCCAGATGCTGCATGTGCTCTTGCGCGGCCTGGACGGTGGCGATGCCGCCATTGAGCACCACCGGCAGGTCCGGGCGCTGCTGCTTCAACTGGTAGGCCCAGTCATAGCGCAACGGCGGGATCTCGCGGTTCTCCTTGGGCGAAAGACCCTTGAGCCAAGCATTGCGCGCATGCACCACCACCATCGCTGCCCCGGCCTGGACCTGGCGGTCGACAAAACCGGCAAACAGCGCGTAGTCGTTGTCCTCATCCACGCCCAGCCGGCACTTCACCGTCACCGGGATATCCACCGCTGCCACCATCGCCGCCACGCACTCGGCCACCAGCTCGGGTTCGCGCATCAGGCAGGCACCGAAACGCCCGGCCTGGACCCGGTCGGAAGGGCAGCCGCAGTTGAGGTTGACCTCGTCATAGCCCCAGTCAGCAGCAATACGGGCAGCCTCGGCCAGCGCGGCCGGTTCGCTGCCGCCCAACTGCAGGGCCAGCGGGTGTTCCCCCCCGTCATAGCCCAGCAGGCGCTCGCGGTCGCCGTGGATCACCGCATTGGCGTGCACCATCTCGGTATACAGCCGCGCACCCGGCGCAAGCAGGCGGTGGAACACCCGGCAATGGCGGTCGGTCCAATCCATCATCGGGGCGACGGATAGGCGCAGGGAGGCGTCGTAGTGGGTGTTTTGAGGCAGGGAAGGCATGCAGCGCGGGATCTTGTGATGCGTGGATGGCGTTATTTTCGCCCAGTTTCACGTTTGCCGCCGAATGGGGACGCTCGCCTTTCAGTTTGAGCAGGGGTTGGGGCTCTTTTCTTCGCCCAAGGTGCGGCGAATCCTGGGTTCACCTTCAACGTGCTTGCCCGGCTTGTGCGTGCTGCTGAGCGAGGTCCTGATCCTGCTCGGGCTGGCCTTGCAACTGCTGCTGGCGGACCTGCTCGGCTTGTTCCAGGCTCTGCTGCGCAGGCTGCTGGGCCGCCTGGCGGCCATCCACCTGTGCATGGAAGAACGGACCTTTGTCGCCGTACGGCGCGTAGATGGCGAACACGTTCTCCTCGCCGTTTCGCCCCAGCGCGCCGCTTACCGTGTCCACGCGTCGAAACAATGGATCGTCCAGTTGCTGCTTGTACAGGGCTGCGGCAACGTTGCTGCTCTGCTCGTCATCCCAGTGGCCGGTGCCACGCGTCCACTGGTGTATGCGGTCGTAGTTCGCAAAGTCAGGGTGCGCGGGATCATTGGCCAACAACGGTCGGTCCGACAGCATCATCAAGAATCGATTCGCCGCCAACCTCAGCCAAAATCCTTCTGAGCTCCTGATTAATACCTCTGGAATAGGAACTATCAGTACGCCCCCTATGGGGAGACATTCCTATCTCCTTCGCAAAATCATCCGCCTGGGGCATATAGATACGATTCAGCGAGCTATCTCTTTCGATCAGGTTCGATTCGACAAGCGCTTTAAGAAGGAGGTCATTCTCAAAAGCGGCTTTTTCAAGAAGGTGATGACTCTGAAGGACGGTGGCCATGCCGCACTACTCCACTTGATGCCTCGCGGTTACACTTGGTCACCTAGGAACTGACAGTATCCTCAAGCCATACCCCTCTTGACCCAAGCTCTTTGCCAAATCCCCCCGACATCAGGGCGTCCCTAAAAAACCGATTGCAGAATGTCAAGGATCCGGTGTACGGAGTACGAAAAACGTGCGCGGCGCCGATAACACTTTTACGGAAAGCCATCTGCGAATCGAGCCGGATACCGTAATATTTACCGTTTGGATAATTTCCACCTGTTTCTATTTTAATATTACGAGACGCCACTGGATCGATGGCATCAATCTCTCTAAGTACATCGCACAGGTGAAACGACGGGCCTATCGAGCCATCATCAAGAAAAAAGCTACAAGACAAGAAAGAGAAACCATCCGGATCCACTGACTCGAACAACGCCTTCAATCGATCTGAAACGAGCCAATATCCGCCAAAATTCCCCGCAAAATCTTCCGGCACCCCACCTTTTCCCTTATCAAGAATAAACCTCGGCTTTTCACTGAACCGAGGAAATCCTCCATTCGCAGGCCTCAAATAGCGCTTGGGCGGTGACAGGAGTCTTTCCCTGTTGTCAAAAACAACGCCATTCACCCCCCTTCCATACCGAATATCGACTTCGACAGTATAGAACTCCCCTTTCTGAGGGCGATTGACCATGATCGAGGCGTCGTTGAGTTCAAGCATAAGGCTGAGCTCCTTCCTTGTTTTTCATGAACACGGAATACAGTACTCCCCGTGGAGCGCCCCTCAAACAGGCTGCTGGTCTGAGCATACAAGGACGCTCTCGTTCCATCGTGAATTCCGACCACCCGAACCGCGTACCTGGCTACCAAAGAGCTGTACCACGTGCGCCCCCCTCAGCGCTACGTCAATGCAACACAGCTTACCAACGCAGATTTATCCAATTGATTTTCAAGAAAAACTAAATACCCTACGGCCCATCCATCATCGGGGCGACGGATAAGCGCGGGGAGGCGTCGTAGTGGGAGTTGCCAGGCAAGGAAGACATGTGGCGCGGGATTGGGCAGTGCTCAATTGGGGCAATTTTCGCTCAACTTCGGCGGCTTCGTGATCCCGCTTGCTGCACGGGACCACCACGGCTCGATCATCCACGGGCCCTGCTACCCAATCCGCATGATGCTCCGCTCGTCGATAGCAGAACCCATCGCCGACACCAAGCAGGGCGAGCTATATATTTCCTCCCGCACTTCCCGCAACTGCGCCGAACTCAAATCAGAATGACTCAGTACTCTCTCAATTCTCGAGTCGCCCATCTTTCACATCCTGCAAGATGAAATCCAGCTTATCAATGCAACGCGGAGAGTCCCGGCGATCAAGGTGGAGGGTGACTATTGCAGAAAAATCTCCAAATTCCCTAACAAACTCGATTCCTGGCTCTAGGTACAGCGGCATAGGAAAGGGCCTATAACCCATTGACTCTAGATTGCGAGCAAACGAAGGGTAGGTTAATTCACACTGTTCTGTCGCCCCTTCCCTGATCATCACCCTTAGGTTGCCAAATGGCCCTCCTTCGTAAGGAGCTTCCGAACCTATATCGTAGACGGCCTGCCCAACCGCGCCTTGAGTCCCAACCACTTTTCCGGTTTCTGGATTGGAAATTGACATACCAAGTATTTGCTCAACAAATCGAACCTCAATCTGATCCGGGCCACGAAGAGCACTAGCCAACGCAAGTAACCGCTCTTCCAACACTTGCGCCGTGATGTCAGGTCCATGCAGTGGCTCCGCTTTCGGCTCGACAGCATCGATGGGGCGCTCCGCCGCCAACTTATCGGCAATCGAATCAACCAATGCAGCTACCCTGTCTGCTTCGACACGCGCATCTCCCTTCGGCGGGCTTCTATCCATGGGCTCCCCCTGGGTAACAACACTTCCAGTTCCCGCCTGTGCACAGCCGCAAAGAGCAAAAGCCCCCACGACAAACGCCGCGTGCAAACAAACCGTACGTAAACGCAAAATGGGATTCGGATTTAGAACCATGGTCTGGACCGATTGACGTGCTGCACCCTGAGCATAGTCGGCCCACGCACGCTTCATTTTCACACTTCGCTCACAGAGCAAATTTCTAGCGATGCACCCGACAAAGGCCGGCGGACGCGGAGTGAATCCTACTAATTCGCAACGCAACCAGCCGCAATAGTCGAAACCAATTGATTTAATTGAACCATTTACTATAAATTACCTCACACACATCCCGAAGCTGCGATGTTGATAATTCAGAATTACTTAAAAGCCTTTCAATCTTCGGGTCAGACATCCCCAAAGCCCTCCACAGCATAATCAACAAATTTGATGCACCGAGGGAAGTCGTGGCTATCAACGCTCAATGTCAAGAAAACCCTGAAGTCACCGGTGGATTTGTAAAATTCAACTTGCGGCTCAAAAAACCGCGGCCCGGCATTACCTTCGTACCCCATAGACTTAAGCCCGTTGACGATCCTCCGATAGTCAAGCACGCAAGCCCCACCTGGTTCTGATAGCGCCCGGACGCCCACGCTCCGCACTGACACATCGACATATGGGGATGACACACTGATGGAATAGCTTCCGCCACCAACAACCACGCCCCGCACTCCCACAGATCTCCCCGTCTGCGGATCGATAAGTGGCACATGAAACTTTTGCGCGACGAACTCCGCCTGTATCTGATTCGGAACACGCAACGCACCAGCCAACGCGAGTACACGTTCCTCCAGGTCATGCGGCGTGAACTCAGGCCCTTGAAATGGCTCCGCCGGTTTGAGTGGATGCTCAGCTGCCACCTTAGCGGCAATCGAATCAACCAATGCCGCTACCCTGTCTGCTTCGACACCCGCATCTCCCTTCGGCGGGCTTCTATCCATGGGCTCCTCTTGGGTAACAACACTTCCACTTCCCGCCTGCGCGCACCCGCAAAGAGCAAAAGCCCCCACGACAAACGCCGCGTGCAAACAAACCGTACGTAAACGCAAAATGGGATTCGGATTTAAATCCATGGTCTGCACCGTTGACCTACTGCACGCTAAGCCTAGTCAACCGATGCGCTCGCCGCTTTCACGTCTCGCTGACAGCGCGAATGTCTTGTGACGCGCCCTGTCTGGGCCGGCGGACTGGAGTAACTCCTACAAACTTGCACCGCAACCAGCCGCATGGGGCGAAGAACGCATGCAACGAGCGGTCTTGCAGTGCTTGACTGCCTGCCATTTTCACCCAAGTCAGCCGATTCTGCCGGGTGGATGCACGAGGCCTTCAGCAGCGGCAGAGTTTGTGGGCGTGCCGGAGTGTCGGCCAGCCAGCCGCCAACACCGCGTCACCAACGACGCACCGCCGGCCACCGTCGCCGCGTTGCGAATGGCTGGCGATAGTGCGCCGAGGCAATTTGGAGCAGGTCCCGTGTGCGCTCACTGGCGACAGGCGGCACGCTCACCCAATCACGGTGCAGCGAACTGGATCGGGAAGTTGTAGAAGGCTTCGCTTAACTTGCGAGTACGAAGCATCCAAACTGGACCAGCACAATACAACTACAGATCTTCGGTGGGGCATCCTTCGCGTCCTGTAGCGCGTCGTTCACCGAGCGAATGCAACGCGGGGCGTCATGGCTATCGAAATTCAACCCCATACCCGCGTCAGGGCAAAGGCCCGAACACCTGCAACAGCACCAACCAAAGCACCTTGCATCCCACGTGCAGGGCCTGGTCCAGGTCATAGCTGATGCGGTTGGCGCACTTGAAGTCATCGATGAGCATGTGCACGAGTGTTTCCAGCACGCCCAACGTAACGCTGCCGGTGATCCAGCCCACCGCGCCGCCGTGGATTACGCCGTGCGCGGCAAGCGCCTGGTACCAGGGTACGCCCGGCACGGGTGCCTGCCGGTTCTTTGCCCGCGACAGGAATTCGCCCTGCAAGGGGTAGTCGGCCAGGGTGTGGGCGACAAGCAACAACGCAAACATCTGTAACAGCGCGTAGTGGGCCATCTGCAGCTTGGGTTGGGGCGTGGATTGGAGTCTGGCATTTCCTGGGCCGCTGCAATCAAGCGAAGGTCACGGATAGCACATCGACAATCGATGGCAATCTGTGGCGGCAGGTCGGCGCTCTTCCCTGAGCACCTGGCGCGCATGCGCGCACCGCCCCCCATTCCCGTCATTGCTCAGGCGCCCGCCCGCGCATGCAAACCTGCGTGGGCAGCGCAGTCTAGGTGCCCGCCGTAAGAGCACCCCGATCTAGAATGGCGCACCTGGAACGTGTGATGCCGCCATGAATGCCTATGCCCTGCTTGCCTGCGCGATTGCCTTGGAAGTTGCCGCAACATCCCTGCTCAAGGCTTCCGATGGCATGAGCCGGATGTGGCCGACGCTGGGTGCCCTGGTTGGCTACGGTGTGTGCTTCTGGCTGTTGTCGCTGGTGATGAAGTCCATCCCCACCGGCATTGCCTATGCGATCTGGTCAGGGGTCGGGATCGTCTTGATTTCCCTTGTGGGGCTGTTCGTGTTCAAGCAGAAGCTCGACTTTCCTGCCTTGCTGGGCATCGGCCTGATCTGCGCCGGAGTGCTGGTGATCAATCTGTTTTCGCGCTCGGCCGCGCACTGAGCAACGCAACATCCACGATGCCGGCGGCCGCCGCAGGCGCCGTTTGGGCAAATGCGGGAAGCGACGGCCAGTAGGCATCGATGTCCGTCAGCTGGACTACCGGGTGCCGTACACTGCGCCCACCCCGCATCTGGATGCTGTCGATGTACGGAACCGACGTTGCGCTGCTGGTCATCGACCTGCAGCCGGATTTCATGCCCGGCGGCGCCCTGCCCTGCCAACAAGGCGACGCCATCGTCCCCGGTATTGCCGAGTTATTGGCCTCGCGCCGCTATGGCACGGTGGTAGCCACGCAGGACTGGCACCCTGCCGACCACGCTTCCTTCGCCAGCCAGCATGCCGGCCGCAAGCCGTTCGAAACCATTGCCCTGCACGGTCAGCCGCAGACGCTGTGGCCGGACCACTGCGTGCAGGGTTCCGCTGGTGCCGCGCTGGACCCGCGCGTCGACTGGGCCAGCGCCGACCTGATCCTGCGCAAGGGCACGCACCGGCAAGTGGACTCCTACAGCGCCTTCCGCGAGAACTTCGGCCCACAAGGCACCCGCCCGGCGACGGGCCTGGCTGGATGGCTGCACGAACGCGGCATCAGCGAAGTCCATGTCTGCGGCCTGGCACGCGATTACTGCGTGCTGTGGAGCGCGCAGGACGCCGCGATCAGCGGCTTCCGCGTGCGCTTCCTGTGGAGCCTTACCCGTCCGGTATCAGCGGCCAATGACGGCGCCACGCGCATCGCGTTGGTTGAAGGAGGAGTCGATATCCAGGAATGATGGATGCAGCAGGCGCCCGTTTCTGCTGCCTGCTTGCTCCTGGAATTCAGGTTTCAGCGGAACACCACCGTGCGGTGACCATTGAGCACGATGCGATGCTCGACATGGCGGCGTACCGCACGCGACAACACCAGCGACTCGGTATCACTCCCCAGCTGCACCAGGTCGCGCGGCGTCATGGCGTGGTCCACACGCGCAACGTCCTGCTCGATGATCGGGCCTTCGTCCAGATCCGAGGTCACGTAGTGCGCAGTGGCGCCGATGATCTTGACCCCGCGCGCATGCGCCTGGTGATACGGCTGGGCGCCCTTGAAACTGGGCAGGAAGCTGTGGTGGATATTGATCGCACGCCCGGCCAAGGCCTGGCACAGGCGCGGTGACAGGATCTGCATGTAACGCGCCAATACCACCAGATCGATGCGCTCGCGCTCGACCAGATCAATGATCTGCTGCTCTTGCTGCTCGCGGTTGTCTGCCCCAACCGGCAGGTGGTGGAAGGGCACGCCATAAGAGCCCGACAGCGCGGCAAAGTCCGTGTGATTGGAAGCCACGGCGGCAATATCCACCTTCAACTGGCGGCTGTGGGTGCGGAACAGCAGGTCATTGAGGCAATGCCCCTGCTTGCTGACCAGCACCAGCAGGCGCGCGCGGCGACGCGCGTCATGCAGCTGCCAGTCCATTGCATATTCGCTACCCAACGCCTGCAGGCGTGCACGCACCGCCGGTTCATCCCCCTTGTTGGCCATGTCGAAATGCACGCGCAGGAAAAAGCGACCGCTCTCCTCGTCGCCGAACTGCTGGGCATCGAGGATGTTGCAACCGCCCTCGAACAGCAGACCGGAAACGCGATAGACAATCCCGGTGCGGTCCGGGCAGGAAAGGGTGAGGATGAAATCAGGACGCATGGCCAACGGCATCTAACAGGCGGGCCGTGGAAAGTAACCGTTCCGGCCACTCCCCGCCAAAGACAGTTGCAGCTGACACGGTTGCCTGCGGCGTCAGTGCGGGTGCACGGTCAGCGCCACCAGCCGCATCACCAGCGGGCGCACCAGCAGCACACAGAAGAACGCGATCGGCATCGCCAGGCTGTAGGCCGACAACACCCGCCGCAGGAACTGGCCATCGATATTGGAATTGGCGGCGGTAATGACGATGCACATCAGCATGGCCATGATCGAGGACATGAAGAAGGCGAACACATAGGGCGTGGCGCGGACATGCAGTTTCCTGCGTCCAGCGGCGGCGGGGCGGGACTCATGCATTTTGCTACTTCCACTCATCGATGCACTCCGGCAATTGCGGGGCCGGCATCATAGGCAGCACGCCATCGCTGGACTAGGCGCGACGGGCTTGGCGCTTTATAAAGAATTTCTTTGTAATCAACCCGCACAATGCCGGTCAGCATGAATACGCTCCAGTCCATCCGCAGTTTCATCCGCACCGCAGACGCTGGCAGCCTGGCCGGCGCTGCCCGCACCCTGGGCATCAGCGCGGCTGCGGTAGGCCAGAACATCGCCCGACTGGAAGCCCACCTTGGGGTGCGCCTGTTCAACCGCACCACCCGCCAGCTGGCATTGACCGAGCGCGGTGCGCTGTACCTGGAACAGGTACGCCATATCGAACGCGACCTGGAGAGGGCGCACGCCGCTGTGACCGATCCTGATGCGACCCCTGCCGGACGCCTGCGCGTCGCCAGCACCGCCGCCTTCGGCCGGCATGTGCTTGCGCCCCTGCTGTCGACACTGCAGCAGCGCTACCCGCGCCTGGAACTGGAACTGCTGCTGGCCGACCGCAGCGTCGACCATGCCCACGAGAACGTGGATGTCAGCATCCGCATCGAACCGCAGCTGGAGGAAGGACTGGTGGCACGCCCGCTGGCGCAGGTGCCGCTGCTGTTCTGTGCCTCGCCGGCCTACCTGGCCACTGCCGGCATCCCGCAGGCACCGGAAGAGCTGCACGCGCACCGTTGCCTGCTGTTCCGCTATCCCACCGACGGCCGCTACCTGCCTTGGCGCTTCGTCCGCGATGGCCTGCGTTTCAATGCCGACGTCCGCCCGGCCATGGTCAGTGACGATGCCGATGCCCTGGCGGCGATGGCGGCCGCCGGCGGCGGCATCACCCGCCTGACCGCCTTCGTCGCCGAACCCTACATCGCGCGCGGCGAGCTGCAGGCCTTGTTCCAGAGCGAGGTGGCCGGCGACGCACAGGCCTCGCCCGAGCCGATGCACCTGTTCCTGTGCGTCAGCGACCGCCGTGACCTGACACCGAAAGTACGTGCTTTGCTGCAGCACATTGTCGGCGCCCTGCCCGCGGCCTGGCGCGCGGACAGCGACATCGCCTGAGCGTCAGCATGCGCTGACGCTCGCAGCCGCAATCCAGCTCAGCCCTGTGCCACCGGCTTGAACAGGCCGCGCACCGCATGCGGCTCGCAGCGCAGGTACTGCGGTGACGCACTCACCTGTGCGCCCAGTGCGGCCGCCGCATGCCACGGCCAGCGCGGGTCATACAGGATGCCGCGCGCGATGCCGATCGCATCGGCCTTGCCCTCGACGAGGATGCTTTCGGCGTGCGCTGGTTCGGTGATCAGGCCCACCGCGATCACCGGCGTGTCGATCTCGGCCTTGATGGCCGCTGCCTGCGGCACCTGGTAACCGGCAGCCACCGGGATCTGCTGGCGAGAGTCCAGGCCGCCGCTGGACACATGCAGGAAATCATTGCCGCGTGCTTCCAGCGCCTTGGCCAATACGATGCTCTGTGCCACGTCCCAACCGCCGTCCACCCAGTCGGTGGCAGAGATGCGCACGCCCAACGCGACATTGCCCGGCACCACCGTACGCACCGCATCAAATACGCGCAGCAGCAGTCGCATGCGGTTCTCCAGGGAGCCGCCGTACTGGTCATTGCGCTGGTTGCTCAGCGGCGACAGGAACTGATGCAGCAGGTAGCCATGTGCGGCATGCAGTTCGATCAACTCCAGGCCCAGCCGTACCGCACGCTTGGCGGCCGCGACAAAGTCTTCCACCACCGCGTCGATGCCGGCCGCATCCAGGGCTTCCGGGATGGGGTCACCGTCCTTGAACGGCACTGCGGAAGGCGCCAGCACCTGCCAGCCGTGCGCCTGCCCGGGAGCGATGGCACCACCGCCCTCCCAAGGCCGCGCAGTGGACGCTTTGCGGCCGGCGTGCGCCAGCTGCACACCGATCGGCATGGCCGACCAACGTCGGACCGACGCCAGAACCTTGGCCAGGGCTGCCTCGGTGTCGTCATCCCACAGGCCCAGATCGGCCCAGCTGATGCGTGCGCGTGGCGATACCGCCGTCGCTTCGATGATCAGCAGGCCGGCGCCCGATTGCGCAAGCTGTCCCAGATGGATGGTGTGCCAATCAGTCGCCAAGCCTTCATCGGCCGAGTACTGGCACATCGGTGCAATGACGATGCGGTTGGACAGAGAGAGCGGGCCGAACGACAACGACGAAAAAAGCTGGCTCACGTAAGGAACATCCAAGGACGGTGGGGAGGGCGTCCATTGCACGCTGCGCGCGCCGTCGTTTCAACCGGCGCGATGGATCACTGCGTCTTGGCACCACCCAGCAGGAACGCCAAGGCTTGTGCACAGGGCATTTCAATCTTCAGCGACAACAGGTGATCGGCGCGGGTACGGCCCAGATTGACCGCCGCTATCGGCAGGCCAGCCTTGGCGGCGGCCTCTACAAAGCGAAAACCCGAATAGACCATCAGCGATGAGCCCACCACCAGCACCGCATCGGCACGCTGCAGATGCTCATGCACGTTGCTGACCCGCTCACGCGGCACGTTCTCGCCGAAAAACACCACATCCGGCTTCAGCACGCCGCCACAGGCGTCGCAGGCGGGCACTTCGAAAGTGGAAAAATCGGCTTCCAGATCAGCGTCACCGTCCGGGGCAATGCCTGCCTGCAGCGTCTCCCAACCGGGATTGGCCTGCAGCAGGCGTTGCTGCAGGACTTCACGCGAGCTGCGCAGTTCGCAGCCCATGCAGCGTACCTGGTCCAGGCGACCATGCAGGTCAATCACCGTCTGGCTGCCTGCACGCTGGTGCAGGCAGTCGACGTTCTGGGTCAGCAGCAGTTCGACCCGCCCGTCGGCCTCCAACGCAGCCAGCGCATGGTGGGTGGCATTGGGCCGGGCGTGAGCAAACCTTGGCCAGCCCAACAGGCTGCGCGCCCAATAGCGCTGGCGCGTCGCCTCCTCGCCCATGAAGGCCTGGTAGGTCACCGGCGGGGTCCGCTTCCATTGGCCATCGTTGTCGCGATAGTCGGGAATGCCCGAATCGGTGCTGCACCCGGCACCGGTGAGTACCAGCAAGCGGCGATGGCCGGCGATGAACTCGGGCAGTTCGGTGATCACTGCCGGTGACAAGCGCCCGACCTGGACCGAAGAGGTGGTCATCGCCGCTGCACTCAGGCCTGCGTCGGCAGCGCCGGCACGTTGGTCGGGTGGCCTTCGGCGTCGAGCGCGATCATCACGAAAGTGCCCTTGGTGCAGAGCTTGCGCTCACCGCTGAGCAGGTCTTCGGTAACCAGTTCGACCTCAACATGCATGGAGCTGCGGCCAACCTGCACCACCCGGCCGATGGTTTCCACCATCTGGCCGACACGGATGGGCAGCTTGAAATCGACCTGGTCCGAGCGAGCGGTGACCACGGTACGACGCGAGTAACGCGCAGCCGCCAGGAAGGCGGCCTTGTCCATCCACGCCAGCGCCTGGCCACCGAACAGCGTGCCCATATGGTTGGTGTGGTTGGGGAATACGATCTCCGCCATGCGGACTTCGACCGGCGGATTGGTTTCGGGGATGGGGGTCATGGGGGCGGTATCAGCAATAAGTTGGTGGGGATGATACGCCCGCAAAGCTGTGCAGCCGGTGAGTGCTCCCCTCTCACTTGCGTAACGCACAGGCAGGGGCTGAGGGGGGCCCTTGCTGTTACCTAAGGTTCCTGCAAGAAACTGTAATCAGGCGCTACGTGCAGGGCCCAAAGCACCCCTCCCCAACCCTCCCCTTCACCTGCGGTGAAAGGGAGGGAGACAAGCACAGCCGCTTCGCCCCCCCTTGCGCAACGCGCAGGGGAGGGGTGCTCCTGCTGTTGCCTGCGGTTCCTGCAAGAAACTGTAATCAGGCGCTACGTGCAGGGCCCAAAGCACCCCTCCCCGGCCCTCCCCTTCACCTGCGGTGAAAGGGAGGGAGACAAGCGCGCTTGGCGCACGCGAGGGAGAAAATCAGAACGCCATATCGAACGCCACTTCACCCTGCACGCCGACCTGATAAGCAGACGCGCGACGCTCGAAGAAGTTGGTCAGCTCCTGCACATCCTGCAGTTCCATGAAGGGCAGCGGGTTGCGCACGTTGTACTTCTTGGCCATGCCCAGCTTCAGGAAGTGGTTGTCGGCGCAGTGCTGCAGGTACTGGCGCATGTCGCGGGTAGAGATGCCAGCCACACCGCCGGACAGCACGTCCTCGGCGAACTGCACTTCGCAGTCGATGGCCTCTTCCAGCATCTGGTAGACCTCCTGTTCCATCTTCGCGTCGAACAGATCCGGCTCCTCGCTGCGGATCTTGCGCACGCACTCGAACGCGAATTCCATGTGGCAGCTCTCGTCGCGGAACACCCAGTTGGTGCCCGAGGCCAGGCCCGGCAGCAGGCCGCGCGAACGGAAGTAGTACACGTAGGCGAAGGCGGCAAAGAAGAACAGGCCTTCGATGCAGGCGGCAAAGCAGATCTGGTTGAGCAGGAACTGGCGGCGGTCCTCACGGGTTTCCAGGCGCTTGGTTTCCTGCAGCGAATCGATCCACTTGAAGCAGAAGTCGGCCTTCTTCTTGATCGAATCGATGTTCTCCACCGCCGCGAAGGCCTTGAAGCGTTCTTCCGGATCCGGCAGGTAGTTGTCCAGCAGGGTCAGGTAGAACTGCACGTGCAGCGCTTCTTCATACAGTTGGCGCGACAGATACATGCGCGCTTCCGGCGCATTGAGGTGCTGGTACAGGTTCAGCACCAGGTTGTTCGACACGATGGAATCACCGGTGGCGAAGAACGCGACCAGGCGATGGATCAGGTGCTGGTCAGCCGGCGACATCTTCTGGTGCAGGTCGGTGATGTCGATCTGGAAATTGATCTCCTCCACCGTCCAGGTGTTCTTGATCGCGTTGCGATACATCTCGTAGAAATCCGGATAACGCATCGGACGCAGGGTGAGCTCGAAACCGGGATCCAGAAGTCGAGGAACCAGAGATGAGGAACTGGGAACGAGAGTGCGATCAGCTGACTGATTCATTGGGGTTTTCCTATTTGTATTGCCAACCATCAGTTCCAGCCTAAGGGCTACGTCGAGGTGGCACATGAACTACAGGGATGCGATTGTTTGGAACAAAGCCATGCGGCTGGCAGAGATCGTGTGTCGGCAAACAGCAGATCTTCCGGCCTCCGAGCGTTTCGGCATTCGACTCCAACTTACCCGCGCTGCGGTTTCCATACCCAGCAACATCGCCGAAGGTTGGTCACGCGAGTCGAGAAAGGAAAAACAACAATTTCTCGCCATCGCTCACGGGTCATTGGCTGAACTGCATACGCAACTTCTACTGTGCCAGCGCTTGAACTGGCTGGCGGAGCACGATCTGCAGGAAGCGATGTCACTGATCACCGAAATCAGCAAGATCCTTACCCACCTACGCAGACGACTCCGCCAACCACCCAGCACTTGAACTAGATCCCTGGTCCAAGCTTTTACTGGCTCCTAGTTCCTGGGCACCGGTTCCTGCCCTACTGGCAGGCCTCGCAGGCTTCCGGGTTTTCCAGCGAGCAGGCCACGGCTTCTACCGGGGTGTAGCTGCTGACCGTGGTCTTGGCGATCTTGGTGGCCGGACGCGAGCGCAGGTAATAGGTGGTCTTGATGCCCTTCTTCCATGCGTACATGTACATGGACGACATCGCACCGATGTTCGGGCTTTCCATGAACAGGTTGAGCGAGGCCGACTGGTCGATATAGGCGCCGCGGTCAGCGGCCATGTCGATCAGCGAACGCATCGGCAGTTCCCACGCGGTGCGGTAGATATGCCGCAGCGTTTCCGGGATCTGCGGCAGGTTCTGGATCGAACCGTCAGCCAGCTTGATCGCATCGCGCATCTCCGCGGTCCACAGACCCAGCTGCTTCAGCTCGCCTACCAGGTGACGGTTGATCTGCAGGAAGTCGCCGGACAGGGTTTCGCGCTTGAACAGGTTGGACACCTGCGGCTCCACGCATTCATAGCAGCCGGCAATCGAGGCGATGGTGGCGGTGGGTGCAATGGCGATGATCAGCGAGTTGCGCAGGCCGTGCTGCTTGATGCGCTCACGCAGTGCGTCCCAGCGTTCGACGTCGGCCGGCACCACGTTCCAGGCGTCGAACTGCAGTTCGCCATGGGCGGCACGGGTATCGTTGAACGAGGGATGCTTGCCACGTTCCTGGGCCAGTTCGCAGGACACTTCCAGTGCGTGGAAGTAGATGGCCTCGGCGATCTTGGCCGACAGCGCGCGGGCTTCGTCCGAATCAAACGCCATGCGCTTGCGGAAGAACACGTCCTGCAGACCCATGCAGCCCAGGCCGACCGGGCGCCAGCGCAGGTTGCCGCGACGGGCGGTTTCAATCGGGTAGAAGTTCAGGTCGATGACGCGGTCGAGCTGACGCACGGCCAGGCGCACGGTCTCTGCAAGCTTCTCGAAATCGAAGTCGCCGTGTGCGTCGAGGTGGTTGCCCAGGTTGATCGAGCCCAGGTTGCAGACCGCCGTTTCATCGTTGGAGGTGATCTCCAGGATCTCGGTGCACAGGTTGGACAGGTGGATCACGTTGCCGGCGCGCAAGGTCTGGTTGCTGGCCAGGTTGCACTTGTCCTTGAACGTCATCCAGCCGTTGCCGGTCTCGGCCAGGGTGCGCATCATCCGCGAATACAGCTTGCGGGCGGATACGCTCTTGCGCGCCTTGCCCTGGGTTTCAGCCTGCAGGTAGGCCTGCTCGAAGGCCGGGCCGTACAGGTCGGTGAGCTCCGGCACCACGCGCGGATCGAACAGCGACCATTCCTGGTCCGCTTCCACGCGCTGCATGAACAGGTCCGGCACCCAGTTGGCCAGGTTGAGGTTGTGGGTACGGCGCGAATCGTCACCGGCGTTGTCGCGCAGCTCAAGGAAGTCCTCGATGTCAGCATGCCAGGTTTCCAGATACACGCAGGCCGCGCCCTTGCGCTTGCCGCCCTGGTTGACCGCCGCCACCGACGAATCCAGCGTCTTCAGCCACGGCACGATGCCGTTGGAGTGGCCATTGGTCGACTTGATCAGCGAGCCGCGCGAACGCACGCGGGTATAGCTGACACCGATGCCGCCGCTGAACTTGGACAGCTGCGCGATATCGGCATAGCGGTCGTAGATCGATTCCAGCGAATCCTGCGGCGAATCCAGCAGGAAGCACGAGGACAGCTGCTCATGGCTGGTGCCGGCGTTGAACAGGGTCGGGCTGGACGGCAGGTAATCCAGGCTGCCCAGCCGCTGGTACAGCGCCAATGCTTCGGGCACGTCCTCGCTCAGCGCGCTGGCGATGCGCAGGAAGAACTGCTGCGGGGTCTCGATGACCTTGCGCGTATGCGGGTGACGCAGCAGGTAGCGGTCATACATGGTGCGCAGGCCGAAGTAATCGAAGTTCAGGTCGTAGCCCGGATCGATCGCATCGTTGAGCTTGCGTGCATTGACCTGCACGAAGTTGAGCAGGCGCTCGTTGATCAGGCCTACTTCGTGGCCACGGCCGACCGACTGCGAGAAGGCATGGATTTCCTGGCCGGACACTTCCTTGGCAATGAAGTTGGCCAGCAGGCGTGCGGCCAGGCGACCGTATTCGGGCTCTTCGCCGATCAGCAGCGCGGCGGTACGGATCGACAGCTCATCCAGTTCCTGGGTGCTGGCGCCGTTGTACAGGCCGGAGATGGTGCGGGTGGCCACGCGCATCGGGTCCACCGCATGCAGGCCCTCGCAGCAACGCTGGATGGCGCGGACAATCTTGTTCAGGTCTACCGGCTCGGTGCTGCCATTGCGCTTGGTCACGCTCATGGCGGTGGCGGTCGGCGGCGGGGTCAGTTCAAAACCGGCTTCAGCCGGAGCGACGTCAGTATGAGTGGCAGTCACGACGATGGTGTCCTTGCAAACGTTATGCACGCAGCTCCTGCCCGCGCAGGAAGCAGAGCCGGTACGGGCAGCGAGCATGGAAGGACGGCGTCGCAGCAGCCGCGACTGCAGGCGACTCACGGGTCGACAGCAGCAGGGCACCACGTCACCAGCCGTCTTCCCCTCGAAGACACCGCAGCCGGCACCACGCGGTGTGCATCGCGTGGCTGTCGGCAGGTCTTCGGACTCATGGGCGCGAAGGCCAAGGCCTTCTCCTACTCCGCCGCTTCCCAAGGCTTGATGCCCCAGTGCTATGTGGCGGGTTCGTTCCCAATTACCGCTGCGGGGCAGTGCCGGAATGGCCTTAACGGCGTCACCGGCTTCCCTTTCAATCCGACGGGAAGCAACCCGTCAGAACCGACGGGACACAAGATAGTGGGGGTATGTGACAGGGTCAACACTAAATCTAGTAAAAATATGGCGAGCCTTGGGACACAAGGGCTGCGCCGCAACTGTACGGATATTGCCGATTGGAACTGTCCGAAAAGACTGCGCAGTCAAGTGGGTGGCGAGAACTTTATTGAGGGAAAACGTGGCTTTGAAGCGGACCGACCCGTGGCGCCGCCAACAGGGCATGACTTTCGGCCGAGGCCAAGCACCGCCCGGGCGATGAAGCTGGCCTTGCCCTCAAGGAAGAACCCACACCATGCGCGCGATTGGACTCACCGCCCTGCTGTTGCTGCTACCTGCTGCCGGCCACGCCGCCGACATCAAGTCCCCGCGGTTGTCGGCCGCCCAATGCGGCGTCGAAACCGACTACGACGTGCTGGTCGACGGCGGCGGCATCTGGCTGCGCCGCGATACCGCCAGCTTGCGCGAGATCGTTATCCACGATGGTCAGTTGAGCGTGGATGGCCACATGCAGGACGTGTCGCCGGATGATGCCCAGCGATTGCGCGCACTGGAAGCCGGGGTACGCCAGTTGATGCCGGCGGTCACCGGCATCGCCACCGAATCGGTGGGCATCAGCTTCGATACGCTGGATGCGGTATATGAGGGCCTGACAGGCCATGCCAACTCCCGCAAGGTCCGCAAGCTGCGCAGGGAGGCCGAGCAGTTTGTCGAGCAGACCATTGGCCGCGGTCGCTGGGAACAGGATCTTTTCAACGAGGGCTTCGAAGCGCGGGTGCAGGATGCTGCCGAGACCCTGAGCGGCTCCATTGCCCGCAGCGTTCTGTGGGCGGTATTTACGGGTCGCGAGGACAAGCTGGACGCGCGTGCCGACCAGCTCGGCGAGGAGCTGGACCAGCGCCTGGAAGCCCGCGCGCTTGCACTGGAACAACATGCACAATCCCTGTGCACGCAGGTCCAAGGACTGGATCGCCTGCAGTCGGCACTGGAGTTCCGCTTCAACGGCCAGCCCCTGCAGATGATGCGGGTTGGTGACGATAACGCGGCGATGGCGGCACGCGAAGATGCCACTGACCACAGCATCCCGCTACCCGCACGCTAGAAGCCGCTGACCGTGGTAGTGCCGAGCCATGCTCGGCAGGGGGTATTACCGCGAAAGCCTCTGCCGAGCATGGCTCGGCACTACAGGGCCAGGTGGCGTAAGCCGGCAATGCCTGAAGATCGAAAGCTCCCTCTCCCCAACCCTCCCCTTGCCTGCGGCAAAGGGAGGGAGCACAGATCAGCCCTTCGGCAGCTGCGCCAGTTCCTCGCGCACCAGCCGCACCACCAGCTTGTCCAGGGTATCGACCGAATAGTTGTCCACCTCATGCACGGTCTCACTGCCCGGCCCGCTTGAAGGGTCACTGGCGTCCTTGTAGGTGAGGAAGATGAAACGGCCACCGGTGTACTGGGCGATCTGCCGCTGCGCGATCTCGCCCGTGGTGTCCTGTCCGGACGCGGCCACGCTCAACACCTTGATGCCCTTGCCCAACGCCGCAAGCATGGTCTGCTCATAGCGCGGCTGCGGGTAATCCATGTGCGGCGGCGCGTCTGCCAGCGACACCAACAACCGCGTGGTCGAACTGCCACGCCAGTTGATCGCCTGCACCGCGTGATCAAAGGCCTCGTTCATCGCTTCCGGATAGTCGCCACCGCCATTGGCCTGCACGCCATCAAGCACCTTCTGGAACGCAGCCACGTTGTTGCTCAGGTCCCAGCCGCGCACGAAGTATTCGTCGCCACGGTCGCGGTAGGTCACCAGCCCAAGGCAGATATCCGGATGTGAAGGCAGGCTGCCGATGTCACGCACGATGCCCTGCAAGCTATCGCGCAACTTGTCGATTTCATCGGCCATCGAGCCGGTGGCATCCACCATGAACACCAGGTCCAGCTTTGCCCGCGCCGGCAGTGGTGCATCGGCCACCACCACCTGCAATGCATTCTTCTGCCCACGCTGCAGGGCTGCCGTCACTGTCCTGCCGGCGCGGCGTACCTGCACCTGATAACTGTCCGAATCACGGTCATCGAAGGCATTGGGGTGCACCCATACCTGGCCCCCGGCATCGGTACGTGTCCACATCCGCGCGCCGTTGGTTGCGGTCACCGCCACTTCGGCATCCGGCACCGGCCGACCCTGCGCATCCACCACCTGCAGGCGGTGTCGCACGCTGACGTCACGCCCCATCTGCCCGGCTTCTGCGTGCCCCTGCAGGAACTGCCGGAAGGCTGCGAAATCGGCATTGTCGTCGACCACGCCCGCGGTAACCGCCACCTGCTGCTGGCGCACGGCACCACCGCCGGTCACCGGCGCCATCGGCATTTCCGCAGCGGCGTAGCTCGCGTCGGCCGCCGCTTCGGCGACGACTGCAACAGGCGAAGGTGCCACGGGGGACGGTGGGGACGGGGGCGCCAACATCTTCACCGCCGAACGCGCGCCATCGCTGCGTCGCATCCGGAGTTCCCCGGCGGCGATAGTATGCTGCTGCGGCTTCGGGCTGGGGTCGGCGACCTCACGCAGTACCGGCGTATCACTGCAGACGGTGGCGGCGGGCGCGTGGAAATTGGGCTGGGTCTGGCGAACGCGCTGTGTGGTCGGCGCCTTGAGATCACCACTGCCCGCCGCTACCGGGAACGGGGTATGACGAACCGTCGCTCCCGCCGGCAGACCGACCAACAACGTCACTGCGGCAACCAGCGCCATGCTGCGAACTGCCGACCGGTTTACAAGCTTCGAGCTACCCATGATCCCTGCTCCATGCGGGCCGCGTGATGCGGCGTACGGACATGGAAACGGATGGGGATGGCCAGTGGGGTTAAAGCCCGAAACGCACCTGTCGTGCCGAGCCATGCTCGGCTGAGGCTCTACCGATAGCCCAAGGTAGTGCCGAGCCATGCTCGGCACAGGTTTTACCGGTAATGCCCCTTGCCGAGCATGGCTCGGCACTACACGGATGCATTATCGGGAATGCTTCTGCCGAGCATGGCTCGGCACTACCGGTGGGGCGTGTCAGTGCCGGTGGGCGGTGCCCAGGTATTCGGCGCTCTGCATCTCGATCAGGCGGCTGGCGGTGCGCTCGAAGGCGCCGGCCAGGCGAGTACCGCTGTATAGCAGCGGCGGCGCATCCTGGGCGGTGCAGACCAGGTTGACCTGGCGGTCGTACAACTCGTCGATCAGGTTGACGAAGCGGCGCGCCGCATCTTCATTCATCCGATCGAAATGCGGGATGCCCCCCAGCAGCACGGTGTTGAATTCGCGCGCGATCTCGATGTAATCGGACGGACCACGCGGCCCCTCGCACAAGGCGGCGAAATCGAACCAGACAATGCTCTTGCCGCGGCCGCGCACCGGGATCTTGCGGCCTTCGATCTGGATATTGCCGCTGCGCGCCTCTTCGGCACCGCTCAGCTCCTTCCAGCGCCCGGCCAACCAGGCGTCACTCTCACCATCGAGCGGCGCGCGGTATACCGGCGAGCGGGTCAGCGCACGCATGCGGTAGTCCTCGGTGCCTTCGGCGTACAGCTCCACGCAGTGCTTCTGCAACAGCGCGATGGCCGGCAGGAAGCTTTCCCGCTGCAGCCCGTTGAGGTACAGGTTCTCCACCGCGGTGTTGGACGTGGTCACCAAGGTCACGCCCTCGGCAAACAGCCGTTCCAGCAAGCGTCCCAGCAACATCGCGTCGCCAATATCGGTAACGAAAAACTCGTCCAGCACCAGCACACGCAGGTTGTCACGCCACTGCTGGGCGATCTTGGCCAGCGGATCGCTCTGGCCCTGGTGCTGATGCAGCTGCTCGTGGATGCCACGCATGAAACGGTGGAAATGGGTGCGGTACTTCTGCTTGATCGGCAGGCCGTCGTAGAACAGGTCGACCAGGAAGGTCTTGCCACGGCCTACGCCACCCCAGAAGTACAGGCCCTTGACCGGCTCGGGCTTCTTCCAGAACGCGGAAAGCCGATCCAACCACCCCTCCTGCGCACTATCGGTGATGGCGTCATGGATACGATCCAGCTCGGCCAGGGCGGCGTGCTGGGCCACGTCATCGCGCCAGTCGCCACGGGCCACGCCAGCGGCGTAGCGTTGCGAGGGGGTCATCGCGTCCATGCTCAGTTGCTGTCGTCGGGCAGCCAGCGCCGCACTTCATGCTGGATCGCGCCACGCAGGTCGATCAGCTTGCGATGGAAGAAATGCGAGGTGTCCGGCATGCGCACCAGCTGCGGCGGATCGGCCAGCGACTCCAGCCATTGGTAGACGCCCTGGGCATCGACCACCTCGTCGGCATCGCCCTGCACCACCAGCCAGTTGGCCGGCGGCTGCACCTGGCTGAAATCCCAGGTGCGACGGCCGATCGGCGGTGCGATCGAGATCAGCGCCTGCGGCTGCAGCGCGCCAGCTGCGCGCAGCGACACATAGGCGCCAAAGCTGAAGCCGGCCAACCACAAGGCGCTGTCGGGGCGCTGCGCGCGCACCCAGGCAACCACCGCGCGCAGGTCATCGGTTTCGCCCTCGCCATTGTCATAGGTGCCGGCCGAAGCGCCCACGCTGCGGAAATTGAAGCGCACCGTGGTGATGCCCAGGTCGCGCAGCGCGCGCGAGACCATGGTCACCACCTTGTTGTGCATGCTGCCGCCCTCGATGGACAGCGGGTGGCAGATGACCGCGATGATGGGCCGCGCTGCGGCATCGCCATCGGGCAGGTCGACGGACACTTCCAACGGCCCGACCGGGCCATCCAGGGTCAGCGTCGCCGATTCGTGGGGGAATGGGGGCGTTTGCATGCGGCCATAATACCGGCCCCGTCCCGTGGCTTCACCGCCCCCACCGCAGACAGTCCTTTCCATCATGCATTTCCTGATACTCAGCGTGATCTGCAGCGTCCTGGTCTCGGTGCTGCTGAAGCTGGCCCCCCGCCGCGGCGTGGACATTGCCCAGGCCGTGACCTGGAACTACCTGGCGGCCAGCGTGCTGTCGCTGCTGCTGCTCAAACCCTCGCTGCAATCCCTGCAGAGCGCGCATACGCCCTGGCTGGCCCTGCTTGGGCTGGCCGTGGCCCTGCCCGGCATCTTCCTGGTGCTGGCCCGCGCTGTGCGCGAGGCCGGCATCGTGCGCAGCGATGTAGCCCAGCGCCTGTCGCTGCTGCTGTCGCTGGCGGCCGCCTTCCTGCTGTTCGGCGAACAGGCCAATGGTTGGAAGCTGGCCGGCCTCGGGCTGGGCCTGCTGGCCATTGTTGGTGTGAGCGCGCGCAGCGGTGACGGCAAGACCGCTGCGACACAAGGTTGGGGCTGGTTGCTTGGGGTCTGGGCAGGCTTTGCCTTGATCGACATCCTGTTGAAGCAGGTTGCGGCGGCCGGGACGCCCTCCACTGCCGCGCTGCTGGTGAGCTTCGGCATCGCCTTCGTGCTGATGCTGGGCTGGCAGTTGCAGCGGCATCTCAGCGGCCGCAGCCAGCTGACTCCGGCCAACCTGGTTTACGGCTTGCTGCTCGGCCTGCTCAACTTCGGCAACATCCTGTTCTACGTGCGCGCCCACCAGGCGCTGCCGCATAGCCCGGCAACGATTTTTGCAGGCATGAACATTGGCGTGGTGTGCCTGGGCGCGCTGGTCGGCGTGCTGGTATTTGGCGAGAAAACCAGCATGTGGAATCGCGTCGGCCTGGCATTGGCGGTGCTGGCGATTGGCCTGATTGCGCGCGGGACACTTTGAGGGACCGCAGCTGGCGCTCTTCTCCTCTCCCCTTGCGGGAGAGGATACCGAAGGCAGGAGAGGGGCGGCGTAGCCGCTTGCCCGAGCCAGGTTGCCCGCGAAGCGCCTCGCGCTTGAACGCCCGCGAAGAATTGCAGCTGTTGCCCCTCTCCTCTCCCCTTGCGGGAGAGGATGCCGAAGGCAGGAGAGGGGGCGGCGAAGCCGCTTGACTGAGCCAGGTTGCCTGCGAAGAGCTACCCCTCTCCCCAACCCCGCTCCGCGCCCCTGCCCCCGCTGCGCAGCGGGGGCGCTCAACGTGTCGCGAGCCGTTGGTTCGCAAGCGACCCGCATCGCCCCGCAAGGGGAGAGGCGGCAAAGCCCCTCTGCTCACCCTCTCCCGGCACTTCCATCAAGCCAACAAAACGAACACGTCGCCAGAACCACCACTCGTTCCTGGTTCCTACCCTCTGGTTCCTGGCCTCAGGGCTCAAATCCCAACAACAGCGGATCATGATCCGAACTGCGCCACGGTCCCGGCACATTGCGGCCCTGGTAGCCCATCTCGTCGGCCTCATCAGCATTGATATGCCACTCGGCCGCGCCCTTCAGCCGCGCCGCCATGCCCGGGCTCAGCAGCGCGTGGTCCAGGCGACCGGTCAAGCCGTTGTAGACGTAGCTGTAAGGCTGCTGCACGCCGGCCACCTTGAAGGCATCCTGCCAACCATCGGCATTCAAGGTGCGGATCGGGTCTTCCATCGCATAGGCGTTGAAGTCGCCCAGCAGTACCGCGTCGCGGCTGCCGCTGCCGGTGGGGTCGCCCTGCAACCAGGTGTGCAGCAGCTTGGCCGACTCGACGCGGGTCGCATTCCAGCAGCCCTGGCCGTCGTTGTGGTCCGCGTCGCCCCCCGTCGCTTCAGAACACCCCTTGGACTTGAAGTGGTTGGCCACCACCACGAACGGCGTGCCCTTGCGGCCCATGCGGAAGGCCTGCGCCAGCGGTACGCGGCTGCGCTCACCAAAGGGTTCGCGTTCCAGCACCGCCGGCTTGCCGAGCGGGCTCACTTTTGAAGCACGGTAGATGATGCCGACCCGGATCGGGTTGTCGCCGGGGCCTTGGCCGGCATCGACAAAGCGCCAGTCGCCGTCCTTGCCCTGCGCGGCATTGAGCGCACGCACCAGTTGATCGATCGCCGAACCCGGGCCATAGCCGTCGTTCTCCA
The DNA here is from genome assembly GCF_032061965.1 of Stenotrophomonas sp. Classification (GTDB taxonomy): domain Bacteria; phylum Pseudomonadota; class Gammaproteobacteria; order Xanthomonadales; family Xanthomonadaceae; genus Stenotrophomonas. The sequence continues at coordinate 61,683 of NZ_DAMBEF010000008.1, read as the reverse complement.
GCTCCATCAGCGCGGCGACGTCAGCATTGAGGCTGCCGATGGTGGTGATCAGCTTGGCCTGCTGTGCGGCCTGCTGTTCGGCGGTCTTGGCGCCGCGCAGGGTCGGATAGCCGCCGCCCTTGCCGTCGCCATTGAAATAGTTCTCCAGGTTGAAGGCGGCAATGCGCAGGCCGCCGTCCACGGTCGGCGCCTGCTGCGGGCGCTGGTCCGCACCCAACGTCAGCGGTGCGGTCAGCTGCAGGCGATAGCCATCGTCAAAGCGCTGGTCGACGATGCCCTGCACATCCTGCAGCGCCATGCCGCTGCGCAGCACCTGACCCTGCGGCAGGTAAGCGACGCTGCCGGGGTCACGCTTGCCACTGGCATCATCCAGGCGCAGCCGGCGGCGAGTGTTGTCAGCAATCACCGCGATCTGCTCCGGGCTGCCGGCAGCGGCCACTTCACTGGGCTGCCACAGGCGGCCACCGAAGGCCGCGGTCAGCTCACCGTAGCGACTCAGCTGGTCCTGCCCGGCCAGGGTCAGGCCGTTGGGGATGCGTACCTGCATGCCTTCCAGCGCTTCCCAGCTGGCCGGCACATCGCCCAACACCACAGCAGCTGGCGCTGGTCGCGCCGCCAGCGGGCTCACAGCCTCCGCCTGCAAGGTGGTCAGGCCCTGGTTGCCCTTGCCGGCGGCCAGTTCCTGCACGGTGCCGGTGATGCGCAGCCATTGACCCGGCTGCACGTCCTGGCTTGCCGGCACCTGCACGAACATTGCGTCGGAAGTCGTGGCATCGCCATCACCTGCATCCTGCACATAAATACCGCCGAGGCCATCGCGCAGGTCGGCCGTCACCGCGGCTTCGATGGTGACGCGCTTGCCCTCGTAGGGACTGCGCTCGGCATTGCCCTGCACGCTGCCGATCGACAGCACGGCAGGCTTGGAGGGGGCAGCCAGCGCCGCGCCGGAACAGGCAGCGGCCAGGGCCAGGGCCAGGGCAAGCAAGCAAGGGGTACAACGCATGGACGCACTCCGAGGAAGGCGGAAACAGAAGCGCCGCCCTCAAGGGGCGGCGCCGGCTATTTTGCAGCAATCTGGCCAAGGGCCAGCTGCGCGAGTCTGGCGGCTTTCTATTTCAGATTGGAGGTCATCCAATCCACCGCGGCGTGGATCTGCTCCTCGCTGAGCCCGGCATTGCCACCCTTGGGCGGCATGATGCCGCCATCCGGGCCGGTATAGCCCTCGATGGCGTGCTTGTAGAGGGTGTCCTTGCCCTGCGCCAAGCGCGCATCCCAGTGGCTGTGGTCCAGGGTCGGCGCGTTGCCGACGCCGCTGGTGTGGCAGGCGGTGCACAGGTTGTCGAAGATGGTCTTGCCATCGAGGGTGCCGCCGTAGGCGCCGCTGGCTGCAGCCGCCGCGGCGGCTGCAGCCGACGCCGCGGCCTGCGCGGAAGCACCGGTGGCGCCTGCATACACGGCACCGATCGGCGCAATGCGCTGCTCGAGACGTTTGGTCGCCGTCGGCGAGACTTCCTTGGGAATGGCGTGCTGCAGGAAAGACGCGAAGATGATCAAGCCAATCGTGATGACGGCCAGGATGCCGATCACGATGGAAAAGCGCTTCAGAAACTCAAGGTCGTAATTCCGCACGTCTCATCACCCCGGGCGAGTAGTCGGTGGACCGCTTTGCCCGGCGAGTATAGACCAGCGTTGGGCTGCTCCCGCAATGCCCATGAACGCGCACAAATGTGCGGCATTGCACCATCCGCATAACCACGGAACTCAGCCCGGCTGCGGCGCGCCTGCCGCGCGCAGGCACAGTGCACCAATGGCCGCGACCAGATGCTCGCCATCGCGCAGGCCATCGCGGCTGGGGGCCGTGGGCCCGACCAGCGCCTCGGTGAAGGCCCCCACGATGCACGCCGCGCTGATATCCAGATCCTGCTCTGGCAACTCGCCGGCACGCACGCCATCGTCGAGGATCCGCTTGAACACATCGCCGAACAGACGCCGGCAACGGATGCGCTCGGCTTCCACTTCCGGGTCCACCGGCTCGGCAATGAAGGCATACGCCAGCCCGGGGCCGGCCATGGCCCGGCGCACGAACGAGGCAACCGCCCGCTGCAGGCGCTGCGGTGCCGGCAGGGGCTCGTCAGCAATTGCCGCCAGGATCTCCAGCTCGTGCTCCACGGCGAACGTCAGTACCTCCACGAACAGCTCGGCCTTGGACGGAAAATTCCGGTAAATCAATCCCGTAGAGACGCCTGCCTCGGCCGCCACGGCTGTGATCGGGGCGCTTCGATAGCCGCCGGCAGCGACCAGCCGGCGGGCCGCGACCAGGATCCGCTCGCGGTTGCCCGCCAGCCGCTTTTCCATCAATTCCGAGCGCTTGTAAGCCATTTGTTGATTCTATGTTCAATTTTTGAATTTGTATTCACTTTTTCCTCGGGAGCCGCTAGGCTGCGCGCAAACGCCCGTGCCGACGGCCTCCTGCCGTCACCCCAACCCGGTGCGCCCCTTATCGCCACGCCGTACCGGAGCCAGCCATGCACGTCCCTACCCTGTCCTTTGATCTGGGCGAAGAAATCGACATGCTGCGCGAGAGCGTGGCGCAGTTTGCCGCCGCGCATATCGCCCCGCTCGCTGCCGAAGCCGACGCCAGCAACCACTTTCCCAATCAGCTCTGGCGCCAGCTCGGCGAACAAGGCCTGCTGGGCATGACCGTGGAAGAAGAATACGGCGGCAGCGGCATGGGTTACCTGGCGCATGTGGTGGCGATGGAGGAAATCTCGCGCGCCTCCGGTGGCATCGGCCTGTCCTATGGCGCGCACTCCAACCTCTGCCTCAACCAGCTGCGCAAGAATGGCAGCGAGGCGCAGAAGCACAACTACCTGCCCAAGCTGTGCAGCGGCGAACACGTCGGTGCGCTGGCGATGAGCGAACCGGGCGCCGGCTCGGATGTGGTGTCGATGAAGCTGCGCGCCGACCTGCGCGGCGATCGCTACGTGCTCAACGGCAACAAGATGTGGATCACCAATGGTCCCGATGCCGATGTGCTGATCGTCTACGCCAAGACCGATCCGGACGCGGGTTCGCGCGGTATCACCGCCTTCATCATTGAGAAGGGCATGAAGGGTTTCTCCACCGCACAGAAGCTGGACAAGCTCGGCATGCGCTCATCCAACACCTGCGAGCTGGTGTTCCAGGATTGCGAAGTGCCGGTCGAGAACGTGCTGGGCAGCGTTGGTGGCGGCGTCAAGGTACTGATGTCGGGGCTGGACTTCGAGCGCGTGGTGTTGTCCGGCGGCCCGCTGGGCTTGATGTCGGCGGCGCTGGATGTGGTGCTGCCCTATGTGCACGAGCGCAAACAGTTTGGCGAAGCGATCGGCACCTTTCAGCTGATCCAGGCCAAGCTGGCCGATATGTACGTGGGCCTCAATGCCTGCCGCGCCTATGTATATGCGGTGGCCAAGGCCTGCGACCAGGGCCGCACCACGCGCCAGGACGCCGCCGGCGCCATCCTGTACTCGGCCGAGAAGGCGACCTGGGCCGCGGGCGAAGCCATCCAGATCCTTGGTGGCAATGGGTACATCAATGAGTACCCGGCCGGCCGTTTGTGGCGCGATGCCAAGCTGTATGAAATTGGCGCAGGCACTTCGGAAATCCGCCGCATGCTGATCGGGCGGGAGTTGTTCCAGCGCACGATGTAAGTGATGTAAGTGAAGCAACACAGAATAAAAAGCGAAACCAGAGCCCCTCTCCCGTTTACGGGAGAGGGGTTGGGGTGAGGGGAAGCTTCTGGCAAGCAGACCCGATGCTTTAAAGCTTTAGAGCTTTAAAAACTCTCCTCATCCGCCCCTTCGGGGCACCTTCCCCCAAAAAGGGGGCTGCAGTCCCGCAGGCGGGAGAAGGGACAAAGCAGCAACAGCAAGAAGCAAGAGCGACAGCAACAGCAACGGCAACAGCAACAGCAACAGCAACAGCAAAAAGCATAAGCAACAGCCCTGCTTCCATGCTTCCGCGTGCAGACAGGCTCCAGAACCCAGGACTTCGGCCATGACCGTACTCACCTCCCAGCTGCAACCCGGCAGTGACAGCTTCGAAGCCAACCGCGTCGCGATGCAGCTGCAGGTAGATGATCTGCATAAAACCCTGGACGCCACCGCCCGCGGCGGCAGCGATGCAGCCCGCGCCAAGCACACCGCGCGCGGCAAGCTACTGGTACGTGAGCGCATCGATGCCCTGCTCGATCCAGGTAGTGCCTTCCTGGAAGTTGCGCCGCTGGCCGCGCATGGCATGTATGCCGATCCCGTGCCCGGCGCCGGCATGGTTGCCGGTATCGGTCGCGTGTCCGGGGTGGAATGCCTGATCGTCGCCAACGATGCCACCGTCAAGGGCGGTACCTACTACCCGGTCACGGTCAAGAAGCATCTGCGCGCGCAGGAAATCGCCCAGCAGAATCGCCTGCCGTGCATCTATCTGGTCGACTCCGGCGGCGCCTTCCTGCCGCTGCAGGATGAAGTCTTCCCCGACCGCGATCATTTCGGTCGCATCTTCTACAACCAGGCCAACCTGTCGGCGCAGGGCATCCCGCAGATCGCCTGCGTGATGGGCAGCTGCACGGCAGGCGGCGCCTATGTGCCGGCGATGAGCGATGAAACCGTCATCGTCAAGGAACAGGGCACCATTTTCCTCGGCGGCCCGCCGCTGGTGAAGGCGGCGACCGGTGAGGTGGTCAGCGCCGAAGAACTGGGCGGCGCCGATGTGCATACGCGCATCTCCGGCGTGGCCGACCACATGGCCGACAACGACCTGCAGGCACTGGCACGGGTGCGCGCCATCATCGCCAACCTCAACTGGCGCAAGCCCGATGCGGGTGTTGCACTGCAGGCCAGCGAGGCGCCGTTGTTCGATGCGCAGGAACTGTACGGGGTGATCCCCAGCGACACGCGCAAGCCCTACGATGTGCGCGAGGTGATTGCGCGCATCGTCGACGGTTCGCGCTTCGATGAGTTCAAGCCGCGCTACGGCAATACCCTGGTCACCGGCTTTGCCCATGTGCACGGTCATCCGGTCGGCATCATCGCCAACAACGGCATCCTGTTCTCGGAGTCGGCGCTCAAGGGCGCGCACTTCATCGAGCTGTGTTGCCAGCGCAACATCCCGCTGCTGTTCCTGCAGAACATCACCGGCTTCATGGTCGGCCGCAAGTACGAGCACGGCGGCATTGCCAAGGACGGTGCGAAACTCGTCATGGCGGTGGCCAATGCGCGGGTACCCAAGTACACCGTGGTGATTGGCGGTTCATTCGGTGCTGGCAACTACGGCATGTGCGGACGGGCCTATTCGCCGCACTTCCTGTGGATGTGGCCGAATGCGCGCATCGGGGTGATGGGCGGTGAGCAGGCGGCCAGTGTGCTGGCCACGGTCAAGCGCGATGGGATCGAGGCCAAGGGCGGTGCGTGGTCGGCCGAGGAGGAGGATGCGTTCAAGCAGCCGATCCGTGATCAGTTCGAGCAGCAGGGGCATCCGTACTACGCCAGCGCGCGGTTGTGGGATGACGGGGTGATTGATCCGGCTGATACGCGTCGTATTCTTGGTTTGGCGCTGGCGGCAAGTCTCAATGCGCCGGTGCAGGACACACGGTTTGGTGTGTTCCGTATGTGATGCACATGCAGTCTCCTCTCAAGACAATGCCAGGAACAAGAGCTTTCACTCCCCTACGGGGAGCGAGTCACTTTTCTTTGCTTGTGCAAAGAAGAAGTAACCAAAAGAAAGCACACCCCGCCTCCGCGCCCAGCACGCTGCGCGCGCCGGGTTCACTCCACCGATGGGATTTTTCGACACGACATCCCTGTCGTGGCGAAAAACGACGTGCATCCTTGCACGTCGCCCTTCGGGTATTTCCCACCGGCTCCGTCGCTGCGGAAGGGGCCCGTACAACCAATGCAAGAGCAAGAGCAAGAGCAACCGCAACAGCAACGGCGAAAGCCCTCGGCTCCTTCCCTGCCCGCGCGGCACATCGTGGATAAGACAATGTTCAACAAGATCCTGATCGCCAATCGCGGTGAAATCGCCTGCCGCGTTATTGCTACCTGCCGTCGCCTTGGCATCGCTACCGTCGCGGTGTACTCGGATGCTGATCGCAATGCGCGACATGTGCGGCTGGCTGACGAGGCCATCCATATCGGTGCAGCGCCGGCTGCCGAGAGCTACCTGCGCGCCGAGGTCATTCTCGATGCTGCGCGCCGCAGCGGTGCGCAGGCTATCCATCCGGGTTATGGCTTTCTTTCCGAGAACGCGGGCTTCGCGCGTGCCTGTGATGCTGCAGGCATCGTCTTCATCGGGCCGCCGGCCAGTGCCATCGATGCGATGGGCGACAAGAGCTCGGCCAAGGCGCTGATGCAGACGGCAAGCGTGCCGTTGACGCCGGGTTATCACGGTGAGCGGCAGGAGCCGGCGTTCCTGCGGGCGCAGGCCGATGCGATTGGTTACCCTGTGCTGATCAAGGCCAGCGCCGGTGGTGGTGGCAAGGGCATGCGCAAGGTCGAGGCCAGTGCCGATTTCGAAGCCGCGCTGGCCAGCTGTCAGCGCGAGGCGCAGGCCTCGTTCGGCAATGCGCATGTGCTGGTGGAAAAGTACGTCGAGCGTCCGCGCCATATCGAGATCCAGGTGTTCGGCGACAGTCACGGTGACGTTGTCTATCTGTTCGAACGCGACTGCTCGGTGCAGCGCCGTCACCAAAAGGTTTTGGAAGAAGCCCCCGCGCCCGGCATGACCGCCGAGCGCCGCGCTGCGATGGGCAAGGCCGCTACCGATGCGGCGCGGGCGGTTGGCTATGTCGGCGCGGGCACGGTGGAGTTCATCGCCGGGCCAGATGGCGATTTCTATTTCATGGAAATGAACACACGCCTGCAGGTCGAACACCCGGTCACCGAACTGATCACCGGCACCGACCTGGTCGAATGGCAGCTGCGCGTGGCCGCAGGCCAGCCGTTGCCGAAGACCCAGCAGCAACTGCAGATCCATGGTCACGCGATCGAAGCGCGCCTGTATGCCGAAGACGCCGACCGCGGCTTCCTGCCCTCGACCGGCATGCTGCGTCACCTGCGCCTGCCGCAGCCCAGCACCCATGTGCGTGTGGATGCCGGTGTTGAACAGGGCGATGCAATCACTCCGTTCTACGATCCGATGATCGCCAAGCTGATCGTCTGGGACGTGGACCGCGACAGCGCCCTGCAGCGCATGCAGCAGGCCTTGGCGCAGTGCCAGGTGGTCGGCGTGACCACCAATGCCGCCTTCCTGCGCCGACTGGTGCAGACTGATTCATTCCGCACCGCCAACCTCGATACCGCCTTGATCGAGCGTGAGCGTGAGGCGCTGGATATCCATCACATCGCGGCAAGCGATGAGGACTGGGCACTGGCCGCCGTGCTTGCTGTCAGCAGCGAGCCGCCACACAGCAACGACACGTCACCCTGGGCAATCGCCGACAGCTGGCGGCTGACCGGACCGGCGGCACGTGCGGTGACGCTGGAACACCTGGAACAACGCCAGCAACTGCAGGTCCGCAATACCGCCAAGGGCTGGCAGGTGCACCTCGGCGACACGTTGATCGAGCTTGTCGGCAAGGCCGACAACGATGGCTACGCCCTGCAGCTTGGCCAGCACCTGCAACGCGGCCAGGCGATCCGCGAAGGCAATACGCTGTATGTGTTCGGCACCGACCAGCAACAACGTTTCAACATCCACGACCCGGTCGCCGAAGCCGACAGCAGCAACGACCACGGTGGCAGCCTGTTGGCACCGATGCCCGGCCGCGTCGTCACCCTGCTTGTGCAAGCGGGCAGCACGGTTACCCGCGGCACGCCGTTGCTGGTGATGGAAGCGATGAAGATGGAACACACCTTGCAGGCGCCAGCGGATGGCACGGTGAACGGGTTCCGGGCCAAGGCCGGTGATCAGGTGGCGGACGGTGCTGTGCTGGTGGATTTCGAGGCGACGTGACTGCCACGTCCCGGATGAGGTTTATCAGCCCCGCCGACAGACGGTGACGGGATCGAGTTCGGCTATTTCCTGCTCGGCTGACCGCCAGCCGAACCCACCGATTGCAACCGCTCCCTGCTCCAGCACCGACAAACCAAACGCCTGCTCCAATTGGGCCTCGTTGATGGCTGAAGTCACGAATGCGCCCAAACCGAGATCCGTCGCACTGACATACAACGTCTGCGATAGATGCCCCACATCCAACAGCAGCGCCCGGTAGGCCTTTGGGTGGCTGCGGTACTTCCAATGGCTACGTGCCACGCGCGGCGCATAAATCACCAACACCGGCGCCCTCGCGAACCAATGTTGACCGGCCAGCAGCGTGCAGGCCAGATCCCGCAGCGGAGCTTGTGGCGCAGGTAACGGCCGCAGTGCATGCTCAAGCGGCCGGTAGTGGTAGAGGCCAGGTTCGATCCCTTCAACATGCTGCACGATCAAGTAGCACTCGGTCGCATGCAGGCTGCCACCGGAAGGCGTGTGCTTCTTGAGAAACTCCACGCCGTCACCCTGTTCGACCCGGCCCTGCGCCGCAAACACCCGCTCCAGCATCCGGCTGAAGTACTCACGCTCCAATGCCCTGCCTGTATCGAAGTTCCGGCAGGTAAACCTGCGTGCGAATAACACGTCCAGGTCCCGGTGTGGATATTGTTCCAAGCGGACGTCAGGCCCCATCGCCACGCGGTCCAAGGTGGCCGGCGGCGGTGGGCCACAGTGCTTGATCAGGCCGGCTACGGTATTGGTACCAAGGCGCTGCATTGACCCCACGCTATCGACAGCATCCCAGCGCGTAAAGCGCTGCATCAGCGCGGCCAATGGCCACCAGTGCAAGCTGCGGTAGTGATCATCGGCATCGCGCGAGGGCGATCGCTCGGCGACATCGGCCACCAGCAAACCAACCTCAAGCAATCGCGTGATCTCCGCAGTCGGCTCACCCTCCAACGTTGTCCAATGTTCCGGGCTGAAACTGCCGCAGGCAAGCATCTCCGCTTCGCACACCTGACATTCACCCTCCAGGTGCGGCGCGAGTGCAACCCAGCCACGTTCACTGATGAGGCCATTGCCACCGGCCAGCAAACTGCCCAGATCGAAGCGATTGCGCTCCCGCATTTCAAAAAAAACCGACATACAACGACGCACTTTCATGAGTATCATCCTCGCTCCACGCAGGGGGCGCGGAGACTATTTCAATCCTGACCGGACGGGCCTGCATGCCCTCCCCGCCGGCCATAGGCGGACAAAGATGGACAACTCTTACGATAACCATGACGAGGCAGCGGGCCATGCCGGTTTGGATCCGTTGATCGTGGATTCTCTACTTGAGAAGCTGGCAACGGATGATGCATTCCGTGCCATATTCCACGCCAATCCCGCACAAGCCCTGGCCGAGCTCGGCGCTGTGTTGGGCGCTTCGCATGGCATTCCGGCACCAGGCGATCCCTACTACTGCATGACCACCTCGACATTGGCCAGCAAGGAAGAAATCGCCCAGGCCCGCGCACTGTTGCAGCAGCATCTTGCCGCAGCGGGGAATCACAACGTGATCTTCTGCTTCGAGGCCGACAGGATCCGTTCTGCTCTCGAATGCAGCTGACCGGGAAGCTCGGCAAGCGGCCAGTGTTCAAGAAAAAGGTCGAGCTCGTGCCTGGCCTGCTCCCCTTTTCCTTGCGCCAGCAGTGACTCGGCAAGCCAGAGCCGGGCCATGCGCGCATCCAGCACGTTCAGCGGCTGCAGCGTCTGCGAAGCGTTGGCTTCCATGTAGGCATGGCCACGCCGATCCAGCAACCAGCGGGCCTGGCTTTCCGCTTCCGCATGGTTGCCTGCCTTGGTCAGGACATCGAACAGCATGACCCGCGTCTGGTACCCATCATCGGCACGGATCGGCAACAATGCCAACGCCTGATCCAACTTGCCCTGGTAGGCCAACAAACCCGCGCGGGTTGTGAGTTCGGTGGCATTCAACACGATGTAGCGTGTTTCAGCAGGCAACCGCTGTACCTGTGCCAGGGCATCAACCGCCAGTCTTGGATCACCTTCGCGCAGTGCCAGATTGGCATTTGCCAGAAGCATGGTTGCCATATCGGCGCGATTGAGTGGATCCCAACGTGACGATGTGATCTCCTCGGTCAGTTCGCTGGCGACCTGTACCCTGGCTGCTTGCCGCCCTTTTGTCCCCCGGGCGTGATCAACGATCGCATTTACAAGACCGAACTGCTGATAGACGAACGGGTCCGAGCGCTTGGAAACATCCAGCACATGCCTGGACAACTGGTCCGCTCGCTGCCACTGCCCTTGGTCCAAGGCGAGGGAAACCCGGTCAATGAATGGCACCAGCTCGGCGCCAGGACCATCGACCGGAGCCGCCCGGTCCAGCCAGCGCTCCGCCTCGGCAGGATTGCCCTGGACTGCCAATACCGAGGCCATGCGCCGGGCATGACCGGGCATGACCGGACCGGATATCTGCTGCAGCTGCTCCAGCGCCTGCTCGGTTTTGCCTGCGGCCAACAGGATGCGCGCGACATAGTCTGCCGCATAGGTTCGCAATGGATCCTGCGGTACGTCGGCGGCACGCGCATAAGGCAATGCTTCGTCAAACCTGTTGGCCACGTACAAATGCCATGCAGCGTTTGCCTGCCCCGAGAAGTCATCGGGATACATGCTTGCCATCACCTGCCATTTTTCAAGTGCGAGCGTGGGGGTCTTCAACTCTGCTTCCCAGGCGTCAAGGTAGAGACGTTCGCGATCCGGCAGGCGCCCGCGTAGCGATACCGCCTTCTCCAGCCAAGGCATCGCCTCGGGGCGCCCGGACATGTTCGCGCTCGCCCTTGCAGCGCCCAGATAGGCCAGGGTGAAATCGGGATCCAGCTTCGCTGCTTCCTGATACATCTGCATGGACGCGGGCCAGTTTCCTTCACGCGCGTTGCGCAGCCCCAGCGAGTAGGCCCGCAAAGCCTGGAGATTGGACGTCGTCACCATCGGCAGGGGATCGGAAGCAGAGCGCACCGCACTCGAGGACTCCCCCAGCACCGTTCTCAGCTTGGTGGTCAGCCTGTCTACCGAGGTCAACACCGAATCGAGGCCTTTTCCGTCGGCGTACTCCGAATGGAGAGTGGCCTGCGTAACGGGGTCCACGACCTCGACGCTCACGCGCAGCATCCCACCGATCTCGGCGATGGTCGGAACAACCACCAGCCGCGCTCCGTTTCGCAATGCAACTTCCGAGGCGAGTGCGCGGTCGATTACGGTCTTGTCGGGGTCGCGCCGCGTTCTGGAAACCGTGGCACGCGCGGTCATGTCACTGATCACGTTTATGTAGCGCGACTGTTCAAGACTGATACGGAATGCCTGCGCAAGCGGATCATCAAGCAACGGATTATCGGTGAGGTTCTTCAAGTCTCCCACCACCACCCAGTCACGCTCCCCGAATGCAATGGCCGGGTCCGGACGTACCAACGCCCATCCCGCCAGTACCAATACCAGCAGCAGCATTGTTTCCGCCACCAGCGCAGCGGGGCGGCGCCAGAGCGGCAGCGCGCGCCGGGCCTTGGACGAGCCCGCGGGCATGCGTAGCGGCGCCCGATCGCCTGTCCCAACCTCGAATACCTCCTGCGCAGCAGGCAGCCCCTTGAAGTGCCACCGACCATGCGAGGTCCACCGCAGGCCATTGCCCCGCTCGCCGAGCTCACGTTGGCCGCCACGTAGCAGCGACTCAGCCACCGACGACAGCAGGATCTGGTTGGGCCGAGCCAGGGCCATCAATCGCGCGGCAATGGGCTTGGCGACGCCTTCCACCTCCAGCGGCTTTGCCCCGGCAGCGATGGCTTCATCGCTGTTCTGCCATGCCAGCACGTAACCGACATGGAGCCCTATGCGCGCACGCAGGGGCAGCTGACGCGACTGCCCCAGGCGTTCAAGTTCATCCAGGTAGTCCAATGCAAACCCAAGCCCGTGGACCGGCGTCTCGAAGAGCAACAACATGCCATCGGAACGATCGATCAGGCGCCCCTTCCACCGCTGCAACAACCCAAGGACGCGGATATCCAGCGCACGGAACAACTCCGCAGCGGCGACATCGCCCATGTGCTGGACCAGTGCGACCGAGTCGCACAGGTCGGTCAGCACCAGCGTTTTCAGCTGCCGGTTTGCGCTGCTCGACGTAACCGAATCCTGCACCTTGTCACCCCAGCCGCCGCTGTCCGGGGTTGCCATCGACAAACCACTGGGCACGGTTGCCACCGCGGCGCTTGGCTTCATACAAGGCTTTGTCGGCGCGCGAGTAGGTGTCGTTCCAGTGATGGCCGTCATTTACCAGCGCCATGCCGATGCTGACCGAGCAGGCCTCGGCCGCAGCGCGCGGGTCACTGCTCCAGCCCCGGGCAGCTTCCAGGATGAAGTCCGCCACGCGGGTAAGGCAGTCAACATCAGCCTGTGCCAGCAGGATGCAGAACTCGTCCCCACCCAGCCGGCAGGCAATGTCGTCCCTGCCCACGACCGAGTTGAGGATGCGCCCCAGCCGCTGCAGGGCCTGGTCGCCCACCAGATGCCCGTGCACATCATTCAAACCCTTGAAGTCATCGCAATCGATCAGCAACAGCCCCTGCGGACGCTTGCCCGAGCGATGGGATTCCTGCAGGTAGGCGGTGAGCGCACGCCGATTGTTGAGACCGGTGAGGTCGTCGCTGTAGACCAGCTCACGGGTGCTGGTGAGCTCACTGTGCGTGCTGTACAGATTGCCCAGCGCGGTTTCCAGTTCCTGGTTGCGGCGGCTGAGCTGGCCGATCAGGCGCTGCTCACTTGAGACGACACGTGACAACGTGCGCCGCAGGAAGAACACCACCATCGCCGGGTCCTGGTCCACCAGCCGGTGGAAATTGGCGTGGGTGATCTCCAGCAACACGCTGTCGCAACTGGCACGTGCGTCGCAGGAACGCGGATGGCGCTCGATCAGCAGCCCCAGTTCGCCAAAAAAATCATTGCAGGCCAGCTGCTTGGGCGCCATGCCGCCGCCAAAATCCAGGCTCACCGCACCACTGACGACGATGAACATCGAGGTGCCGAGCTCGCCGCGACGGAACAGCGACTCATCGGCACGCACGGTCCTGCGGATCGCGAACTGGGAAAACAGGGCGAACTCCACCGGGGACAACTGGGCGCGCAGCGATGTACCCCCACTCGGCGCGACGCCGACGGGGCGCTCATGACGCACCGTATCCCCTGAACCCATGCCGCTCATTCCCTGCCTCATGGATCCCGGCATGGCCGCCGGGAAGTTCACGAGCCTATCACCAAAATAAACGGACATGGGTACACCCCGTGAAAATTCGCCTGCTGACGTGGGCACACCTTAGTCCGAAGACGTAAGAGTGGCCGGCGGCTGTCACATAGCTGACGAACAGTGCTTGCGCCAACAAAAAAGGGGGCCCGAAGGCCCCCGAAAAAACCACACAACAAGGGTTGGTCAGGCCGCCTTTTCCGCCTGGAACTGCTCTTCCTCGGTGGAGCCGGTCAGTGCGGTCACGCTGGACGCGCCGCCCTGGATCACCGTGGTCACATCGTCGAAGTAGCCCGCGCCCACTTCCTGCTGGTGCGAGACAAAGGTGTAGCCCTGTTCGCGGGCGGCGAACTCCGGTTCCTGCACCTGCTCCACGTAGTGGCGCATGCCCTCGCCCCGCGCATAGTCGTGGGCGAACTTGAAGGTGTTGAACCAGTTGATGTGGATGCCTGCCAGGGTGATGAACTGGTACTTGTAGCCCAGCGCGGCCAGCTCGTCCTGGAACTTGGCGATGGTCTTGTCGTCCAGGTTCTTCTTCCAGTTGAACGAGGGTGAGCAGTTGTAGGACAGCAGCTTGCCGGGGCTGGCTGCATGCACGGCCTGGGCGAACTCGCGGGCAAAGCCCAGGTCCGGGGTACCGGTTTCGCACCACACCAGGTCGGCATGCGGGGCATAGGACACGCCGCGGCTGATTGCCTGCTCCAGGCCATTCTTGACCCGGTAGAAACCTTCGGCAGTGCGCTGGCCGGTAACGAACGGCGCATCGTTGGGGTCGAAGTCGCTGGTCAGCAGGTTGGCGGCTTCGGCGTCGGTACGGGCCAGCACGATGGTCGGCACGCCCAGCACGTCGGCGGCCAGGCGCGCGGCCGACAGCTTCTGGATCGCTTCCTGGGTCGGCACCAGCACCTTGCCACCCATGTGGCCGCACTTCTTCACCGCTGCCAGCTGGTCCTCAAAGTGCACGGCGGCGGCGCCGGCCACGATCATGTTCTTCATCAGCTCATAGGCGTTCAGCACGCCACCGAAACCGGCCTCGCCGTCGGCGACGATCGGCAGGAAGAAGTCGATCGCGTCCTCGGCCTTGACCTTGCCGTCGATGATGTTCTTCCACTGGATTTCATCGGCGCGCTGGAAGGTGTTGTTGATGCGGCGGACCATGGTCGGCACCGAGTCGTAGGCGTACAGCGACTGGTCCGGGTACATGGTTTCGGAGGTGTTGCCATCGGCAGCCACCTGCCAGCCGGACAGGTACACCGCTTCCAGCCCGGCCTTGGCCTGCTGCATGGCCTGGCCGGCGCTGATCGCACCGAAGGCATTGACGTAGCCCTTCTTCGAGCTGCCATTGACCAGCTCCCACAGGCGCTCGGCGCCGCGCTTGGCCAGGGTATGTTCCGGCTGCACGGTACCGCGCAGGCGCACCACATCGGCGGCGCTGTAGGTGCGCTTCAAACCCTTCCAACGCGGGTTGGTGTCCCAGTCCTGCTGCAGGGCGTCGATCTGTTGCTGGTAGGTGCTCATCGTGTCGTCCTCGAAAGAAATAGTCGGTGCCAAGGGGAGGGTCAATCGATCTGCCGGTAGGCCGGCAAGGTCAGGAACTCGGCCAGGTCATCCGCGCGGCTGAGTTGGTCGAGCAGGCCGATGGCCTGGGTGATGCGGCCGCCACCGGGCAGCGCGGAGGTGTCGCCCAGCCGCGCCGGCAGCGCGCGCAGGGTGGCCGCCAGCAGCGCGAAGTCGATCGCGGTGCCGTCGTCCAGGTGCTGGTTGCCGGCGTGCAGCCACTGCCAGATCTGGCTGCGGCTGATCTCGGCGGTGGCAGCGTCTTCCATCAGGTTGTGGATGGGCACACAGCCATTGCCGTCCAGCCAGGCGGCCAGGTAGCGCACGCAGACTTCGACGTTGTTCTCGAAGCCGGCGCGGGTGACGGTGCCGCTGCACGGCGCGATCAGGTCATCACGGCTGACCTGCACGTCACGGCGCAGCACGTTGTGCTGGTTGGCAGCGGGCATATGCTCGTCGAAGATGGCGCGCGCCACCGGGATCAGCGCCGGGTGCGCCACCCAGGTGCCGTCATGGCCGGCAGTGACTTCGCGCAGCTTGTCAGCGCGCACCCGCGCCATCGCCTGCTCGTTGGCGGCGGCGTCGTTGTTGATCGGGATCTGCGCGGCCATGCCGCCCATCGCATGCGCACCGCGGCGGTGGCAGGTCTTGATCAGCAGTTCCGAATACGCCTTCAGGAACGGCTGGGTCATGGTCACCTGGCCACGCTCGGGCAACACCTTGTCGGCGTGGCGGCGGAAGGTCTTCAGGTAGGAAAAGATGTAGTCCCAGCGGCCGCAGTTCAGGCCGACGATGCGCTCGCGCAGCGCATGCAGGATCTCATCCATCTCGAACACCGCCGGCAAGGTTTCGATCAGCACGGTGACCTTGATCTGCCCATGCGGCAGGCCCAGCATGCCCTCGATGTGCGACAGCGCGGTCTCCCACAGCGCCGCCTCTTCCATCGACTGCAGCTTGGGCAGGTAGAAGTACGGGCCGCGGTCCTTGTCCATCAGGGTCTGCGCGTTGTGGAAGGCGAACAGCGCCGCGTCGAACAGGCCACCGGCAATCGGTTGGCCATCGATCAGCACGTGCTTCTCGTCCAGATGCCAGCCACGCGGGCGCACGATCAGCACCGCCTGCTCGTCGGCTGGACGCAGCGTGTAGTGCTTGCCCGGGCCCTTGGCGGTGGCCGGCGCGGTGAAGTCCAGGTCACCGCGCACCGCCGCCTTCATGGTCTGCTGGCCGGCCAGCACGTTGCGCCAGGTCGGCGAGGTCGAATCCTCGAAGTCGGCCATGAACACCTTGGCGCCGGAGTTCAGCGCGTTGATGACCATCTTCGGGTCGGTCGGGCCGGTGATCTCGACGCGGCGGTCCTGCAGCGCGGCCGGGATCGGCGCCACGCTCCAGTCCTCTTCACGGATGGCGCGGGTATCGGCGCGGAAGTCCGGCAGGCCGCCCTGGTCGAAGAAGGCCTGCCGCTCGCGGCGTGCGGCCAAACGGGCCTGGCGACCCGGCTCGACCGCACGGTGCAGCGATACAAGCAGGCCCAGCACGCCGGCCGGCAGCAGCGCGGACTGGCCGGCGAGCTGGGTGGTCAGGCTGATGCCCGGGGTCGGGCGGGGGGCGGACTGCGGCGCAGCGACAGCGTGGGCGACGGCGGACATCGGAAGTTCCTGCGGGTGTCGGGGACTCCAACGTGCGGCCGCACGCTCATATTTAACAAAACAGTTTTTGCAATGTTATCTATAAGTTGTGCTAATACTGGCCCCATCATGCCCAGCAAGCCGCCCGTAACTCCGCGTTTTTCCTACAAGTCTGACCGGCTCAAGCCGCTGCGGGCGTTCCTGCAGACGGTGCGCCTGGGCTCGGTTTCGCGTGCGTCGGAGGCGCTTTTTGTCAGCCAACCGGCGGTGAGCCTGCAGCTGC
The DNA here is from genome assembly GCF_032061965.1 of Stenotrophomonas sp. GTDB lineage: Bacteria > Pseudomonadota > Gammaproteobacteria > Xanthomonadales > Xanthomonadaceae > Stenotrophomonas. Next base: position 44,924 of record NZ_DAMBEF010000008.1, on the reverse strand, counting down.
AGGCGCTGGAACGGGAGCTTGGGGTAGTACTTTTCGAGCGCAGCGGACGCCGCCTGGTGCCCAGCCGCGAAGGCCAGCTGCTCTACGACATGGCCCAGCCACTGGTGGAAAGCCTGGACGGGCTGCTGCCGCGGTTCCGCGAGAAGGTCAGCGGGCTGGACGCAGGCGAGCTCAATATCGCCGCAAATTCGTCGACCATCCTGTATCTCCTGCCCAAGATCGTCGAAAACTTCCGCAAGCTGCATCCTGATGTGCGCCTGACCCTGCACAACGCGATCAGCGCCGACGGCACCGACCTGCTGCGCAGCGACGCCGCCGACCTGGCCATCGGCTCGATGATGGATGTGCCAGCCGACCTCAGCTACGCGCCGGTCTACCGCTTCGACCAGGTGCTGATTACCCCACCCAACCACCCGCTGGCGAAGAAGAAGAACCTGACATTGGAAGACCTGTCGCCGTGGCCGCTGATCCTGCCACCGCGCCGGCAGATCACCTGGCGGCTGGTCGACCTGGTGTTCCAGCAGCACCGCGTGCCCTACACCGTGGCGCTGGAAGTGGGCGGCTGGGAGGTGATCAAGCAATACGTGGCGATGGGCATGGGCATCAGCATCGTCACCGCGCTGTGCTTGAACGATGCCGACCGCGACAAGCTGGCCACGCGGGCGATGAGCGACTACTTCCCGTCGCGCAGCTACGGCGTGGTGGTGCGGCGGGGCAAGGTGCTGTCGCCGCAGGCGCGGGCATTCGTGGAGCTGATCCAGCCAGACCTGTTCGCACCACGGCAATACGACGACACCGGGCATTCGGAGCGCTAGGCCTTGCATCGGGAACTGGCAGCACCGCAGTTGGTCGACACCACCGCAGCCGCCTAGACTGCCGTCATGTCTCTGGAACTCCGCCACCTGCGCTACTTCCTGGCCGTCGCCGACACCCTGCACTTCGGCCGCGCCGCCGAGCGACTGGGGATGTCGCAACCGCCACTCAGCCAGCAGATCCGGCAGCTGGAAACCCTTATCGGCGCGCACCTGTTCGTACGCAGTCACCGCCGGGTGCAGCTCACCCCTGCCGGCAAGCTGCTGCAGGAACAGGCCCGCGAAATCCTGCAACGGGTAGATGGCGCAGTTGACATGGTGCAGCGTGCGCAGCGCGGTGAAAGTGGTGAACTGCGTATCGGCCTGACCCGTGCCATCCCCTTGCTGCCGCAGATTCCGCGCGCCTTCTTCGCCTATCGCCAGCAACACCCGCAGGTGCAGTTGCAACTGCGTGAAATGAACAGCCTGCGGCAGATTGATGCGCTGCTGGCCGACGAACTGGACGTGGGCATCATCCGTCGGCGCGTACTGCCACCGGAGCTGACTACCACGCACCTGCTGGACGACCCCTTGGTGCTGGTGCTGCACGCCACGCACCCCGCGTTGGCGGGCAAGGACCCGGCGACCGCGCGATTCGCCTTGCGCCAATTCGCACTGGATCCATTCGTTGGTTTCTCGCGTGATGCCGGCGCTGGCATCCATGACCATGTGATCACGCTGTGCCGTAACGCCGGCTTCAGCCCGCGCATCGTGCAGGAGGCGGGGGAATCCTCAACGCTGATAAGCCTGGTGGCCGCCGGCCTGGGCGTGTGCGTGCTGCCTTCTTCCTGCAGCCACATCCAGGTGGAAGGTGCGTGTTTTGTCGCGCTCAGTGACCGCGGTGCGGCATCGGAAATCCAACTGGCGTGGCGGCGCGAGTCGGTGACGCCGTTGCTGCGGCAGTTCATTGCCTTGTTGCGGGCCGAGGTTGCCGGGTCCGTTGGCAAATAGTCGCCCCCTCTCCCGCGAGGGGAAAGGGGCTTCGCGCTGCGGTTGCCCGCATTGGATCAACGTGTCGCTGCTGCAGCCACCGGGCCTTCAGCCAGCGCCTGCATGTGGTGCCATACCCGCCACGCGGCCGCCACACCTGCCAACGTCAGCAGCAGGGTGAAGCCACAAACGCCGGCCCAGCCCCAATGCGTGTAGAACACTCCGCCCAAGGCGCCGAGCAGGCTTGAGCCCAGGTAGTAGAACAGCAGATACAACGCCGATGCTTCCGCGCGCATGCCACCGGCGCGCACGCCCACCCAACTGCTGGCCACCGAATGGCCACCGAAGAAACCGAACGTCACCGCGGCAATGCCCAACGCCATCGCCCACAGCCACGGCAGCATCAACAGCAGTACGCCGGCCAGCACCAAGGCAAACGACAAGGCCAGCACCGGGCCGCGCCCCATGCGATTGGCCAACTGCCCCATCCATGCCGAGCTGACGCTGCCCACCAGGTAGATCGTGAAAATCAGGCCCACCACCGTCTGGCTCAGGCTATAGGGCGGTGCCAACAGGTGATAGCCCAGGTAGTTGTAGACGGTGACAAACACGCCCAGCAGCAGGAAGCCGCAGACGAACAACCAGGGCAGGGCGGCATCGCGGAACAAACCGGCAAAACGTGCCGGCAGCCGCGCCGGTTCGGCGCGCTTGGCACGGAAGTGGCGTGAGGCCGGCAATTGCGTCCACAAAGCCGCCGTGGCCAACAGGGCGATGACACCCACCGCGCCGATACCGGCACGCCAGCCCCAATGATCCGCCACCACGCCGGCTATCAGGCGGCCACTCATGCCGCCCACCGCATTGCCCCCGATGTACAGACCCATCGCCAGGCCAAGCGCCCGGCTGTCCATTTCCTCGACCAGCCAGGTCATCGCCACCGCCGGCACACCGCTCAGGCTCAAACCCAGCAGCGTGCGCAGCACCAGCAGCGTCGACCAGTCATCCACCCAGGCGGTGGCCAGGGTCAGCAGCGCCGAGCCCAGCAGCGACGCCACCATCACCGGGCGACGACCAACCCGATCAGAAATGATGCCTGCCACCAGCATGGCCACTGCCAGCACGCCGGTGCTGACCGACAGCGCCAGCGCGCTGTTGCCGGCGCTGATACCAAAGTGGCTGCTGAATCCCGGCAGCAAGGGCTGCACGCAATACAGCACGCCGAACGTGGCGAAGCCGGCCATGAACAAGGCCAGCACCGCGCGCCTGAAGTCGGCGGTGCCCTGCTGGATATGGGGTTGCTCGACGACTGTCGAGATCGGAGTGGACGGGGCCAGGGAGTCACGGCACGCCGCACCGGTACGGGTTTCGAGTTCCATCGCATCAGGCCTGTGGCAGCAGGCCGGCTCAGTGAAGATGGCGCAAAGCTTGAACCCATGGATCAAGTCGATCCATAACCTGATACGTACCGATTGATATGTTTCAGGTATTGATCAAGTCTTGCCCATGGTCATGGCAAAGCCGCCTGCATCCGCGCCACGCCTGACGGGCCGCGCGCCCGCGCCACGGACAACGACAGGAGAGGCGCCAAGCTGCGGTCAAAGCCGCAGCCACTCCGGTCCGTCGCCGCGCCGCCAGTACACCGCTATTGCCTTGCCATAGACCGCGTCGGCATCTACCAGACCAAAGAAGCGGCCATCAAAGCTGTTGCCACGATGATCCCCCACCACCAGCAGCTTGCCGGCGGGAAGGGTGATGCCGTTGATGTCCGGCCCGCCACCGTCGTGCAGGTCCAACTGCACCGGTTTGTCGCCGAACAGCTCGCGGGCAACTTCCTGGCGCAGCGGTTGTTCGTTGATGGACAGGTAGCCATCGTGCAGTTGCACGCGATCCCCTCCCACCGCCACCACGCGCTTGATCAATCGCGTGCCATCGGCCGGGGAGTCGAACACCGCCACATCACCGCGCCGGGGCTGACCGGTTGCCAACAGTTTTATGTTGGTGAAAGGCAGGCGCAGACCATAGGCGCGCATGTCCACCACTACCCGATCACCGGGCTGCAGGGTCGGCTGCATCGAGCCACTGGGCACCTGGTAATGGTTGGCCAGACTGTCGCGGGCAGCGCCCAGCAACAACAGCATCGCCGCCAATGGCAACGCCTCGCGACGCAGCCAGGCCAGGACCGGATGGGGACTGCGGGGTGCTACGGCCTCGTTCATGACGCACTCCTGTGGGAACACCAGCAGTGGACCGGCGCCGGCCGGGGAAGTTCCTCAGAGCTGGCGCAGCGTCTGTTCCGGTACCGCCGCCTCCACGCGCGGGGTCGCCGCCGCACGCATCCGCTGAGCCACGTGGGCCAGGCTGGCGGCCAGGATGAAGGTATAGCCGAGCAACTCGGTGGTCTCCTCGATGGCGTTCTTGAACACGCGGATATAACTCTCACCCAGCAAGCCGTTCCACAGCGAGGTCAAGCCGATCAATCGTGCGTAGCACAGCAGTAACACCAGCCCGATGGTCATCAAGGTGCCTGCGCGCGTATTGAGGAAGCGCACCAGGCCCGATACGGCCGCACGCCAATCCTGCAACGCATAGACGATGCTGGCCACGGCAACCGGCACCGCCAGCCATTTCCACAATCCATGCAGCAAAAGATCGAACACTGCATCCATCTCGCGCAGCAGCATGCAGGCAAACATGCCCGCTGCCAGTACCGCAAAACGGCGGTCGTCCACGCGCTTGCGCGCCAACCGCACAAACGCCAGTGCGCTGGCTAACAGGAAACCTTCCTGTGTCAATTCCACCAGCGACCATTCGCCCACGCCATCCGTCAGCCAATGGATGTCGCAGTACAGCAGCAGCGCTGGCAAGCAGACCATCAGCGCGAACACACCGGTTCGGGCGACGTGGGAAAGAAGGAAGCGGGAATCGTTGCTCACGGCATAAAGCGCCCGTCGGGACGCGTCCAGTTGCGGAGGAAAAGGTCGCGAAGAACAGCGCAGGAGCGCAGGCAATGCCACGCTAACGGGGGATGGCGACCCTGCCTATTTTTGCATGCGATCCACGAACCTCCGTCGCCATCAGCAGAACACTGCCAACCACGCTGGCGCCAGAGGCCGCAAACACAAATCCGGCCTTTTCCCAGCACACTGCCCTTGCGCGTCCAGCGACACCTGCAACGCTACGCACTATTTACGCCCAGGCCGGCCACTGGACATGGCGGTGTTATGCGCACCGCGCGCATCGTGTCACCACCGCGCCGCACGGCGCTTCGCCTTGATGTCACATGACCATCCTGATGATCCGGCACGCGCACAGCTGCGCCGTCGCGGACACCTCGCCACTCCCTGCACAGATCGCGGGACATGCACTGTGCTGCCAGAACTGCGACTCACTGCCAGCCCTGCTGCGTTGCCTGCAGCATGCCCAGCGCAGCCGGCCTGCGTGGATAGTGATCGAGACCGGGGCAGCCAACGCGGAACAGTGGGCACTGCAGGGCGCTGAACTCTGCGCCGCAATCGATGCCCTGCCCGCCCCGTACATCGAGATCACGCGCAACGATGCCGACACCCTGGATAGCCACCTTCATCCGCAGCATGCACCGGCCGCGCTGATCTGCGGGGGTGCGGCGGACGCAAGCCGCCAGCTGTCGCTGGCCATCGTCGCCTGCCGCCTGCGCGCAGAGGAGGCGTGAGTCATGTCGATTTTCATTGTGCGTGGCCCTGAAGGCAGCGGCCCCCAGCAGCGTGCCGCTGCGGCGTTGCCGGGCGAGGTGATGAAATCACTGGTACACCGCGCACTGGACAGCGGCACCAGCCTGGCCGTACGCAACTGCCGCTGCGAACAGGAGCTGCTTGAAGCCCTGTGCGCGGCTGACCACGCCAATGGCGAGGTCACGCTGCTGGCACCGGGCGCCTGCGTGCACAGCGCGCGCCTGAAGCGCCTGCTGCCGCATCTGCACAATGCCTATGTCGAGGTTCACGAGGACGATGCCGGCACGCTGGAGGCCTGCCTGCCAGTGACCGCACAACGTATCGGGGTTGCCCAGGGCTTCCGCGCGCAAAGCTACGCATTGGCATTGGAGATGGCCCTGGAACATCTTGGCTGCAATGACCTTGGCGATCGCGTGCATGTAGGCACCTGAGTGAACGCACGTGGGCAAGTACCCGGGGCGAATGGATCGGTCCGCCGGGAGGCAGGCACCGAGGTGACCGATGGCCATGCCGCTGAATCCCGGCAAGGCACAGCCACGCAACGGTACATCGCCGCTTACGAAATCTACATCGACGGGCATCCGTTCTGGTGGGGACACCTTGCCCTGCGCATCAGCGCCGATGACCCGCGCCAGGATGACCCGCACTACCTGCTCGAGCACCTCTGCAGCACTGCGGCACAACGGCACGATGTGGCGGTGTCGCAGGTGCGACTGACCATGGTGAGCCGCCTGTAGCGGCAGCGCCAACACGCAGACACGCGAACGGCAGGGTTTCCCCTGCCGTTCGTGATACTTCGCAATACTTACTTCAAGCCGCGGTTATGCAGCAGCGGTTCCACGCTCGGATCCTTGCCACGGAAATCGCGGTAGGCCGTTGCCAGATCGCGGGTGTTGCCGATGGACAGGATCTTGTCGCGGAACACCTGGCCGTTCTCACGGCTCAGACCACCGTTCTCCTTGAACCACTCGAAGGCGTCATGGTCGATCATCTCAGCCCAGAAGTAGGCGTAGTAACCGGCCGAATAACCGCCCCCCCAGATGTGGTCGAAGTAGCTGCTGCGGTAACGCGGCGGCACCTGTGCCAGATCCACCTTGTAGCGCTTGAGCGCATCGGCTTCGAAGGTGTCCACGTCCTGCAGCGGCGCATCGGCACCCTGCGTATGCCAGGCAAGATCCAACAGCGCCGCCGACAGGTACTCGGTGGTCATATAACCCTGGTTGAAGGTCTTGGCCTTGGCGATCTTGTCGACCAGATCCTGCGGCATCGCTGCCTTGGTCTGGTAGTGCTTGGCGTAGTTGGCGAACACCTTCGGATCCGATGCCCAGTGCTCGTTGAACTGCGACGGGAACTCGACGAAGTCACGCGGCACGCCGGTGCCGGCCACGCTCGGGTACTTGGTCTTGGAGAACATGCCGTGCAGCGCATGCCCGAACTCATGGAACATCGTGGTCACGTCATCCCAGCTCAGCAGCGCGGGCTGGCCGGCGGCGGGCTTGGTGAAGTTGCTGACGTTGTAGACCACCGGCTTGGTGCCGGTCAGGCCATCCTGCTCGACGAACACGTCCATCCAGGCGCCACCGGACTTGCTGTCACGCTTGTAGAAGTCGGCATAGAACAGTGCCAGCGGCTGGCCATCGGCATCGGTCACTTCGAACACGCGCACGTCCGGGTGATAGACCGGCAGGTCGGTGCGCTCCTTGAAGGTCAGGCCGTACAGCTGGTTGGCAGCAAAGAACACGCCGTTCTGCAGCACGTTGTCCAGCTCGAAGTAAGGCTTGATCTGCGACTCGTCCAGGTCGTACTTGGCCTTGCGCACCTGCTCGGCGTAGAAGTCCCAATCCGATGCCGTCGCCTTGAAGCCGCCCTTCTGCGCATCGATCACCTTCTGGATCTCGGCCAGCTCGCCGCGTGCCTTGGCGGTGGCGGCCGGCACCGTGTCGGTCAGCAGCTTGAGCGCATGCTCCGGCGTCTGCGCCATCTGGTCGGTCAGGTTGTAGGCCGCGTAGTTCGGGAAGCCAAGCAGCTTGGCCTTGGCAGCACGCAGCTGTGCCAGGCGCTGGATGATCTTGCGGGTGTCGTTGGCGTCGCCGTGCTCGGTACGGGTCTCCGAGGCTTCCAGCACCTTGGCACGCACGTCGCGATCCTGCAGCGCGCCGAGTGCCGGCTGCTGGGTGGTGTTCTGCAGGCTCAGCACCCACTTGCCATCGAGCTTGCGGCCCTTGGCGGCATCCTCGGCGGCAGCGATGTCGCCATCGGACAGGCCAGCCAACTGCGCCTTGTCATCGATGGTCACCGCACCGGCAGCAGTCGCTGCCACCAGCTTGTTGTGGAAGTCGTTGGACAGTGTCGCTTCTTCGGCGTTGTACTGCTTCAGGGTTTCCTTGTCGGCATCGTTGAGCTCGGCACCGGACTTGACGAAACCCTTGTAGGTTTCCTCGACAACGCGCAGCTGCTCGGCGTCCAGGCCAGCGTCGGCGCGGCCGTCATAGACGGTCTTGATGCGCGCGAACAGCTTCGGGTCCAGGTGGATGGCGTCGCTGTGTGCGGCCAGCTTGGGCACCACGTCTTCCTGGATCTTCTGCCGCTCAGGATTGGTATCGGCCTGCACCACGCTGAAGAACACGCGGCTGACGCGGTCCAGGATAGCGCCGGATTTCTCCATCGGCAGCAGCGTATTGTCGAAGGTCGCCGGCTGGGTGTTGTCGGTGATCTGCTTGATCTCGGCCAGTTGCTGGCGCATGCCTTCTTCGAAGGCCGGCAGGTAATCACTGTCCTTGATCTTGTCGAACGCCGGCGCCTGGAACGGCAAGCTGCTGGCGGTCATGAACGGGTTGGTCGAGGCATCGGCCGGCTGGCCGGCCTGGGCAGGTGCATTGGCGGTCACGGGGGCAGTGGACTCCTTGCCGGAACAAGCGGCCAGCGCAAGGCTGATGGCGGCGGCCAGGACAACGGTACGCGACATGAAACGGCTCCTTGGGAACGGGCTTCTAACAGCCCTTTACCCTACTCCGTTCACCTGTTCACGGCATGTGCCGATGGTGGCGCCGGCCCCGGCCGGATATGTCGGTTGCCGGTTCAGCCGGTACCGCGGTTCTTGCCCATCCATTGCCGGTACCACTGGCGGATGGCGGCCATGTCGGCCACGTCGTCACCGCTGGTCGGGAAGACCGGACCAAAGCCGAGCACCCGTTCGGGATAATGGAAATAGGCCGGGATCACCGGTACCTCGGCCAGGCGCGCGATCTTCAGGAAGCCGCCCTTCCATTCCTGCACCGGCTTGCGCGTGCCTTCCGGCGCCAGCGCGTACCAGATCCGATCGCTTGCGCGGATCATCGCCACCGCCTGGCCCACCGTGCCCTGCGGCGAGCTGCGATCCAGTGGCACTACGCCGAGCCGGCGCAACACCACCGACAGCGGCCACCAGAACAGCTTGTCCTTGCCCAGGATGCGTGCATCCAGACCCAGCGCCAGCTTCGCCGCCAGCCCCCACAGGCCATCCCAGTTGGAGGAATGCGGGGCGGCGATCACCACCGCCTTGGCCAAATCCGGGATCGGCCCACGGATTTGCCAGCCGCCCAGCCACAGGATGCTGCGCCCCAACCAGCGGCTGAAGGCACGGCCCTTGAAGGCGGGTATGTTTGGCGGAATGACCGGCACCACCGGCGGCTTGCTCAAGTACTACTCCCAATTACGTTGCGAGCGGCCGCGCTTGACCTGCGCGCGCTCCTTCTTCTGGTCCAGGCGGCGCAGCTTGGAGCCGTGCGTGGGTTTGGTCGCCACCCGCGCCTTGGGGACACTCAGGCTGGCCTGGATGAAGGCGGCCAGGCGTTCGCGTGCATCCTGGCGATTGCGGTCCTGCGTGCGGAAACGCTGCGCATCGATCACCAGTACGCCTTCGCTGGTCACGCGACGGTCGCGCCGGGCCAGCAAGCGCTCGCGCAGCGGCTCAGGGAGCGACGGTGAAGCGGCGATATCAAACCGCAGCTCCACCGCGGTGGATACCTTGTTGACGTTCTGGCCACCCGCGCCGGAGGCGCGCACGAAACGCTCGACGATCTCCGTTTCCGGTATCGCCAGCCGCGGTGAGATATCGATCTGCTCGGTTGCCATCGGCACATTGTAAGCGGAGCCATGCGTCTGTTAGCACGGTGCCAACCAGGGAGCGGCTTGGGCGGCGGCCAACCGTGACCGGTTCCGCCCCGGCAGCGATGGATGCGGTGCAGCATGCGCCCCACCAGAAGCGCCACGCGCGCCGCGATTGGGCATCCGTGAACACCCTCCCCGCGCGAACCTCGTTATGCTGCCCGTTCGACCCGCCGCCCAGGAAAGCCCATGACCCGCTCCTTCCTTCGCAAGCGCCTGCCACGTCTGCTGCTGGCCACCGGCCTGCTGCTGGCCAGCATCGCACCGGCGTTGGCCGCCCCGCCGACGGACGCCGATATCAACCGCCTGCTGGCCGCGTCGCGGGCGCAGAACATGCTGGATTCGATGTTGCCGCAGATGGAGGCGATGCAGGCCCAGCAGTTCGCCCAGCTCACCGCCAACGAGCAGCTCAGCGCGGACCAGAAGGCGCGCGTGCAGCGCATCCAGCAGCGCACCTCGCAGACCCTGCGTGAAGCACTGTCGTGGTCGCAGATGCGGCCGATGTACGTGGAGCTGTACAAGCAATCCTTCTCCAAGGAGGACGTGCTGGCGATGGCCGAGTTCTATGAAAGCGCTGCCGGCCAGAGCCTGCTGGACAAGACCCCGACACTGATGCAGAACCTGATGGTGGCCATCCAGCAGAAGATGACGCCGCTGCTGGCCGATCTGCAGAAAGACCTGGAACAGATCACCAACGAACCGGCCAAGTAAGCCTCTGTAGTGCCGAGCATGGTCC
>NZ_DAMBEF010000008.1:21401-34454 GCF_032061965.1 Stenotrophomonas sp. | reverse complement strand
GGCACTACCGTTGTTGCCCTCTCTCCTTTGGCAAAGCCAAGGGGAAAGCTGGGGAGGGGTGTTTTTCGCTGGTAGAGCCCCTGCCGAGCATGGCTCGGCACTACCGTTGTTGCCCCCTCTCCTTTGGCAAAGCCAAGGGGAAAGCTGGGGAGGGGTGTTTTTTGCTGCTAAAGCCCCCTGCCGAGCATGGCTCGGCACTACCGTTGTTGCCCTCTCTCCTTTGGCAAAGCCAAGGGGAAAGCTGGGGACCCCCTCCCTTTGGCAAAGCCAAGGGGAGGGCTGGTGAGGGGTGCTTTTCGCTGCCAAAGCCCCTGCCGAGCATGGCTCGGCACTACGGCTGGTCTGGCAGCTTCCAGCCGAACAGGTCCATGGCCTTCTGGAATTCGCGGTCCAGCGGCGCGCGTACTTCGATGCGGCGCCCATCCTGCGGGTGCGGGAAGGCCAGGCGTTCGGCATGCAGCAGCATGCGATGCACGCCCTGCATGCGGAAGCTGCGGTTGTGCCGCCCATCACCGTGACTGGTGTCGCCGATCATGTGGTGGAACATGTGCTTGAGGTGCCGGCGGATCTGGCGGAAGCGACCGGTCTGCGGCTGGCAGCGCAGTAGCGCATAGCGCGAGGTCGGAAAGCCCGCCGACGGAATCGGCAACTCGCCCACCAGCAACTTCTGGAAGTGGGTGATGGCCTGCTTCTTGACCGGCTTGCCGGGGCCGCCATCCAGATCGTGATCAACGGTGAAGGCATCTTCGGCCGGCCAGCCGCGGCATACGGCCAGATAGTCCTTCTCCACCTCGCCGCCCATCAAGGTCTTGCCCAGCGTGCTGGCGCTTTCGCGATCAAACGCCAGCAGCAGGCAACCGCTGGTGGCGCGATCCAGCCGGTGCACCAGGAAGATCGGCTTGCCCAGCTGCTCGCGCAGGCGGTCGGCCAGGAAATCATCTTCGCCACGCGCCAGCTTGCTGTCGTGGACCATCAGACCGGCGGGCTTGTTGACCACCGCCAACCACGGGTCTTCGTACAACAGCGGCAGCGGTTCAAACACAACCGGCTCGGCCGCCACGTCCTCAAGCACATCACTCATCGACGCAACCACGCGGAGGCCACTGCAACGGCACCGGCCACGCCAGTGACCCACGACCACACCGGAATCGACGCCAACTGCGGGCCACCGGCATGCAGGCCATACAGCAGCGCCGACACCACCATCAGGCCAGCGCCGGCAACGGCGGTAACCACGCGGCGCTGCATGCGCTTGAGCGTGTCGTCGAGGTTGACGATGTCCTGCGAACGCATCGCCAGTTCATGCTTGCCTTCCACCTGCTGACGCAGCCAGCTGTGCAGCAACGCCGGCATGTCCGGAGCCTGGGTCATGATTTCCGGCAGGCGCTTGCGCAGTTCCTTCAGCGCGCGGCGCGGGCTGTAGCGTTCGCGCAGGATGCGTTCGAGCACCGGCTTGGCCACTTCCCAGATATCCAGTTGAGGGTCGAGCTGGCGACCCACGCCTTCGATGTTGAGCAACGTTTTCTGCAGCAGGATCAGCTGCGGCTGCAGGGTCAGCTGGTAACGCTGGGCAGTGCGGAACAACTTCATCAGCACTTCGGCCAGCGATATCTGCGACAGCGGGCGGGTGAAATACGGCTCGCAGACCGCACGCACGGCCGCTTCCAGTTCATCGATGCGCACCGTGGCCGGCATCCACTGCGCCTGCAGGTGCAGCTCGGCGATGCGGCGGTAATCACGGTTGAAGATGGCCATGAAGTTTTCGGCCAGATAGAACTGATCCTCTTCCGACAACTGGCCCATGATGCCGAAGTCCAGCGCGATGAAACGCGGGTTGTCGCGGCGCGCCGGATCGATGTCGACCCAGATGTTGCCGGCATGCGCATCGGCGTGGAAGAAGTTGTCGCGGAACACCTGCGTGTAGAACACGCGCACGCCCTTGGCCGCCAGCGCCTTGCGGTCGATGCCGGCCTTGTCCAGGGCAACGATGTCGTCGGAGGGAATGCCCCAGACCCGCTCCAGCGTCAGCGCGCGTTCGGCGGTGTGGCTCCAGATCACTTCCGGCACGTACAGGTCGTCGGAGTTTTCCCAGAAGCGACGCAGCACGCTGGCGTTGGCGCCTTCGCGCTGCAGGTCCAGCTCGGCAGCCAGAGTGGTTTCGATCTCGGCCACCACTTCGCGTGGGCGGATCTTGTCCGCGCGCGGATGGGTACGCTCGACCAAGGCCGCCAGCGACTTGAGCAGGGCGATATCACCGGCAATCTGCTTTTCGATGTCCGGGCGCAGCACCTTGACCACCACCTGGCGGCCATCGTCCAGCGTGGCGGCATGCACCTGCGCGATCGAGGCCGAGGCCAGCGGCGTGGTGTCGAAGCTGGCGAACGCCTCGGTGATCGGCAGGCCCAGCGCCTGCTCGACGATCTGCAGCGCGCGTTCGCCATCGAAGGGCTTGACCCGGTCCTGCAGCAGGGTCAGTTCGGCGGCGACATCCGGCGGCACCAGGTCACGGCGGGTCGACAGGATCTGCCCGAACTTGACGAAGATCGGGCCCAGTTCCTGCAACGCCAGGCGCAGGCGTGCACCGCGCGACTGCGAGGCGATATCGGCACTGGCACGCGGCACGAACGGCTTGGCGATGCCCAGCCAACGTTCAACCGGGGTGCCATCAAGCAGGTCGTCCAGGCGGTAGCGCAGGATCACCCGGCCGATGCGGCTGGCACGGAACATGGCGCGGGTGGCCTTCATGCGGCACCTCCAGCGCGCTGACGCAGGCGTGCGATGCGCACCGCCATGCGTTCGACGTCATCGCGGATCACGTCCACATCGTCATGGAAGGCGTCCAACTCGGCACGGGCAACAACATCACGCGACTCCTCGGTAACGTATTCAGCGGCGGTCTCGGCCAGGTCCTTGGCACTGCGGCGGGCCTGCAACAGGGCCGCGCGCAGGGTCTGGGCGATCTGCACGCCGAGGATTTCGCCAAACGCTTTGACAAAAGGCTGCTGCCAATCCGGATCAAAACGGGTGGCCAGCTGCTGCAGGCGCCGCGCCAGCTCGGCATCGCCGGATACCTTGACCCGTCCGGCCGGCGCGCTGTTGCTGCGGCGCGCATTGGCCAGGAACGGCAGCTGCGCCAGCACCCCACCCAGGGTGCTGCGCACCGCCAGGTCCGGCTCCAGCGACGGGTCCACCGGGCCCACGGTCAACCGCTCGCCAGCCACGCCGATCTGCATGGCCAGCGATGGCGACTCCAGGGTCAGGGCGATGCGCTGGCCATCGAGCGCGGCCAACGCGGTACGGGTGTCCGGGTCCAGCGCCAGGGCGCGGTTCAAGGCCACTTCCAGCGCACGGCCGGCCAGCGGCTTGATCATCTTGAGGGGGGATGCAGGCATGCGGGCATTCTACCGGAGGGGCGCAGGCCCGTAGGGCCGGGAATGGAGAGCGACATAGCCCGGGTAAGCGCAGCGCACCCGGGGGCCATTCGCGGGCGCGGGGGAAGCCTGCGTTGGCTTGCTCCCGGGTGCGCTGTGCTTACCCGGGCTACGGGCTGCGCGGCGCTTACCCGCGCTACCTCATTGCACAGGGTTTGTTCATGTCAGCGCGTCTTGTTCATGCGGCAGGGGTAGCAGTTGCACGGCGCGCCCGCCGTACGGCGTGATCAACAAATCCCGAATCCCGCATCCCCAATCCCGGATTTTGCGTTCATGCTATGCGTACCCCTTCAACACAGCGGCAGGAGCACACAGGCAATGGGCAAGACTCGGGTTGGCATCATCTTCGGCGGTCGTTCGGCCGAGCACGAGGTCTCGCTGCAGTCGGCGAAGAACATCCTCGATGCATTGGACAAGGAGCGTTTCGACGTCAGCCTGATCGGCGTGGACAAGCAGGGGCTGTGGCACCTGTGCGATACCGCCGGCTTCCTGCTCAACGCCGATGATCCCAAGCGCATCGCGCTGGATACCTCCGGCCCGTTGCTGTCGGTGCTGCCTGGCGCCGAACGTGGCCAACTGCTGGCCGCCGATGGCCGCGATGTGCCGCAGCTGGACGTGGTGTTCCCCATCGTCCACGGCACGCTGGGCGAAGACGGCACCCTGCAAGGCCTGCTGCGCACGCTGAACCTGCCGTTCGCCGGCCCTGGTGTGCTCGGCTCGGCTGCGGCGATGGACAAGGATGTGGCCAAGCGGCTGCTGCGTGATGCCGGGCTGTCGGTGGCACCGTTTGCCTGCTTCAACCACGTCACCGCTGCGGCCGCCGATTTCGACGCGCTGGTGGCGACCCTGGGCCTGCCGCTGTTCGTAAAGCCGGCCAACCAGGGTTCGTCGGTGGGCGTGAGCAAGGTGCGCAATGCCAAGGAATTCGCCACTGCGATGGCGCTGGCCTTGTCCTTCGACCACAAGGTGCTGGTGGAATCGGCGATTGTCGGCCGCGAGATCGAATGCGCCGTGTTGGGCAACAACGTGCCCGAAGCCAGCGTCTGCGGCGAAGTGGTCGTGCATGACGATTTCTATGCCTATGACACCAAGTACATCAGTGCCAGCGGCGCGGAGACGGTGATTCCGGCCGATATCGCTGCCGACGCACAGCAACGCATCCGCGACATCGCGGTGCGCGCCTACCAGGCGCTGGACTGCATCGGCATGGCGCGGGTGGACGTATTCCTCACCGCCAGTGGCGAGGTTGTCATCAACGAATTGAACACCCTGCCCGGCTTCACCAAGATCAGCATGTATCCCAAGCTGTGGGGCGCAAGCGGTCTGGGCTATACCGCGCTGATCACCCGCTTGATCGAGCTGGCGCTGGAACGTCACGCCGCCGACAAGAGCCTGCGCAGCTCGATCAGCGCCTCGGCCTGATCAGCACCCAACGCAAACGACACGGCCCGCGCCCTCAAGGAGGACGCGGGCCGTTTCATTTGGACCTTGCGGGAACTAGCCCTTCTTGCGGAACAGCGAGATCACCGCAAGGATCAGGAAGACGACGAACAGGATCCAGGCGATGTTGCTGGCCGCACCGGCAATGCCACTGAAGCCGAGGACGGCAGCAATGATGGCGATGACGAAGAAGACGACGGCGTAATGCAGCATGGGATTGGTCCTTGGCTGGAAACAGGGTTCCATCCTCTGCAATCGCCGGTGGTGATGCGGTGATGGATGCGTGATCGCCGCATGACGATCACGCGTCAGCATTCAGGATGCAGCCGCCAGTCGACGCAGGCCTTCCTCGATCGACACGCGTGGCACATAGCCGAAGTCGCGACGCGCCGGCTCCATCGAATACCAATGCGGCGTGCACAGCTGTTCGGCCAGGAAACGCGTCATCGGCGGCTCGCCGCTCAAACGCAGCAGCGGCCACAATTTTTCGCACACCGAACCAATGCGGTAAGCCGTCTTGAACGAGATCGACTTCTGCACCGGCGGTGCCCCCACGGCGGCCAGCAGCTTGTTGAGCAGCTCGCGCATCGGCAGCGGCTCGCCGTTGGATATGAAGTAGGCGTTGCCTGCGCACGCGGCACCCACCACCAGATGATCGAAGGCATCGAAGTGGGCCTGCGCGGCGTTGTCGATGAAGGTGGTATCGACCTTGTTGTTGCCATCGCCTACGAAGCGCAATCGGCCGGCGCGGGCGCGCTCGGCCAGCCGCGGCACCAACTGGTTGTCGCCCGGTCCCCAGATCAGCCGCGGGCGCAGCGCCACGGTAGCCAGCTCGGCACCATTGGCGGCCAGTACCTCCTGCTCGGCGATGGTCTTGGTGGCGGCATAGGGCGCCTGGAAATCCTCGCCGTAAGGCACCTCGTCAGCCCCGAGGCCCTCAACCGGATGGGTGGCGCGATGGGTGACGCTCGGCGTGGAGGTATAGACCAGGCGCCCGATGCGGTGCGCGTGGCAGGCATCGAGCACGTTGCGGGTACCCACCACATTGGCCTGGTAGTAGCTGTCGTAGCTGCCCCAGGCGCCGGCCTTGGCGGCGTTGTGGAAGATCGCGTCAACCCCGGCTGCGGCGTGGTGCACGGCGCTGGCATCGGCCAGATCGCCACGGATCTGGCCTACACCCAGCGCCTGCAGCACCTCGTAGTGGCCACGATTGAAGCTGAGCACCTCATGGCCGCGCTCGACCAGGCCACGGCACAACGCCTGCCCAAGAAAGCCACCACCGCCGGTTACCAGAATCTTCATAGTTCGATCACTCTGCTGCTGGGCCGCCGCCGCGTGGTCAACGCAACGGAAGCGGATGAAGTTGGCGCACGGCAGGCGTGCCGCCGAGGCACGCAGTATCGCAGCACTGGTTGACCAGGTGGTTGGCCTGCGGTGGCAGGGCGGCTGCTTTACCCTTCCCCAGCCCTCCCCTTCGTGGTGCAAAAGGGAGGAAGCGAGAGCACCCCTCCCCAACCCTCCCCTCCGCCTACGGCGCAAGGGAGGGGGCAACAGCTGCAGCACTGCTAGACCTTCGAGCAACCCGCTCAGCCCTCCCTTTCGCGCACCGGAGGGGAGGGTTGGGAGGGGTGCTCCTTGCCGTGCACCAGAGCCCGCAGAATGTCCTCCAGTACCGCCGGCATCCCCTGCAGAACCTCGTCATTCCAATAGCGCAGCAGCCGAAAGCCCAGGCTCTGCAGCATTTCGGTGCGACGTTGGTCATACGCACGCTGCTCAAGATGCTGCCCACCATCCAGCTCGACGATCAACCTCGCTTCAAGGCAAACAAAGTCGGCGATGTATCCGCCCAAGGGCATCTGCCTACGGAAGCGAAAACCCGCCAACTGGCGGCGCCGCAACTGCTGCCACAGGCGGTCTTCGGCATCGGTAGGCGTGTTGCGCAGTGCCCTGGCACGCTTTCGCAGCTTGTCCATTGCGGCTCTCCGTGTTTGCTGCGGAAAGCCTGCGATTGCTGTTGCTGGAGGCCAGTCAGGGAATAGCTGGATTCGGGCTGTCTTTCGGCTCAAAGAACACTGCGCTTTACCCCTCCCCAACCCTCCCCTCCGCCTACGGCGCAAGGGAGGGGGTGACAGCTGCTGCTTTAAACAGCCGCGAGAGAGCCAGGCTTTAGCCCTCCCTTGCGCCGTAGGCGGAGGGGAGGGTTGGGAGGGGTGCTTCTGCTTCAAGCCTTCGTCTTCAACCCAACTGCGCCTGCGCCCACAGCGCCAGCTTCTCGCGCCCGATCTTGGCGTTGTGGCGGATATCGACGGGGAACTCCGGGTGCCGCAGGAAGGTGCCAATCCCCGCCAACGCGGGCCGCGAAGCTCCCAGCAACCGCAACTGTGACTCCACCGCCGCGGCGTCGGCACCGGGCAACAGCTCAAAGCACAGCACCGGCCGCTGCTGTCCAAGGGCGCCTACCCCCACCAGGGCAGTACGACGCACACCCGCCACGGTGTTGAACACAGGCTCCACTTGCTCGGTATACATCGGCCCCTGCACCGTCTCCACACGGTGCGTCTTGCGCCCGCAGAACCACAGCCGCCCCTCCACGTCGAACCAACCCACATCACCCATGCGATGCACGATGCGTTCACTGCCATCGGCCTGCACTTCGCGGATCTTGGCGGCCGCTGTTGCCTGCGGGCGATTGAAATAGCTGTCGGTGGTTGTGGGGCCGACCACGGTGATCTCGCCCACTTCGCCGGCAGGCAGCTCACGCACGCCACTCCAGTCCGCGATGGGCGCATCGGTGATGGCGATGATGCGCACGTCATTGGGTGCAACCACGCGGCCAACGCAGGTGCCTGCACCGGCCTCGGTCGCCTCGCGCGTGTCGACCAGTTCACGGCCTTCGATCACCGCTACCGGCAGGCATTCGGTTGCGCCGTACGGGGTCCAGAACTGACCATCCGCAGGCATCAGCGAGCGGATCCTGGAGACGATCTGCGGCGGAACCGGCGCACCAGCCGAGGTGGCGCGGGTCACGGTAGGCAGCGGCTGCCCATGCTCGGCCAATACACGCATCAGCGCCGGCGAACCAAACAGCTGGGTCACACCGAAACGGGCGATGGCATCGTGCAACTTGCGTGGGTCCGCACTGCCGGGCCGGGTCGGGTCCATGTCCGGGATCACCGAAGTCAGCCCCAGCGCCGGATCGAACAACGCGAACGGTGGGAAAGTCGGCAGGTCGATGCCGCCGGGCTGCATGCCGAAGGCATTGCGCAGCAGCTCCACCTGGCCGACGAAATGGCGATGGCGATAGACCACGCCCTTTGGTACGCCGGTAGAGCCACTGGTGAACAGGATCGCGGCAACGTCGTCCCCTGCAGTTTCGGCCAACTGGCTGCCCGCCCCTGCGCCAGCTGCCTCCAGCCGCGCCAGCGTGGTACCGCCCCAGCCCCAGCGCCGCCCCACCGTGACCCGGATCTTCGCCGACCTGGCCCAGCCCAGCAGCACCCGCGCAAACTGCGCCAAGGGGATGCCGATGAAGGCCTGTGGCTGCGCTTCATCCAGGCATTGCTTGAGCGCCCGCTTGTCGATGCCCGGGTCGACCAGCACCGGCACCGCGCCGATCTTGAACAGGGCGAACATCAGCAGGAAGAACTCCGGCCCCGGCCGCACCATCACCACCGCACGGACGCCGCGGCCGATGCCGTATGCCGCCAGCCCAGCGGCAATGGCGTCGCTACGGGCATCCAGCGTGCGGTAGTCCAAGGTCACGTCGTAGGCGGCCATGCCGTTGGCGGCCGGCTTGCCCGGGCAGCGGATGGCAATCTGGTCGGGACGTTCACGCGCCAACTCGGGCAGGCGTGCGGCGATATTGCAGGTTTCGTTCATCTTCCTATTGTCGCCAATGCAGAAAAATCTTGCGCGCCGGCCGTCAGCGTGGAAAATTTCCCGCCTCCCTTTCGTCCAACTGCCGCCCCAAGGCCGGTATCCCATGCCCCATCCCTGCCTCACCTGCGGCGCCTGCTGCACCCAGTACCGCGTGGCCTTCCACTGGATGGAATCGGACGAAGTCACCGAAGGCGGCGTGCCGCACCAGCTGACCCAGCGCCTGGACCCACACCGGCTATGCATGCAGGGCACCTATTCGGACCCGATCCGTTGCGTGGCCCTGGATTCGGAGATCGGCGTGTACTCACGCTGCACCATCCACCCCAACCGGCCCAGCGTGTGCCGCGAGGTGGATGCATCGTGGGAATACGGCAAGGCCAGCTCGCAGTGCGACCGCGCGCGCATCGCCCACGGCATGCCGGCATTGACCTTGGCCGATTGGCGTTGGCGTGACGATGCCGACAACGATGACGATCACCCCGACGACAATGGCAACAGCCCTTCGTCACCCCCGAATACGCCGATTGCGGCGTAAGTAGTCGGTGCCGTAATTCCGGATTGTTGCTGTTGCCGTAAGTAAGCTTTGGCTTTGGTTTTGGCTTTGGCTTTGGCTTTGGTTTTGGCTCTGGCTCTGGGCCTCTGCCCTTATGCCGTCATTCCCGCGCAGGCGGGAATCGCTCCTGCTTTACGCTCCAGTTTCACGTTCCCATCTTTGTTTTGACCTTGGCCGCTAGCAAAAGAAAAAAGCCAGAGGCAGAGCCAGAGCGATTCCCGCCTGCGCGGGAATGACGGCAGAAAGCCTGGCGCCCATAAAGCATCGCTCTCAAAGCGCCTTGTAACGCGCCCACAACACCTCGAACTGCTGCACGAAACTGCGCACCAGGTTGGGGTCGTTGCTGACCACCAGGTTCTCGTCGTTGTGCTCGGTGGCGGTGCGGGTCCAGTTGAAGCTGCCATTGGCCAACACTTTGCCGTCAAACAGCGCGAACTTGTGGTGCATGTGGTATTCGCTGTGATCCACCTTCACCGGAATGGCGCTTTCATGCAGCCGGCGGATGTCGTTGCCATCGTCGTACACCTTGTCGTTGTCGCTGATGATGCGCACCACCACGCCACGCTTGTGCGCGTCCAGGATCACACTGCTCAGGCGGTCGTCGGAAATGGTGAAAACGCAGATATCCAGCGACTTCTTCGCCCCGGCGCATAGCGCGCGCAGGCGTTGCATGCAGGCATCACCCGGTGAGAAATAGGTGCTGGTGAGGGTTTCGGCCGGGCCCGCGTTGACGTCCAGCGTACGTACTACCTGTTCCACCCACTTGAGCACCGGCAAGGCTTCGGCCGGATGGGTGCTGATCTGCTCGCGGGCAATGTCGAAGGCGCGGTTGCGCATGAAGCGCAGGCGATCAGGGGGCAGTTCCTCGCCCAGCTCACGCAGAGAGGACTTTTCCTCATTGCTCAATGCCATGTCCTGCGCGCTGTCGCGCAACTGGCGATCCAGGCTGTCGAAATCCATCCGTCACTTCCTGAAGAAAGGAGCGACAGCTTGGCACACCACCCGGTAGCAGCGGCGTGAGCCGCGAAGCCAGCACGGCATCGGCAAGCACAACGCCGGCGTCACGCCCCCATGCGGGGCACTGCCTCAGCGCAGCGGATTGCGCTCAAGAAACGCACGTACCGCCGGCACGATCACTTCATGCTTGTCTTCCAGCACGTAGTGGTTGGCGTCCTCGAAGGCGGTCACTTCGGCCTGCGGCAAGGCCTTGCGGAAGCCGGCCAGGAAGTGGTGATCGAAGCAGATGTCGCGCAGGCCCCAGGCGATATAGGCCGGACGATCGGCGAACGAGGGCAGCGCATCCGCCGCCCCCTGCAGCAGTGACCAGGCCTTGTCGGCCGGCGACAGCGGGATGTCCTGCATGAAACGGATGGTGGAAATGCGGTTGTCCCAGCTGTTGTACGGGGACACATAGGCGCGCCGCACATCGGCCGGCATGCGCCGGCTCACGCCCAGCCACGATGCGCCGGAGGAGAACGCATTGAAGGTGCGGATGAACCACTCGCCCGGCTTCCAGTGCCGGCCCATGGCGATCTGCCACGGCATCGGCTTTTCCGGCGGCAGCGGGAACGCGGCGGTATTGGTGATCACCAGGCGCTTGACCTGCGCATGGTGCGACAAGGCCCAGCCGAAGCCGATCATGCCGCCCCAATCGTGCACCGCCAGGGTGATCGGGCCGGTGATGCCCAGGTGCTTGAGCAGCGCGTCCAGATCATCCACGCGCGACTGCAGCGTGTATTCATAACGGCTGTCATCGGGCTTGTCGGACAGGCCCATGCCGATGTGGTCGGGCACGATGCAGCGGTACTTGTCGCTGAGGCCGTTGACCAGGTGCCGCCACAGATAACTCCACGACGGATTGCCGTGCAACATCACCACCACTTCGCCATCGCGCGGACCTTCATCGATGTAGTTCATCGACAAGCCCGGACGGACTTCGAAGCGGTGGGTCTTGCTGGGGTAACCGGGGAGTTTGTTCATCGGGTTGCACCTGCGGCTGCTAAGCCCCTCTCCCGTCGGAAGAGGGGTTGGGGAGAGGGTTGGCCGGAGTGGAGATGCTTGAACAAGCGCTCCAACCCCAAGTAGATGCGTGCTGCGCACGCGTCCCCTCTTCCGCCCTTTGGGCACCTTCTCCCACAAAGGGAGAAGGAAAAACATGCGATCCCGCAGTTCGCGGCAAGGCCTGAACTTACCAGACCACCTCGGCCATCGTGCAGTTCAAGCCGGAGCCAATGCCCATCAGCGCGACACGGTCGCCCTTCTTGAGCTTGCCCAGCTGGCGCAGCTTGCTCAGCACGATCGGTACCGAGGCCGGGCCGATGTTGCCGTGCTCACCAAAGATGGTCATCACCTTCTTCGGGTCGATGCCGAAGGCCTTGATGAAGGCATTGGTGTGCGGCTGGCTGACCTGGTGGATCACGAACTGGTCAATCTCGTCCACCGCCCAGCCCAGCGCGATGCGCGTGGCTTCAAAGGTCTTGGTGGCCAGCTTGATGCCTTCGATCAGCAGCATGCGGGTATCGGTGACCATGCGGTCCAGGTTGCCGACGCACAGCTTGTTCCACTGGTTGGCCGCACGGGTCACGCCACCCTTGTAGCGCGGTGCATCCGGCACCAGCTCCGAGCGCGCCATGACCATCGCAGCCGCACCCGAACCGGTGGTCAGTGCCGCCACTTCATCGCGCAGCTGCTGGGCGGTGATGTCCGGGGACATCATGCGCTCAAGCGTCTTTTCGTAGACCAGGTTGGAGGTCTCGCCGTCGACGATCAGTGCGTAATCGATGTCACCACGCTCCAGCATGCGTGCAGCCACGTCCATGCCGTTGATGAAGGCCAGGCAGGCATTGGCGATATCGAAGGTGACGCAGTCTTCGCCGATACCCAGGTTGCCGGACACGATCGAGGCGGTGGACGGCTCCAGGTAATCACGGCTGACCGAGGTGTTGACCAGCAGGCCCACCTTGTCGGCGGTGATGCCGGCATCTTCCAGTGCCTTGCGGCCGGCCATGGTGGCCGCATCCGAGGCCTGCGTACCCTGGTCCCAAAGGCGGCGCGCGTGGATGCCGGCAATATCGCCCAGCACGTCGGCACGAATGCCCAGGCGTTCCAGCGTGGGCTGGAGCCGCTCGTTGATTTCCTTTGAGGTCAGCGTATGCGGCGCATCAATATGCGCCAGTCCCGCGATCGAGACATTTTGAAAAGGCATCGGAAAGCGCCAAGACTCAGGCGAAGGGGGCGCTATTCTAGCCCCTGCGCCTTTTTACCGCATCTTTACAAATCGGAGGCCCGCCGTATGGAGCCCCCGAGGACCGTCGATCAGCGCGGCGGGCACTGCCAGGCCGAGTAGCGCTGGCTGCCATCGGCAGGCAGGCCAAGGGCTTGCACCGCATTTGCACCCGCGCTGGTGGCCTCGTTGCGGGCCAGGGTTTCCAGCTCTTCCTGCACCCGCAGCGGGTTGCGGTTGTAGAAGCCCACCTTGCTCTTCACCGTGACCTCGATCTCGCCCTTGGCTACGCAGCCGGGCGCAACAGGCCCTGCCGGCAGCACGCGAACGGCCTTGCCGCTGGACTCGATCGGCACCCAGGTGCAGGCAGCGGTTGAGGCAATCAGGGCGGACAGCAACAGAACGCGCATGGACTATTCCTTGTGAAGATCAGAACGGATTGTGCCGTGAATGGATGAACAGATGGTGATCCAAAGGTACGAAACGGCGGTGAAGCGGTAGTGCCGAGCCATGCTCGGCAGGGGCTT
>NZ_DAMBEF010000008.1:0-21301 GCF_032061965.1 Stenotrophomonas sp. | reverse complement strand
TACCTGCGAAAAGCGCCCTCACCCCAACCCCTCTCCCGTACACGGGAGAGGGGCTCAAAGCGCAGCACCTGTAGTGCCGAGCCATGCTCGGCAGGGGCTTTACCTGCGAAAAGCGCCCTCACCCCAACCCCTCTCCCGTACACGGGAGAGGGGCTTCAAACGCTGCACCTGTAGTGCCGAGCCATGCTCGGCAGGGGCTTTACTCGCGAAAAGCGCCCTCACCCCAACCCCTCTCCCGTGAACGGGAGAGGGGCTCGAAGCAAAGGCCGCTTCCCACCGCTTACTTCTTCTCCACCGGCTTGCCGTCGGCATCCACCACGATCACTTCACCCAGCTTCAAGGCGCGCACCGGGGCTTCGGTCTGCTTCAGGTCGCCCACCACCACCCAGGTGAGGTTGGCGGCATCCAACGTCTTTGCAGCCGCCGCTACCTGCGCCGGGGTCATCGCCTCGATCTCGGCCTTGCGCTTGAACACGTAGTCGTCCGGGCGCCCGTAACGCACGATGCCGCCAATCGTGTTCATCACTGATGCCGCGGTCTCGTATGCGCCCGGCAGACTCAGCGTCTGGATATTGCGGATGCGGGTGACTTCCGCATCAGTGGGCGGGCGCTGGCCAGTGGCGAACTGGGTGATTTCGGCGTTCATTTCCTTCAGTGCATCGGCGGTCTTGTCGATCTGCACCGGTGCCACCGCCATCCACGGGCGCTGGCCCAGGGCGCTGGAAGACATCGAACGCGCACCGTAGGACCAATGTTTGTCCTCTCGCAGGTTCATGTTCAGTCGCGAGGTGAAGTCACCACCGAGCACGCCGTTGGCGATATCAAAGCGGGTAGCGCCCGGATCCATCGTCGACGGCACCAGCTCACCGGCAAACAGGTTGGCCTGCACCGCACCCGGCTGGTCGATCAGGTAGACACGCGCTGCTTGCGGGCGGGCGACATCAGCCGGGGCTGCAACCTTGGGTGCCTCACCCTCGCCCTTCCAATCACCGAAGCTGCGTTCCAGCAGCGGCACGACTTCCTTCAGGGTGGTGTCACCGACCACGATCAAGGTCGCCCCTTCCGGACGCAACCACTGCTTGTGGAACGTAGCCAGGTCGTCGCGGGTCAGCGACTGGATGGCCGCCTCGTCACCGCTGCCAGTGAATGGGATGGCGTAGGGATGACCGGCGCCGTAGAGCAACGGCGGCAGCACGCGCATAGCCACCGCATTGGGCTGCACCTTCTCCTGCTTGATGCCGGCAATCCAGGTGGCCTTGATGCGGTCGATCTCGCTCTGGTCGAAACGCGGTGCACGCACCACGTCGGCGTACAGGGCCAGCGAGGGCGCCAGGTTCTCCTTCAGCGATGACAGATAGACGTTGGCACCGTCCAGCGAAGCGCCGGCACCAATGCTGGCGCCCAGCCGCTCCACCGCATCAGCGAGGGCCAGCGAGCCGAGCTGGCCGGCACCTTCGTCCAGCATGCCCATGGTGAAGTTGGCGGTGCCCGGCTTGCGGCCTTGGTCGGCGGTGAAGCCGCCCGCGAATTCATAGCTGAACTGCACCACCGGCACATCGTGGCGTTCGGCCAATACCACCTGGGTGCCGTTCTTCAGCGTTGCACGCTGCAGCTGCGGGAACTTCAACTCCGGGAAGCTCTTGGTCTGCGGCACGCCGGCGCTGCGGTCAACCTGGCTCGGCAGGGTGCTGTACTTGGCATCCACCGCCGGCACGTTGAACGGCGCCGGCTTGACCGACGGCAGTTCTTCCAGCGCAACGCGCTCGCCCGGTTCGACCACGATGGTGTGGTCACCCACACCCAGCCACTTGGCACCGGCTGCCTTCACGTCCGCAGCGCTGGCTGCGTTGATGTTGGCCAGCGAGGTACGGAAGCACCCCGGGTCGCCTTCGAACACGGTGCACTGCGCCAACGCGTCGGCCTTGCCACCGAAACCACCAATGCGCTCGATGCCGCGCACGAAGCCCGCGCGTGACTGCACCTTGGCGCGCTCCAGCTCATCGGCGGTGGGGCCTTCGGCGATCAGCCGCTTGAGTTCCTCATCGATGGCCTGCTCCACCTTGGCCGGGTCCACGCCCTGCTTGACCGTGGCCATGATCAGGAAGTTGGAGCCCAGCTGCGAGGCATCGGTCATCGCGCTGATGTTGTCCACCAGCTTGTCGTTGTGCAGCAGGCGCTGGTCCAGGCGCGAGGATTTGGCCCCGCCCAGCACGTAGGAGAACAGATCCAGCTGGTCGATATCGGTGGTGCCGACCTGGGCCACGTTCCAGGCGCGATAGATGCGGGCCTGCGGCACCTTGTCGGTCATCACCTCGCGGGTGGTGGCCGGGCGCTGCCCGACGTTCACCGCCGGCTGCGCCATGCTTGGGCCAGCCGGGATGTCGCCGAAGTACCTGGCCACCTTCTCCTTGGCGGTCGCCAGGTCGATGTCGCCGGCAAGGACCAGCACTGCGTTGTTCGGGCCGTACCAGGTGTGGAACCAGGTCTTGACGTCATCCAGCGAGGCCGCGTTGAGATCATTCATCGAGCCGATCACGCCGTGGTGATACGGATGGTTGGCTGGATACAGCGCGCGCGTGAGCTTGTCCCAGACCTGACCGTAGGGCTGGTTTTCGCCCTGGCGCTTTTCGTTCTGCACAACGCCACGCTGTTCGTCCAGCGCGGCCTGGTCGATGGCGCCCACCAGGTGGCCCATGCGGTCCGATTCCATCCACAGCGCCATGTCCAGCGCGGTGGTCGGCACGTTCTGGAAGTAGTTGGTGCGGTCGGTGTTGGTGGTGCCGTTCTGGTCGGTGGCACCAACCTGCTTGAACGGTTCGAAGAACTCACCGTCATGGTTTTCGCTGCGCTGGAACATCAGGTGCTCGAACAGGTGCGCGAAACCGGTGCGGCCAGCCTGTTCGTCCTTGGCGCCCACGTGGTACCAGATATTCACCGCCACGATCGGTGCCTTGCGATCGGTGTGCACCACCACGCGCAGGCCGTTGGGCAGGGTGAAACTTTCGTACGGGATGTCCACCGATGCGACGGCGGCGGCCGGCTTGGCCTGTGCAACCAGCGGGGTGCTGACAAATCCGCCAAGCGCTATGCTCAGCGCGAGGGTCAGCACAGCGGTACGGGGCATAGCTGCGTTCATTCCATTTCCCTTGGGTATGAAGGTGAACGCCGATCCTAGCCCTTCCCCGCCGGCCACGCATACGCCATCGGTCATGTCCCACACCGCCCCGTACACATCACACGGGGTAAGGCTTTACCGCAGCCAGCACTTCCAGCCGTGGCCCAGCCGATGCTGGAGCGGCATGGCCACCGCCGCCCCATGGCGGCGGTGGCGCTTGCTTACTTGCCGTTGCCGACTACGGGCTTGCCATCGGCATCGATCACCGTGACCTGTCCCAGCTTGAGCGCCCGTACCGGGGCTTCAATCTTGGACAGGTCGCCAACGATGACCCAGGTCAGCGCGTTGGCATCGATGCCCGATGCAGCCGCCTTGGCCTGAGCCGGCGTGAACGCGGCAACCTGCGCGTTGCGCACCTGCACCCAGTTGTCCGGACGGCCGTAGCGCACGATGCCGCCAATGGTGCCCAACACGGCATCGGCAGTTTCATAGGCGCCCGGCTGGCTGCGCAGGTCGTTGTCGACCACCTTGGTCACCTCTTCCTGGGTGGCCGGTGCCTTGCCACTGGCATAGTCGGCGATCTCACGCTGCATCTCGGCCACCGACTCGGCGGTCTTGTCGATCTGCACCGGGGCCACGCCCAGGAACGGGCGCTGCCCCAAGGCCGAGGTGATCAGCGTGTAGGCACCATAGGACCAATGTTTGTCCTCGCGCAGGTTCATGTTCAGGCGCGAAGTGAAGGAACCACCCAGCACTTCATTGCTCATGCCCAATTGCACCGCGCCCGGGTCCTTGGCCGATGGCATCAGCTCGCCGGCATAGATGTTGGCCTGCACCGCACCGGGCTGATCGATCAGGAACACACGCGGCGCATTCGGACGGGCAACCTGCGGTGCATCCACCTTGACCGGCGCCGTGCCTTCACCCTTCCAGTCGCCGAAATGGCGATCCAGGACCGGCACGATCTGCGCCAGCGTGGTGTCGCCCACCACGATCACGGTGGCCTGCTCCGGACGCAGCCATTGCTTCTGGTAGTTCAGCAGATCATCGCGACCGATCGCAGTGACCGATGCCTCGGTACCCGTGCCGGTGAACGGCATGCCGTAAGGATGATCGCTGCCATACAGCAGCGGTGGCAGCACGCGCAACGCGGCTGTCTGCGGACGTGCCTTTTCCTGTGCGATACCCGACAGCCACTGGCCTTTGACGCGCTCGATCTCGGCGGCGTCAAAGCGCGGTGCACGCAGCATGCTGGAGAACAACTGCACCGATGGATCCAGGTTCTCACTCAATGCCGACAAGGTGGCGCTGGCGCCATCCAGCGCCGCACCGGCTTCCAGTTGCGCGCCAAGGTCTTCAGCGCGGGCCTTGAACGACAGCGCGTCGAGGTCGCCCGCGCCCTCATCCAGCATCTGGCTGGCGAAGTTGGCCGTGCCCAGCTTGCCGCCATGGTCGCTGGAATAACCACCGGCGAATTCGTAGCTGATGTTGACCACCGGGATGTCATGGCGTTCGGCCAGGATCAACTTGCTGCCGTTCTTCAAGGTGGCGTGCTGCAAGGCCGGGAAGCTCAGCGCCGGGAAGCTGTCCACTTGCGGCACACCCAGCTTGCGGTCCACTCCGCCGCTGCTGGTGGTGTAGCGCGCATCCACCGGCGGCAGCTGGAACGGTGCAGGTTTGGCGGACGCTTCTTCCGTCAGCGGCTTGCGTTCACCCGGCTTGACCACAAAGGTGTGGCTTGGGTTGCCCAGCCACTTGGCGGTAGCCGCGCGCACCGATCCCGTGCTGGCATCGGCGATGGTGGCCAATGATTCGCGGAAACACGCCGGGTTGCCGGTGAAGGTGGTGCACGACGCCAGCGCATCGGCCTTGCCGCCGAAGCCGCCAATGCGCTCGATGCCACGGATGAAGCCGGCGCGGTAGTCGGTCTTGGCGCGGGCCAGTTCTTCGGCGCTGGGGCCGTCCTTGATCAGTCGCTGCAGTTCTTCGTCGATGACCGCTTCAACACGGGCGGGGTCCACACCCTGCTTGACCATCGCACGGATGGAGAAACTACCTGCCAGCTGCGAGCCATAGTTGCTGGTGCTGACGCTGTCGACCAGCTTGTCCCGGTGCACCAGGCGCTCGTCCAACCGCGAGCTGGCGCTGCCACCCAATACCTGCGATGCCAGGTCCAGCAGGTCGGCTTCCTTGTCGCCCACCTGCGGCACGTTCCACATGCGCTGCACCAGCACCTGCGGCACCTTGTCCTCCAGTTCGGTACGGCCATTGGCAGCCAGCACGGCAACATCGACCTTGGGCTGGGCCATGGTCGGGGTGGCCGGGATGTCGGCGAAATACTTGCCGACCTTTTCCTTGGCGGTGGCCAGGTCGATGTCGCCAGCCAGCACCAGCACTGTGTTGTTCGGCCCGTACCAGGTGCGGAACCAGGTCTTTACGTCATCCAGCGAGGCTTCGTTGAGATCATTCATCGAGCCGATCGTGGTGTGATGGTACGGGTGGCCCTGCGGATACATCGTGCGCGACACGATTTCGCGCAGCTGGCCGTAGGGCTGGTTCTCGCCCTGGCGCTTTTCGTTCTGCACCACGCCGCGCTGCTCATCCAGGGTCTTCTGGTCGATCGCGCCCAGCAGGTGTCCCATGCGATCCGATTCCATCCACAGCGCCATGTCCAGTGCGGTGGTCGGCACATTCTCGAAGTAATTGGTGCGATCGGTATTGGTGGTGCCGTTCATATCGGTGGCGCCGGCCGCTTCGAAAGGCGTGAAGTATTCGCCCGGTGCGTTCTCGCTGCCGTTGAACATCAGGTGTTCAAACAGGTGCGCAAAACCACTGCGGCCGGCCGGCTCGTCCTTGCTGCCGACGTGGTACCAGAGATTGACCGCAACGATCGGTGCCTTGCGATCGGTATGCACCAGCACCCGCAACCCGTTGGGCAGGGTGAACTCCTCATAGGGGATGTCCACCGCGGCAGAAGCAGCCGCCGGTTTGGCCTGGGCGCTCAGCGGGGTGGCAACAACGCCCGCCAACGCGGCGCTCAGGGCCAAGGTCAACAAGGCGGTACGGGGCATCGCTGCGTTCATTCCATTTCCTTTGGGCATGACGGTGGAAACCGATCCTAACCGGCCCTCTGGTCGCGACGCACACGCCAGGCGTCATCCCCCTGCTTAACCGTCCGCACAGCCGTCCGGACAGGTCCCTGCGACCCAGTGTCCGGACAGCGGACACATCACCCATAAAAATATTCCATTTAAATCAACAAGATGAAGTTGGCACGCATCCTGCTCCCTCCTGGATGCAGCCGAGGTCGAATCAGACAAAACATGACTAAACGCTGAACAGATCATCGAAAAGCAAAAAAGTTCTTGCAGCTCGAGATTTGGTGTAATACCTTACTACCACACCACCGTTCACACACACCAAATAGGCCCCGCCATGAACGCCAAGTCCCTCGCCATCGCCATCGCCCTCGTTGCCAGCACCGGCTTTGTTTCTTCGGTGCAGGCCTCGGATATCACCACCCTGGAAGCCGTGCAGGTGCGCCCCTCGGCCGACCAGCTGGCCCAGGCCGAACATGAAGCCGCCAGCCCGATCCACACCCTGGCCGCCGTACAGGTGCGCCCGACCGTCGGCCAGATTGTCGAGCTGATGGCCGAACAGGCTGCCACCCGCATCGCTGCCGCCACCCCGGTCGCCATTGGTGCCCGCGCCAGCCAGTGGGTTGTGTCGCTGCCGGCCATCAACGTCCGTCCGGACGTGGAGCAGGTGCAGGCAATGGCTGCCGAAGCTGCTGCCGACGCCATCGGCCAGGTGGTCGCACACGGGCTGGCTTCCAACTAAGCCAGCCTGCATGCAACACCCGGCGTAAACTGCGCCGATGACTTCCGCACCTGTTTTCAACGTTCTGCTGTTCCAGCCCGAGATCCCGCCGAACACCGGCAACGTGATCCGGCTTTGCGCCAATACCGGCGCGCGGCTGCACCTGATCGAGCCCCTGGGTTTCGACCTCAGTGACAAGCAGCTCAAGCGCGCCGGCCTGGATTACCACGAGTACGCGCAGATGCAGGTCCATCCGGACCTGGAGACGGCATTGGCACGTATCCAGCCCACGCGCCTGTTTGCAATGAGCACCCGCGCCAGCGTGCGCTATGACACCGTGCAGTTCGCCGACGGCGACGCCTTCCTGTTTGGTCCGGAAACCCGCGGCCTACCGCAGGACCTGCTGGACGCCCTGCCCGACGGCCAGCGTCTGCGCCTGCCGATGCAGCCCAACAACCGCAGCCTGAACCTGTCCAACTCGGTCGCCGTAGTGGTGTACGAAGCCTGGCGCCAGCATGGCTTCCCCGGCGGCGCGTAAGCAACGTACCGGTAGTGCCGAGCCGTGCTCGGCAGGGACTTTACCCGCGAAAAGCACCCTCACCCCAACCCCTCTCCCGTAAACGGGAGAGGGGCTCGAAGCGCTGCACCTGTAGTGCCGAGCCATGCTCGGCAGGGGCTTTACTCGCGAAAAGCCCCCTCACCCCAACCCCTCTCCCGTAAACGGGAGAGGGGCTAAAGCGGTAGTGCCGAGCCATGCTCGGCAGGGGCTTTCCAGGCGGGGCCTGTGCCGAGCACAGCTCGGCACTACCAACAGCAGCGCTACTGCGTGATATCCCGCAAGCGCGTCTCCGGCATCAACCAAAGCGCCAACAGGCCACACAGCAAGGCCATCGCCGTCGGATAGAACAGGCCGACGAAATCACTGTGGTAATGCGCGCTCAACGCTGCAGTGGCCAAGGGCATGAAGCCGCCGAACCAGCCGTTGCCCAGGTGATACGGCAGGCCGATGGCGCTGTAGCGGATCCGGGTCGGGAACAACTCCACCAGATACGCCGAGGCCGGCCCACACACCAGCGCTACCGGCACCGACAGCCACCAAAGGACCGCCAACGCCGGAGCAAAGGAAAGCTCGGGCCGCACGTTGGCCGCCAGCAACTTGAACGACGGCAACAAGGTGGTACCGGCCAGCAGAAAGCCACTGATGATCACCGGTCGCCGGCCGATGCGATCAGACAGCCAGCCGGCCAAGGGAAACAAGGGCGCCGCCAGCAGCAAGGCGCACATCATCAGCTCACCGGCCGTGCCGACATCCAGCCCCAGCGGCGACTGCAGGAACACCAGGGGAAAGTACTGGCCTGCGTTCCACACCACGCCCTGCGCGGCCGTCATCGTCGCCAAGGCCAGCAGCATGGCCTTCAGATGCGCGCGGTTGCCGAAGGCTTCCTTCAGCGGCGAGGTCGCCACCCTGCCCTCGCGCTGCAGCTTCTCGAAGGCTGGCGACTCCGCCAAGTGCAGGCGCATGTACACCGACAGCGCCAGCAACAACACCGATGCCAGGAACGGCAAACGCCAGCCCCATTGTGCGAAGGCATCCTCACCCAGTGCGTGCCGGCACAGGCTGATCGTGCCCAAGGCCAACAGCAGGCCCAGCGTACCGGTGCCCATCACCAGCGAGGTATTGAGGCCACGCCGCGACGGCGCCGAGTGCTCGGCGACATAGGTCGCCGCACCGCCGAACTCACCGCCAACCGCGATGCCCTGCAGCAACCGCAGCGCCACCAGCAGCACCGGCGCAAGCACCCCAACCTTCACATAGGTGGGCAAGGCGCCAATGCCTATCGTGGAAATGCCCATCAGCACGATGGTGATCAGGAAGGTGCGACGACGGCCCACGCGATCGCCCAGCCGGCCGAAGATCAGCGCCCCCAGGGGCCGCAC
The DNA here is from genome assembly GCF_032061965.1 of Stenotrophomonas sp. Lineage (GTDB taxonomy): Bacteria > Pseudomonadota > Gammaproteobacteria > Xanthomonadales > Xanthomonadaceae > Stenotrophomonas. The sequence continues at coordinate 12,429 of NZ_DAMBEF010000008.1, read as the reverse complement.
CACCCAGCCCGCACCAAAAACCGCCAGGGCCGACAACAAGGCAGCGGTTTCATGCCCCGGCGGGAAAAACTGCCGGCCCAGTACCACGGCCAGAGAGCCGTACAGGAAGAAATCGAACCATTCAAAAACGGTGCCGGCGACGGCCGCGGCAATCGCGCGGACGTTGTTGCCGGTATGCGCTGCCGCACCGCGCATGGCGCGCTCAGCCCCCGACCACGCCTTGTGCCTGCAGGGCGTGCAGGCGCGCGTCGTCGATGGACAGCACCTCCTCCAGCACCTGGCGGGTGTGCTGGCCCAACACCGGCGCTGCCTGCGTGTACTGCAACGGCGTGGCCGAGAACTTCAGCGGATTGCGCACCATCGGCACGCTGCCGCCGCCGGCATGTGGCAGTTCGATGCGCAGGCCACGCGCCTGCACCTGCGGGTCGGCGAATACCTGATCGATGCGGTTGACCGGGTTGGCCGGCACCACCGCCTGCTCCAACGCCGCCAGCCACTCGGCTGCCGGGCGCGTGCCCAGCCGCTGCTGCAGGAACGGCACCAGCTCATCCCGGTGCGCCACACGGGCATTGTTGGTGGCGTAACGCGGATCGCTGGCCAGCTGTGGCTCGCCGATCACCTCGCAGAAGCGCGCGAACTGGCCGTCATTGCCCACCGCCAGCATGAAATAGCCATCGGCGGCTGGCATCACCTGGTACGGCACGATATTCGGGTGCGCGGTGCCCTGCCGGGTTGGCACGACGCCGCCCACCAGATAGTTCGAGGCCTGGTTGGCCAGCCAGGCAACCTGGGTGTCCAACAGCGCCAGATCAATCTGCTGGCCCACGCCCGTGCGCTCGGCATGACGCAACGCGGCGAGGATCGCAGTGGCGGCGTACATGCCGGTCATCAGGTCGGTGGCGGCCACGCCCACTTTCTGCGGGCCCGCGCCGGGTGCGCCATCCGGCTCACCGGTGACGCTCATCAAACCGCCAATCGCCTGGATCGCTGCGTCGTAGCCAGCGCGCTGTGCGTAAGGACCGTCCTGGCCATAGCCGGTGATCGAGCAGTACACCAACTTCGGATTGATCGCCTGCAGGCTGGCGAAATCCAGCCCGTGTTTCTTCAGCCCCCCAACCTTGTAGTTCTCCACCAGCACGTCGCAATGCGTTACCAGCTCGCGCAGCAAGGCCTGCCCTTCGGCGGTGGTGAAATCGATCGCCACCGAGCGCTTGCCACGGTTGGCGCACAGGTAATACGCCGACTCGCTGCTGTCATTGCCGGCAGCGTCCTTCAGGTAGGGCGGCCCCCAGGTACGGGTGTCGTCGCCCACGCCGGGACGCTCGACCTTGATCACGTCGGCGCCGAAATCGGCCAGCACCTGGGTGGCCCACGGGCCGGCCAGAATGCGCGACAGGTCAAGAACACGGACACCATCAAGCAGCTTCATTTCGGCCACCAGTTGCTACAGGCCTGCGGCAGCGACGGCTGCCAGGCGATGGCCTGCTGGAAGGCTTCAGCCAAGGCAATCAGGGTGAGCTCATCGCCGATGTTGCCCACCAACTGCATACCCGCGGGCAGTTCGTCGGCAGCCACCGGCAACGGCACCGACAAGGCCGGATTGCCGGCCAGGTTGGCGTAGGCAGTAAGGTCGGCCTGACTGGCCGGTGCCGGCTGCCCGAAGGCGAACGCGCGTTGCGGCGCAGTCGGCATCACCACTACGTCGCACTGCGCCAGCCACTGCTGCAGCTGCACCTGGCCACGATCGGCCAATTGCGAGGCGGCGGCCAGTTCGGCTGCACTGCGGCCTTCGGCCCAGGACATCAGCTTGACCAGCAGCGGTGAGAACTTGCTGCGGTCGCCAGCCCAGGCATCGGCATGTTCAACCAGCATCTCCGCCTCGCTCATCAGCAGGCCGGCGCGACGGGCGCGGGCTGACGCAAATGCGGGCGCTGGCAAGGGTTGCAGGCGATGGCCGAGTCCCACCAATACGCGCAGGCCATCCTCGAAGGCTGCCTGCACATCCGCTGCCACGTCGGCGGCATCACCAAAGTCGATCACGCCGATGCGCAGACCTTCGGCATCGGGTGCGGCATAACGGATCGCACGCGATTGCGCGCAGTCCGGATCAAAGCCGGTCATCACCTGCAGCAACAGGCGCAGGTCGCGCGCCGAGCGGGTCAACGGACCGATGTGATCCAGGCGCCGGCACAACGCGACGGTGCCGCGCGTGCTGATCGCGCCCCAGCTCGGCTTGAGCCCGACCACCCCGCAGTAACTTGCTGGAATACGCACCGAACCCATGGTGTCGGTGCCCAGTGCGGCCGAACACAGGCCGGCGGCTACCGCCGCACCACTGCCGCCGCTGGAACCACCGGGCGTATAGCCGTGACGATGCGGGTTGTGGCAGGCGCCGTAGAACGGATTGTCGTTGTCCGCGCCCATCGCCGCTTCGTGCATGTTGAGCTTGCCGACGATCACCGCACCGGCCGTACGCAAGGCAGCCACCGCGGGGTTGTCGTTGGACGCCGCTGCGTCGTGGCGGCGGGTCTCCATGCCGGCGGTGGTGACCATGCCGGCCACGTCGATATTGTCCTTGACCGCGATCGGCAGGCCTTCCAGCGGGCGCGCGGTGCCGTTGGCGCGGCGCTGGTCCGATGCTGCTGCCGCAGCCATGGCGCCCTCGGCATCCACGTGGATATAGCTGTTGACCTGCGCCTGGCTGGCGGCAATGGCTGTCAGCTGCTGGCTGACCAGCTCGGTGCTGCTCAGGGCAGCGGACGCAAGCAGGGCCGACTGGGTACTCAGGTCAGAATTCAACAATGACGCATCGGCCTTGCTCACAGGGCTTTCCTCAAGCGAAACGTTTGTCGATCAGACGCACCGGCTTCTGCCGCACTTCAATGCCGGTCAGCGGCGCCAACGCACCCGGCGCGGCCAGCACGATGCTCATCTCAACACCCAGGCGCTGGCGCAGCAAGGCGGCAAACTCCGCCGCCAGCTGTGCGTCATCCAGCGCACCACGGGTCTCGACGTGCACGGCCAGGTCATCGCGGCCACCCTCATCACGGCTGGCCACGCAGATGAACTCGCCCGCGAACGAGGCGTGTTCTTCCAGCACCGGCGCCATCGCCTGCGGGAATACGTTGATGCCGCGGATCTTGACCATGTTGTCGCTGCGGCCGAGGAAACCCTCGATGCGGCGCAGGTTCATGCCGAGCGACGAAGGCGTGGTCAGCACGCGGGTCACATCGTGGGTGTTGAAGCGGATGATCGGGTAGATGTCGTCCTTGTACAGGCAGGTGACCACCATGTCGCCGGTGCCGCCATCGGCCACCAGTTCGCCGCTGTCGACGTCGAGGATTTCCACATACTGCGCGTCTTCCATCAGGTACAAACCGTCCTGATCGGGGCCCTGGCCGGCGATCGCGCCGGTATCGCCCACGCCGTACCAGTCGTACAGCTCGACGCCGCCCCATGCAGCGGACAGGGTTTCACGCGACTCACGGCCGAGGTGGCCGCAGATCATCCGCACCGGGATGTCCTTGCCCGGCACCAGGCCATTCTCGCGGGCCACGTCGGCGAGCTTCTTGATGTAGTCGGCGAAGCCAACAATCACGTTGGTGCCCATGCTCTTCATCAGCTGCACCTGCTGCGCCGAACGCATCTCGATGCCGGTGCCGGCCGAGCAGAACAGGGCCTGCGTGTAATGGGTGATGGCCTCGCGCACGTAGTGGCCGCCGTTGATCATGCCGTGCCCATACACCGAGTGCACCACGTCACCGGGCTGCATGCCCTGCCAGCGGTACAGGCGCGCCAGCAGCAGGCTCTGCACTTCGCGCGAATGCGGCGAGAACACCAGCGGCTGCGGGCGACCGGTGGTGCCGGAAGTGGTATGGAATACCAGCGGCTTGTTGCCGGCCTCGGTACCGTCCTGCCAACCGTGGAAATCGCCCAGCGGCGGATGCGCTTCCACCGAAGCCATGATCTCGTGCTTGCCGAACACCGGCAGCTTGGTGATGTCGTCCAGGCTCTGGATGTCGTCCGGGGTGATGCCGGCATCGCCCCACAGGCGCTGATAGAACGGAATCTGCCAGGCGCGGGCCACGCAGCGCAGGAACATCGCGTTCTGCTCGGCGCGCAGCTCCTCGCGGCTGATGTTCTTGAACTTGTCGGTAAAGGCCTGGTCCAGCGGGAACTGCTTGAGCAGCTCCTTGACATCGAACGACTCGAAATAGGTGGCGTAGGTCATGGGGTCTCGACAATCAGCAGGTCAACCAGCCGGCGGACATCGTCGATGTCCTGCAACTGGTCGAAGTGGGAGATCAGGGCATCGCGGTGGCCGGCGTCGAACGGACGCGCGGCGTGGTCAAGGCAGTGGTGGAACTTTTCAAGTTGCTGGGCACGCGACAACGGCCGCTGCGGCGAGCCGATGGCAGCGTCGCGGTGGTTGTGCAGCACGCGGCCGTCGCGCAGGGTCACCGTCATCGACTGCGGCACCAGCGCGTTGGGATCGTCGCAGTCATTGGCTACCAGGCTGACGTTTGCAGCAAAGCCGGCCAGGCCTTGGTCGCAGAGCTTCTCCGGCGTATAAGCCGACAAGCCGACCTTGCCGTCCAGCAATACCGTGCCCAGCAGGTAAGGCAGGCATAGCCGGCCATAACTCGTTTCCATGTCTGCCTGGTAGGCGCGACCCACCAGGCGGCGCACCAGCGGTGGCGCCTGCAGTTCGATGCTGGCCACGTTGTCCAGGTTCAAGCCGTACTGCTGGCGCAGCTCCATCAGCATGTCCTGGGCGGCATGCGCGGCGCCGCCGGTGGGAAACACCTTGTGGCTGACGGTAAGGATCTGCGCTTCGCGCGCCGCCAGCTTCTGCAACGACGGGCCGGTGTCGAACTCGCCCTCGATCAGCGGCAGGTAGCCGAATGGGCCCTCCAGCATCTCGCGCGGCGCAGGGAAGCCATTGCGCGCCAGCTCCCAGCAGCTCAATGCGGCTCGGGAATTCAGGGCCACCTGCAACGCCAGCGTGGGCGAGCCCTCGATATGCGCCTGCATGGTGCCGGACAGATGGCTGTAGGTCAGCCCGAGCGCGCGTCGCAGCAATGCTTCATCGGCACCGTACAGGTGCGCGATGCCTGCGGTCGCGCCCAGGGCACCACACATCGACGGGCGGAAGAAACGCATCGGCGCACGCCCGCTGATGCCGATCAGGGTCGCCACGTCGACGGCAACATTGAGCGCGGTGATCAGCGCCTTGCCATCGACCGCCACACCGTCGACATTGGCACGTTGCTCGGCGGCGGCAAACACCGCCGACTGGATGACTGCCATCGGGTGCACCACCGCCGGCATGTGCACGCAATCAAATTCCTGGCTGTGGATCTGGTAGCCATTGACCATGGCCGCACTGGCGGCAGGCAGCGCTTCGCCCGTCACCCAGACACGTGCGCCGTTGCCGCTGCCATAGCTGGCGGCGCTGCGACGGACCACCTGGGTCAACGGCACCTGCGGCCCGGAACCGGAAATACCCACGGCGGCCGAATCCATCACGAACACGCGCGTTGCGGCGACGGCCTCGGCGGACAGGTCTTCAAAACGCAGCGTGCAGGCATGCTGCAACAGGGCTTCGGTCAATCGCATCAGGCCACCCTCACCAACATCGCGGTCAAGGCGTCCAGACTGCCGCCATCGGCCAACGCCCGCACCTGCCCAAAGAGGGGTTGCGCCAAGCCCGCCGATACGCCACCCCATTGCGCCAGCGCCATCGCCTTGACCAACACGTCGTCGGCCGACATCGGACACTCAGGGTCGCCCCAGGCGTCGATGCGCTCGGCCTGCAGGTGGCGGCCATCGGCCAAGCGCAGTTGCACGCGGGCACCGTAATGACGGGGGAAGCGCTGGCTGCAGGCGGCGTCCTCATGCACGCTGATACGCGCGCGCCAAGGCGCCAACTCGCCATCGGTGCAGGCTTCGGCGGTGTAGTGCGCCAGTTGCGGACGGCCATGCACCAGGATCGAGGCCAGCGCGTGTTGCAGGCTGAACTTGGCTTCCAGCTCGGTCTGCGGCCGCGGCCGGTCGCAGAAGCGCAGGGCCTCGGCGTAGGTATGGACTTCGATATGCGTGATGCTGTCGCGGGCATCGGCGTCCAGCAGTGCCAATGCATCGCGCATCGCGTCGATTGCCGGATGCGCATGGCGGCAGGCCGGCCAGGGCTTCAGGCTGGTGCTGTGGATCAGCCAGTCGTCCTCGTCGGCGACCACCAGATCCGGTTGCGCATCGGGTGCAGTGGCGGCAAACAAGCCCTGCTCGCCTTCCAGTATCCAGCGCGGGCCACGCATGCCGGCCAATGCCAGCTGCGCCGCCAACCAGCCGCTGCGGGCGGCTTCGGCGTTGTGCAAGGACTTGGTCGGCACCGGTTCGTGACGCATCTGCCACAGGCCTCCGGTGCGACTGCCAGCATTGCCAAGTGCATCGGCCACGGCATCTGCCGGCAGACGCAGTACCGATGCGGCGGCTGCGGCAGCACCAAACGCGCCGGCAGTCGAGGTGGGATGCCAGTAACGGTAGTGGGCTTTTCCCAACGCACGGCCAACGCGGATGGTGGCCTCATAGCCGCGCACGATGGCATCCAGCAGTGCATGTGCGTCCGCGCCTTCGGCCTGCGCCGCGGCCAGCGCGACCGGTATCACCACCGGACCCGGATGCAGGATCGCACCACGGTGCACGTCATCCATTTCCAACACGTTGCCCAAGGCTGCGTTGAGCAGCAATGCATCAGCCGCGCTGCGGCGGCCCACACCCAGCGCAACCACCGTGCCGGCGGTCTGGGCCTGCACGACGCTGCGCAGCTGCGTTGCAATCGGGTAACGCTGGGCCGCCAACGCACAGCCCAGCCAATCCACCAGCAGCAGCGCGGCACGCTGACGCGCGGCGGCATCCACCGGCCGTTGCAGGCGCTGGGCAAGCTGTTCGGTAAGGCTGGCGGCAGGCGTGGTCATCGCGCGACGGGGTCTCGGTGCAGGCCCGCGGCAGCGGGTTTCGGGGCGGGTGGAACGGTAACCGCGTGAAAGGAGCATAACCGACTTTGTCCGGACATATCATATGATCCATGTTCCGAAAGCCGCAATCACCACAATGCCCCGAATTCTGGATGCCGACACCTTCTTCGACTACCTCGCGCAGGGCCCGGAGATCTTTGCGCCGGGTTGTGCCGGCCATTCCCTGCTGTTTGAACATTGGTTGCGGACCGGTGCCGAGCGCTGCGCCGGGTTGCGCTTCACCGGCGTGCATATCCCCACGGTCAACAGCTTCGACTTTGCCGGGCTGCATCCCCAGGCGCGCCAGCGCAGCATCTTCCTGAGTGCAGACCTGCGCACGTCCTGGCTGGATGGTCGCGTCGACTATCTGCCGATGAGCTACACCGCCACCTGGCGCTGGCTGCGCGAGAGCGTGTGCTTCGACACGGTGCTGGTGCAGGTGGCGCCACCGGACGAGGATGGCAACTGCTCGCTGGGCATCGCCTGCGACTTCACCCCGGCCGCATGGCCGCGCGCAACACGGGTGCTGGCGCACATCAACCCGCGCATGCCGCGCACCCGTGGCCCGTCCATTCCACTGTCGCGCATCACCGCGGCCATCGAACAGGATGCGCCACTGCTGGAGATACCCGACCCACCGGGCGACACGGCGATGGACGCGGTGGCCGAACAGGTCGCCACCCTGGTGGAGGATGGCGCCACCCTGCAGCTGGGCCTGGGCCGCCTGCAGTCGGCGGTGCTGCGCGCGGTACGCGAGCGCCGCAATCTGCGCATCCATAGCGGCATGGTGTCCGATGGCCTGCTCGGCCTGCTGGAATCGGGTGCGCTGTCACCGGCGCCGGATGCGGTAGTGGCTGGCGTCGCACTGGGTACACAGGCCTTGTATGACACTGCGCCACGAAACATAACGTTCCGTGAGGTGGGCCATACCCATGACCATGGCGTACTGGGCGGCATTCCGCGCCTGACCGCCATAAACAGCGCGCTATCAGTGGATTTGCTGGGCCAGGTGAATGGCGAGTTCCTGTCCGGACGCCAGCTCAGCGGGGTAGGTGGACTACCCGACTTCCTGCAGGGCGCTCGCCAATCGACCGGTGGTCGCGGCATCATTGCACTCCCTGCCAGCACCCCGAAGGGTGAAAGCAGGATAGTCCCGATGCTTCCCGCGGGGCCAGTGAGCCTGGCGCGCGTGGATGCGGACTGCATAGTCAGCGAGCATGGCGTAGCCGATCTGCGCCATCTCGACGTCCATGCCCGAGCCCGTGCCTTGATAGCCATTGCCGCCCCCGAACACCGTGACGCCCTGCAGCGCAGCTGGCAGGAACTTTCGCTCAGACTTTGAACAAGGATCTGTACACATGACAGGTACGCGACGCAGCAAGCCCCGCTATGCGGAACTGGGTGACCTGCTGCAGGCGGCAATCGAGAAGGGCGAGTACGCCGTGGGCACCTTGTTGCCCACCGAACTGGAGCTGTGCGAGCGCTTCAGCGTCAGCCGCCACACAGCCCGTGCCGCCCTGGCCCAGCTGATCAGCGCTGGCCTGGTACAGCGGCGCCCCGGCGCCGGTACCCGGGTGATCGCGCAGAGCGCGGCCATGCGCTACGAGCACGAGATCGACACCGTCGACCTGCTGATGCAGTACGGCAACACCACCCGTCTGAAGGTCTTGCAGGCCGAACGCCTGCAGGCCGATGCGGCAATGGCGCAGCGCCTGGACATCCACGAGGGCAAGGACTACCTGCGCCTGCACTGCCTGCGTCTGGAAGAACAGACCCGCGAGCCCATCGCGGTCACTGAAATGCTGGTGCCGGTGCGCAGCGGCGTACCCGCCGACAAGCTGCTGGACATCCCTGGCGCCGCACGTGCGCTGGCCAAGTTCCTGGAACCGACCAAGCTGTCGCGTGTTGAACAGGTGTTTGATGCCGCCTCATTCGATGCGACCGATGCAAAGCTGCTGGACATCAAGAAAAGCGAGCCGGCGATGCGCGTGCAGCGCCGCTATCGCGATGCCAATGGCCGGTTGCTGCTGATTGCCATCAGCCTGCATCCGCCTGGGCGCTTTGCGTATTCGATGGTGCTGTCGCGCAACCATCGTTGATGGGGCGCAAGGGACAGGCTTCGCCTTTGGCTTAGGTCCTCCCCCTTTCTGGGATAGGAGCAGAGGGTCTGCCATCTCGAAGGTGGAGTGCGCCGAAGGGCGGAGGGGAAAATTTCCGTCCACTGGCGCGTTTCAAGCTTCTACGCACGGCACGGTGCTTTCGCACCTCACCCTCTCCCCAACCCCTCTCCCGGTGGGAGAGGGGCTTCAGGCAGGGGCTTGGCCTGGCGCTGGACAGCGCCGCCAGGCTTACTTCTTGAACAACAGCGCCAACACGCTCGGACGCAGCGCCAGCTTCATCATCTGCCGGAACTCGGCCGGCGTCAGGCTGGTCTTGCACGGCAACATGCCGGCCACGCCATCCATCACCAGCAAGCCATCCTCGGCCTTCACGTCATTGATGCGCACGTCCAGCTTCATGGCGGGGGTTGCAACCTTCATGCTCAGCCCTCCCAGTTGCCAAGACCGACGATTTCACGGCCCGCAGCGCGGCCGGAGATCATCGCTTCGGTCAGGTACGAACCGTTCTGGTAAAGATCGGAGAACATCGAGCCCATCTCACCGGCTTCGTACAGGCGCGGGATGTGCTTGCCATCGTGGTCCAGCACTTCGGACTTGATGTTGCGACGTGCGCCACCACCGGTGCAGACAATCACCGGGTCCACGCGCATGCCGTAGAACGGCGCCTGCGCGATCGGGAACAAGGTGTCCGGGTTGCGGCCGAAGTCCGCGTCATTCTTCGCCGCACATGCCGCGTTGTAACGTTCCACTTCCGCACGCAGCTTGGCCGGGTCTCGGTTGATCTTCACCGCCAACTCTTCCAGCGTATCGGCCTTCTGGATCCAGCCCTTCTCCACTTCCACCGAGTTGTCGTCGGACCACTTGTAGCCACGCACCACCGGGTTCCAGCTCATCACCTCCACCACCAGCTTGTTGTACTGGCAGGTGATGGCATCAAAGATCATGTGCACCGGCTGCGCACGGTAATGCGGGGTGTCCACCCAGTGACCGTGCTTCTTTTCCTTGTAGTGGGTGAGCTGCAACTCGGCGGTTTCGTTGTAGAAGCGCTCGGTGTTTGCATCCACTTCGATCCAGCTGAAGCTCTGCCAGAAGAAGTTGCGCAGGAAGCCGTTGACGAAACCTTCCGGCTTGAAGCCCGGCCAGATACCACCGGACTGTCCCTGGTTGCGCATATGCCACAGATCGGCACCGGCCTTCTGCAGGATCTTGATGCCGTCGCCGGTGTTGTGCGGCGTACCCAGCGGTGCCGGATTGGCCAGACCGAAATAATTGCGCTGCATGTCCAGGTTGGCTTCAAAGCCACCGGTAGCCATCACCACACCCTTGTTGGCGCGGATGGCCACACGCTGACCGTTCTGCTCGGCGATGACGCCGAACACCTCCAGCGTGTCCGGGTCCTGCACCAGATCCTTGAGCGGCGACTCAAAGGCGATCTGGATGCGCGGACGCAGGCGGATGTTCTCGCGGAAGGCCAGGTACACGCCCGAAGGAATCGGCAGGATGGTGGCGGTGCAATGCACGGCTTCGCGCGCGCCGAACTCCGGGAACTCCAGCACCGCATCGCGCTCGGAGAAGCCGGTGCCATGGATGAACTGTGCACCGGCCTGGGCCGCGCGTTCCTGGATCCACGGCTCCAGCGCTTCCATGGCCTCGGACCACGGCACCAGCATGTCTTCCGGGATCGGGTTGGCCACGCTCATCTTGCGCTGGTACTCGGCCAGCACCTTGGCGTTCTTGGTAATCAGCAACGACTGACCGGCCACGCGGCTATTGCCGCCGGTCTCGGCCTCGTTGGCCTTCTCCAGGATGAGGATGGACAGGTTCGGGTCCAGGTCGTGCGCCTCGATGGCGGCACACATGGCCGCCAGGCCAAAGCCGGCGATGACGAGGTCGTATTGCTGGTCCCACTGTTTGACGGCGTTGCGACTGGCCATGGTTCCCCTCCGGGAGATTGCGATCAGCCGACTATCAGCGCCCTGCCCCGGCAACCGCCAACCAATTCGCGTACGATCCACAACCATTGGTTGTTAACCCGTGCCGACATGGATCTCCGCCAGCTCCGCTACTTCCTGTCCGTGGTCGAACACGGCAGCTTCACCCGCGCCGCCGCGGCCACCGGCCGCACCCAACAGGCCCTGAGCAAGGGCATCCAGGCGCTGGAGCAGCAGCTGGGCGCGCGCCTGTTCGAGCGCGGCAGCCGCGAAGCCCGGCTCACCGACGTCGGCCGCCTGCTGATGGAGCATGCCCAGCCCGCCCACGACGCCGTGCGCCGCTTCGAGGACCGCCTGCAGGAACTGCAGACCGGTGCCGAGGGCCAGGTCCGCATCGGCACCGGTCCCAGCACGGCCGGCTCGTTGGTCGCGCCAGCGGTACTGGCGCTGCGCCGGCACTGGCCGAAGATCGGCATCCACGTCAGCGGCGGCATCCTGCCCGAGCTGCTACCCAATCTGCTGGCGCGTGAACTGGACGCGGTGGTCACCCTGCACACCTTCGGCGACGGCGACCCGGACCCGCGCATCAAGAGCGAAGTGCTGATGCACGACGAGTACCGCGTACTGGCCAGCGTGCGCCACCCGCTGGCGCGGCAACGTGATATCAGCCCGGCGCAACTACTGGAACAGGCCTGGATCTTCGGCCGACGCCTGGGCGCGGTGGAAGCCGCGTTCCGCCAGCGCTTCCATGAAGCCGGCCTGGAACCACCGCTCAACACCATGGAAAGCGGCTCGCCGGAATTCATGCGCGCGATGATCCGCGACGGCGGCTACCTCACCTTGTTGCCCAGCCGTTTGGCGCAGGCCGAGCTGCTCGCCGGGCATTGGGTAAAGCTGGATGCACCCGGGTTTGCCTGGCAACGGCCGGTGATGGTCTACACGCGTGATGGCGAACCGCAGAGCGCGCCCTTGGCAAGGTTTCTACAGGCGTTGCGGAATGCTGCCGAACAGGCACAGGTGCGACAGGTGGAGTGAAGCGGCGCTCGCCCGGGCTTGCAGACTTATGGGCATTGGAAAATCGTTTGTGCGTGTTGCCTCGCGACCTTCCCGCAGCTTGTTACACCGCAATATTGCGGTTAGTACCTGTTATGACCGCTAATTGGCGGTCATTGCAGACTGCGAACAGCGCGCAGAACGCATGAAATTTGAACACAAATATTTGACGAAAAAGGGAATCCGCCCTATTCCACACCGGGAAAAAACGCGGGATACTCCGCGCTACACCGCTGTTAGGCGGTCTAATAGGTGTTAGGCGCCATGCCAAAGGTCACCGCAATCTGCTACAGACTTTTCGAGGGCGAA
>NZ_DAMBEF010000007.1:148042-161960 GCF_032061965.1 Stenotrophomonas sp. | reverse complement strand
CTATGCCGCTACATTAACCGCGTGACCTGAGCAGAAAGCGGTGGGTCATTACAGCTGCCGCAAGCTCGGCAGGAGTGAATGGACGAACCGGAGTTTTCTCGCGCGCGTCTGAGGTGTTGATCGTGCCAGTGCCCGCATAGAGCACAGATGCGCGAAAACTTGCAGTCCCGAACGCATACGTGTTGTCAGCATTAAACCGGAGGATGCCACCACTCATGATGATGGGAGCGCCAGCGCCGCTGATAATCTGCACCTAGCCGGGAGCAGACGCACCTTCCCAAACCGTTTACCATTCTGCGCTCGGAAACAGGGGGATTTCATGAACATTCGCTATTGGCTCTATGTGCTCCTTTGTCTAGCCATCGTTGGAACCGGATTCGGCCTTGCGTGGTTAAGCTCTCACCGTGAGTTCGCAGACCCAACTTGGCTAGAGCACGAGAACGCTCTCACCGTTCAGGCCGCATGGGTGCAAGCCATTTTTTCAGTAATAGCAATTGCAGTTGCGATCGCACTTGGAGAAGTTCAGCACAGACGGACTAGACATGCTTCAAGACAAGCAGAGCTAGAACATAAGGCCGCTCAGCGGGAGCAGATCCAGAAGGCGGCGACGTGGCTCATTTTTGCCATCGAAGGCGAGTCTAGGATTCATTCGTCTGTCGCCCACGTCCTTACAGGAATTGAATTCCAGGGAGAAGGAGCCCATCTATTGAGCGAAGAGAGGACGGCCCTAATCTCCCTGATCGAGAACATTCGAACACAAGCATTTATTGCATCAGTCCACGCGTTCTCCCGGATCGAGCTTCTAAATGAGCCATCGTATGAAGCAGCAACGAGCTTACTTTCCAACGTTCTGCAAGCACAGACAAGCGCAATGCTGGCCGTAAATGCTTCCTTAAACTCTGGAGCGGGGCATATTGAAGCTCAGCGCACAACGAAAAGAATTATCAAAGATTGCAATCTCGTTGTGGATTCTGCCGCACGAGCTAAGTCGTTGATCCTATCCCAGTATCAAGTCAAACCAACCAACGATCCGCGCAATGCGATTGGGCTCAACAACTAGCCCCGCAGTCGTACTGTGTGAGCTTAGCTAACAGGAGCAACACGGATGCAGCCGAACGTTCCGATTCCTACCGACAATCTCTACAAGTTCCTCGCCACCTTCGGACTGGCGCTGATCGTCGCAGCAATGGTCGGGCTCTTTGTGATTCACAAGAGCTCGAACGACGAAATTTTTACCGTAGCTGAGATGATGTTCGCGATCGGAAAGGACGGCACTGACAAGACCGATGTCGGAAAGGACATGATGTCCGTCTATGAGAAGCGCATAGACATCGTTGCGAGCAATCGTCAGGTTGGCACGGGGGCCCTAGTGCTGATCTTTGGCATTGGATGGACCTTTGCCCTGATCGGATTTCAGCGCTGGGCCAAGATCCAACCTCTCCACGACGAGCTGCTGGAACTCCAAGTGGCCAAGGCCCGGAAGGAAGTTCACGGCTCCAACGTCTACCGCGAGCTGCCGAAGCGGCCCGAAGTGAAGAAGCCGGCGAAGAAGGCTAAGTAGCTGACAAAGAGTGAGTGCGGACAACTACAGGAAGCCATGATGGGCAAATACACGGTGTACCGGGAATTCACTGCACACGGACCAGCCGTGCAGGCGCTCGGCCTCATTTACAAGCGTTTGGAGGGTGGCTCTCTTCAGAGCGAGGAAGTCATGCCACTGATCGTCTTTACCGCTTTCAGTATTGAGGCCTACGTCAATCACTTGGGCTATGCCCTGCCCGGGTGGAAAGAGCGTAACCCTTGGAAACAGAAAATTGAGCGTCTTCACGACGCAACAGGTCGATCGTGCGACTGGGGCATGGCCCCGCTCGATTTTGCAGTTGAGGTCTTCTCTATTCGCGACAAACTTGCACACGGGAAGCCGGAGCGCATGGAAGTTACGTTCACTGCTTCAGCAGAGGAGGCAGAAGAATACTTGAACCATCCTGATCTGACCCCAGGTTGGTTCAGAACCTGCCTTAACCTCGACTGGGCGAAGAGCTCGAGAGAACGATTCTTGCGTTTGGCTGCTCACCTTGGGGGGATGTTCGGGCACGTTCAGGCGCATATCTCGCACGCCTCAGGCACGAAGTTCGACGCCTCAAAGTCTGATCCGGACTTTCCAAACCTTCAGTTGCTCGAAATAAACCCGGGATATGTCTTGCACCTCCCACCGGACTGAGCCTCCTCGGCTCACAGGCAGTCCGCCAAGCCCCCTGTTATCCTCCGCCCAACGATACGGAAAGCAGGGCTTTGAAGTGAAGGACTGGACGAAAACCGAGTAAGGAACCCCCGAAGTCCCGGGCCGGGATTCAGCGGGAGAAGCGCCAGTAAAAAGCCCCGCATCACGGGGCTTTTCTAGATCGGTACTGCAGCTAGGTCAGGCGCCGCAGCCCTCCATGCATACCTTAAACATCGCTATGCAGTGTTCCGGATCGCCAGTTGCAGCCATGCAGGCCTCGCGCTTCTGGATGCAAGTAGTGGTGCAATTTGCCGCAGAGGCCATTCCCCCCGCCACAGCCATAGTGAGTACCGAAACTGCGATCACTTTTTTGATCAACTGCCTCATGAAGTAGCCCTCCATAGCCTGACAATTCAGGCAGCCGCAGCGTAGGACAGACGCCCAGCACAATCCCGCTGCAACGCGTCACAAATGGATTTCGCAATGGCCACCCAATTGATCCAGCCCCAGAAAGTCGAGTTCTCGATAAGCCACCTGAGGTTTGCCGTCACCGATCCAGCTCGCGGCACGCCTTACAGAAACCCGGAACTGACGCGAATCTCTGGCTCCTTCCCATCACCGATGAGCGGATCGACCACGCTTCCCATCCTTGCGCTGCGCAGTCTCGCGACTTTGTGCGAAGTCCGGGAAGGTCTCCGCCAACGATGCCGAGTCCGGCAGGATGTAGAACACGCCGCCACGCTCGAACGTCGGGGCGACTATCTGCTTGTAGAACGCCGGCGACAGGTTGATGCAGCCGTGCGTGACGCGATTGTCATCAGGCGACGGCGAGGCAAGCCGTTCGACGCGCCGTTCTGCTGGGACGCCGGTAGCGGTGGGATGGATGGATACTGCCGATTCGTAATCCACCCATAGCACGCGCCCTGCATCAATAGATGGGCCGAAGCCACCGATAAAGCGCCCGGCAGGCGTCGTGCGATCCCGCCCGGGAATCTCGCGCAGCGCGAGGCCGGCTACACCGGGAGCCGTGTGATCGCCAGCTGCCGAGCCGAATAGTCCCGGTGCCGCGCCACGAAGCCGACCGTCGCCGCCGAACACCAGTATCTGTGCCGCCGCCTTGTCCATGATCGCGAACGGATAGCCCTGGTTGTCCTTGCTTGCAACAACCCAGCCCGCCAGTTCAATCACGGTATCGGACACCTCTTGGCCGGGCGGCAGCTCATCGACGGCAGCGACCGGTTGTGCAACTGCGTCCTCGGCACTGGCCATGTCGATGCTGGTGAAGGCCATTGCCAACGCCAACGCGCCACACGCAGCTCGGAGTGCACTGTATGAGTACGTACGGATAGGACGGTTCCTCGAATCAATGCTGCATGACGAAAAGGAAACCAGTGGCCAGACGGCCACTGGATCCGGGACTCAGACGTTCGTCACGAACGCCACTATCAGCCGCGGGGCGTGCGACGTGGCGCGCTTTCGAGCTGCTGGACGCGGCCTTCAATTTGATCCAGCCGTTGATTGGCCTGCTGTGCGGATTGATTGGCGGATTCAGCGCTCTGTGCGGCGCCCTGCACCTTTGTGTCGAGTGTATCGAGGCGTGAGTTGATCCCTGCGAACTCGTCTTTGTAGGTCGCACAAGATGCAAGACCCATGGTGGCAACGATCGCCACACCGAGCGTGCGTGCCATTACCCAATGCTGCTTGGTCATAATCATTCCACTCCCTCCTTTGTCTGGGGAAGCTGGAATATAGCGGCCTTTTTCACCAAGGTCGCAACACGCTTTCAGCTGACGTTGGCGTACGTAAATGAGCAGTGAAGCGGTGGCGAGCAGCGGCGATGCCGCCTGAACACAGTGGCCAAAGTGCAGGATCAAAGCACGGATTTACCACGCTGTTTTAGCAATTCGTTCTCAAACAAGGAGACCGATGGATAGTGAATACGCGAGCTGTTTCACCAGCTGCAGCATCAGTATTTCTTCGACTCATCCCTATTCATTGCAACCAGACACCGGCATGCATCGCGAGCAGCAAACACGGATCGAGACGATTCCATCGTCGCCGCAACATGGCCCCGCGCATTGACCTCCGCTGCATGCGCAAACGTGCTGAGTGCCGCAGCATGCCAACGGGAAGACAACGCCTGGGGCATCCATTTATTGTTGACCGATGCCATTGCAGAGATCACGGATCCTTGCCGAAAGATGCGCGCTCTCTTGATGCGTTCAATGACTTGCGGGACCCGCATATGTTGATACTGGATCATCGCCTGCGCCGATCAACCCACCTCGCTCATACCTGCGTCGCCATTCTTTCCCAGAGCCCTGCCCATTTGCTCGGCGACGCCCGTGCCAGGCTGGCCTATCAGCCTGGCCCTGCCGAACAACCCGTCGGGGGTGCAGCTGGAAGAGACGCTTCGGGGCAGGTAGCGACCCGCCGACGCCCGCATAAAATTTCCTCGGCCTCCGCCGAAATGTGAAGGCCCTCAGGGAATTTCTTCACATTTTTTTTGCTAAATTCAAGCCGGGCAGTCGGCGCGATCTAGGGATGTTCATATACGCAGTCCGTGTGAGGACTATGCAAGGGCGACTGACGGTGTCGCTGGTGGATTGGCCGGAGGTCTCTGTTGCCGTCAAGCAGGATCCGTTGGTTGAACTGAAAGCCGCCTTGTTGGCAAGCATTGCCAAACAGGCGCGGACGCGCACGCCTATTCCCACACCAAAGGCAAAGCCCTCCTCGACTTTCTTCGTCCGTCTTTCGGCCGGCGAAGCCATGAAGGTCATGGTCATCAATGAGATGTTCGCCGGCGGCTTGAACCCCGCTTCGGTGGCGTCGGCGCTGGGTCTGGAAAAGACCGCCATCAGCAACGCCATCAACCTCTCCCAGCCCACCGACGTCGAGCTGCTCAACAAGATCCTGAACATGGCGGGCAAGCGCCTGCTGGCCTATACGGTCGCATCCTGAGCCCGGCCAGCGCGCCAGATGAATGCGCGCCGATGCTGATTGAGAGCAAGTGAGATCTTTTGAGAAAGTTGGTGAGTGACGGCAACTTCCGTTGATTTCTAGACTCCGGCCGCGACGCCATAAGGAGACTGTCCCCGAGGCGCCGCAATCCCTGGACCTAGAGAATCGAAACATGGCTGGAAACGTCAAACTCAACAAACTGAACGAGCTGGAAGGCTTCATTGGCGCCGCGCTGGTGGACACCAATAGCGGCATGGCACTTGGCCTGCTGGGCGGTGGTTCGCTCAACATGGAAGTGGCCGCCGCTGGGAACACCGAAGTGGTGCGCGCAAAGCGCCGCGCTGCCGCCTCGCTCGGCATCACCGATGCGATCGATGATGTGCTGATCACCCTGTCCAAGCAGTACCACCTGATCCGCCCGTTGGAGAGCAATCAGGACCTGTTCCTTTATGTCGTGCTGGACCGTTCCAGGGCCAACCTGGCCATGGCACGCCATGAACTGAAGGCGTTTGAACAGACCCTCGATTTCAAGTGAGATCGCGCTTCAGCGATCTGCATGGGCAAACCCGGTTGAACCGGGCTTGCCTGTCCGCCTTGTTGGCATGGCTTCCCTGCCATAGCGGGGCGTTGCCTATCGTCCAGCAGATGGCATCAGCTGCACGCCGCATGCCTAGCGTTCGGCAGTGATGCGCGCTTCTTGAATATCTGCCAGCCCATTATCGAGGCTGGGGCCTCGCGATCCGGTTGCTCCCCGCAATGGCCAAGGAAGCCTTGCGCCAAGCAGAGAGATTGCAAGCTGTGAAGACACCACGTCAGCTCTGGCAGGATCCTCCTGGTGGTGCTGCTACGTCGATCAAGATTTGCAGCGCTCTGCGCTGTGGAATATGCGCCGGTCATCCCGGCACGCCCTGTCGATAAAGTCGCCCTACCCCGTCCGTGGCTGCGGCAGTGCACGGCACCATCACGTTGCCCGGGGACAGAATCGGCTTACCGCACACCGGCAGGTAGCCATGAAGGACAATATCTATACCGCGCTGCGCGAAAGCCATGACCGGCAGCGCTCCCTGTGCCGCAAGCTGCTGCGCTCGCAGCCGCATACCGAACGCCGGCAGGAACTGTTCTCACTGTTGCGGATCGAACTGGCAGCCCATGCTGCAGCGGAGGAACGCTTCCTCTACGCGCCCATCCTGATGCATGACGCTGGCCTGGATTCCTCCCGCCACGCACTGCATGAGCATCACGAGATCGACGAGATCATCGAGGACATGCAGGTCGTCCGGAAAACCGGCGCTGGCTGGCTGGCCAAGGCCCGCAAGCTGTCTGAGAAGGTGCACCACCATTTGCGTGAGGAGGAGAAGAAGTTCTTCCAGGTCTCCGGGAAAATCCTCAGCGAAACCCAGAAAGCGCGCTTGGCCGCGCAGTACCGGAAAGATTTCCAGCGCATGCACAAGGCACTGAGTGCAGAGTGAAGGCAGGCAGGCAGGTCCGCGCCGCGCATGGCGCCGGCGGTGTGCCCCGCCTGTCTGCGCTCGTGCAGGTTCGGTATCTGGTCCAACCAGCGCCCCTCCTTGTCCGCCCAAAGGCATTCCAAGCAAGAGGGCACGCGTGGCTGGTGGCTTACGGTAAGCGACGAGCGATTAATAATCTGTAATCCGTCGCAATGACATGGCGCCATGGGCGCGCGTGCTACGTGCCCTGCCCGCGTCCTCGCTGAAGCAGAACACGGCAGTCTCCCCTTGGAGATACAGCAATGCACATCGTCGACATGTTCAACAAGCTGGCCGGCAAGGTGGCGCGCTCCGCAGGTTCGCTGGGGGCGTTCATCGTTGCGCTGGCGGTGATTGTGGTCTGGGGCGCTACCGGCCCCCTCTTCCAGTTCAACGATACCTGGCAGCTGGTCATCAATACCGGCACCACGATTGTCACCTTCCTGATGGTGTTCCTGATCCAGCACACGCAGAACGTGGATTCGGCAGCGCTGCAGATCAAACTGGATGAACTGATACGCGCCAGCAAGGAAGCAAACAACGAACTGCTCAACCTGGAGGAACTTGATGACGCACGCCTGGAGGAGATCAGGCGTCGCTACGAGGCACTGGCCGAGACAGCCGCTGCCGCACAGGCGAAGAAATCGCGGTGCATGCCAAATGACCAAACCCCGGCATCCAGGTAGGGATCTACTACTGCCGCACCCGGCGGACTTCCGCCGAAGCCGCTTCCACAAAGCTTGAATTAACGCACATTCATGTAGTGACGCAGCTCTTTACATGACCGTGACCAGCTACTCGATAATTTTGCCGCCAACTCGGGAATGTTGGTGGATATGGCTTATATCGGGCGCCACATTACGGCTATGGAGTGGAATGAGCTGCACGCGGCCTACGTGCAGTACGGGACAAGCGCGGGATTCTGGGATACCTACCAGGCGATCATGGATGCGGCTTCGTTTCGAACTGGATGCCCGCGGCAGGTTGCCAACGAACTGCTGCAGGCAGCGGTGCGTCTGGGTGCGGTCAAAGACCCCCACTATCTCTAGGCCGCTCGCCCTGCGCCGCATCTACCGCGGCATTGCGCGTCGCACGCAGAACGCCGTGAGCGCCAACGCGCCCAGCCACAGCAGCACGATCACCACCGCAGCGGTCCGGCTGCTGGGGCGCTGCGCAAACGCCTCGGCCCGCTGCCTCGCCGAGGCCAGCACGGCCGGTGGGACCAGGCGCATCACCAGCGCCAGCCCCAATGGCACGATCAGCAGATCGTCCAGATAGCCCAGTACCGGGATGAAATCCGGAATCAGATCGATTGGGCTGAAGGCATAGGCAGCAATCAGCAACGCCAGCAAGCGTACGCAGGTGGGCGTTGCTGGGTCGCGGGCGATGAAATACACGACCAAGGCCTGACGTTTCAGTGCTTGGGCCCACGCCCGCAACCGCGACAACGCGTTGCGCATGCTGAAGCGGTTCATGCGCAGCCTGGCGGCAATCGACTCAGGCGTGCTGCAGGATGTTGACCAGCTTGCCCAAAGGATCGCGCACGTAGAACCGCCGCACGCCCCAAGGCTCGAGCACGGGGCCGTACTCCGGGGTCAGCCCGTGCTGCTGCACCCTGCGCAGGGCCTCATCAAGGTCATCAACCTCCACCGACAGGTCGGGTACTGGGGTGCCGGACCCGCCTTCGCTGGCAAACCCGATCTGCACGGATTGGCTGGCGCCAACATAGGAGCGTATCCAACCGCGATCCATGGCCAGTTCCAGACCGAGAATTTCCCGGTAGAAGCTGTCCGCTGCGGAAGGATCGGCAGCTGCCACGGTGGCGACGATGCGTTTGACCCTCATCCAGCTGCTCCCCGTGTAGTGACCAGGCCCCAATCATCCCTGCCGGGATGTTAATGGCAAGTCCAACAATGCACCGCCGTTGCGGATTCTGCATGAACGCGCCGACTACAAACCTTGCGTGCGCCGCCGGGCTACCTTCGACGGTCGCACGCCAGCATTGGGCGTTCGCTCAACGGCTCTTCTGCTCGCGATTGGGATCATCGGGGTCACGCCCGGGTATATCGGGGTTTCCCTGGTCCGGCATATCCGGGTTAGGCCGGTCAGGATTGCTGGGATCGCGGCTGGGATCGGGGCGGCCCGGTTGCTTCGGGGCATTCGGATCGATGGGTGTCGGGGTGCTCATGGGTGACCTCTCGCAACGCGACATGTGTGCCGCAGCACCGAGACTGCAACGTGCGGCGTTACACGACAGTGCGCTGGTGGCCGTGCTACCTCACATGCCTGCGACGGGTTCTACCCCGCTAACGCGGACACTTCAGTTAAGCCCCACGATGGAGTAGGAGGAGTGCCATGCAGCAGAGAGCTGCATGCTCGCGTTGTCGAATGGAACAGGCTCGTTGCATCTAGCGACTTCCACAGCCTGCCCGGTAGAACAACAGGCTATCGTAGGTACATGGACCTAAGGACAAGAGGAGAGTCAACCTCAATGGAACCGAATAGCCCAAAGCGTGGTGAATTCTTCTGGTTGCGGCCCGACACCACCCGACCTGGCCGGGGGCACGGCGTGGTATTTGAGAATGTGAAGGAGTTGCTCACCCCGCCGCGACTCATCCTGCGTCCTGAAGGCGGTGGCTTCCCTCATCTGGCCTCGGTCCCCCGGCTAGTGTATTCCCCAAAGAAGGGGGATCCGCCGGAAGACCTCGAAGGGGGCATGAGCGGCTACTGGCTGGTCTCCGAGCGCCTGAAGTTGGTATTCGAGCAGGTGGATCCGGATGGATTCAAGTTTGTCGAATGCGACTACCGCGCGCCGGACGGCTCTGCCCTCTCCCCTTACTACCTTTGCGAGGTTGCGCGCGTATTGGACGCGGTGGATGAAGGCGCGTCAACGATGCAGGTTCTTGTCAGTGACGAGTACCCAACGGGGAAGATTTACGACCTGACCGGCGGCGCGAGTTTGGCGTTTCGTAAGGACGTGATCGGTCAGGCGCACGTATTTCATACCCCATTTTCGGGAAGCCTGACCTTCTGCGATCGCCACCTGCGCAATGCAGTCTGGAGCGCAGGAATTGGCGGGCCAGATGCCTCTCGAGGGCTGCGCTTCAAGGATGCAGCTGATATCTGAGGTGACGTCATGGTTTCAGGGATGAGGGAATGACATGCCACGCAATGACCCAATTCTTCGCCTGCACCACGTTCTTGAGCAACAGTCCTTTGGCAACGACGAGCTCTTGGACGCTTTGGTGGACACCGGTCGCGTAAGGAAGCACGCGGCGGAGAATCTGCTTTACATGCCAAGGGACCAGGCACTGGCAACCGCCTTTGGCGTTTCCCCACACGGCGGTGGGCCAATAGGTGACTATCAAGACGGCATCGCCTTGCAGCTGGAGAAGCTCAAGCTAACCCGCGACGGAATGGACGCATTGTCCGGCAATGACCAGGCACTGGATCGGATGGCGGGGAAGGTGCACCGGCTTGGCGACACGATGACCATCGGCTTGGTCAATGGTGACCTGTACACCAACACGCCGCTCGGAGCGAATGGCGACGACATTCGCAAGCGCACGCAGTATTTCAACCAGAACATTGATGCATATGGCCATGCTCATGCAGGCCAAATCGGGGCGCTGAAGTCACTTTCTCCCCTCGATCGTAGCTACCTCACGGTCACGCACTCGGAAGGCCGAATCGTCACGCTGCTGGGCTACATGCACCAGTCGCCCCATAGCCTGACTAAAGGTGGCAACGCCGACTTGCAGCGTACCGCACTGGGTCAAGCGATCAGCAACGCGCACAGCTCTGGAAGGGTGACCATGTCCCCCGGCGGCATCCAGGTGGTCGAGAATGTGTTGGGAGCAGAAGCTGCAGCGTCACTGCGTGGGCCACGTGGCCAGAAGGGCTTCGCAACCCTGGAGATGCTCGTCGGCGACGGCTCTGCCCGGACGCTCGTTCGGCAGGGAGGTCTGCTGGCCACCGGTGCTTCCGCAATCCTGACAGCAAACCGTGCCAAAGAGCTGGCAGAACAGGGCAACGACACGGTGGCCAAGTCGGAAGTTGCCCACGGCATTGCAAGCGGCATGGGCGCTTGGACCGGCGGTGCTGCTATGTCCATGACCCTGGGTGGTACCTCCGGATTCTTGCCGGCGGCCGCGGTCATGGGCGAAGCCGTCTTGGTCAGTAAGGCCTTTGACAAGGCGGTGGACCACTGGGACAGCCACCAGATCTATAACCAAACTGACCGCGCAGGCGTGAACTGGAAGTACGACGGGAAGAATTGGGAACGGCAGGAAGCGTTCGCAACGACCCGGGACGACACCGAGTCCTTGAAGCTGGCGCCGGGAGTAAAACTCACGCCGGTGGTAGCGGACTACGAAACCTCCATGGAACTCAGCGCGAAGGCCAATGCCACCGCCATCGAATACGCACTCGCGAAGGCCCCCAAACCGAAGGATCCGTTTGACCTTCCAGCCGCCGCCGGTGGCCAGGTGGGTATGGACAACCCGAACTGGCGCCGAAATCCTGATACCGAAGCATGGGAGCGGCACAGCCGGCTGGATGCTCGCGGGATCAACCCATCCGTCGATTTCCCGGTTGAAACAGCGAACGCAGAGCAAACCAGACGCTTGAATCAGCAGTCCATTGAGCGTGTCGAGGACAATATCGCCAATGGGCGCGAAGGATTGTCCCAGGCGTATCTGGAAGCCAGCGCAATACAGCGTGCCCGGGACTATGGGGTAGACGTCCCCTCGGCGGTGGAATATGCGCGCGCGAAGCCCGACCGCGTTCAAGGGAGTGATGACGCCACCTACCAGCAAACCCACGGTGGCCAGTGGGTGGGAACTCACGGCCCAGCCACTGGCAATATGGCGCTTGAACTGGACGTGACACAACGGCTGCGCCAACCTTCGCTCGAGCGGTCACAGGAGCAGTTGGCGGCCATTCAAGCACTCCCATCACCCTCCCAAGAGCAGCGCGATCGCAGCGACCTGCTGCACCGCTATCAAGTGGCGGGAATCAATCTGAACGCACAGCAGCACAATATGGACGCAGTAGAGTTGGCTTCCAAACGTACCCTGGCAGCAGCCGGTGTCACGGGCCAAACCATGCAAGCACTGAAACCAGATGAGCGGGGAAGCTACGGTTACGACAGCCCTATCGTGCACTATCAAGTGGGCCCCAATGGCGTGGCGCGGGAAGTTGCGTTCACCACAAGCGAGGAGCTTCGCCAGGCCAAACAGGAATTGGCCACGCCCGCACAAACACCGGTGACCTCGTTGGCCGGCATTACCGTCAGCGGGTCAGGAAGCCCTGCCGAACAGGAGGTTGCATCCCAAAATGAGCGGGGCAACCAAGGGCCGCAATTAGCAGACACCCCGGAACACCCTGACCACGCCACCTATATGCGGATACACAGCTGGGTTTCTGGCACGGGGAAATGGGATGAGGAGCAGAGCCGCAATGTGTCCGCAGCGCTCTACAAGCAGCAGGCCAATGATCCCCTTCTAAAGCAGGTCGACCACGTCACGGGCAGCTTAGGAAAGGATGGCGCTCACAATGTTTTCGCGGTCTACGCGCCATATGGAATGGACAAAGGGCCCATCTTCCATGCGCACGTGGACGGCCGTCAGGTGGCGCAGGAGCCGGCGCAGCAGAACCTGCAACAAGCTGAGGACATCAAGCAGTCGCAGGAGCGACAGCAGGCGCAGGACCTAACACGACAGCAGTCAGAGCAGCAGGAGCGCGGATCTCAGCACAAGCTGTAACCCGCGAGTACGTCACCAGTCGATGAAAACCGCAATGTGGTTCGTAGAAGTGCTGGGTGATGTGGGCGATCAGGCCGGTCTCGATGGCACGTTCATTGGCCTCGTTTCCCAGCCCGCGGAATTCGAACAGGGACGGGTCCTTCAGGGTCTGGCGCGCCACCTCGGAGTTCGGTGCGGGGAGTCGCAGCTGGAAGTCGGTCGATGCGGCCCCTATCCGCTGTTGGAGCTGGTCGCGGATGTTGGCTTCCAGGGGGTGCGGGACCAGCCCCCGGATCGCCTGTTGTGCATACCACAGCCGCTCTGTCGGGGTGCTTAGCTTGCTCAGACGCACCACGTTGTGGCCTCAGGGCAATTGGTCAACAAGCTGTTGACCAATTCGTTCAGGTTTCCACTCTTGCGCGAAAGGGCGCATATATTTAAGGCTTGTGGTCGAAAATCCTCGAATGTCGGGGAACGCGGCGTGCAGATCATTTACCAGATGATCAATGACCTTGGTGTCCCAACGTTGCCGGTCTTGGCGCTCGAGTATCTCGTGACCGATTTGCAATTAGAGCTAGATCAGCTCGGCATTGACGGCTAAAGCAGCCGACTGTCGGGCGGCGCGCACGCGGGATTTGAGACTGGCCAGCCTCTTCTTCTTTAGATCAGCCAGTTGGATTCAGGGCGAATAATCGGTGTCAATCAGACGCCAGGTCTACTCTAGATAAGTCACCGATTCGGTGGGGTAAGTCGAGCTGATCAAACTATGTCGTTTACGTATGGCCAGGTTATGCTTTCAAGCACATTCACGCTGTGAGGCCAGTTTGATCATGATCGGCGGCGGGCTGATCAGAGCTCCGTTTTCCTGATCACGTTCTATTGTCCCCGACGGTCAGATTGCCTGGTGCGCGCAGCCCGTTTCGGCAGCGGAGCGAAACGTAAGAGCACACTTGCTCGATTAGTAGGGAAACACCTACACGCTGTAGGGTAGAAACCGCCTTGAATAGGGCTTCCCCCGATAGGAAGCTTCCAAACTTCAGACAGACAACCACCGTGCTGGGGGAGTCATGAACGAAGAGTCCCTATGGACCCGCTTCAACGATCTGGCACAGGAACTGATTCTCTGCTCGTTCTCCCTGCGGTTGGAGGAGCGCAAGGACAAGTTGCTGGAGCTGCATCTGATTGGTGCCAGACTGGAGCAGCTGGTGCTGAACAGACAGGACGAATACCAGGCGGTATGCCGGATGGAAGGCTTGGTTTACCGCGCCAGTAGTGCCGTGAGCGCTGCGGAGCAGTGCGAGAACATCCGCGAGAAAGGCGGGCGGCTTTACAGCTACATGGGCTACTGACTGCAGGTCGTTCCGGGATGCTGCTGGTGTGGCCTGTGGCGTTTGACTCATGTTGTCGGCAAGCAAGAGCGATTCCCGCCTTCGCGGGAATGACGCGCTGAAGCGATTCCCGCCTTCGCGGGAATGACGCGCTGGAGCGATTTCCGCCTTTGCGGG
>NZ_DAMBEF010000007.1:147815-147942 GCF_032061965.1 Stenotrophomonas sp. | reverse complement strand
AATGACGCGCTGGAGCGATTTCCGCCTTTGCGGGAATGACGCGCTGAAGCGATTCTCGCCTTCGCGGGACTAACGAACTGGAGCGACTCCCGCCTTCGCGGGACTAACGAACTGGAGCGACTCCCGC
>NZ_DAMBEF010000007.1:110148-147715 GCF_032061965.1 Stenotrophomonas sp. | reverse complement strand
CTTCGTGGGAATGACGCGCTGAAGCGATTCCCGCCTTTGCGGGAATGACGCGCTGAAGCGATTTCCGCCTTTGCGGGACTAACGAACTGGAGCGACTCCCGCCTTCGTGGGAATGACGCGCTGAAGCGATTCCCGCCTTTGCGGGAATGACGCGCTGGAGCGATTTCCGCCTTTGCGGGAATGACGGGCTGGAGCGATTTCTGCCTTCGCGGGAATGACGCGCTGGAGCGATTTCCGCCTTTGCGGGAATGACGCGCTGAAGCGATTCCCTTCCGCATGTGATCAACCCATCGAGCCTGAAGTCCAACAGCGGGCCAAGGGCAAGCATCGCGGCTCAATGGAAATCCCGGCTGCGTACATCCAGGCTACCCAGCAATCCTGTCAGGTCGTCCATGCGCTTGGCGATCAGATGGCGCACGCCATTCTCGGCTTCCAGCCGACCCCGCACCTGCATTAGCCGCGACTCCAGGAATACCTGCCGCTGGCGCTCGGCCAGCTGACGCCAAACCACGACATTGATCTGGCCGAACTCGTCTTCCAAGGTGATGAAGGTGACGCCGCTGGCGGTCTGCGGGCGCTGGCGGCCGCGCACCAGGCCCGCTACCAGCACATTGCCGTGGCTGGACATGTTCTCCAGATCGCGTGAACTGCGGCAATGTCGTGCCGTGAGCTGCGCACGCAGGCGCGCCACCGGGTGGCGGGACAAGGTGGTGCCCAGCAACGCGTAGTCGGCAGCCAGATCCTCGCCAGCGCTGGGCATTGGCAGGGCCACGCTGGTCTCGGCAATGGCCGGCTGGTTGTCGAACAAAGGCCGCTCGTCCTCGACCCCGGCAATGGCCCAGCGCGCGCGATGACGATGCCCGGCCATGCCCCGCAATGCACCGGAATCGGCCAGCAGGGCGCGCGCACGCGCATCCAGCTCCGCCCTTCGGCACAGGTCCGCAATATCGACAAAATCCGCGCGCGCCCTCGCCTGCTCGATGCGCAATGCATCTTCGGCGTTGAAACCACGTACCAGGCAAAGGCCCAGGCGGATCGCCAGCCGCCCATCCTGTTCCGGCTCCAGCGAGCATTCCCAATTGCTGTAACGCACATCCAGCGGCCGCGTCGCCACGCCATGTCGGCGCACGTCCTGCAGCAACTGGTCGGGGCTGTAGAAACCCATCGGCTGGCTGTTGAGCAGCGCGCAGGCGAATTCGGCCGGGTGATGGCATTTCAGCCAGCTGCTGGCATAGGCAATCAGCGCGAAGCTGGCGGCATGGCTTTCCGGGAAGCCGTAGCTGCCGAAGCCCTTGATCTGCTCGAAGATGCGGTCGGCGAAATCCTGGCTGTATCCGTTGTTCAACATGCCTGCGGTCAGCCTTACCCGGTGCGACTCCAGGCCACCGTGGCGCTTCCAGGCCGCCATCGAGCGCCGTAGTGCATCGGCCTCGCTGGCGCTGTAATCGGCTGCGACCATCGCGATCTGCATCACCTGTTCCTGGAACAACGGCACGCCCAGGGTGCGCTCCAGCACCGCTTCCAACGCTGCCGAGGGATAGCTGACGGGCTCTTCGCCGGTGCGGCGGCGCAGGTAGGGGTGCACCATGTCGCCCTGGATCGGACCAGGGCGAACAATGGCCACTTCCACCACCAGGTCGTAGAAGGTACGCGGCTGCAGCCGTGGCAGCATTGCCATCTGCGCGCGCGATTCGATCTGGAACACGCCAACCGTATCGGCGCGGCTGATCATCGCGTAGGTATCGCTGTCCTCCTGCGGAATGGTCGCCAGCGTATAGCGCAGGCCGCGGTGCTGCTGGATCAGGTCGAAGCAACGGCGCACCGCGGTGAGCATGCCAAGGGCCAGTACATCGACCTTCATCAGGCCCAGGTACTCCAGGTCATCCTTGTCCCACTGGATGACGGTGCGGGCCTCCATCGCGGCGTTCTCCACCGGCACCATGCTGTGCAGGGCGCGCTCGGAGATCACGAAGCCACCCGGGTGCTGGGACAGGTAATGCGGGAAGTCGATCAGCTCCCCGGCCAACACCAGGATGCGTCGCAGCAGGGGGCTGTCCGGATCGAAGCCATGCTCGCGCAGGAGCGCCTCACCGGGGATGCTGTCCGACCATTGGCCGATGCAGCTGGTCAGCTGGGTAATGGCATCACCCGGCATGCCCAGCACCCGCGCCACGTCGCGGATCGCGCCGCGCCCACCGTATTGGGTAGCCACCGCCGCCAACGCCGCACGCTCGCGGCCATAGCGCGAGAACACGTACTGGATCACTTCCTCGCGCCGCTCGTGCTCGAAATCCACGTCGATATCCGGCGGCTCGTCGCGATCCTCGGAAATGAAGCGTTCGAACAGCAGATGGCTGTGCGATGGATCCAGCTCGGTGATGCCCAATACGAAGCACACCACCGAATTGGCCGCCGAGCCGCGCCCCTGGCACAGGATGCCAAGGCTGCGCGCGTGCTTGACCAGATCGTGCACGGTGAGGAAGTAGGACGCATAGTGCTTCTTGGCAATCAGCACCAGCTCCTTGTCGATCAAGGCCTGGGCTTCGGCGCGCGTACCGCCCGGCCAACGCCGGCGCGCGCCCTGCTCCACCAGAACACCCAGCCAGCTTTGCGGTGTATGCCCGGCCGGCACCAGCTCGCTGGGGTAGTGGTAATCGACCGCTTTCTTCAGGTCGAAGCCGCTGCAGCGCGCGGCGATCTGCAGGGTTTCCTGCAGCAACTCGGGCGGATAGATCGCCTGCAAGGCGGCAAGTGGGCGCAGGTGGCGCTCGCCGTTGGCAAACAACAATTGCCCTGCCTCGGCCACGGTGACGCGGTGACGTATGGCGGTCATCACGTCCTGCAGGGCACGGCGCCCGCGCGCATGCATGTGCACATCGCCGGCGGCCACCAGAGGCAGTTGCAGCGCTTCGCCCAGGCTGCGCAATTGCTGCAGGCGTCCGCTGTCATCGGCACCATGATGCAACTCCACCGCAATCCAGCAACGCCCCGGGAACCAATCGCGCGCGCGTTGCGCCTGCACAAGGTCCGGCTGTGTCGCAGGCAGCCACAGCGCCAACAGGCCGCTGCGCTCCACGCGCTCCATGTCTTCAGCCAGCAACCGATACTCGCCCTTCTCGGCGCGGCGCCGGGCCTGGGTGATCAGCCAGCACAGGCTCTGGTAGCCAACGTCATCGGCCACCAGCAGCACCAGCCTGGGGCCCTGTTCCACTTGCATCTCACTGCCCACGATCAGCGGCAGACCGCATTCCTCCGCCGCCCGCAGCGCGCGCACGATGCCGGCCAGGGAACATTCGTCGGTGATCGCCAAGGCCTTGTAACCATGGTGCAAGGCGCGCGCGAACAGCTCATCGGCGGTCGAGGCGCCGCGCTGGAAGCTGAAAGCCGACAGGCAGTGCAGTTCGGCATAGCTCATGCGAACCAGCCCTGCAGCATGAAGCTGCCATCGCCACCGACCTCCCGCCAGGCCCAGCCGTGCTGGCCGAAGCGGCTGCCGACCCGGTAATAGTCACGGCGCACGTCAGCGCCATCCCACCAACCGCTCTCGATCCGTTCCGGGCCGGACAGCAGTTCCGGGCTTGCGCCCGGCCAGGGTTGCGGGCGCCGCAGCAGCCAGCCCGGACGTGCAGCATTGGCCAATGCCGGATCGGCGGCACCGGTTTCCGGGCGCCAGGCATGTTCCGGACGATGATCGGCATGGCTGCGCAGGCCCTGTACCGCCTTGTCACCCAGCCGCGCGCGCAGACGTTCGCGCAACTGTTCCCAGGGCACGTTCTGCTGCGGGCGGGTATCGAACAGCTCGCGGTATTCGGGCACGAAGGCCGGCAGCTGATCGGCGTGCAAGCCGAACTGGCGCACCGGCGCCGGGATCTTTGCCTGTTCCAGGCGACTGCGGGCGATCTCGAACAACAGCGCCGGGTCGCGCTCAGCCGCCAGCAAGCCGATTTCGATGGTGGTGAGCGGGTGGTCTTCGTGCTCCAGCAGCAATGAAAAGCGCTGCACGCTGCCATCGCGCCCGGCCAGGAAAGCCGCCAGGTCCGAGGTCAGCCGTCGCAACGGAAACAACAACGCCTGCGAGGTTTCCACGTCATAGCCCAGCTCGATGCGCAGCTCGAACACATCCGGCGGCTGATAGGGCTGCAACACGAATGCGCGTGCGCCCAACAAGGCATCGAGCTGCTGCAGCACGCCGGGCGCAAAGCGGCGGTTGATGCTGTCGCGGGGCAATGCCTGCAGTTGCTTGACGGTACGGATGCCCATGCGTGCGAACGCCGCAGATGCCGCACCAAAGCCAGCCCGGCTCACCGGCAACTGCGCCAATGCCGTGGCCAAACCGGCCTCGTCCACGGCCCAGCCATCACGGGCATTGGCCAAGGCACGTGCTGCCACCGGATTGGGAGCCAGCGCGATACGGTGGCGAAAACCCAGCGCATCAAGTTCCTGCCGCAGACGCGCCTCGAAGCGCGGCCAAGGCCCAAACAAGGCCAGGCTGTGTTCGATCTCGATGATCAGGGCCTGTGCGTACTGCAGGCTGACCTGCGAGCTGAAGCGGTAAGCCCAGGCCGCAAGAAACTGATGCCAATGCGCCTGCGCATCCGGATCGAAGGGGTGGGTATCAAATCCGCTGGCCAGCGCCTGCGCAGCGACCAGGGATTGGCCGGCCTTCAACCCAAGTGCGGCAGCAGCGGGATTGACCGCGTGCAGCACCCGGCGCTGGCTGGGACCACTGATCAGTACGCGCGCCGCGGCCGGCTCCGCGCAACCGCGCAGTACGCCGTCCATGGCCAAGTGTGGCAAGAGGATGCAAGCCCAGCGCATGACGGCTCACTGCGCCCGTTCAAACGGAAGCGGACGCGAAGGCGGCATGCCCCCCCGACACTTCAGCACGCGCAGCTGCGCCGGCTGTGCATCGATGGCGATACGCAACGCCGCCGGCGACGGGTTGCGCACCGCCTGCAGGGGCCGGCAGGCGAATGCCAGCGTCTGCCCCGACTCGGCCGCCACCTGCAGCCGCCGCAATGCCTTGTCCTCGGCCAGCTGCGGCCAGCACAGCACCGCCCCGCAACTGCCCGAGCGCAGGCATTGCTCGGTGGCCCACAGTGCGTCGCGCTGTTCGGCGGCTTCCACCACCTGGATATGCCGCAGGTCCACGCCGGCGGCCTGCCAGGCGGGCGCATAGGGCAGATGCGGCGGTGCCACCAGCACCACCCGCTCCCCGGTCTGGGTCAACCGCGCCAACGACGGCCACAACAGGCGCAACTCGCCCACGCCGTCAGCGGGCAGCAGGATTTCACTCAGGGCCGATTCTGGCCAACCGCCGGTGGGCAGTACCTCATCCAGCAACGCATGCCCGGTGGATTGCCGGCTGGGTGGCAGCGGCGCAGGCTGCCCGCGCCAGATGCGGCGTTCGTGCAGCAGGCTGTCGATGGCAACGACCGCGCCCATCAGCCGCGCCGTACCAGGCCGCAGAACACGCCTTCGATGGCGAACTCCTGGTCGGCCTGCACCTCGATCGGGGCATAGGCCGGATTGCGCGGCAGCAGGCGCAGCCGCCCGGCGGCCAACGACAGGCGCTTGATGGTCAGTTCGCCATCCAGCCGTGCCACCACGGTCTGGCCCTCGCGCGCATCACTGCGACGGCGTACTCCCACCAGGTCGCCATCGAGGATGCCGTCCTCGATCATCGAATCGCCCTGCACACGCAACAGGTAATCCGGAGCGACCGCAAACAGCCGCTCATCCAGTGCCAGGATGTCCTGCAGGTCGGCATCGGCCCCGATCGGGCTACCGGCCGCGACCCGGCCCAGGATCGGCACCTGCAGCAGTTCGGCCGTCGCCGCCAGGCCAACGGGGCGGATACCACGTGCTTGCCCGGGCGCCACTTCGATCAACCCCGCCTCGCTCAGCGCCAGCACGTGCTTGCGGGCTGCCCCGCGCGACGCCAGCCCACAGGCAGCAGCGATCTCAGCCAGCGACGGAGGCTGGCCGTGGCCGGCAACCCGGTCACGGATGAAGGAAAGGATGGTGGCACGGCGTGGGCTGAGCTCTTTCATGGAGTACATTTGTACTCCATCTACACAAAGCCCGCCAGACATTAAGCACCTGTATTCAGGCGACACCACGAACACGGACACACTGATATCGTGCGCGCGCTATGACGCGCGCCGGCAACCGCCTCCCCATCCCTTCCCTGCCCCACGAGCTGCGCAGCGTGCCGCTGCGGACGATCGCCCCGACGGCCATGCTGGCCTTGCTGTTCTTCACGTCCTGGTTGCTTCTGGACGGACGCTTGGGGGCGGCTGCGCTCACTGCCGCCCTCACCGTGCTGGCGCTGTTGGCCACGTTGTTGATCCACCGCCAACGGCCCAGTCTGGAAGCCGGTGGCACCTTGCTGTGTCTGGCCAATATAGGCGGGTGCCTGTTGGCGGCATGGCTGTTCGGGCGGGAAGCGCTGCCATGGACATACCTGGCACTGATGTCCAATTTCTTCATCGTGCGCAATGCCATTGCAACTCCACTGAACCTGCTGCTGGCGGCGGGCCTGCTACTGACCCCATCGTTGTTGCTGGACCCTGCGCAACTACAGGCGCTGGTGGTGATCAGCCTGATATTCGGTTTCGGCTACCACTTCTCGCGCCGCCTGCAGGGTGACCGGGCCCGCCTGGAACAGCTGGCGTCACTGGATGCACTGACCGGCCTGCCCAATCGACGCGCGCTGGAGAAAGCCTTGTTGCAACAGACCAACGGCCTGCGCGAGACCCGCTTCCGGCAGGCGCTGGTGGTACTGGATATCGACCATTTCAAGGACGTCAACGACCGCTACGGGCACTCGGCCGGTGACACCGCGTTGTCGGACCTGGCCGCCATCCTGCGCTTCGAGCTGCGCGAGAACGACCAGGTCTTCCGCTTTGGTGGCGAAGAGTTTGTGGTGCTGGCCGAGGTTGCCAACCGCGAGGCCCTGGCTTGCTTTACCGAGCGCCTGCGCAAGGCCGTATACCAGGCACTGCGTGGCCCGGGTGGCCGCATCACCATTTCCCTGGGCGGTGCCATGTATGCCGGCGAGCAGCGCTGGCAGGACTGGTTTGCACGTGCGGATGCGGCCTTGTACGAGGCCAAGAGCAAGGGGCGTAACAGCGTCGGCGTGGCGGAATAGCGGCTGCTGTTGCCTTTGCCTTTGCTGTGGCTGTGGCCTTTGCTGTGGCTTTTGCCTTTGCTGTGGCTGTGGCCTTTGCCGTGGCCCTCCCTTCTCCCGCCTGCGGGAGAAGGTGGTGCGAAGCACCGGATGAGGGACGCCGTTGAACTTGGCTTCAATCTCCTGACAGCTCTCCGCCACCCGACAGCAGGGCTAGCTCTTCCCCCCTCTCCAAGCCTTCGGCGCAAGGGAGGAAGCCGACGCGAAGCAGACGCACCCAAACAGAAAGGGCCGCTTGCGCGGCCCCTTCCTTAGCTGCACCTCACCGCAATCACGAACGCAGCGGGATCACGCGGATCTCGACGCGACGGTTCTGCGCACGGCCGGCATCGGTGCTGTTGTCAGCAATCGGATAGGCCTTGCCTGCGCCCAGCGTCTCAATGCGCTCACGCTGCACGCCCTGCGCGCTCAGGTAAGCGGCCACGGCGTCGGCGCGTTCCTTGGAGATGCGGTTGTTGACGGCATCGGTACCGATGCTGTCGGTATGGCCGACAACTTCGATCATGGTCTGGTTGTATTCGCTCAGGGTGCTGGCAACGCCATTGAGCGCACCATAGAACTGCGGCTTCAACGTGGTCTTGTTGAAATCGAAGGTGATGCCGTCTGGCAGGTTCAAGGTGATGTTGTCACCCTCACGCTGCACGTCGATACCGGTATTGGCGGTACGCTCGCGCAGCGCACGCTCCTGACGGTCCTGGTAGTTGCCAACCGCTGCACCGCCCAACGCACCGATACCGGCGCCCACCATTGCGCGCTGACGACGCTCGGTGGCATCGCCGCCGCTGAGCAGGCCCGCCGCCACACCAATGGCGGTGCCGATCAGCGCACCCTTGCCGGTCTTGTTCTGCTGCTGGGTCTGGTTGCCGTACTGGTCCTGCTGCACATACGAGCCGCCAGTGGCGCAGGCCGAGAGAACGGCCGCTGCCACCAAGCCAAGGGAAAGATTGCGCACAACGGTGAGAGTGGTCATTTGAGTCTCCTTGATAGGCCGGGCTGGCCTGCGTGGATTTGCCGGGCAAGGATAAACATCGAAGTGCGATGTGAGCATGATGGTCGCCCCCATTCAGGGGGCTTTGTTCATCTAGCTGTCCCCGCCGTTAAGCGGGCTCAGCGACAGCGCTGATAGGCCGCCATGGCGGCATCCCGGCCCTGCCCCAGGTCCACCAAGGGCTGGCGCGGATAACCAGGTGCATGGGCGGCCAGCAACTCGGGCCACTGCCAGGGGGCGAAACGTGCGTTCAACGGCAAGCGCGCAAGCTCGGGCACCCAGCGGCTGATGTAGCGGGCCTGGGGATCAAACTTCTGCGATTGGGTCACCGGGTTGAATATGCGGAAATACGGCGCGGCGTCGGCACCCGTACCCGCAATCCATTGCCAGCCCATGCTGTTGTTGGCCAGATCCGCATCGACAAGCGTGTCCCAGAACCAACGCGCGCCCTGCAGCCAATGCATCCGCAAGTGCTTGCACAGATAGCTGCCCACCAGCATCCGCACGCGGTTGTGCATGTAGCCGGTCGCCCAAAGTTCGCGCATGCCGGCATCAATGATCGGGATGCCTGTACGACCTTGCTGCCAGGCCTCCAGCTGCGCCGGCTGCGGCGGTGCCCAGGCAAACCGGTCGAAACGTGGGTTGAGGTTGTGCTCGCTGCTCTGCGGGAAGTGATGCAGCAGGTGGCAGGAGAACTCGCGCCACCCCAGCTGGCGCAGATAGCCATCGATGTCCGCGTCGCGGCCTGCGCTGCGCAGGCCTTCCAAGGCATGGGCAATCCGCCAGGGTGCGATCTCACCGAAATGCAGGTGGGGCGACAGCAAGGAAGTCCCGGTCCGGTCCGGCAGGTCGCGTTGCTCGCGGTAACCATTGAGCGCGCCGTCGCAGAAAACCTCCAGCGCTTCCAGTGCACCGGCCTCGCCCGGCTGCCAGTGCTGCCAGAACCCACCGTCCCATTCCAGCTTCGGCGCCAGTTCCAATGCCTCCAAGGCCAAGCCCCGGACCTGCGGTGGGAGCAGCTGCCGGGGTGCCGGGGACAGCGCAGGCAACCGCCAGTGGCTCAGCGCATTGCGCCAGAACGGGGTGAACACCTTGTACGGCCCACCCTGCTGGGTGCTCAGCTCCCAAGGTTCGAACAACAGATAGCCGTTATGGCTCTCGGCCAACAGCCCCTGCTCGCGCAGCCCCCGCTTGATCGCGGCGTCGCGCGGCTGGGTGGCCGGTTCGTATTTGCGGTTCCAATACACCGCCTCGGCGCCGGTCTCGGCGATCAGCGCCTGCAGCTGGGCCATGCTGTCGCCGGCCCGCAGCACCAGCGACGAGCCAATGGCACGCAGGTCCGCGTCCAACTGCTGCAAGGACCGGTGCAGCCAGGCATTGGATGCCGCACCCGGCGCCCAGGCCCCCTCTTCCGCCGGCGCATGGATGTAGACCGGCACCACATCGTGGCCGGCCTCGATGGCCGCCTGCAGCGCCGGATTGTCGCGCAGCCTCAGATCACGCCGGAACCAGACAATGGCGGTGGACATGCGCAGCTCCGCTTATTCGAACGAACCCACCGAATCGTGGCTGAGGTTGTCAAAGCGGGTGTATTCGCCGAAGAACTTCAATTTGCACGAACCGGTGGGGCCACCACGGTGTTTGCCGATGATGATCTCGGCCAGGCCCTTGTCCGGCGAATTTTCCTTGTTGTAGTAATCGTCGCGGTAAATGAAGACGATCATGTCCGCATCCTGCTCGATAGCGCCGGATTCGCGAAGGTCGGCCATCACCGGACGCTTGTCGGTACGCGTTTCCAACGAGCGGTTGAGCTGGGACAGCGCGATCACCGGCACGTTGAGCTCCTTGGCCAGGCCCTTGAGCGAACGCGAGATCTCCGAAATTTCGGTGGCACGGTTCTCGCTGTTGCCCGGTACGCTCATCAGCTGCAGGTAGTCTATGACGATCAGGCCCAGGTCGTGCTCGCGCTTGAGCCGGCGGCACTTGGAACGCAGGATTTCCGGCGACACGCCCGGCGTGTCGTCGATGAAGATCTTGGTTTCCTTCAGCATGCGGATGGCGCCGGTGACGCGGCTCCAGTCCTCGTCTTCCAACTGACCGGTACGCAGGCGCTGGGCATTGATGCGGCCGTTGGAGGAAATCAAGCGCATCGCCAGCTGCGATGCGGACATTTCCATCGAGAACACCGCCACGCCCTTCTTCGACTTGATCGCCGCGTACTCGGCAATATTCAAGGCGAAGGTGGTCTTGCCCATGGCCGGACGCGCGGCCAGGATGATCAGGTCGGTCGGCTGCAGGCCGGCCGTCATCGCATCGAAATCGTTGTAGCCGGTCGGCAGGCCGGTGATGTTGCCGCCATTCTCGAAGCGGTTGCGCAGTTCTTCGAAGGCGTCCTTCAAGGCGCCGGGCATGGCCACGAAGTCGGTACGCCCGCGCGCGCCCTGCTCGGCAATGGCGAACACGGATTTTTCCGCCGTCTGCAGCAACTCGGAGCTGTCGCGGCCTTCCGGCTGGAAACCGTCATTGACGATGTCGGTGCCCACCTGGATCAACTGCCGCAGCACTGCCTTGTCGCGCACGATCTCGGCATAGGCACCGATATTGGCCGCCGACGGCGTGGTGCTGGCCAGCTCGATCAGATAGGCGCCATCGCCCACCTGGTCCAGCTTGCCCTGCGATTCAAACCACTCGCCCAGGGTCACCGCATCGAACGGCCGGTCGCGCTCGGACAGCTCACGGATGGCGCGGTAGATCAGCTGGTGGTCGCGGCGATAGAAATCCTTTTCGGTCAGCGCTTCGTTGACCCGGTCATAGGCCTCCGGCGCCAGCATCAAACCGCCAAGCACCGCCTGTTCGGCTTCCACCGAATGCGGGGGGACGCGCAAGGCATCAATGCGTTGCTCGCTGCGATCGGAACGATCGTTGCGGTCGCGGTCAGAACGGAAACCAGTACGGGCAGACATGAAAAGCGAGATTCCTGCAATAAGGCCGTGCAGCCATGGTAGGTGGGCATTGCCCCCCCGGATACGGACAAGTCTGTGGATAACCTGTTCAAAACCAAGCCCGCCGGGGCGGGTCGTTGCAGGCCATACACAAACACCCGGCTCCGTTGCGGTAGCCGGGTGTCGATTATCGCAAAGCTGGCGGCGCCCTGCCGTCCAGCGTGGCTCAGCCCTTGTGGTGTGCTGCCACCCAGTTCAGGAACTGGTCGACGAAACCCTGCAGGAATTTCGCGGTGCCCTCGTTGGTGATGGTGCCATCGGCTTCGATCAAGCCTTCCTTGACCTGCACGAAAGCCTCCGGTTGCGCCATCACCGCCAGGTTCACGAACACCAGTACGTTGCGCAGGTGCTGCTGCGCCAAGGCACTGCCGATGGCGCCGATGGACGCCCCCACCACCGCTGCCGGTTTGCCATCGAAGGCATTGTCACCGTAAGGACGCGAAGCGGTATCGATGGCGTTCTTCAGCACCCCGGGAATGGAACGGTTGTACTCCGGGGTGACAAACAACACCGCATCGGCCGCCCGCACCTGGTTTTTCATGCGCGTGCCCTGGGCCGGGAACTGCGTGTCGTGGTCCTGGTTGTACAACGGGATATCACCGATCTGGATGTACTCAAACACCGCGCGATCACCAGCGAGTTTTTCCAGCGCCTTGGCAAGCTGCCTGTTGATCGATTCCTTGCGCAGGCTGCCAACGAAAACCGCGATCTTGTACTGGCTCATGAGGACCTCGCTCCTTGGGATGGGCACAGGCTAGACAGCGGTGGCGTTGCTGGGGGTGAAGAACAGGTTGGGCCTGGCCTGCCCGGGGGCGCTGGGCGACTTCAGCGTCGCGGCTTATGCCGCTGGGACCCTCCCTCTCGTCGGGCGAAAGGGAGGGCCGAGGGCGGGCAGGCGTGTCACGTTCCTGCAGCCGGTCTGGCCTTGCGGCTTGCGCCGCTCCTGCGGTCAGGCCAGTTGATCAGCTGCGGCCACCACATCGGCGTCACCCGGCAATACCAGCAAGGCGGCACCGGCCAGTGGGGTGTAGGTATCGGCGCCGGTCACGCGCCGCAACGGCACATCCCCCAGCCCGGCTTCAGCCAGCGCAGTGACAACGCCCTCGCCTACACCTGCGCTGTGCCGTCCCTCATCCAGCACGATCACCCGCTTGGCACCACGCGCCTGGTCGGCGATGTAGGCCTCGTTCAACGGCACCAGCCAACGCAGGTCAACCACCTTGATCTTCCAACCACGCGCCTGTTCGATGCTGCGCGCAGCGCGCAGCGCCATCGGCACGCCGTTGCCATAGGTGATGATCACCAGATCGCGGTGGCCATCGCCATAGACCCGGCCTTCGCCCAAGGGCACAACCTGGTCGGGCGCCGGATAGGAGAACAACCACTGGCCATCGCCCGGCTCGTAAAGGTCCTTGGTCATGTACAACGCGATCGGCTCCAGGAAGACGCTCACCCGCCCGTCCACCTTGGCCAGTGCCGCCAGCGTGCGCAGCATCCCCGCCGCGTCATCACCGCGCGTCGGGCAGCCCACCACCAGGCCCGGGATGTCGCGGATGGCGGTGATCGAGTTGTCGTTGTGGAAGTGCCCGCCAAAGCCCTTCTGGTAGCCCAGCCCGGCAATCCGGATGACCATCGGATTGCGGTATTGGTCATTGGAGAAGAACTGCAGCGAACAGGCTTCACCGCGCACCTGGTCGGCGGCGTTGTGCAGGTAGGCCAGGTACTGGATCTCCGGCACCGGCAGCATGCCCATGTTGGCGAAGCCCTGGGCCATGCCCAGGATCATCGTTTCATCCAGCAGCGTGTTGAATACCCGGCGCGGCCCAAATGCCTTCTGCAGGCCCTTGGTCACCGTGTAGACGCCACCCTTCTGCGCCACGTCCTCGCCGAACAGCAGCGTCTCCGGGTACTTGGCAAACAGGTCGTGCAAGGCCTGGTTGATCTGCACGGCCAGGTGCTTGGGCGGCTGGTTCTCCGGCAAGCCGGCTTCGCTGCCAAATACCTTGATACGCCGCTCGCTGTAATCGGAGCGGCTGGCTTCGGCCTGCACCTGGCCCGGGCTATACGGCGCAAGCGGCGCCACCACATCGGCCAATGCGGTCAAGCGAGGACGCCGGTCCGCATCCTCGGCCGCGGCAAAGCAGCGCGCGCGGGTCTGCTCGTACAAGGCCAGAACCTCCGCCTTGTCCATTACCCCGGATTCGATCGCGATCTGCGCCGAGCGCAGCAGCGGATCGCCGGCCTCCACCGCGCACAGTTCCTCCAGTGCACGCCATTCGATCTCGAAATCGGTACCGGCATGCCCCATCAAACGCGTGGTGCGCAGGTGCAGGAAGGTCGGCCGGCGGGTCCGACGGCAATGTTCGACCGCGCGTTGCACGTCTGCATAACCGTTCGCCAGGTCCAGGCCGTCGGCCTGGAAATAATCCAGGCCCGGGCGGTGACGGAAACTTTCGCCGATCCAGCCTTCCGGCGTCTTCACCGAGATACCGATGCCGTTGTCCTCGCAGACGAACAGCACCGGCGCCGGCAGCTTCTGGAAGCTGCTCCAGGCGGCGGCATTGAAGGCGGTCTGGGCAGTGGCATGGTTGGCCGACGCATCGCCGAACGAACAGATGGCGATGCTGTCATCCGGAATCGGCAGCGCATGCCCCAGCCGCTTGCCCGCCTCGATCGCCATGGCCGTGCCCAATGCCTTGGGCAGGTGCGAGGCGATGGTCGACGTCTGTGGCAATACCCACAGCGGTTTGCTGCCCCATACCTTGTGGCGGCCACCGCTGGCCGGGTCGTCCTTGCTGGCCGCGAAGGACAAGGCCGAGTCCATCACCGGGTCCATGCCCGGCAGCTTGCGGAAACGCTCGGCCATGAAGCCGCCGGACCGGTAGTGCAGGAACGCAGGGTCGGTATGCCGCGCCGCGCGCGCCACCATCGCATTGCCTTCGTGGCCGGACGAGCCGATCGTGTAGAAGACCTTGTTCTGTACGCGCAACACGCGGGCCATCAGGTCCAGGTGGCGGCTGATCAGCTGCGACTCGAACAGCTCGCGGAAGCCCTGCACATCCAGGGCGCTGCCCGGCAGCACCGGCGCCCCCTCCTGTGCCGCGGCCGCCGGGCCAGGCGTCAGGGCGCTGACGAATTCAGTGAAATTGGTGTCGCAGATCTCGGCGCGGTTCAGGCCCTTCATCCGGGCCGGAATGGGATTCGGTACACGGGCAAACATGCAGACTGGCTCCACAACGGCAACGGGTTAGGGAAAAACGCGCATCAGACCGACGCGCTGAAACGGGCCTGTACCTGTGCATCAGGCAAGGGCATCGCGACGAAGGCGGGCTGCTCGCGCACTGCCTGCAACCAGCGTTCGACTGCCGGATACAGGGACAGGCGTATGCCGCCATCGCCCGCCACCGCGGTGTAGGCGAACAAGGCGATATCGGCGATGCCGTAGTCGCTGCCGGTAAACCATGCCTGCGCTTGCAGGTGACGCTCCATCACCGCCAGGGCGTCATCGGCACGCTCGCGCAGGCGCGGCAGTTCCGCACGCCGCGGCGAGTCCATCGGGGTCCAGCCGCTGATGAAGCGCGCCACCGCCACATACGGCTCATGGCTGTATTGTTCGAAGAACATCCAGGACAGTGCCTGTGCACGCTGCCAGCCGTCGGCCGGCAGGAACGGCGTGCCTTCGGCC
Organism: Stenotrophomonas sp.; assembly: GCF_032061965.1. GTDB lineage: Bacteria > Pseudomonadota > Gammaproteobacteria > Xanthomonadales > Xanthomonadaceae > Stenotrophomonas. Next base: position 132,848 of record NZ_DAMBEF010000007.1, on the reverse strand, counting down.
AACCAATAAAGAATCGCATTGGACTCGGTGAGCACCCGGCCGTCGTTGCGCTGCAGGACCGGCACCTTGCCGTTTGGATTGAGCGCCAGAAAGGCGGCGGTACGGGTCTGGCCGTCGGCGCTGTCCACTTCGTGCCACTCGTAGCGCGCGCCCAACTGCTGCAGCAACAGCTTCACCTTGTGGCAGTTGCCCGACGTGGACATGCCATACACCTTCAACCCAGCATCCGTACGACTCACAGGACCCGATCTCCCCGCTGCCCATCGGCAGTCGACCCTGCCTATCTGACCGGATCGCTGGCAGGTTGGTAAAGCTGCGACCGCAGCATTCATCCGCTCAGCGTTGCGCCAACCACGCCTGCCGCGACTGCCCCCACACATCCACCTCGACATTGGCCGGCGCCGGCAAGCGGGCCTGCCGCAGGACGCGCGAACCGAGCTTGCGCGCCACCGCCGTTGAGTTGGTATTGGCCGGCGCAATGGTATGGATCACCTCGTCCCAGCCCAGTTGGTCAAACGCCCAGTCGATGCTGGCGCGTGCCGCTTCGGGGGCATAACCCCGCCCCCAGAATTCGGGCGCGATGCTCCAGCCCACTTCGGTGCCTGGCCAACCATGCGGCTGCCAAGGCCCTACCCGGCCAACCCAGCGGCCACTGCCTTTCTCGATCACCGAAAACATCGAGTAGCCGAGCAGCTGCCAGCTACCCACAAGCGCAGCCAGGCTGCGCCAGGCAACCGATGGCTCCTGCACGCCACCCAGGTGTTCCATTGCCACCGGGTCCGCACAGAAGGCCGCAAATGCGGAGAAGTCTTCGGCGGCGGGCGGCCGTAGCAGCAGGCGTTCGGTTTCCAGTTGCACATCAAAGATGCTCATGGCAGCTCCGTGATGGGGGTAATCAAAGGAATGTCAGCTTACGGCGGCAGGATGGCTGGATGAAGCGCGGGACATCGCCACCCATCAACCGGCCTGGGCAAGCGCAGCCCGCCGGCCAACAACCCCAGCCGCGCTGCGCTTGCCCGGGTTGCAACTGGCGACATGCACCGCAAACAAAAAGGGCCAGCTTCCGCTGGCCCTTGTATCCACGAACCGGCACGAACCGGACTGGCTTACTGGCGGTTGGCAGTCGGCGCCATCGCCGCGGTCTGGGTGACCAGCTGACCGTCGATCACCGGCAGACGGTCGCTGGCCGGCTTGTCGTCCATGCGAACGGTCTTCTCGACGCCTTCGTAACGGTAGGTCACGTCGTAACCAACGGTTTCGTTTGCATTGCCCAGCGACACGCGCTCGCCCGGGCGGCTATCCATGCGCATGCTGCCGGTGCTGCCGTCGGCCTTGCGGTAGGTCACGTTGTAACCGGTGATGCGGCTGGACTCCGCGGTGCGCTGCTCGGTGTGGCACTGGCGCTCGGTGCGGTTGACCACGCGGCCACCGACATGGCGCTTGTCGACCTGGTTACCGATCACGCCGCCGGCAACCGCGCCGGCAGCCGTGGCAGCCTTGCGGCCGTTGCCGCCGCCGACCTGGTTGCCCAGCAGGCCGCCAATCACCGCACCGGCGACGGTGCCACCGACGTTGCCGTCGCGCTCAGGCAGGCGCTCCTGCACCACCACGTCCTCGCAGACTTCATGCGGGGTGCTGGTGGTCGAGGTTTCACGGATCGGCTCGCTGCCGGTCACGGTGCCGTAGACGCGTTCCTTCTGGGTCACCGGGCTGACCTTCAGCACATCGGCGTACTGCAGCTGCGCCTCGCCAGCGGCATCCACCTTGTCGGTAAGGCCAGCGTCGCCAGCCTGCAGGCTGCTGTCCAGGACCGGACGCGGCGCCTCGGCAGCCGGCAGCGTGGTGGCATTGTTGCGGCCCTGCATGAAGGCGGCGGTGGCAATACCGCCCACCAACAATGCGCCGGCGGCAACCAGAACGGTGGTAGTAGTGCTTTTCATGACTGGCTCCTGCGGCATGGCCCGCGTTATCTCGTGGGGCGATTCCAGCATGAACAAGCTGAACAGAGGCCCCCTTTTCTGCCACGGCCCTATCGAAAACGATCCGTCCGTCGCAATATCCGCCCTGTTGTCCTCCCCTCACCCAGGATTTGCCATGAGCCTGATGTCCACCCCCGTTATGGAATGGGCGCGCAAACTGCGTTATCCCACCTTGTTCAAGCTGACCGCGGGGCTGTTCCTGATCACCTTGGTCCTGCCTGATCCGATCCCGTTCGTGGACGAAATCCTGTTCGGCATGGGCACCTTGCTGCTGGCTAACTGGAAGCGCCGCAACGACCCCGCCAACACGCCACCGGCGCTGCCCCGCAAGCGCTGACCGTGCAATTGTTTGACAGCCATTGCCATCTGGATGCCAGCGAATTCGATCCTGATCGCAGCGAAGTAATCGCCCGCGCGCAGGCTGCCGGTGTCATCTCCCAGGTGGTGCCGGCGGTTACCGCCGCCAGTTGGCCGAAGCTGCGCCAGGTCTGCGCGATGGCCCCAGGACTGCATGCCGCCTATGGCCTGCACCCGATGTTCCTGGACGAGCACCGGCCGGAGCATCTGCAGCAGCTGCGCGATTGGGTGGAACGCGAGTCGCCTTGTGCGATAGGCGAATGCGGGCTGGACTTCTTCGTCGAATCATTGGACCCGGAAACCCAGCGCTCCTATTTCCAGGGCCAACTGCAACTCGCCCGCGAGTTCGACCTGCCACTGATCGTGCATGCGCGCCGCGCGGTGGACGAGGTGATCCTGCGGATCCGCCGCATTGGCGGCCTGCGTGGCGTGGTGCACAGCTTTTCCGGCAGCCCGGAGCAGGCCCGCCAGCTGTGGGAACTGGGATTCCTGATTGGGCTGGGCGGGCCGTTGACCTACCCGCGCGCCAACCGGCTGCGCGGACTGGTCACGCAGATGCCACTGGAACATCTACTGCTGGAGACCGACGCGCCGGACCAGCCCGATGCCGGCATCCGCGGGCAGCGCAATGAGCCCGCACGGCTGCTGGACATCCTGCAGACCGTGGCCGAACTGCGCCAGCAGCCGGCCCGTGAGATCGCCGCGCAAACCACCGCCAACGCGCAACGCCTGTTCAATCGGTAGCGCGTGCGAGCTGCCTGACGGGTATCCCGTCAGCAGCACCGGTGGATGACATGGGTGGATTGTCCCGCTGGGGCGTCGCTGCCGGGCAGTGCCCGACATGGCGACTTACGCTGCTGCTGCCCGCTTTTTCAGCAGCATCTCCAGCGCCTTGCCTACCGCCGCGAACGCGAAGGCGCCGGTGATGTGGGTCGCCGCCCCCAGGCCGCCACCGCAATCCAGCTTCAAGGCCTCGTCCGGTCCCAGGTTGGGACGAATGCCACAAACGCTGCCGTCGGCCTGCGGGTACTTCACGTTCTCCAGCGAATAGACCGCAGGCACGCCAAAGTAGCGCTGCGGGTTCTTCGGGAAATTGAACTCACCGCGCAGCTTCTTGCGGATCAAGGCCATCATCGCGTCGTGCTCGGTACGCGACACGTCGCGAACCCGCACCAGGGTGGGATCGGTGCGCCCACCGGCGGCCCCCACGGTGATCAGCGGCAGCTTGCGACGCCGGCACCAGGCAATGGTCTCCACCTTGACCCGGAAGCTGTCGCAGGCATCGATCACCAGATCGAAGCCACGGTCCAGCAGCTGCTCCATGTTCGAGCCGGCAAGGAAGGCCTCGACCGCCTCGACGGCGACATCCGGGTTGATCGCCTTGCAGCGCTCGGCCATCGCCACCGCCTTGTTGCGGCCATACTGGCCGGCCAGAGCGGGCAACTGGCGATTGGTGTTGGACACACAGATGTCGTCGGCATCGATCAGGGTCAACTGACCCACGGCAGAGCGCACCAGGGCCTCCACCACCCACGAGCCGACACCGCCCATGCCAACCACGGCCACCTTGCAGGCCGTCAGATGCTCGATGGCACCGGCCCCGTACAGCCGGTCGATGCCGGCGAAGCGCTCACGCAATTCCTGTTTCATCGGCGTATTTTACGGCCGGACTCCATCGCCGGCGAGCACCCGCAGCGTCCGGCCCGGGGCCATGACGCCGCGCGTGCATCCACCCCGGCATAATGGGCCGACCTCACCCTTTGCCATGTAGCCTGGAGCCAACGCAATGTCTGATCCCGCACCCACTGCCCGCGCCCCTTCCAAGGCCTCCCGCTACCTGTTCGTGTTGATCGCCGGCCTGGTGCTCGGCGCGATCGGCACGGTGATGGCGATGCGCGCCATCCAGGCGCGCCAGGACCACTTTCCCGACAGCCTGATGACGGTGATGGCCAAGCAGACCCAATTGCTGGGCGACAGCCAGAAGCAGAACCGCTGCACCATCAGCGACACCGCGCCGCGCCTGCAGACCCTGCGCGCCCTGGCCAACGACCTGGAAACCGCCTTCCCCGGGCTGCGTGACGACGAGCGCTTCCAGCAGCATGCCAGTCGTTTCCGCGCAACCTTGAACGACGCATTGGCCAAGCCACCGGCAGATTGCGCCAGCCTGGCGGCCATCTCGCAGAAGGTCGGCAGCGACTGCAAGGCCTGCCACCAGGATTTCCGCTAATCGACATCGGCTTCACACCTGATTGGCCCTCCATTCACGTGTGAAACGACACGATCTCCCACGCCGGGCATAGCCATGCCCCTTATCCCGATCTGGCAAGGAGACACACCATGAAGATTCAACTGATCGCTGCAGGCGCCATTGCCAGCCTCGCCCTCGCCGGTTGCGCCACCACCTCGCCGGGTTACGGCGGCGGCTACAACAACGGTGGCTACAACAACGGCGGCAGCTATGGCGGCGGTAGCAACAACTACAACCAGAATCGCTGCACCGACTGCGGCATCGTCACCCGCATCGACACCGTCGCCTCCGGCCGCACCGCACCTGCCGCCACTGGCGCGATCCTCGGCGGCATCGTTGGCGCCGTGGCCGGCCACGAAATCTCCGACAAGACCGGTGGCAGCAAGGGCAACCAGAACATCGCTGCCGTTGCAGGTGCTGCAGCCGGTGCGCTGGCCGGCAACAAGGTCCAGCAGAACGTAACCGGCAACTCGTATGACATCCAGGTGCGCATGGATGACGGCCGCGTGGTCGTGGTCAACCAGAAGGACCTGGGTGGCATCCGCGAGAACACCTATGTGCGCGTGGTCAATGGCCGCGTGGTGCTGCGCTGACCCGTAACGCCGCAGGCGAAAACAGAAAGGCCCGCTTGCGCGGGCCTTTCTTTTACCTTGCAGCTGCGGCTTAGACCGGCTGCACTGCATCGGCCTGCAGGCCCTTCTGGCCCTGCACGACGGTGAAGGTGACCTTCTGGCCTTCCTTCAGGCTCTTGAAGCCCTGGGTCTGGATGGCGCGGAAGTGCACGAACACATCCTCACCATTTTCACGGCTGATAAAGCCAAAGCCCTTGGCGTCGTTGAACCACTTGACGGTACCGGTTTCGCGATCGGACATCTCGACTAACTCCCTGTTGCTCTCTCTCGTTTGATGGAACGCCCCGCAAGGCGGCTGGTTGCAAGGAGGAAGCGAGGTGTAACGATGCAGCAAATCGTGCGATCTACTCATCAGGCCACGATTCACGGTGACCTTGCCAAGCTCAGCGGCTGCAACTTAACCCGGGCAAAACCAAATTGCAATACTGCAACGCACGGTAAAGTCAACCCCTATTGGACCCCCCTCAGAGTCAACATGGACTATTCATTCATCTTGTATGTGCTTGGTGCGCTGCTTGTCCTGGTAGGCATTGCCGGCATCATCCTGCCCGCCCTGCCGGGTGTCCCGCTGGTGTTCGTGGGCTTGCTGCTTGCCGCCTGGGGCGACGGCTTCGAGCGGGTGGGCTGGATCCCACTGGTGGTACTGGGGGTACTGACCATCATCTCGGTGATAGTGGACGTGATCGCGACCGTAGCCGGTGCACAAAAGGTGGGGGCCAGCAAGCTGGCGCTGATTGGCTCGGCGGTGGGCACCATTGCCGGGCTGTTCTTCATGCCGATCGGGCTGTTCGTCGGCCCGTTTGCCGGCGCCCTGCTGGGTGAATACCTGCACGGACGGCACCTGGGCCAGGCCACCAAGGTCGGCCTTGGCACCTGGCTTGGCATCGTCCTTGGGGTCGCCCTGAAGCTGGGCCTGGCAATGGCGATGCTGGGCGTCTTCGTTGCTGCCTGGTTCTTCTAGCCGATGTCCATGACTCCCCCTAGACAGGGCAATCACCGACAATCAACGCCAACGCCACTGTCGCCCCTCCCTGCCAGGCACCTGTGCCCCGGGGCGCGGCCCGGCCACCCTCGTAGCGACCGGATATCAATCATGCTCAGCCGTACCCTCTCCCACGCCGTGCTCCTTGCCCTGAGCGGCACCAGCGGCCTTGCCCTTGCGCAGGAATCCATTGCCGACCCGGCTTCGCCGCAGGCCTGTTTCGCGCTGGACTCCGATGCCGCACGGCTGGCCTGCTACGACAAGGCACTGGGACACAACCCGGTCAACACCCAGGCCGCCGATGCCGCCGCCACCGCTGCGCAGCAGGCGCGCAAGGAAGCCAAGGCCAGCGCCAAGGCGCTGGACCAGGAAGACCCGCGTCGCAACGAACTGTTTGCCCATGACGAACTGGCGGCCCTGGAGGCCAACGCCGGTCGCGGCTCGCTGCTCGACAGCCGCTGGGAACTGGCCAAGGACTCCAAGCTGGGCCGGTTCCAGCTGCGGGCCTACAAGCCGGTTTACCTGCTGCCCGCCTTCTGGAGCAGCAAGCCGAACGAAATGCCGCACTCGCCCAATCCCAACAACACGGTCACCCAGTCCGAAGAGCTGGACAGCACCGAGCTGAAATTCCAGCTCAGCTTCAAGACCAAGGTGGCCGAGAACCTGTTCGGCGACAACGGCGACATCTGGGTCGGCTACACCCAGAGCTCGCGCTGGCAGGCTTACAACAGCGAGCTGTCGCGGCCGTTCCGCGAAACCAATTACGAGCCGGAGGTGATGCTGACCTTCCGCAACGGCTATTCCCTGTTCGGCTGGAACGGGCGCATGACCGGCATCAGCCTCAACCACCAGTCCAACGGCCGCAGCGATCCGCTGTCGCGCAGCTGGAACCGGGTGGTGGCCAACATCGGCCTGGACCGCGAGAACTGGGCCATCATGCTGCGCCCCTGGTACCGCATCCCCGAAGGTCGCAGGGATGACAACAACCCCGACATCCAGGACTACATGGGCCGCGGCGACGCCACCCTGGTCTACAACCGCAACGGCCATGAAGTGGCCTTGACCGGTCGCCACTCCTTGCGTGGCGGTGACCGTTCCCACGGCTCGCTGCAGCTGGACTACGGCTTCCCGATCAACAACCTGCTGCGCGGCCACGTGCAGGTTTTTGATGGCTACGGCGAAAGCATGATCGATTACAACCACCGCGCTACCTACATCGGCGTGGGCGTATCCCTGCTGGAATGGTTCTAAGGCAATGAAGGCAACAATCTGGCACAACAACCGCTGCTCCAACTCACGCGGCGCCCTCGCGCTGCTGCAGGACGCCGGTGTCGACGTGGAAGTGATCAACTATCTGGACGCCCCACCGTCGGCCACCGAACTGCGCCAGCTGCTGGAAGAGATGGGCCTGCCCGCCCGCGACGTACTGCGCAACAAGGAAGCCGCGTATGCCGAGCTGGAGCTCGACGCGAAGCTGGACGACGATGCCGCCCTGATCGCCGCAATGGTTGCCCATCCCAGCCTGATCAACCGCCCGATCGTGCGCACAGCCAAGGGCACCGCCCTGTGCCGGCCGCCGGAAAAAGTACTGGATCTGATCGACTGAAGGGTGGCAGCGCGAACGGTTTGTGGCCCACCGCCACAAACCGCGCCGCCAATGCCAAGGCAACGTTCACCAACCACTCGGTGCTTGCTTATCGGGTGGCCTGGTTGCCACCCGCCTCGACAATGGCGTCATACAGCTCTTCAAAACTGCGCTGCGGCTGGAACATGCGGCCATTGATGAAGAACGCTGGGGTCCCACTGACACCGCTGCGCATGCCGCTTTCGACATCACGCTGGATACGCTGCAAGTTGGCCGGGTTGTCCATGGCCGCCGCCAGCCCGTCCTCGGGCAGGCCAAGCTCGCGCATCAGCTCCCGATAGACCAGCTCGCCGAGCTGCTGCTGGTTACGGAACAGGGCGTCATGCGCCTCCCAGAACTTGCCGTGCGAGGCTGCGTATTCGGCAGTGATCGCGGCGGGCAGCGCCTGCGGGTGCGACTGCACCAGCGGGAAGTTGCGGAACACCACGCACAGGCTGTCGCCAAACCGCTGCTGCAGGCGCTGCACCAGCGAGAACGCTTCACCGCAGTACGGACACTGGTAGTCGGCATACTCCACCAACACCACCGGTGCCGTCAGCTCGCCCTGCACATGGTCGTCGGCCGAGACCGGGACGCTCAACATGTTCATCGCAGACACCACCTCGCCAGTCCGGGCCAAACCAGCCCTGCCCTTCCAAATTAACCGGCAACCTGCGCAGCCAGCGTGAAACACCGATGACCGTGCCGGGACAGCTTCCACCGGCACCCCATCACAGGCAGAATCGGCCCGGGTCAGACAGGAAGTCATCATGCAGCAGCACCGCTCGTTCTTTGCCTACGGCTCCGCCCTGCTTGGCCTGTTGAGCCTGTTGGCGGTTGCCTGCTTCCACTTTCCCGAACTTCTGACCAGCCGCAAATTCCGCGCGGTCTACAACGAACAGTTTGCCCGCCACATGCTGCTGGTCGGGCTGGCAGCGGCCTTCTTCATGGGCACCCTGGCGATCCTGCGCGACCGCAACAAGCGCATCGCCACACTGGGCGTGGGCAGCGCCACCCTGGCGGTGCTGCTGGGCGGGACCAACGTGCAGTTCGATGCCATCGGCCATACCCCGTATTCATTGGGGCTGGACTGGTTCGTGCTGTCGCTGTTCTTTTCAGCCCTGGTGTTCGTGCCCCTGGAACGCTACCTGGGCAAGCGCGCGCTGTCGCCGCTGCGACCTGGCTGGCGCACCGATGTGGCGTATTTCTTCATGAGCCATGTGCTGGTGCAGTTCATCCTGATCCTGGTCACCGCCTCCACCTCAACCATCGCCGGGCTGGCCGCCTTCCCCGCGCTGAAGACCGCCATCCAGTCGCTGCCGGTATGGGCCCGGTTCCTGATCGCGGTGTTCGTGGCCGACATGGCGCAGGCCCTGCTGCACCGCGCGTATCACAACATCCCCTGGCTCTGGCGCTTCCACGCCGTGCACCACTCCAGCAGGCACATGGACTGGCTGGCCGGTTCACGTATCCACGTGGTCGAGATCGTGATGACCCGCAGCGCCGTGTTGTTGCCCTTGCTGATCCTTGGCTTCTCGACCCCGGCGGTGAATGCCTACGTGATCCTGGTCGGCCTGCAGGCGGTGCTGGCCCACGCCAACCTCGGCATCCGTTTCGGCTGGCTGGAATACCTGCTGGTGTTGCCGCGTTACCACCATTGGCACCACGCCCGGCAGAAGGAATACGTCGACGTGAACTACGGCATCCACCTGCCGCTGGTGGACATGCTGATGGGCACCTTCAAGCTGCCCCGCGACCAAAGCCAATGGCCGCAGGAATATGGCGTCATGAAGCTGGAAACAGTGCCCAACGGCATCCTCAAGCAGCACCTGATGCCGTTCCAGGGCGGCCGCAAATACGACGACTACGTGGACTGAGCCACCTGGCCTAGCGCCAGTCGCTGATGCCCTCGCGGCGGTAAACCTCGGCGAAGGATGGCCGCGCCTTCATGCGCGCGGCATGCGCCGCCAACACCGGCCAGCTGTCAGTCGGCCGCGGCATGTTGCGGCTCCAACGCATCAGCATGGTCAGCATGAAATCCACCGCGCAGGGCTGCGCACCAAGTACATACGGGCCATGGCTGGCCAGATGATCGGCCATCTGTTGCCATGCCGCTTCCAGCTGTTGCCGGGCCTGCTCGCGCGCAGCGTCGGCATTGTCGGCACCGGCCGGCTCCTGCGGGTAGAACCAGCCGCGATAGGCCGGCATCAAGGTGTACACGCAGAAGCACATCCAGCGGTAATAGTCACCGCGTGCGGGAGTAGCGGGTGCCGGTGCCAACGCCGCCTGCGGGTGCAGGTCGGCAAGGTGCATGGCGATGGCCGCCGACTCGGTCAACACCTGCCCGTCGATCAACAGGGTCGGCACGCGACCGGCAGGGTTCAGGGCCAGGTAGTTCGCCGCCTTCTGCTCACGCTGCTCGAAGTCCAACTGGTGCAGCGCATGGGGAATACCCAGCTCGATCAACAGCCAATGCACGACCAGAGAAGCAGTACTTTGTGACCCGTAAAGCACGACAGACATGGCAGACACTCCAGTGCAGGAGCGCCATTCTAGCCAGCCCTGCCCCGCGCATCGTCGCAATGTTGCCGACAAGCCGCCCCTTCCGGGCAAACGGCGCAAGGCGGTGGTCGCAAGTGAAACCATTGCAGCGCAAGCCTTCCGGCCCACGGCGCGCAATCCTGCGCGGTCTGCCCCTTGTCAAAGCTGGCAAGGGCCACCAATCATGCGGCGGATTACTCTCAGACAGGCGTTTCCGATGAGCGATGCGTTGCACGTACACCACCAGGGCGGCGTGGCCACCCTGTCACTGAACCGTCCCGAGCTGCACAACGCCTTCGACGCCGAGCTGATCCAGACCCTGACCGCAGCGCTGGAAACCGTGGGCAGCGACCCTGCCGTACGCTCGGTGGTGCTGGCCGGCACCGGTGCATCCTTCTCCGCCGGTGCCGACCTGCAATGGATGCGCGCAATGGCTACGGCCAGCCAGGAACAGAACCGGCTGGATTCGCTGGCGCTGGCACGGCTGATGCGTACGCTCGATGAACTGCCCAAGCCAACCATCGCCCGCGTACACGGCGCCAGCTTTGGTGGCGGTGTTGGCCTGGTGGCTTGCTGCGATATCGCCATCGCTGTCGAGGGTGCACGCTTCGGCCTGACCGAAAGCCGGCTGGGGCTGCTGCCGGCGGTGATCTCGCCTTACGTCATCGCCGCCATCGGTCCGCGCCAGGCGCGGCGCTGGTTCGCCACCGGCGAACATTTCGACGCCGCAACCGCCCTGCAGATCGGCCTGGTCCATCAGGTGGTTGCTGCCGATGCCCTGGATGCGGCCGTACAGGCCCAGCTGGCCTTGCTGGCCAAGGCCGGCCCGGTGGCCGCCGCCTCGGCCAAGATCCTGGTGCGCGAGGTCTGCGCGGCACTGGGCGACCGCGATGGCCTGGACCGCGCCAATGCCGGCCTGATCGCCGCCCTGCGCGTATCCGAGGAAGGCCAGGAAGGACTGAGTGCCTTCCTGGAAAAGCGCGCGCCGCGTTGGGCGGCGAAGTAAACCCGTGACTGTCGACCCTGGAAACGCCATGAATGATTTCGTCCGCATCGTCGAAGTAGGCCCGCGTGATGGCCTGCAGAACGAGAAACAACAGGTCGCCACCGCCGACAAGATCAGCTTGATCGACCGCCTTTCGGCCACCGGCTTGCGCAGCATCGAGGCCACCAGCTTCGTCAGCCCCAAGTGGGTGCCACAGCTGGCGGACGCCGCTGAAGTCTTCAGCGGCATCCAGCGTCGCCCAGGTATCAGCTACCCGGTGCTGGTGCCCAATGAGCAGGGCTACGAACGCGCACGTGCCGTCGGGGTGGAGGAAGTAGCCGTCTTTACCGCAGCGTCCGAGCAGTTCAACCGTACCAACACCAATGCCGGTATCGACGAATCGCTGCAGCGCTTCGAGCCGATCCTGGCCCGGGCCAAGGCCGACGGGGTGAAGGTGCGCGGCTATGTGTCCACCGTGCTGGGCTGCCCCTACCAGGGCGAAGTACCGCTGGCCGATGTCGTGCGCGTAGCGGTGCGCCTGCACGCCATGGGCTGCTACGAGATATCACTGGGTGACACCATCGGCGTCGGCACCCCCGGCAAGGCCCGCGCGATGCTGCAGGCGGTGGCCAGCAACCTGCCCATGACCGCGCTGGCGGTGCATTTTCACGATACCTATGGGCAGGCGCTGGCTAACATCGCCGCATGCCTGGAAGAAGGCGTGCGCGTGGTAGATTCCGCGGTGGCCGGTACGGGGGGCTGTCCTTACGCCCGCGGTGCCAGCGGCAATGTCGCCAGCGAGGATGTGGTGTATATGTTGCACGGCATGGGGATGGTCACCGGCGTGGATCTGCCGGCGTTGGCCGCAACGGGGAACTGGCTCGCCGAACGGCTGGGCCGGCAGACAGGCAGCAAGACAGCTAAGGCATTGACGGTGTCATGACCGGTTCCGGCCAGCGCATAGTTCCCGACCAAGGCGGTCATCCAACCGCCCATGTCGACGCGCTCGCCGGTTTGGACCAGGCACTGCACCACCCCCTGCCACTCCACCTGCAACCCGTGCTGCAGGCCGCCCGCGACGCCCTGCGCGAGGCAATGAGCGAACGCCAATCGGCGCAACGCCGCTACGCCGCCTTGTTCGATGCCGTGCCCGACCCGGTCAGCATCCTCAGCGCCACCGGCACGGTGCTGGACGTCAACAGTGCCGGGGTGCGTGCCTATGGCCGCACCCGCGAGGAAATCGTCGGCCAACCCATTGAACTGCTCAATCCGGACCTGCCGGCCGATCATCTCGAGCCGGTCTGGGAAACCCTCAACCGCGGCGAAACCTATGTGGTGGAAGTCACCAACATGCGTGGCGACGGCAGTCGCTTCCCGGTGGAGGTGCATTCGGCTGCATTCGAACACGATGGCGAACATTGCATCGTCGCGGTGGCCCGTGACCTGAGCCGGCGTTGGCAGGCAGAAACCCGCTATCGGCTGTTGCTGGAATCCATCGACAAGGGCGTGATGCTGTTCGACCGCAACCTCAGCATCCTTGCCGCCAACCCGGCCGCCCATCGCATTTTCAACATGGGCAAGCACACCCCCACGCGGGTGCCGCTGGACAATGAAGAGTGGATCACCGTCGACGAACGTGGCCGCCGCCTGCGCAGCGAACAATGGCCGGTGGCCAAAGCGTTCCGCGAAGGCCGCATCATCCCCAGCACCATCATCGGCCTCTACCACCGTCCGCACGGGCGCATGATCTGGATATCGATCACCACCGTGCCGGTGTTCTCTTCCGGCTGCGACCTGCCCGACCATGTGTTTTCGCTGTTCAGCGACATCACCGAACTCAAGCGCGACCACGCCCTGTTCGACCGTGCGCAATCGCTGGCGCATATCGGCGGCTGGGAGTGGGATCGCGGCCAGCAGCAGCTCTACCTTACCGGCGAAGCACAGCGCATCCTCGGCCAGGAGGTGGCACCGGCCGACCTGGAAGGCTTGATCCAATGCCTGAGCCCCGGCTCCCGTCTGCAGTTGCTGGCGGCGATGGAAACGGTGGTGGAGCTGCGCACCGGCTTTGAACTGGAACTGCAGGGCCAACGCAGCGATGGCCACAGTTTCTGGATCCGCATGATCGGCGAGGTCGAGCCGGGCGACCTGGCCTCCAGCCGCATTGCCGGCACGCTGCAGGACATCACCGAGCCCAAGCATGCCGAAGAGACGCTCAAGAACCAGGCCCGCACCGATCCGCTGACCGGCATCATGAACCGCGACGCGGCGTTGACCGACCTGGAAGCCCGCCTGGCCAACCCGTCGCATGCCGAGGTGGCGGTGCTGTACATCGACCTTGACCGCTTCAAGATGGTCAACGATGTGCTGGGCCACAACGCCGGCGACCAGTTGCTGATCGAGGCCACCCGGCGCATCCGCGACGCGATCGGCACCGAGGGCCTGCTGGCGCGTTTTGGTGGCGACGAGTTCGTGGTCACCTGCGACGCCCGCGACCGCCCCGAACGGCCGGAACAGCTGGCCCAGGCCATCACCCAGGCCTTCGTGCCGCCGTTCCAGTTCGGCAAGGACGAGTTCGCGGTCACCACCAGCATCGGCATCGCCCGCGCGCCCCGCGACGGCCTGCGCCCGCAGCAACTGATCCAGAACGCGGACCTGGCCATGTACGAGTGCAAGCGCCGCGATCGCAATGGCTGGCAGGTGTTTTCGCCGGAACTCGCGCGCCGCCAGCGCGACCGCCTGCAGATCGAACGACGCCTGCGCAAGGCGCTGGAACGCGACGAATTCCGGCTGGTGTATCAGCCGCAGGTTGACCTGCGCGGCGGCCGTACCGTCGCCTGTGAGGCCTTGATCCGTTGGCGCGACCGGCAGCTCGGCGAGCTGCGCCCGGACATCTTCATCAGCCACGCCGAGAACACCGGTGACATCGTGCGCATCGGCGAGTGGGTGCTGCACCAGGCCTGCCGCCAGGTCCGGCAGTGGCAGGACCAGGGCATGGGCCTGGTGCGGGTGGCCATCAACGTCTCCTACCGCCAGTTCAGCGGCGACCGCCTTGCCCGCCAGGTGCGCGACGTACTGGCCGAGTACGGGCTGCCGGGCCAAGCGTTGGAGCTGGAGTTCACCGAACGGGTGCTGATCGAAGACGCACCGGCGACCTTGCGTACCTTCGCCGAGCTGCGCGAGATGGGGGTGATACTGACCATCGATGATTTTGGCGAGGGCTACAGCGCCCTCAATTACCTGCGCACGTTGCCCATTCATGGGCTCAAGCTGAGCCAGCTGTTCATCAGCGGCGTGCCGGAGAACCCCTCCGACGTGGCGGTCTGCGAGGCGGTTTGCGGCATTGCCCGCAGCCTGGGACTGGGGCTGGTTGCTGAAGGCATCGAATCCGAAGCACAACGCAACTTCCTGGTCAGCCTGGGCGTACCTGTCGGCCAGGGCTTCCTGTTCGCGCCGGGGCTGTCTGCCGACGAATTCGCACGGCGCATGCGCTAGGTCCGGTCGCCGCCGTGGCCCACCCGTGGCCATCGGCTAGAATCTGCGGCTCTTTCCCGCAGGATTGTTCCAATGCAGCTGTCCTCCGTTCGTGCCGTCATCACCGGTGGCGTCTCCGGCCTTGGCCTTGGCGTCGCCCAGTTCCTGGTCGCCAATGGCGGCAAGGTCGCCCTGTTCGACCTCAACGATGAAAAAGGCGCCGCCGCGGTTGCCGAGCTCGGCGCCGACAATGCGCGCTATTTCACCACCAACGTCACCGACGAGGCGGGTGTTGCTGCCAACCTGGCCGCCGCCAAGGACTTCCTGGGCGGCTTGAACGTGGTGATGAACTGCGCCGGCATCCTGGGGGCAGGCCGCGTGCTGGGGCGTGAGGCGGCCATGCCGCTGGCCAACTTCCAGACCACGGTAATGGTCAACCTGGTCGGCAGCTTCAACGTCGCCAAGGCCGGTGCCGACCTGATGCAGCACAACGAAGCCAATGCCGATGGCGAGCGTGGCGTGATCATCAACACCGCTTCGGTTGCCGCCTATGAAGGCCAGATCGGCCAGGCCGCCTATTCGGCGTCCAAGGGGGGCGTGGTCGGCATGACCCTGCCGATGGCGCGCGAGCTGGCCCGCGTGGGCATCCGCGTGCTGACCATCGCCCCGGGCGTGTTCTGGACGCCGATGGTCGATGGCATGCCGCAGAACGTGCAGGAATCGCTGGCCGCTTCCATTCCGTTCCCGTCGCGACTGGGCCAGCCGGCTGACTTTGCCAGCCTGGTCGGCCATATCATTGGCAATACCTACCTCAACGGTGAGACTATTCGCCTTGACGGTGCCGTGCGTCTGGCACCGAAGTGACTGCGAAGCGGGGATTGGGGATACGGGATTGGGAATTGGCCAGCGGGCCATCCTGCCGGCCTTGGTGCCCGCTTTTGGTTTTACGAATCTCCACTCCCGATTCTCCAATCCCAACGCTCAACCCATGAAAGCCAACGACATCAAGAAAGGCAACGTCGTCGAGTACAACAACGGCGTGTACCAGATCCGCGACATCGAGCGCAGCTCGCCGCAGGGCCGCGGCGGCAACGTCCGCTTCCGTTTCATCATGTACAGCGTGCCCGGCGGCAACAAGCTCGATGCCAGCTTCGACGCCGATGACAACCTGAGCGAAGTCGAGCTGCTGCGCCGCCAGTCCAGCTTCTCCTACATGGATGGCGATGCGTTCGTGTTCCTGGACGACGAGGATTACACCCCGTACACGCTGGACGCGGACGTGATCGGCGACGACGCCGGTTACATCACCGAAGGCCTGACCGGCATCTACGTGCAGGTGATCGACGACCAGCCGGTGGCGATCCAGATGCCGCAGCACGTGACCCTGGAAGTGGTCGAGACCCCGCCGGAGCTGAAGGGCGGTACCGCCACCAAGCGCCCGAAGCCGGCCAAGCTCAGCACCGGCATCGAAATCATGGTGCCGGAGTACATCGTAAACGGCGAGCGCATCCTGGTGAACACCACCACCGGTGAGTTCGGCGGTCGCGCGGACTGAAGGTTGTTGCGAAGGGCGCCGATGGCGCCCTTCGTTTCTTCACGCTGCGCCGGGCTCGACGGGGAAATACAGCGAGATCGCCGCACCGCCCAAGCTGGACGTGCCGATGGTCGCGGTGCCACCGGATTGCGCAGCGAACCCATAGACCTGGCTCAGGCCCAGGCCACTGCCGTCGCCCACCCCCTTGGTGGTGAAGAACGGCTCGAACACGCTCTCCTGGATCTCGGCCTGGATACCGGGGCCGCTATCACCCACGGTAATGCACACGAACGGGCCCTCCTCGCCGTTGCCGTTCGGCACCAGCATGGTTTGCCGCCGCGCCTCCAGCACCACCTTGCCGACGCCATGCATGGCATCGCGGCTATTGCTGAGCAGGTTGAGCAGGGCTGCTTCCAACTGGCCCACGTCCACCGCGATCGGCGGCAGATCCTTCTCCAGGTCAACGTTGAGATGGATGGTCTGCCCGCAGACCCGCCGATAGAGTTCAAGCGAACCGTATACCAGGTCGTGCACCTGGCTCAGCTGCGGCACCAGCGTCTGGCCCCTGCCGAACGCCAGCATCTGCCGGGTCAGCTGGGTGCCCCGCTCCACCGCACGGTGGGCGATGTCCATGATGCGGCGTGCGCTTTCGTCGCCGGTGCGACGGGCAGCCAACATATCCAGGCTGTTGGCGATCACCGACAGCAGGTTGTTGAAATCGTGCGACAGACCCAGCGTGAGCTTGCCCACCGCGTCCAGGCGCTGGGCGCGCAGGGCGATTTCCTGTGCTTCACGTACCCGCTTCTGGGTCTGGAAGTAATCGGTGATATCGCGCACCACCACCATGATCCTGGGCTGCGGGGCACTGCCCACCTGCTCCACGATCAAGGCAGCACGGAAACGGGTGCCGTCCTTGCGCACCATCGGCAAGCCCATTTCTTCGAAGTTATGTGCCAGCGCCCGCTCCAGGACCTGGCGATCGGTGCCACGCCCGGCATCGGCCGCGCTGAACAGGCAGGAGAACCCGCGCCCGCAGAGTTCTTCACGGGTATAGCCGAAGATCGACTCCACCCCGGCATTGCATGCATGCACCTGGCCGTCCCCATCCAACTCGAGGATCGCGCAGGAGCGCAGTTGCATCACCCCTTGCGTCATCGCCACTTCAGTCACCGCCAGTTGCGGCTCTGCCATCGTGCTCAACCGTTTTCTCCTTGAAACCGCGCCGGTCCATTCCCGAAGGATGGGCCGCCTCCCCTGGTTGCGTACCGTACAGCAAACGCAGGCCGTGGCGCAGCGTTTCCAGATTGGATTCGATATCGCCCAGCTCCCGCCGTTGCGCCGGGGTCAACAGGGCCAGGGCCGCCTGGCGCAGGCCCTGCCATTGCCCCATCGCCTCGCTTGCACCGGCCTGCACATGGGCCTGCAAGGCCTCGCGTTCGGCCAAAGACGGCAAACCGTAGCCCGCTACCGGCAGGCTGCCCGGCGCCAGCAATGCGCCGGCGCGCTTGGCAAAGGCATCAAATTGAACACGTTGGCCGGTGTCGCCCCGTGGGGACAGCAACCGCCGTTTGAGCGCATCGCGCGCCAGCAGTTCCTGGCGACGCCAGGCCACCTGCTCAAGTACCAGCATCGCTGCCAACGCCTTGCCGTTGCCGCGATCCATCCAGCGGCGACGTTGCGCTGCAGGCAGGGCCAGCCACTGTTCGGCGTTGGCGACGGGAGGTGCCAAGGCGGCCTGCACGACCGCAAACACGGCCTGCAGGTGCGTAGCCGCCGACTCGAAGTAATAGCCCTCGCGAACGGCCTGCGAATGATCAGCGGGAACGCCTGCGGTCAGCCCTTGCCCACGCAGCCGGCGCACAAGACCGGTTGGCGTGATCGACGCAAGGCGGTGCGCGCTCATGCGCGGCACCCCGTCTTGCAGCAGCTTCCAGGTTTCGACCGCGCAGTTGTTGCTGATGAAGTAGTAGCGCCCGTCATAGGACCAATGCAGCTGGGCGGCCTGTACCAGCAACGCTGTTATCTCATCGGGCTGCAAGGCCAGCGGCGTGGAGGACACCCCGCGCAGCTCGACCTTGGTGTATTCGTCCACCACCCTGTTGAGCGGCAGGACGAACAACCGCGACGGGTAGGAGCCGGTCAACCCGCGCAGGCTGGATATCTGCACATCGCCCACATAGGCCCGGAACGACAGCACCAGATGATGCTGCAGGTCCATCCGGCAGGCCGGCCCGGGTGGCCGGCCGGGCGCACAGATCACCAGTCGCAGCATGCTGTGGCCCCAGCGGCTCATCAGCCGCTCATTGCCTTCGGCCAGCAGGTAGTCAACCTGATAGACACGCTTGGGGTCCAAGCCGATCAAGGCGGCACTGCCCGCCTCCTCGTCGGCCTGCATCAACGGCAGCGACGTCGGACAGTCGATGGCGCCAACTGCAGGCGCTGTCCCCAATTGCTGTTGCAGCCAGGCATACAACGCGGGGCGGCGGCACCGGTAATCCGGATCCAGCAGGTAGTGCTCGATATTCACCGCGAAGAATTCCGCGGGGCTGTGCAGTTCGTAATGATCGGGGCTGCGCAGGCTGTTGCGGTTGTCGCTGCGCCCGGGCAGCAACGGCCGCCGCTGCCAACCTGCAAGGTCGCGGAAGCGCGCCTGTGCCGACCATCCACCCGAATGCGCGCGGTCAAGCGCGTGGGCAATTTCATGAATCAAGGCCGCGCGCGCCTGCTGCCAGGCATCACTGCTAGCCGCCTCCAGCAAGGGTGCAAGCAACCCCCTGTCCAGGCCCAGATCGCGGCCGTGCGCCCGCCCCTGCACCTGCGCTGGCAGATCAGACCGCCAACGCAGTTGCAAAGGACCGACATCCGCCTGCCGCATTGTTGGCGGCAGGCGCGCCAGCACATCATCGATCAGCCGTTGGCTGACCCGCTGCTCAGCGACATCCAGGTCCTGCCCGGAAAGTTCAACCTGCAGTTGTGCCTGTGCCGAAGTGGCGGCGCCGACCGCAAGCAGCAATCCCGCCAACCACCGCCAGCGCGGCGGCCGGCCGGCTGCGGTCACAGGGCCAGTATCTTCCGGGCCAGGGCCAAGTCGCTGGCCTGGCGCGCAGCCACATCGCGCTCACGCAGCTGGATCAGAGCGGCCTCCAGCCAGGCACCGCGGATGGCGCCGTCACTGGCAACGAAATTCGCCGCATCGTCGCGTGCATCCAGCAGCACCTTGTCATCCCCCGAGGAACTGCCCGACGAATTGGACGAGGCGCCACTGGCGGAACCTGCCGAACTACCGGCAAAACTGGAGGCGAACACCGACATCGGCAGGGCAAGCAAGGCGCAGAACAGGATCGGGCGAATCATCGTCAGGTCAATATCGGGTGAAGAAGGACGCAAAGAGTAACGGGCTTGCGCTTACAGGTCGAATACCTTGCCCGGATTCAGCAGGCCGTTGCGATCAAATACGCGTTTGACCCCGCGCATCAGGGCCACTTCGCCATCGCTGCGGGTGCTGGCCAGGTAGGCCTTCTTGACCAGGCCGATACCGTGTTCGGCGGAGATGCTGCCGTCGAAACGATGCAGCACCTGGGCCAGCAACTTGGTCACCTGCTCGCACTGCGCAAGGAACTCCGCATCGCTCGTGTCATCGGGCTTCAACACGTTGATATGCAGGTTGCCGTCGCCGATGTGGCCGAACCACACCACTTCAAAATGCGGGTAAGCGCCGTTGATAAGGGCCTGGGTTTCAGCCAGGAACGCCGGCATTGCCGAGATGCGCACCGACACGTCGTTCTTGTAGGGCTTGTAGCGCGCCACCGACTCGGTGATGCCCTCACGCAGACGCCACAACTGCTGGGCCTGGGCGTCGCTGGTGCTGATCACGCCGTCCAGCACCCAGCCCTGCTCCATGCAGTATTCGAACGCGGCCAACGCGGCGGCTTCGCCGGCCTCATCGGCAGAGGCGTACTCGGTCACCACGTAATACGGGTGGATCTCGGCGAACGGATAGTGCGCGCCATGTGCGGTGACGTGCTTGACCGCCAGATCGGTGAAGAACTCGAAGGCTTCCAGCTGCAGGCGCTCGCGGAACGCGGAGAACACCTGCATCAACACCTCGAACGAAGGCAGCGCCAGCACCATGACATTGGTGGTCGGCGGCGGATCGGTCAGCTTCAGCGTCGCCTCGACCACGATGCCGAGGGTGCCTTCCGAGCCGATCATCAGCTGGCGGAAGTCATAGCCACTGGAGTTCTTGATCAGGCCCTTGTTGAGCTCCAGCAACTCGCCATTACCGGTAACGACCTTGAGCCCTGCGATCCATTCACGGGTATTGCCGTAACGGATCACCCGGATACCGCCAGCATTGGTGGCGATATTGCCGCCGATCGAACAGGAGCCACGCGCGGCGAAATCCACCGGGTAGATCAGCCCATGCTCCCTGGCGGTGTTGTGCACCGCTTCCAGTGGCATGCCGGCCTGCACGACCAGGGTGCGATCGACGGCATCGAAGGCCAGCGGCTTGTTCATGCGCTCCAGGCTCAGTACCAACTCGCCATTGGCGGCCACGGCACCGCCGGACAGACCGGTACGGCCACCGGACGGAACCACCGCCACCTGGTGCTGGTTTGCCCATTGCATCACCGCTTGCACTTCTTCCACCGTCGCCGGCAAGGCAATGGCCAGCGGTGCGGGCGTCCAGCGGCGGGTCCAATCGCGCCCGTAATGCTCCAGGTCGGCGACGTCGGTCTTCAGACGCAGCTCGGGGCAGGACTGCAACAGGGATTCCAGGCGCGGATCGGTCATGGCGGTGCTTCGGCGGCGTGAAAGCCGCCAAGCGTGACAGCCCCACCGCGCGGCGTCCAGTCACCGCACCGGCATCTGCCGGCGAATCGGGATTTCATCTGAAACCTTTTGCCATCAAGGCTTTGCCGCGTTGCGCAGCGCACAAAAGCCGGTCCGCTTCTGGCATAGTTGCTGGCCTACCCACCGCCGCCGCCGTTCACGACATGTCGCCCAAGAAGACCTCGTTCCCGAAGCAGGACATCCGCGTTTTGTTGCTTGAGGGGGTCAGCCAGACCGCCGTGGATGTGTTCAAGGCGGCCGGTTATTCGCAGATCGAGCTGTACAGCAAGTCGCTTCCCGAAGATGAACTGAAGGCGCGCATCGCTGAGGCCCACATCGTCGGCATCCGCTCGCGCACCCACCTCAGCGCGGAAGTGCTGGCCCATGCCAAGCGCCTGATCGCGGTCGGCTGCTTCTGCATCGGCACCAACCAGGTCGATCTGGAAGCGGCCGAGCTGGCCGGCATTCCCGTGTTCAACGCGCCCTACTCCAATACCCGCTCGGTGGCCGAGCTGGTGATTGCCGAGGCGATAATGCTGACCCGTGGCATTCCGCAGAAGAACGCCGAATGCCATCGCGGCGGCTGGTCCAAGTCGGCTGCCGGCAGCCACGAGGTGCGCGGCAAGACCCTGGGCATCATCGGCTACGGCCATATCGGCACCCAGGTCGGTGTGCTGGCCGAGGCACTGGGCATGCACGTGATCTTCCACGACATCGAAACCAAGTTGTCGCTGGGCAATGCCCATCCGGCCATCAGCCTGGACGACCTGTTGGCCCGCGCGGACGTGGTAACCCTGCACGTGCCGGAAAACGCCTCCACGCAGTGGATGATCGGCGCCGAGCAACTGGGCAAGATGAAGAAGGGTGCCCACCTGATCAATGCAGCGCGCGGCACCGTGGTCGACATCGCGGCACTGGACGCGGCCTTGAGCTCCGGCCACCTGGGTGGCGCGGCGGTTGACGTGTTCCCGGTCGAGCCCAAGGGCAATGGCGACCTGTTCGAGTCGCCGCTGGCGGCGCACGACAACGTGATCCTGACCCCGCATGTCGGCGGTTCCACACTGGAAGCGCAGGAGAATATCGGCGTGGAAGTGGCGGCCAAGCTGGTGCGTTACAGCGACAACGGCTCGACCCTGTCGGCCGTCAACTTCCCCGAAGTCACCCTGCCCGAGCACGAGCAGAGCCTGCGCCTGCTGCACATCCACCGCAACGTGCCCGGCGTGTTGTCCAAGATCAACGAGATCTTCTCGCGCCACAACCTCAACATCGACGGCCAGTTCCTGCGCACCGACCCCAAGGTCGGCTATGTGGTGATCGACATCAGCGCCACCGAAGAACAGGCCGCCGCCATTCGCGAAGAGCTGGCCGCGATCCAGGGCACGCTGCGCACCCGCATCCTTTACTGACCGACCCGGTCGAGCCGACGCTCGGCACGTTCCTGCGGTTGACACCCAAAGCTTGCCCTCACCCCAACCCCTCTCCCGTAAACGGGAGAGGGGCTTTGAGCAAAAGCC
>NZ_DAMBEF010000007.1:101263-110048 GCF_032061965.1 Stenotrophomonas sp. | reverse complement strand
TGCCCTCACCCCAACCCCTCTCCCGTAAACGGGAGAGGGGCTTTGAGCAAAAGCCGGGTTTTGTAGTGCCGAGCCATGCTCGGCAGGGGCCTCGCCGGTGATGCTCCAGAAGCTGCCCTCACCCCAACACCTCTCCCGTAAACGGGAGAGGGGCTTTGAGCAAAAGCCGGGCTTGTAGGGCCGAGCCATGCTCGGCAGGGGCCTTGCCGGTGATGCTCCAGAAGCCGCCCTCACCCCAACCCCTCTCCCGTAAACGGGAGAGGGGCTTTGAGCAAAAGCGAGAGCTGTAATGCTCGGCTGGGGAATTGAACGTCGCGGCGCAGCAGGGTGCTGCTCTGAAAGATGCAGACCACGCCTGCACGCAAGCGCCGCGCGCTTCGCGGCTTACGCCGCTCCTGTCCGCGCCTGCAACCACCGGTTCGCCATGCGCCGCATCGATTCGTCCTCGTCGTTGGCGATGTCGATGATCGGCCGCCAGCCCAGCTCCAACGACTCCTCGCTGACCACGAAGCGCTCATCGGCGCCGGCCACCACCACGTAGCGCACGTCGTAATGCCAGTGACCGGGAACATCTTTGCGCTCGGGGATCCAATGCTTGTCGAGGTCGAAAATCGCAGCCGAGGCCAACGCCAACCCCGACAGGCCGGATTCCTCCTCGGCCTCGCGCAGCGCTACCGCGGCCAGATCATGGTCCCCGTCGGCATGCCCGCCTGGCTGCAACCAGCGTTGCAGCTTGCGATGGTGGGTAAGCAGGGCGCGCTGGCCATCAGCACTGACCAGCCAGGCACTGCCAGTGAAGTGCCCCTGCAGGCGCTCGCGGGTAAACGGGTCTATCCCGCCCTCTTCCAGAAGGGTCAGAAACTCCCGCGCCAGCGCCTCATCCGCCGACTGTACCCGGGTGTAGTCCGTTAATGCCTGTCGCAATGCCTGATCTTCGACACCCATGACTGCAAGCACATCCTCAAATTCCGATCCGGCGGTCATTATCGCTGTCGATGTTGCAGTTGCGCTTGTCGAGTTTCGCCACCTTTGGCAAGGTAGGGCGGTTGCCCATCGTTCAGTTTGCGACGCAACACAACGGTCCCGCTGCTCTGGCATGCGGGCCATCAAACAGTTTGGGAACCAGCGCAATGCTTAAAACTCTGTTGAGGGTCAAACCGGTCGAGCCGGCCGCACACGTCGATGCCGGTGAACCGATCGAAGGCAGCCTGCAAGGCGAAGCCACGCTTAAGCGGACCCTCACAGCCAAGCATCTGGTCATGCTGGGTATTGGTGCGGTGATTGGCGCGGGCATCTTCGTCCTCACCGGCCAGGCCGCAGCCAACCATGCCGGCCCGGCGGTGATGCTGTCCTTCGTCTTCGCCGGCATCGCCTGCGCCCTGGCCGGCCTGTGTTACGCCGAGTTCGCAGCAATGATGCCGGTCTCCGGCAGCGCCTACTCCTACTCTTACGCCACCTTGGGCGAAGGCATGGCCTGGTTCATTGGCTGGTGCCTGGTGCTGGAGTACCTGTTCGCCTCGGCCTCGGTAGCGGTGGGTTGGTCGGCCTACCTGATCAGCTTCATCACCACCACGCTGCACATGCCCTTCCCCGATGCCTTGTCGGCGGCGCCATTGGCCTGGACGGGTAGCGAGTTCATCAGTTCCGGCAAGCTGTTCAACCTGCCCGCCGTCCTGATCGTGGCTGCCATCACCGGCCTGCTCTATGTCGGCGTCACCCAGTCCACCTTCGTCAACGCGGTGATCGTGGCAATCAAGATCACCGTGATCTGCCTGTTCGTGGGCTTCGGCATCCAGTACATCGACCCGGCCAACTGGCAACCCTTCATCCCGCAGAACACCGGCACCTTCGGCGAGTTCGGCTGGAGCGGCGTGTTCCGTGCCGCCACCATCGTGTTCTTCGCCTATATCGGCTTCGACGCCGTCTCCACCGCTGCCGGCGAGACCAAGGACCCGCAGAAGAACATGCCAATCGGCCTGCTGGGTTCGCTGGCCGTTTGTACTCTCGTCTACATCATCGTCTGCGCCGTGCTGACCGGCATGCTGCCGTACAACCTGCTCGGTACCGACAAGCCGGTAGCCACCGCACTGGAAGCCTACCCCAGCCTGTCCTGGCTCAAGACCGCAGTCGAGATCGGTGCCATTGCCGGCCTGTCCTCGGTGGTGCTGGTGATGATGATGGGCCAGTCGCGCATCGCCTACACGATCTCGCGCGACGGCCTGCTGCCGAAGGTCTTCGGCAAGGTCCACGCACGCTTCCGTACACCGTACGTCAGCACCGTCGTGGTCGGCGTGTTGGCCGCCGCGCTGGCCGGACTTGTACCGTTGAACGTGCTAGGCGAGCTGGTGTCCATGGGCACCCTGCTGGCCTTTGCCACCGTCTGCATCGGGGTGCTGGTACTGCGCCGGACCAAGCCTGACATCGTCCGCCCGTTCAAGGTGCCGGCGGCATGGCTGATCTGTCCGCTCGGCGCCCTCGCCTGCGTGGCACTGTTCATGCAGGCCTTCGTCGTGCATTGGCACCTGTTCGTCGGTTGGACCGTGCTGGGCCTGTTCATCTATTTCGGCTACGGCATCCGCCACAGCAAGCTCAACAAGACCCCCTGAGCCTGACCCCCGACCGGCGCCCTGTGCGCCGGTTTTCACTGCGCCGCAGCGGCGCGACGACGAGCGAAGACCCGAATAATGTTCAAGCAACTCTGGGCCACAAAACACCCGCACGCCGCACATCAGGACGCCAACGGCCTGAGCCTGCGCCGCACCCTGGGGCCCTGGGGCCTGACCGCGCTGGGCATCGGCGCGGTGATCGGCGGGGGCATCTTCGTCATCACCGGCCAGGCCGCAGCCAACCATGCGGGACCGGCGATCATGCTGTCCTTCGTGCTGGCCGCGATCTGCTGCGCGTTCTGTGCGCTGGCCTATGCCGAGTTCGCCTCGATGGTGCCGGTATCCGGCAGCGCCTATACCTATACCTACGCCACCTTCGGCGAGCTCTCGGCCTGGTTCATCGGCTGGATGCTGGTGCTGGAATATGGCGTTTCTGCCTCTGCCGTGGCGGTCAGCTGGACCGGCTACTTCCTGAGCTTCCTCAACCACTTCGACATCCACCTGCCGGCGGCGCTGGTCAATGCGCCGCTGGACGCCCAGCTCAAGCCCACCGGCGCGATCGCCAACATCCCGGCGGCCATCCTCGTGCTGCTGCTGACCTGGCTGTGCTACGTCGGCATCAGCAAGTCCTCGGCAATGAACATGGCCATGGTCGTACTCAAGACCGGCCTGATCATCCTGGTGATCGTCGCCGGCTGGAAGTATGTGGATACCAGCAACTGGACCCCGTTCATCCCGGCCAACGAAGGCCCGGGCAAGTACGGCTTTGAAGGCGTGCTGCGCGGCGCGGCAATGGTGTTCTTCGCCTATATCGGCTTTGAAGCGGTGTCGGTTGCGGCGCAGGAATCGCACCGCCCGCAGCGCGACCTGCCGATCGGCATGCTGCTGTCGCTGGTGATCTGCACCGTGCTGTACATCGCCATGGCGGCGGTGATGACCGGACTGGTGCCCTACCAGTTGCTGGGCACCGCCGAGCCGGTGGTAACCGCCGTGGCGGCCCACCCGCAGCTGGATTGGCTGCGCATCATCGTCGAGATCGGCGCCCTGATCGGCCTCGCCTCGGTGGTACTGGTGATGGTGATCGGCCAGCCGCGCATCTTCATGATCATGGGCCGCGATGGCCTGCTGCCGCCGGTGTTCACCAAGATCCATCCCAAGTACCGCACGCCGCACATCAACACCATCATCACCGGCATCGGCATCGCGCTGCTGGCGGCGCTGTTCCCGCTGGACATCCTCGGCGAGCTGACCTCGATGGGCACGCTGATCGCCTTTGCCGCGGTCTGTGCCGGCGTACTGGTATTGCGCCGCACCCAGCCCGACCTGCCGCGTCCGTTCCGCATTCCGATGGCCTGGTTGATCTGCAGCCTGGGCGTGCTCAGCTGCATTGGCCTGCTGACTGCCATGACCCTGCATAACTGGATGCTGATGGGCGTGTGGACGGTCACCGGCTTCATCATCTACTTCCTGTACGGCGTACGCCACAGCAAGCTGAACGCCGAGAACAAGGCCAAGAACAGCTGAGTTGCCGGCCAGAAGCCAAGCTGAAGCCCGGGCCTGGTCCCGGGCTTTTCTTTTGCAAGCGATGCCTGAACCACATAGAGGCGTAGCCCGGGTAAGCGCCGCGCACCCGGGGCCTTTCACGCGCATCCTGGCCCCAAACTCCCGAGTGCGCGTGCGCTTACCCGGGCTGCGCTGACGGCCTCCTGACTTAAAGCTCCCGGGTGCGCTGCGCTTACCCGGGCTACAATGGCGCCTCGCCGGGGACCCTCTGACACGCATATTCCGCGCTGGCATCAGTTCCATCCGGATACATGCATGAACCTGCAACGGTTCTTAGTAGAATGGGCGGCATGAACGCCCCTACTGTCCCCTATGACGCCCAGCGACTGAGCGAACTGGCCCAGTTGCTGATCGACAACATCCGTGAGCTGGCCCAGGCTGGCTGGACACCTGCCACCAGCAGCAATTTCTCGCATCGCCTGGACGACCGGCACGCGGCCATCACCGTGTCCGGCAAGGACAAGGGCCGACTGATCGAAAGCGACATCATGGTGGTGGACTTCGATGGCAAGGCCGTGGGCCGCCCGCTGCGCCCGTCCGCCGAGACCTTGCTGCACACCCAGCTGTATGCACGGTTCCCCGAAGTAGGCTGCGTGCTGCACACCCACTCGCCGGTACAGACCATTGCTTCGCGCCTGTACGGCAGCGACGGTCATATCCGCCTGGAAGGCTACGAGCTGCTCAAGGCCCTGCATGGCAATGCCACTCATGAGACCGCCGTTGACCTGAAGGTCTTCCCCAACACCCAGGACATGGACGTGCTGGCCGCCCAGGTCGAAGCCGAACTCGACAAGGGGCCGATGTGGGGCTACCTGATCGATGGCCATGGCCTGTATGCCTGGGGTCGCGACATGGCCGAAGCCCGTCGCCACCTGGAAGCCTTCGAGTTCCTGCTGCATTGTGAGCTGGAGCTGCGCCGCCTGCGCGGCAACGCCTGATCCCCTTCCCACGTCGAGTCCCCCATGAGCCGACTGCGCATTTTCAACGACACCGCCCCGGACGCGCCGCTGTTCGACAGCCGCGATGGAACCGTCATTGCCGCCGAACTGAGCAAGATCGGTGTCACCTTTGAACGCTGGCAGGCCAAGCATCCGGTTGCGCCGGGCGCCAGCCAGGACGAAGTGTTCGCCGCCTATCGCGAGGACATCGACCGGCTGGTCGCCGAACACGGCTTCAAGAGCGTGGACGTGGCCTCGATCGCGCCAGACAACCCGGCACGCGCCGAGATCCGCAAGAAATTCCTCGACGAGCACTACCACAAGGAGGACGAAGTACGTTTCTTCGTCGCCGGCTCGGGCCTGTTCACCCTGCACGTGGACGACAAGGTCTACGAGGTGGAATGCGTGAAGGACGACCTGATCGCCGTGCCGGACAGCGTCAAGCACTGGTTCGACATGGGCGAGGAACCCAGCTTCGCCGCCATCCGCTTCTTTACCGAGCCGGATGGCTGGGTCGGCCACTTCACCGGCACCGACATCGCCCAGCGCTTCCCGCGCTACCAACCCAGCGCTGCATGAATCGCTGTTTTGCCTTGAGCCCCTGCTCTGCTTGAGCTCCGGCTCTGGCGTTAGCCCCTGCTCTGCTTGAGCCCCTCTCCCGCGAGCGGGAGAGGGGTTGGGGTGAGGGCAGCTCTACGCAGTTCAAGCCGCAAACCACCCGCACAACGCGCGCGCCAAGAAGCACCGCGCAGGACGCCAACGCATGACCATCAAAGCCATCCTTACCGACATCGAGGGCACCACCTCCAGCATCTCCTTCGTCAAGGAAGTGCTGTTCCCCTACGCCCGCAACGCCCTGCCCGGCTTCGTCCAGACCCACGGCAACGAGCCGCAGGTGCGCCAGTGGCTGGATGCGGTGGCCACCGAGATATCTGCCAGCACCTGCCAGGACGAGGTCATCGTTGAAACCCTGCAGGGCTGGATCGATCAGGACCGCAAGCACACCGCGCTCAAGGCACTGCAGGGCATGATCTGGGACAGCGGCTACCGCAATGGTGATTACACCGCGCATATGTACCCGGAAGTCGCCGATGTATTGCGCGGCTGGCACGCCAGCGGCTTGCCGCTGTACGTGTACTCGTCCGGCTCGGTGCCGGCGCAGAAGCTGTTCTTTGGCTTCAGCGACGCGGGCGATCTCAACGGCCTGTTCTCCGGCAACTTCGACACTGAAGTCGGCGGCAAGCGCGAAGCGGCAAGCTATGCGCATATCGCCAAGGCCATCAACACCGCGCCGAGCGAGATCCTGTTCCTGTCCGACATCGTCGAGGAACTGGATGCCGCCCGCGATGCCGGCCTGCAGACCGTATTGCTGGACCGTCTCAACGACTACCCGCAGCCGCGCACCGGCGAGGCCACGCATGGCCATCCCCGGGTCGAGCGCTTCGATCAGATCACGCTCTGATCCGCCCAACTGCGCCCGATATGACGGCCCCTCACGGGGCCGTTTTCGTTGCGCCGCCCGCACGGCGCCTGCCGGTTTCACGTGCGCCGCACATCGGCATCACCTACGGTGAAGCCTCCGCAGCACAGGATTCATTGAGCTGCCCGCACAGCGGTCCGTGGCGGCTGATCATCCCCGCAACGGAGACCTCATCGCATGAGCATCGCTGCAGAGATCGGCCAAGCGCTGGCCGCCGAGTTCACCCTTCCTGACGTCCGCACGACGACCGTCATCGTCTCGCGGCTGGCCACGGCCATCGTGCTCGGTGGCCTGCTTGGGCTGGAGCGCGAGCGCAAGGGCCGCGCTGCAGGACTGAAAACCCACATCCTGGTCTCGGTAGGCTCGGCGTTGTTCGTGTTGGCGCCCTTGCAGATGGGCATCTCCGGCGCGGACGTCACCCGCGTGATGCAAGGGATCGTCTCCGGCATCGGATTTCTGGGCGCCGGCGCCATCCTCAAACTCGACGCCGAGGAGCGCATCCAGGGCCTGACCACGGCGGCCGGCATCTGGATGACGGCGGCGATCGGCATGGCCGCCGGCATGGGCATGGAAATGGTGGCGTTCATCACCACGATTGCCGCGCTTGCGGTAGTAAGCACGCTGCCGAAGTTGATGCCGGACAAACGCAAAAGTATCGAAGGCAGCGAAACGGATCTCGACACATGATCCGCTGGCGTTACCAACCCGGGTTCAGCGCGACCTTGCAGGCGCGCCATAACCGCGAAGCACACAGCCTCAGATGAAAGCGCTGCCTGGGCGTTGAGCAAGCCCAGCTGCGCGGCTTCCGTCGCTCCTACAATGCCGGGCTGCGCAGCACCAGCACATCAATGCTGGAGCGCACGCCCAGGCGCGCGGTGAAACCGTCCCATTGGCCGACCCCGTTGCTGACGAACAACGTCATCTCGCGCACGCGGTACTCGCCCCGTACATAGCCGTGATTGAACGGCGCCACCACCCAACGATCGAATCCCAGCATGTGCCCGCCATGGGTATGGCCGGAAATCTGCAGGTCGATCGCACCGGTAGCGGCCGCGGCGCGTGCCTGTTTGGGTTGGTGGGCCAGCAGCACGTGCACATCGCCGCCCCTGCCGCCATCCACAACGGCCTGCATGTCCGGTGCCCGGCCCCCGTGCATATACGATGTTTGCTTCAGCGCCGCCAGGTCACCGATGCCCGAGACCACCAGCCGCCCCCCGTTGATGTTCAACAGCGCGCTCTGGTTCTCCAGCACACCCAGGCCCATCTGCCGGAAATGCGCCATCCATGCACTGTAGTCGTAGTAATACTCGTGATTGCCCGGCGCCAGCCACACGCCATAGGGTGCCTTCAGCTGCGCCAGCGGTTCGGCGAAACGACCGCTGTCTTGCAGGCCGCCATCGGCCATGTCGCCCGGCAACACGATCATGTCGGGCTTGGCCGCCAGGGTTGCATCGACGATGCGCTGGGTACGCCAGGTACGTTTGACCGGACTGATATGCAGATCCGCCAACACCGCCACCCGCAGCCCATCCATTCCATTGGGCAGATGCGGCACAACCAGTTCGCGTTCGTGCACCTGTGGCGGCTTGAGTCCGTTATAAATGCCCAGCGTTGCCAGCAGCACGATCAGCACAGCCGCGCCCTGGTTGAGGCCGACGCCGTGCCATGGCGTTGCCAACCGCGACGTCCGCGGTAACAGTCGTGACAACAACCAGCCGGCTTCGCGTAGCACCACGAACACCAGCACCAGCATGTACATCACCAGCACCCAGCCGAACACCAGTTGCAGCCAGGCTTCGACCGAATAGCTGAAGACATCCATGCGCCACAAGGTGGCAAAGCCCAGACCAATCAAGGCCAGCACCAGGCTGATGCCGGTGCGCCACCGGCGCTGCGGCTTGGACAAGGGATGCACCGGCCGCCAGAACAGGACGGCGAGCAAGGGCAGGATCAGCGATACAAGAAAAGTCATTGGCAGTGCGCGGTAGATATGCGGAGGACGCCCGCGATCAGACCGCGAACAGGCTCAGAAGACTGCCGTGCACTTTGACACGGCAAGGTGGCGGATCGCGCGCCTACGGCTGGAACACTACGTAACCCACCGTAGTGCCGAGCCATGCTCGGCATAGCGTGCTGGAGGTGGCCGGACCGACAGCGACGATCCTTCCTGCTCCTTCCCTTTGGCCAAGGGGAAGGTT
>NZ_DAMBEF010000007.1:35786-101163 GCF_032061965.1 Stenotrophomonas sp. | reverse complement strand
GGGGAGGGGTTCGCCTTTTGCGGTAATGCCCCTGCCGAGCATGGCTCGGCACTACGCTCCTGCTCCCTCCCTTTGGCCAACGGCCAAGGGGAGGGTTGGGGAGGGGTTCGCCTTTTGCGGTAATGCCCCTGCCGAGCATGGCTCGGCACTACAGCTGAGGGATTGCCGGGAAAGGCCCTGCCGAGCATGGCTCGGCACTACCGGTAGCTGGGGCGGTTACTTGGACTTTTCGGCGATCCAGGCGTCGAGCTTCTCGTCCAGTACGTCCAGCGGCACCGAGCCGTCCTTCAGCACTTCGGCATGGAACTCGCGGATGTCGAACTTGGCGCCCAGCTTGTCCTGCGCGCGCTTGCGCAGTTCCTGGATCTTCAGCTCGCCGGTCTTGTAAGCCAGCGCCTGGCCCGGCCAGGCGATGTAACGCTCGGCTTCGGCAATGGCATCGGGCTCACTCACCGAGGAGTTGGTGAACATGTAGTCCAGCACCTGCTGGCGGGTCCAGCCCTTGGAATGCAGGCCGGTGTCCACCACCAGACGCACCGCGCGCCACAGCTCACCCTGCAGGCGGCCGAAGTAGCTGTACGGATCGGTGTAGACGCCCAGGTCCTTGCCCAGGCTTTCGGCATACAGGCCCCAGCCTTCGATGAAGGCGGTTTCGCCACCGAAGCGACGGAACGCAGGCACGCCCTTCAACTCCTGCTGCAGGGCCAGCTGGAAGTGGTGGCCCGGAATGGCTTCGTGCAGGAACAGATCTTCAGCGTCCCAGGTCTTGCGCGTCGGCAGGTCATAGGTGTTCACGTAGAAGATGCCCGGTCGGGTGCCGTCTTCGCTGGGCTGCATGTACTCGCCGCCGGCGGCCGACTTGGCGCGGAACGCCTCGATCGGGCGGATCTCGAAGCCCGCCTTCGGGGTCAGCGAGAACAGCTTGGGCACATTGGCATTGATCTTGGCTTCCAGCCCGCGGTAATGCTCCAGCAGCGCCGGCTCGGACTTGAATTCGAACTGCTTGTCGTTCTGCATGAACTTGAAGAAGTCCTGCAGTGAGCCCTTGAAGCCCACCTCGGTCATCACTTTCTGGATTTCGCCGTGGATGCGCTCCACCTCCTTCAGGCCGATCTCGTGGATCTGCTCCGGGGTCTGCGCGGTGGTGGTGCTCTGCTTGGCGTTGAAGGCGTACCAGGCCTTGCCGTCGGGCAACGCGTCCAGACCGACGGTGTCGCGCGTTGCGGGCAGATACTCGTTGGCAATGAAATCACGCTGCTGCTTGATGGCCGGCATCAGCTTGTCGTTGATCACGCTGCGGAATGCCTCGGTCAGGCGGTCCTTGTCGGCTTGCGAGAAGTCTGCCGGCAGCAGCTTGATCGGCCCCCAGAACTGGCTGTCCTCGGCCTTGGCGGTGATGATCTCGTCGAACTGCGGCACCACCTTTTCCATCAGCACGCGCGGCTGCACCACGCCGGCCTTCATGCCTTCGCGCATGTTGGCGTTTTCGGTTTCCAGCAGCACCGGGATGCGCACGGCACGTGCCAGCCAGTTGTCGTAATCCTTGACCGTCTTGAACGGCTGCGCCACCTGGCCTGAGCCCAGCATCACCGCATAGCTGACGGTGGAGCCCATCTGGTTGACCGGCATCATCCAGCCGGGGAACTTCTCACCCTCCAGCGACTGCTTCTGCTCCTCGACGAAGATGCGGTAGCTGAGCAGGTCCTGCCCGGCCAGGCCGGCATCGCCGATCTTCTCGGCCTTGCCCAGCCATTCCTGGGTGAAGTCATGGCTCTGCTTGCGGAACTCAGCCGAGCCGAAATCCGGCAACTGGTCGTTGTAGCGGTTGTCACCCTGGAAGGTTGCCTGCAGCGGGTTCAGCTTGAGCACGCCTTCCCAATAGTCGGCATACAGCTGGTTCAGCTGCGCGGCCTTGTCGGTCTGCGGCGCCTGCGCGGCGCTGTCGCCGGCTGCCGGTTGCGAGGACGGGGAACAGGCGGCCAATACGGTAGCCAGCGAAAGGGAGACGGCAAATGCCAGCGGACGAATAGTCATCGGGGATTCCAACCAGGGGAACAAGGCCGCCAGCGTCAGCGCAACCACCTGCGACCGGAAGGGCCAAAGGTCATTCCCGCATCCGTCAACGTCGCGATCAGGCCGGCAAACCGTCATAATCCGCCCCGATCTGCAGCCGCACCGCGCCTGCCCCACTTTCCTGCCTGCCCGCCGCGACCATCGCCCGGCCTGGCACTTGCCGTTACTGCAGTATTTATGACTACTTCGCGTCGCCCACTGGGCTTCTGGTCCGCTACCGCCCTGGTTGTGGGCAGCATGATCGGCTCAGGCACCTTCCTGCTGCCCGCCACCCTCGCCCCCTATGGCGCCGCCACCCTGATCGGCTGGGGCATCACCCTGTGCGGCGCCCTGCTGCTGGCGATCACCTTTGCCCAGCTGGCCAAGCGCTGGCCGCAGACCGGTGGCCCGTATGTCTTCGCCCGCAATGCGTTTGGCGAGCTCCCCGGCTTCATGGTGGCCTGGAGTTACTGGATATCGATGTGGTGCGCGATTGCCGCCATCGCGGTGGCCTTTGCCGGCAGCATTGGCGCGATATTTCCCGACTTGACCGCTACCCCGGTGCGTGCGGCGTCCTGTGGTCTTGTTGCGTTGTGGGCCTGTGCCGGCGTCAACCTGATAGGTGTGCGTGAAGCCGGGCGCCTGCAGTTGCTCACCACCGTGCTGAAGGTGGTACCGCTATTGATGTTCGGCCTGGTGGCCTTGTGGCTGGTGGATACCAGCCACTACGTGCCCTTCAACCCTTCCGGCGAGTCCCTGGCCAGCGTCGCTGGCGCCACCGTGGCCCTGACGCTGTGGGCGATGATCGGCCTGGAGGCGGCCACCGTGCCTGCCGATTCGGTGGATGACGCACCACGCACCGTCGCCCGCGCTACCGTTGCCGGCACCGCCATTGCCGGCATCGCCACGGTACTGGCCTGCACCACCGTGCTGGGCCTGCTGCCGGCCGACGTGCTGGCCAAGTCCAGCGCGCCGATGGCCGACGCTGCCGCCGCGCTATGGGGACCTACCGCCGGCATGCTGCTGGCCGTGGTGATGGCGATCTCCTGCATCGGCGCCCTCAATGGCTGGACCCTGCTGTCGGCTCAGTTGCCGATGGCGGCCGCACGTGACGGTGTGCTGCCGCGCGCCTTCACCCGTGAAAACAAGCGCGGCGCCCCGGTGTTTGGCGTGATCATCAGCTGCCTGCTCGCCACCGTGCTGGTGATCTGCAACTACAACCGTTCGCTGGTGGATCTGTTCAAGTTCTCGGTACTGCTGTCCACCGCCGCCACCCTGCTGCCCTATCTGGCCGGCGCAGCTGCGTGGGTGTGGCGTGGCACCGGCACCGCCTCGCGCACCGCGGCGGCGGGTGCCTTGATCTTCAGCCTGTATGCCATCGTCGGCATCGGCAGCGAAGCGCTGCTGTGGGGCGCCGCCCTGATCGTGGCGGGCTTGCCGATCTACTTCTGGTTGCGGCGGCGCTGAGCCAACACTATCCGGGACAGTCTGCGAGGGCTCAGCGTTTCTGGTCACGCTCGGGCGCCAGCACATGCACCACCTTGCCGCTGGCATCCAGAAATTCGATGGCGCCATAGCCTTCGGCGGTGACTGTCATGCGCACGCGCGGCTGATCGCCCGCGTCTGCAAGGGATACCGCGGGCGTGCCGTCGGCGGCGACACTGAGCTTGATCCGGGTCGGTGTCTGCACGCCTGGCACCAGACGATCCCCCAGGCCCGGGTCCCGGATCAACGGTGGGGCCTGGTTGATGACGAACATCACCGAACCATCTGCTGAAACGCGCCAGCCGGCGGCATCCATCGCGGGGTGATCCAGCGCCAGCACCGCCGTGGTGCCTGATGGCATGTCGGCCACGCCAAAACCGCCTCGCTCGCTACCTTTGGCGTCGTACAGGATCATGCCGGCGACATCGAATGCTCGCTTGTACTGCAGGCCATCGATGATCGGCGCCGGGGTATTGCCAGCCAGCGTCATGCGGATGGTGCCGTCATCTCCAACGATATCGATACGCTTGGCACTGATGCGCTCGTGGTCGACCACGGCGACGTTGGTCTGCGGCGCCCGGTCAAGGATGATGCCCTGCAATGCTTCGAGAGAGGGTCGCTTGGGCTCGGCTGCTTGCTGTGCCTTTGCGGATTGCGGCGTCAACGCCAGCAACGCGGACAGGCTGCCCGCAACAACAGCGATCTTGCGAGGATTCATTGGCGTTCCGGCCTGGGCCGACTCCATGGTTGGGGCATCTGGTGACGCCGGCAGGGGTGGGACTGCTGCAAGGGATGCAATGCGGTATAGCCGGTTCCACGATGCCACATCTTCGCACTGTGGTTCTTCGACTCTGGTATCACATGTCCCATCCATTGCACGGCCACTGCCAGGAGGACGCCATGCAGGTATTCACGGGAGGCTGCCTTTGCGGCAGCGTGCGCTTGCAGGCCGTGGGTCAACCCCGTCGCGTGGGGATCTGCCACTGCCTGGACTGCCGCAAGCACCACGGTGCACTGTTCTATGCAGCGGCCATGTTCGAGCAGGCGGCTGTATCGGTAACGGGCCAGACGCAGCACTACAACAATCGCCACTTCTGTCCGACGTGTGGCTCATCGGTGTTCGCCGTGTGCGCCGATGAAATAGAAGTGCATCTGGGCTGCCTGGATGCCCCCGATCAACTGATTCCCAGCTACGAATGCTGGGTAATCAGGCGCGAGGCCTGGCTGCCATCCTTCACGGCAACGGTAGAGTATTCCCGCGACCGCGAAACCCGGTGACCGCCACTACTAAGCGGTCACCGGCGCTCTTTTACTCATGC
This sequence comes from Stenotrophomonas sp., assembly GCF_032061965.1. Taxonomy (GTDB): domain Bacteria; phylum Pseudomonadota; class Gammaproteobacteria; order Xanthomonadales; family Xanthomonadaceae; genus Stenotrophomonas. Next base: position 96,307 of record NZ_DAMBEF010000007.1, on the reverse strand, counting down.
CTGCCTTGCCTGGAGACTGCGGTACTGGAAATCACGGATCGCCGTTTCACCCGTTCCTGCGCAGTAGATACCCAGCTTCAAACTCAGGAAGCCGCCAAATACATTGTGGTGCAGCCCGGATACTTCCATCCGTGTCTGATGTAGCTGCCAACTGCGTCCGCCGTCGTGCGAGTAATGGAAAGTCACGACATTCCCGACATTGCTCAGCCTTATCCGGATCGGCCCGGGCTTGCGCGGCGCACGTGCCCAGACCAGTTCCTCGGCGTACTGGAAGTTCTTGATGGTGTCGGCGCTGAAGCCGACGCCGACAAAGGCTTTGTTGTTGTAGTACAGCAGCAGGCCAGCCTCCGCCCCCGGTGCTGGCTCCAACGTCACCTCCACCTCATAGCAACGATCAGGCACGCCGCAGGTCAGCGGTGAACTGTCGACCGGCGAGGTGCCGCTGGCCTGCAGGTGCAGGCGACGCTCACCGTAGCGCGCACGTTGACGCTCGTTCGGGCCCGGGTTGTGGAAGGCCCATTGGGTACCGAAACGGTCCTTGCTGAAGTCGTCGGAGAGCGCAAAGCCCGCTGCGCTCTTCCTGCCTCCGGCGGGCTTCGGCATTGGCCGCGAAAGGTCACCACCCAGCGCGCGGAACCAGCCGTCATCGGTCCACTCGATTGGCTCCAGCAGCGTCTGCCGTCCCAAGGTGCGAAATCCGTTCTCATAGGCGTGGTAGACCATCCACCAATCGCCGGCCGGACCCTCCACCAAGGTGGCGTGGCCACGCGACCACCAGGGCTCGGCCTCGGACTGCGTGCGCACCAGTGGATTGTGCGGGCAGTGCTCCCAGGGGCCATGGATGGAGCGCGAGCGCGCAGCGATCACCATGTGACCGGTGACTGGACCGGCAGTGCCACCCACGGCAGTCACCAGATAGAACCAGTCACCGTGGCGCAACAGCTTGGGGCCTTCCGGTGCAAAGTTCTCGGTGACCCAGTCGTCCGGGTAGCGCCACGGACTGTACGCCGGCTCAAGCGAGCCATCGGTGGCCAGCCCGTCATCACGCAGCCGCACACGACGAATGCCGTTGACGAACAGATAGCGCTTGCCGTCCTCACCGACGACATGGCCCGGATCGATGCAGCCTTCAATCTCCAGATCGACCGGCTCGCTCCACGGCCCGGCGATATCATCGGCCCAGATGACGAAGATCGACCACCCGTTGCCCGTGGGATTGGCCGGCAGGTAGATGAAATAGCGGTCACCGTGCTTGCACAGATCCACCGCCCAGATATCACCCAGCGTCTTGTGCAGCGCCGGCCCGATCGGCGCCCAGTTGACCAGGTCGGTCGAGTGCCAGATCACCAGGCCCGGATACGAATAGAACGACGAGAACGTCATGTAGTAATCGTCGCCATCCTTGAGGATGCTGGGATCGGGATGGTCCCCGGCGACGATGGGGTTGAGGTAGGTGCCATCGCCAAGGTCGGCGATGCGCTGGCCCTCGGGGCCATGTCCCCAGCGCTGCATTGGCAGGTCTTGCTTGGCGATTGCGGTGGTCACCGCAGGTTGCGCCAACGTCGATAGCGGCGCGACCAAGGCGCCGGCGGCGATGGCTTTGAACAGGTCCCTGCGTGACGTATCTGGCATGCGGCGCGGCTCTCGATGGGTGGATGACTGCCGCCGTGCGGTAGTCGTAACCAAGCGAGTGTAGCGGCTGTCAGACACACCGCCGCGCGGCACGGTGGCAGCTGTGATGCGCTGCCCAATCACCGCGTGCAGGCTGAAAAGTTACCGTTGAAATTTTTCGTTGAGCCGGCTCGCCCCCTACCGCAAACCGGGAGGGGGCGAGCGGGGATCAGCGTCGCTCGATGACGAACTTGCCGAACCCCACGCCCAGGCTCCAGCCATGACCGGTGCCGGCCAGCGCCAACGAGACATCACCCTTGGTCATGGCCTGGGCATCGTTCGCGCGCGAAGCACTGGCGTGCACTTCCGCTGCGGCGTAGGTACCCAGCAAATCATTCACCGAATAGGCCCCACTGAACTTGCCACGGCCATCGGTGATCGTGGTGCGCCCGACGGTCAGGCCACCACCCTTGGCGCTGATCGTGACCGGAAAGCTGGTGCCATTGTCGCAAGTGATGGTGCCGGTGCCGGAAGCAGTCTTGTAGAACGCAGACCAACCGGACAGGTTGTAGCGCAGCTCGCAATCGATATTGCCGGCTGCCTGTGCCGCCGGCGCAGCAGCGCCCATCGCCAGCAGCAGCATCACTGTCATCATCTTCTTCATCGGTTTTCCTCCAGCGTATTGTCGCCAGCGCCGAGCCTAGCAGCGCCCGGCCGCGCCATCGCGACCGGCCCGCCGCAATGGGGGGCAGCGTTCAGCGAGCGACTACCGGCCCCGCAAGCTCAAACACATCAGCGTCGAGCATGGCCGGGAAGCGCTCGCGATGCGCGGCCAGCGCCTGGGCGGAAATGGTGCTGGTCACCACCTGCTCCTGCTCCCGGATCTCCACCTGGGCCTGCCCCAGGAAGTCGATCACCGCGCTGTCGCCACTGTAGTGGAGGTTGTTGCCGTCCACGCCGATGCGATTGACCACCGCCACGAAGCACAGGTTTTCGATGGCACGGGCGCGGGCCAGGGTGCGCCAGGCATGCGCCCGCGCCGAGGGCCAGTTGGCCACGAAGATCTGCAGATCGAAGTCCAGCTGTCCTGCCCGCTCCACGTCATAGCGGTTGCGACAGAACACCGGGAAGCGCAGGTCGTAACAGACCTGCGGATTGATCCGCCAGCCCTTCCACTCCACGCACAGGCGCTCGTTGCCGGCGGCGTAGCGCTTGTGCTCGCCGCCATAGCGGAACAGGTGGCGCTTGTCGTAGTACTGCAGCTCGCCCTCCGGGGTAGCCCACAACAGCCGGTTGTAGACCTTGCCATCAACGCGCAACTGCACGCTGCCGGTGACCGCTGCACCCAGCGCGCGCGCCTGCGCCTGGATCCACGCCACGGTCGGCCCGGTCATGTCCTCGGCATGGTCGATGGCGTCATTGGAGAAGCCACTGGTGAAGGTCTCCGGCAGGATCACCAGATCGGTGTGGCCGGCCAACGGTGCCAGCAGCGCGGCGTAATAGTCGCGATTGCCGGCCGGGTCGTGCCAACGGGTGTTGCCTTGCACGAGGGAGATACGAAGGTCTTGCATGGTCATTGGTGTCCCGTGTGCCAAAAATTGAAAATCACGCTCGCTGCCAGCAACACGCCCAATACGGGTAGCAGCCATTGAAGGCCAGCCACCCAGCGATTACGCGGCAGGCGTCGCTCTTCGGCGGTCAGCAAGGCCAGGTAGATACGCGTATAGCGGCTGAACGCGCCACGCAGGGCCAGATGCCCCTCGTCCACCGACACCCGCCGTTCGCGCAAGCCATCCTGCACGACTGAAAAGAACAGAAACACGTTCAGTACGCCCGCCAGCAGCAACAGGCCGCCGCTGAGCAGCATCAACAACGAACCGGCCTGCACCCGAACCGTCCTGTATCAGAGCGCCTGCAGGCGCTGTATCGCCGCATCAAGCGTCGCATCGTTCTTGGCGAAGCACAGCCGCACCAAGCGCTGCCCGGCCGGCGGCGTTTCGTAGAACGGCGACAGCGGGATCGCGGTGACGCCCTTTTCAATCGTCAGCCACTTCACGAACTCGTGGTCCGGCAGGTCGCTGATGGCCGAATAGTCCACCAACTGGAAATAACCGCCGGGGACCGGCAAGGGCTTCAAGCGCGTGGTCAGCAGCTGTTCGCGGAAGCGGTCGCGCTTGCCCTGGTAGAACGCCCCCAGTTCCAGATGGTGCTCGGGCTCGTCACGGATCATCGCTGCGAAGCCGTACTGGGCCGGGCTGTAGGTGGTGAAGGTGTTGTATTGGTGGACCTTGCGGAACTCGGCGGTCAGCGCGGGCGGCGCGATGGCATAGCCGATCTTCCAGCCGGTGCAGTGGTAGGTCTTGCCGAAGCTGGAGATGACAAAGGCACGTTCGCGCAACTCGGGGTAACGCAGCGCCGATTCGTGGCGGGCGCCGTCATACACGATGTGCTCGTACACCTCATCGGAGATCAGGTAGATGTCGGTGCCACGCAGCACCTCGATCAGGGCCTGCATGTCGGCGGCGGACAGCATCGCGCCGGACGGGTTATGCGGCGTATTGACCATCAGCATGCGGGTCTTCGGGGTGATGGCGGCACGCACCTTGTCCCAGTCCACGGCAAAGGTCTGCGGGTCCAGCGCCACATGCACCGCACGCGCGCCGGCCAGGTCGATGGCCGGCTCGTAGCAGTCGTAGGCCGGGTCGAGCACGATCACTTCCTCGCCCGCGCGCACCACCGCATGGATGGCGTTGAAGATGGCTTCGGTACCACCGGAAGTCACGGTGATCTCGCTGTCCGGGTCCACCTGCGCGCCATAGCAATCCAGCGCCTTCTGCGCGATGGCCTGGCGCAACGGCGCCACACCGGTCATCGGCGCGTACTGGTTCAAGCCCTCGCGCATGGCCTTGGCGGTTTCATCGATCAGCCGCTGCGGTGCCGGGAAATCCGGGAAGCCCTGGCCCAGGTTGACGGCACCGTGCTCGGCGGCCAGCTGCGACATCACGGTGAAAATGGTGGTGCCCACCTTGGGCAACTTGGTCTGCGGTTGCATCGTTACGTACGCGCCGGGGGAGGAAAGTCCCGAGTTTACGCAAAGCCGCCGGTTTCGGCCCCACTACGCCCACCTTGCCTGCAGGACACTGTGGTGCCGGGTCTATAATGCGCCCCCTCCGGGCGCCTGCCCGGCTGTGCCCTCCTCCATGGACGGAAGCGCCCGATCGATGATTGACTCCACCAACGCCCCGCCACTGCTTGCCGCCCAAGGTCTGCGTTTCAGCCGCAACGATGACCCGGTGTTCGGCCCGCTGGACCTGCATGTCGACGCGGGTGAGGCACTGCTGGTGCAAGGCAGCAACGGGGCCGGCAAGACCACCTTGCTGCGCGTGCTGGCCGGCCTGCTGGCGCCCGACCAGGGACAGATCGAGATCGATGGCCGCCCGGCCAGCCGCACTGAGCGGTCGCGCTATATCGCCTACCTGAGCCACCTGACTGCCCTCAAGCAGGACCTGGGCACCCTGGAGAACCTGCACTTCCTGTGCGGGCTGCAGGGCCGCCGTGCGCGCCAGATGCCCGGCAACGCGCTGGCCATCGTCGGCCTGGCCGGCTATGAGGAAACGCCGGTTCGGCAGCTCTCGGCCGGACAGAAGAAGCGCCTGTCGCTGGCCCGGGTATGGCTGTCGCCGGCACCGGTCTGGCTACTGGACGAGCCCTACGCCAATCTCGACCTGGAAGGCATCAACCTGGTCAACCGGATGATCTCGGCGCACCTGCGCAGTGGCGGTGCCGCGCTGGTCACCACCCATGGCGCCTACTCCGCGCCACCGGTACGCAATCGCCTGCTCACCCTCGGTGGCAACGATCAAGAGGAAAGCGCATGAGCCTGCCCGGTCCACAACCGACCCTGGCCAGTGCCGCGCGCGCCCTGCTGGCACGTGACCTGAGGCTGCTGTGGCGACGCCGTGGCGATGCCGCGCAACCCATCCTGTTCGCCCTGCTGGTGGTGGCATTGTTCGCCCTGGCGCTGGGCGGCGAACCCCGACTGCTGCAGAGCGTGGCCTCGGCCGTGTTGTGGTTGGCGGTGCTGCTGGCTGGCCTGCTGTCGTTGGACAGCCTGTTTCGCAGTGATGCCGAGGATGGCTCGCTGGAGCAATGGCTGCTGTCGCCGGTGCCGCTGGCGTGGCTGGTCGCGGTGCGGGTGTTCACGCATTGGCTGACCACTGCCTTCCCCTTGGTACTGGTCAGCCCGCTGCTGGCCGAGCTGATGCACCTGCCACGCGCCCAATTACCGATTTTGATCGCATCACTGGCACTGGGCACGCCCTTGCTCAGCCTGCTGGGTGCGGTGGTTGCGGCGCTTACGGTAGGCATGCGCCGGGCCGGCATCCTGCTGGCGCTGCTGGTGTTGCCGCTCTACGTCCCGGTGCTGGTGTTCGGCGCCGGCGCGGTGGCCGCCTCGGCGCAGGGCCTGGATCCGAGCGGGGCACTGCTGATGCTTGCTGCCGGGCTGGTGGTGTCGGCGCTGCTGGCACCGCTGGCGGCTGCACTTGCCATCCGCATTGCCAACTCATAACGCGCTATTCTTGACGGCGGCTTCACACCTTTGCTCTGTCAGCCCATGCCAAACCGGCACTATCCAGATTGCGCGACCACCGGCCTGCCCTCGCTGCCCCCTCGGCCCGCAGTAGAACTGCAGCGTCGTGGCGAACTTCGCGCGGAAAAATTTCTGGAAGCCGCCACCGTCATCTTCAACGAGAAGGGCTACCAGGCCGCGCGCCTGTCGGACATCGTCAAGCTCGCCGGCGGTTCCATGGCCACCTTGTACCGCGCGTTCGGCGACAAGGTCGGCCTGGTCCATGCGCTGATGGAACGCAGCATCAGTCAGTTCGGGCGCAGCCTGGACGAGCTGACCAGTTCAACCCTGCCCGCCGAACAGGCGTTGGAGCAGGCCGCGCTGAAGATGGTGGAAGAGATCCTGTCGCCGGCACGCATTGCCTGCCACCGCGTGGTCATCGCCGAAGGCATGAGCCAGCCCGAGCTGCGTGATTGGTTCCAGGCCCATGGCGTGACCGCGATGGAGATCCTGTTGAGCCGTTATTTCGCGCGCGAACACGATGCCGGCCGGCTTGACATCCAGAATCCCGACCTGGCCGCGCGCCATTTCTACATGTTGGTCATCGGCGGGGTGATCCTGCGCTCTGTCAATGGCCGCATGAGCCCTGACGATGTCCCCTTGGCTCAGGAACAGGCACGCTCTGCGGTGAGACTTTTCCTGAACGGGACGCGCCCGCGAACCTGAACCGGAGCTTGCTGCGCCGCAGCTTGCACTGTACCCAAAGCCGCTCACAGAATCGTGACGTAATCGCCATTACGTTGTCGGCACCCGTTGTCACCGACCCATCGGCAGGGACAACTCAAGGAGGGGAACGTGCGGCTCTACCTAGCGTTTGTGATGCTGGTCGCAACTCTGGTGTTGGCGTCGGCCGCTTGGCTGGCGCCGATCAAGGCCGACGCGTCCGGGCAAGCGGTCAAGCTGCCCGAAACCCAGTTCGCCTCCACCCAATCCGGGCACGGTTTCGACGCCCCGCCCGGTTTCGCCGATGCCGTTCCTGCGCGCAACAAGGCCCATCCTGACGCCAAGTCGGTCGGGCAGCAGGTCTGCACCGCGTGCCACAGCAAGGAGAACGACAACTTTGCCCATACCGCGCATGCCGCCGGCATGCAGGTCGCGCTCGCTGCCAATCCCAATACCGCCACTTGCGAGGCCTGCCATGGCCCGGGTTCGGTGCATGCGGCCAACCCGACGCAGAAGGGTTCGATCATCGCTTTCACCCGCGATGGCGGTACGCCGGTCGCCAACCAGACCGAAAGCTGCCTGGGCTGCCATTCCGGTGGGCCGCGCGATGCATGGCTGGGGTCGATCCATCAGCGCAACGACCTGTCGTGCAGCGACTGCCACAACCCGATGACCAAGTTCTCTGCCGAAGGCCTGACTGCCAAGCAATCGGTGAGTGAAACCTGCGCCACCTGCCACAAGGACATTCGCCAGCAATTCAACCGTCGCTCGCACATGCCGCTACCCGAGGGCGCCATCAGCTGCGTCGATTGCCACAACCCGCACGGCACGCTCAATCCCACCCTGCTCAAGACCGATACGGTCAACGAGACCTGCTACCAGTGCCACGCAGAGAAGCGCGGCCCGTTCCTGTTCGAGCATGCGCCGGTGCGCGAAAGCTGCCTGAACTGCCATCAGGTACACGGCTCCAACCAGCACGCGTTGCTGGTCGCGCCAATCCCGATGCTCTGCCAGCAATGCCACTCGCATACCCGCCACCCCAACGACCTGCAGACCGAAACCTCGCTGGGCAACGGCCTGACCGCCGATGAGCGCTTGATGGGCCGCGGCTGCATCACCTGCCACGCCCAGGTACACGGCTCCAACCATCCTTCCGGCCCACGTCTGCACAAGTAAAGGGAGAACGACATGTGCACACGGAATCGTTCAAGGAACTGCCGCTGGTCACTGTTGTCCCTCGCGCTGTTGGCAGGTCTTGCGCAGGCGCAGGACAGCGGCGGCGGCGTCGACCTGCAGTTCGGCAACTGGCTGGACCCCAGCGGCCGCATCGGCTGGAACGGCTGTGACCCGGACGGCGAAAGCTGGTTGAGTGCGGAGAACAAGCGCACCCCGACCGGCCTCCTCTACGGCTGCGCGCCGCAGATGGCCACGGCCAAGCCCTTCGGCGACAACGGCTGGACCTACTCGGGCAATGTCGCGCTTGGCTACCTCCACCTCAGTGGCGATGAGCGCAATACCAACTGGCGTCGTTTCCGCGATGCCGATGATGGTGTCGTGCTGCAGGCCAACTTCAGTCTGGCGCGGGCCGAGGATGGGCGCTACGTCGATGTGCGCATGAGCCGGCTCAGCCGTGACAACCAATACCTGCGTGCAGTCTTCGGCCAGGCCGGCCGCTACAAGGTGCAGGCCTTCGCGCGCAGCACGCCGAACGTGCTCAGCGGCAATGCCCGCTCGATATGGGATGGCGTCGGCAGCAACCACCTCACCCTCAAGGACGGGCTCACCCCGGCCGGCAGCAGTGCCGCACAGGTTGCCGCGGTGTCCGCTGCACAGCCATTCACCACCTTGAGCGTGGTGCGCGACAAGCAAGGGGTGAGCATCAACTACCTGCTCAATCCGCGCTGGACCGGCTATGCCAGCCTCACTCATGAAGAGCGCAAGGGCGCGCGCCCGTTCGGCGGCCCATTCTTCTTCAACTACCCGTTCCCGGCCAACGGTGGCGTCTACGAAATCCCGCGCCCCATCGACGACAGCACCCTCAATTTCATGGGCGGCTTCCGTTTCGTCGGCAATGTCTGGCGCAGCGATTTCAGCTACACCGGCTCGTTCTTCCGCAATGCGCACAGTTCGTATGACTACCAGGTGCCGTACGGCCTGTACTCGGTGGCCGGCGCCTACACACCGCCGCTCACGCAGGGCTCGTTCGCTTACGAACCGGAGAACGACTATCACCGGCTGGGTGCGACCTTCGGCCGCAAGCTGCCGTCGTGGAATGGCGACTTCTCGGTAAACCTGGCGCTCACCACCATGCGCCAGAACGACAAGTTGCTGGCACCGATGGATTGCCAGGGCCAGTTTGGGCAGGTACTGGCACCACCCTTCATTGCCGACTGTGCCAACTGGAATACCACCGACGCGTTGTCACGCAAACGCGCGGGGCTGGCCATCAACAACCAGAAGCTGGATGCGAGGCTGGTGCTGATGCCCAACGACGACGTCACCTGGCGCAATACCGCACGCTATCTGCGCGAGGACTACAGCGGCACCTACTGGGCCTACAACCCGCTGACCGACCAGTACGGCTACATCGCCGAAAATGGTGCGCAGGGCAGCGTAGTGCCGGGCGAAATGGGCGTGTGGGATCGCGGCCCGAACGCCTCGGTGCTCACCCGCATCCGCAACCTGCCACTGGACAAGGAAACCCGCGAGGTTTCCACCGGCGCCGACTTCCGCGCCAACAACAAGAACACCTTGTCGACCAGCTTTACCTACACCACGATCGAGCGCGCCCACCGCGAGGTCGCCACCACCCGCGACAGCCTGCTCAAGTTCGGCTGGAACAACCGTGCGCTGGATTGGCTGACCTTCCGTGCCAACTACTCCTACCTGGACCGCAGCGGCAGCCGCTATTACTACGACCCTTACGAATTCACCTTCTCCAGCTCCCTGCCCGGCTTCGTCGAGCCTGCCGGAGGGCTGAGCCCACATACGGTTTCGGCCCTGCGCAAATACGACATCGCCTCGCGCACCCAGCAGAAGCTGGACCTGATGGCGACCTTCATCCTGCCGCATGACATGACGATCTATGCCTCGGCGCGCGGCGACCGCAACCGCTATGACGCGCAGATAGGTCGGCAGCGCTTCGACACCTATTCCGGCAGCCTGCAGTGGGAATGGCAGCCCAGCCCGGAAACAACCACCAGTGCCTGGTATGGCTACGACCGTTCGACCTTGGTGTTTGCCAACGTCAACGACGGTACCGGCAGCGACCCGGACCTGGGCGGGCCCACCTACCCGGACGCCAACCGCTGGTGGATGGATGATGCGCAGCGCAATCACTACGCCGGGGTCAACTTCAACCGCCGCTTCGGTCGTGCCGTGCTGGATCTGGCCTGGAACTGGACCTACTCACGCGGCACCACCCGTTACCGCATGAACTCGCCCGCGGCGATGACCACGCCAGCCAATGCAACGCAGGCGACCGGCGCCTATCCGGTGATGAAGTACCGGGTAACCTCGCTGACGGCGGGCCTTACCGTGCCGCTCAACGACCGCATGCGCCTGCGCGTATTCGACACCTGGGAACGCGGCAGCCTATCCGACTGGCACTACTTCGGCTTCGAGGACACGCTGATCTATGACCATCGTGTTTATACCGATGGCGGTCCCTCCGGCTACAACGTCAACCTGGTCGGCATGTTGTTCGAGGTGGCCCTATGAAGGCGCTCTGGCTGATTGCCGCACTGGCCGCCGCCGGCGGCCAGGCCGACCCACCGGCTGCACCGCCCACTGCCGCCGACGCACCAGCACCTCCGGCAGCGCCCACCGAAACCCCGGCGGCCCCGACAAAGCCGTTGGCGCGACTGGATCTGCGCCGCGCGCATGCCCCGGCTGGCGATGCACAGGCGGGCAAGGGCAAGTCCGAGGTCTGTTCCGCCTGCCATGGCGCCGACGGCATCGCGATCACGCCGGCCTTCCCGAACCTGGCCGGGCAGAAGGCCGACTATCTGTATTGGGCTCTGCACGCCTACAAGGATGGCCGCATGCCCGAATCGCCGATGACGCCGATGGCCGCGCCATTGGAAGAGCAGGACATCCGCGACCTGGCCGCCTATTACGCCAGCCTGCCGCACCCACCGCCGCCTGCCGATGCCGCGCCTGCCGATCCCCCGTACCCGGCCTTGCTCAGCCAGGGCCAGGCCATCTACATGGACGGTGACGTCAGCAAGGGCATCCCGCCCTGTCAGGGTTGCCATGGCGCAGATGCGCGCGGCAACCCGCAGGCCAGCTTCAAGGACCGCAGCGGGCGCAGCCCCTATGCCGCCTATCCGGTGCTGCGCGGGCAACAAAATGACTACCTGCAGGCACGCCTGCAGCAGTTCCACGACAACACCATCGACGCATCCACCAACAGCCGGGTCATGCACGGCATTGGCCGGCAACTGGATGCCGATAGCATCAAGGCGGTCTCGACCTGGCTGTCATCGCTGAAAGAGTAGAACCGAGCTGGACCTTCCCCCGCGCCACGCCGTGGCGTGCATTGCAACCTGTGCTTGAGGAGTTACCCATGAAGTCCCGTATTTTCCTTGCCCTGCTCGCCCTTGGCGGTGCCTCCTCCGCCTACGCCTCGGACACCTGTTCGGTGAACCTGGAAGGCAACGATGCGATGAAGTACAACCTCACCAACATCGACGTGCCCAGGACCTGCAGCAACTTCACCATCAATCTCAGCCACACCGGAAAGATGGCCAAGAACGTGATGGGCCACAACGTCGTGGTGGCCAAGACCACCGACATGGCCGGAATCGACGCCGACGGCATCAAGGCCGGGCTGGCCGCGGACTACCTCAAGGCCGGCGACACCCGCATCCTGGGCCACAGCAAGGTGGTTGGCGGTGGCGAAAGCACATCGGTGTCGATCCCGGTGGCCAGCCTGACGGCAGCCGGTGCGCCGTTGTCGTTCTTCTGCAGCTTCCCGGGCCACTCGGCGCTGATGAAAGGCACGGTCACCCTCAAGTAAGCACCTGGCCACCGCCGGTATCCCGGTTTTGGGGTATCTTGCGCTAGTGTGAAAACAGCAACGGTGCCGCAAGCGGCACCCAGCCGGTCGGGCCGCCGCTTGCGGCCCGGCCTTCGTCTTCCTCAGCGAGCGTGCGGATGTTCAAAGCTTTAGTCGGTTGGTTTCACAAGCTGGGCTCACCGCCCTACTTCGACAGCTTTGCTGCACGCTGGGCGCCGTGGTTCTATCTTGCCTCCCTGCCACTGTTTGCCTTCGGGCTGTGGCAGGCGCTGGCGGTGGTCCCTGCCGACTACCAGCAAGGCGACAGTTTCCGCATCCTCTACATCCATGTGCCCTCGGCCTGGATGAGTTTGTTCGTGTTCGGCCTGATGGCCTTCTACAGTGCCATTGGTTTGATCTGGCGGATCAAGCTGTGCGAGATCCTGGCCATGGCCTGCGCGCCAATCGGCGCCGGCTTCACCCTGATCACCTTGCTCACCGGCAGCATCTGGGGCAAGCCGATGTGGGGCACCTGGTGGGATTGGGACCCACGCCTGACCACCGAACTCATCCTGCTGTTCCTGTACCTCGGCGTCATGGGCCTTTACGGCGCCATCGATGACCGCCGTGCCGCGGCCCGTGCTGCCGGCCTGCTGGCAATTGTCGGCGTGGTGCTGTTGCCGGTGATCCGTTATTCCGTGGTCTGGTGGAACTCGCTGCACCAGGGCCAGACCATCCGCATGTTTGGCGAGTCCAGCATGGACAGCAGCATGATCCTGCCGCTGTGGTTGATGGTGTTGGCCACCAAGTTCTGGTTTGCCGGCTCGCTGCTGACCCGCGCCCGCGCCGACAACCTCCGCCGCGAAGTCGGCAAGGCCTGGGTGCGCGAACGCGTGGAGAAATCGGCATGAGCTATTTCAAATACGTCGCCATGGCCTATGCGGTGTTCTTCCTGGTGCTGGCGTGGGATTTCATCGTGCCGCGCCTGCAAATCCGCCAACTGCTGCGCGAAGCGCGCGGCCGCGTTGCTCGTAGCAAGCGCAGCAACAGCGCGCCTACCGACGAGGAACTGAGCCGATGAGCCCCACCCAACGCCGCCGTCTGCTGCTGGTGTTGCTGGTACTGGCCGTGGCCGGCATTGCCGTCGCCCTGGTCGCCACTGCCCTGCAACGCAATATCGCCTATCTGTACACGCCGGCCGAGGTCAAGGCAGGCAAGGTGGCTGCGGATGCGCGCTTCCGCCTTGGTGGCATGGTCGCCAAGGGCTCGTTCAAGCGTGAAAGCGGCGCATTGCTCGCACGTTTTGACGTCACCGACGGCGACGCCGAACTGCCCGTCACCTACGACCGCATCCTGCCGGACCTGTTCCGCGAAGGTCAGGCCGTGGTCGCCACCGGGCGCATGGTCAACGGCGTGTTTGTCGCCGAAGACGTCCTGGCCAAACATGACGAGACCTACATGCCCAAGGAACTGGCCGACAAGATGGGCCAAGCCCATACCAAGCATCAGGTTCCGGCTGCCGCCCCTGCTACGGAATCGCCCTGAGTGCTCGCTGAAATCGGACAGGTACTGCTGATCCTCGCGCTGCTGGCAGCCCTGCTGCAGAGCGTCCTGCCAATGATCGGTGCGCAACGCCAGCTGCCTGCGCTGATGGCCACCGCAAGGCCCACCGCCCTGCTGCAGCTGACCATGGTATTGGGTGCCTTCGTGGTACTGACCATCGCCTTCGTCCGCCAGGATTTCTCGCTGCGTTATGTGGCCGAGAACTCCAACTCACTACTGCCGATGATCTACCGCTATTCGGCGGTATGGGGCGCGCACGAAGGCTCGCTGCTGCTGTGGACGCTGGTCCTGGCGTTGTGGAGTGCCGCCGTCAGCGAGTTCTCGCGGCAGCTGCCCGAGCCCGTCGTCGCCCGCGTGCTGGCGGTGATGGGCATGATCAGCGTCGGTTTCCTCGCCTTCCTGCTGTTCACCTCCAACCCGTTTGCACGGCTGCTGCCGGCCCCGGTGGAAGGCCACGACCTCAACCCGCTGCTGCAGGACCCCGGGCTGATCATCCATCCGCCGCTGCTGTATCTGGGCTATGTCGGCTTCTCGGTGCCGTTCGCCTTCGCCATTGCCGCACTGCTGGATGGGCGCATCGATGTCCGTTGGCTGCGCTGGACCCGGCCCTGGACCAATGTTGCCTGGGCGTTCCTGACGGTCGGCATCGCGCTGGGCAGTTGGTGGGCCTACTACGAACTGGGCTGGGGCGGCTGGTGGTTCTGGGACCCGGTCGAGAACGCCAGCTTCATGCCGTGGTTGGTCGGTGCAGCGCTGCTGCATTCACAGGCTGCCACCGAGAAACGCGGCGTGTTTGTCGGCTGGACCTTGCTACTGGCCATTGCAGCGTTCGCGCTGTCGTTGCTGGGTACTTTCCTGGTGCGCTCCGGCGTGCTGACCAGCGTGCATTCCTTTGCCGCCGATCCTTCGCGTGGGCTGTTCATCCTGATTTTCCTGGGCCTGGTGGTGGGCGGCTCGTTGCTGCTGTACACCCTGCGCGCACCCGGCATTGGCGGCGATGCGCAGGACCCGCGCCGCGCGTTCACGCTCAATTCCCGCGAAGGCCTGCTGCTGGCCAACAACCTGCTGCTGGCCAGTGCCTGCGCGATGGTGCTGCTGGGCACCTTGTACCCACTGCTGGCCGATGCGCTGGACCTGGGCAAGGTATCGGTAGGCCCGCCCTACTTCGGCACCTTGTTCCTGCTGTTGATGACGCCGTTGGTCCTGCTGCTACCGTTCGGCCCGCTGACCCGCTGGCAGCGTGAGCAAGGCATGCGGCCGCTGACGCTGCTGCTGCCTTGGGCGGCTTTCGCCGTGGTGCTTGGCGTGATTGGCTGGTGGTTGGCGCCGCAGGGCAAGTTCAAGACCGCTGCGGGCATCGCCGGCGCAGCCTGGGTGGCTGGCGGCACGCTGTACTACCTGTGGACCCGCCTGCGCGGCGGCGGCCGCCCCAAGGCCGAAACCTGGGGCATGCTGGTCGCCCACCTCGGCATTGCCGTATTCCTGGTCGGCGCCCTGCTGGTGGAGGCACTGAATGTGCAGCACGAAGTTGCGCTTGCGCCGGGCCAGTCGGTGGATGCCGGCGGCTACACACTGGTGTTTGAAGGCGTGGACGCTACCGATGGCCCCAACTACCACTCCGACCGCGGCCACCTGAAGGTGCTGCGCGGCGATCAACTTGTCGCACGCCTGAACCCCGAAAAACGCATGTACGCCAGCGGCGGCCAACCGATGACCGAAGCCGGCATCCATCCGGCCCTGGGTGGCGATGTGTACGTTGCGCTGGGAGAATCACTGGGCGACGGCTCTTGGGCCGTGCGTGTACAGATCAAACCCTTTGTCCGCTGGATCTGGTTGGGCGCGGCGCTGATGGCCCTGGGTGGCCTGATCACCGCCGTCGACCGCCGCTTCCGCCGGTTGCCCGAGAAGTCCCGATGAATACCCCTGTAGAACCGCAATCCAACAAGCCGCACCGGCTGCCGCCAATCGCCATCATCCTTGGCGCCCTGTTCTTCCTCGGCCTGATGGGGTTGATGCTGTACGGCGTCAGCCGTTCCGACCGCCCGGATCGCGACAGCCTGCCGTCGGCACTTATCGGCAAGCCGGCGCCGGCGTTCTCGCTGCCGGTGCTGCACGACCCCAGCGTCCATGTCACTGGCAAGCAGCTGCGCGGTGCACCGTATGTGCTCAACGTCTGGGGCAGCTGGTGCCCGACCTGCCGTGACGAGCACCCCATCCTCACCCGTTTCGCCGAAACCAAGCGCGTGCGCATGATCGGCTACAACTGGAAGGACGAGCCCAGCGAGGCCTTGCGCTGGCTGGAACAACTGGGCAATCCCTACATGATCGTGCTGGCCGATCAGGAAGGCCGCACCGCGCTGGACTGGGGCATCGCAGCCGCCCCGGAAACCTTCCTGGTGGATGGCGCCGGCATCGTGCGCTGGAAGTACAGCGGCGCCATTACCCAGCAAGTAATGGATGAACAGCTCATCCCCGCGCTGGAGAAAGTGGAAGCCGCCAACGGCGGCCACAAGGGTGCACCGGACCTGGGCACGCTGCGATGAGATACCTGGGCGGCATCCTGCTCTGGCTTTGCCTGGCCACTGCCGCCCTGGCGCAACCGGCCGGCGACCCGACGCCACTGCAGTACCGTGATCGCGCCGAGGAAGCCCGCTTCCACGCACTGACTGCCGAACTGCGCTGCGTGCAATGCCAGAACCAGTCGCTGGCCGACTCCAACGCCCAGATCGCCCACGATCTGCGCGGTGAAATACTCAAGCTGATGCACGAAGGCCGCAGCGACGCCCAGATCAAGCAGTTCCTGGTCGAACGCTACGGCGAGTTCGTGCTTTACCGGCCCCAGATGGAAGGCGGCACCTTGCTGCTTTGGCTGGGCCCGGGATTGTTGTTGCTGGCTGGCGCTGTCGTGCTGGTCGTGCATGTGCGCCGACGTGGCCGCAACGTCCCCGCCTCCGCAGCCGATGATGCCAGCCAGGAAGAACGCGAATGGTGAACTGGGTTTTCCTGATCGGCGCCGCCGTGCTTGCCGCCGCCGCAACCGGCATCGCCTTGTGGCCTTTGTGGCGCGCGGGCCAACGGCGGATCTGGGGCACCCTGCTGGCCATCGCCGTGGTCGCCACGCTGGGCCTGTACCAATGGTTGGGCACGCCCGCTGCGCTGCAACCGCAGCCGGTGGCCAGTGAAGGCCCACAGACCATCGAGCAAGGTATCAGCGCACTGCAGGAAGCCTTGGCCAAGAATCCGCAGCGCGTGGATGGCTGGGTGCTGCTGGCCCGCTCTCAACTTGAAATCGGCAAGGTCGCCGATGCCGCCGCCTCCTATCAGCGTGCCGTCGCGCTGGCACCTGACGAGGCCGACCTGCTGGTCGAAGCCGCACAGACGCGTGCCCAGGCCAATCCCAAGCTTCTATTCGACGACACCGCGACCCAATGGCTGGCCCACGCCCGCCAGGTGGCACCGGACAACGAACGCGCCATCTGGCTGTCCGGCATCGTGCAGCGCCAACAAGGCCACGATGAGCAGGCGGCGCAGACCTGGGAAAGCCTGCTGAGCCGGTTGGAACCGGCCGCGGCCACCGCATTGCAGGAACAGATCGACATCGCCCGCGGCAAGACCCCCACAACGGCGCACGGTCGTGATGCCGCTGCCGGCGCCGCAGCTGCCAATGAGGGCAAGGGCATTCAGATCACGGTGACGATTGCACCGGCCTTGGCTGCACGCGCAACCTCGGGCAAGGAAACCCTGTTCGTCATCGCTCGCATCCCGGGCGGCCCGCCAATGCCGGTCGCAGTGGAGCGCCACCCCGCCCAGGCCACCCCGTTGACCGTGACCCTGGACGACGGCGACAGCCCGATGCCGACGCAGAAGCTGTCCGACCTGCAGGAAGTGGAAGTCTTCGCCCGCCTCTCCAGCAGCGGCACCGCCATGCGCGGCGAAGGTGATGTCGAGTCCGCGCCTATCAAGGTGAAGCTGCCGGCAAGCGCACCACTGACGCTGTTGATCGGTCCCCCTCAGTAAGTCGCAGGGGCATGGAAGCCGAGCAACGCACGAGCAGCCAACCCCGGCGGCAGCCCCATCAAGCAATCGCAATGCGTTGGTTGCCACGGCCAGCGCTGCAGTGCCTGGCCGCACTTGCCTTGCTCGGGATGCTGCTTCCCCTGCAGCGGGCCTGGTTCCCGGGCCAGAGCGGGATTGCTTGGGTTCTGGACTTGTTTGCGCACTGGCAGCCGTTTTATGCGCTGGCCTGGCTGCTGAGCTGTGCGCTGCTTGCCGTTGGCCACCGGTACTGGCTTTGGGCCCTGCCGCTGACCTTCCTGCCTTGGTTCAGCGCAAGTCGGGAAACCACAGGCGCATCGCCCTCCTCCGAGCTGGTCATCGTTGTTGCCAACGTCAATATCCACCAACGCGACCCTGCGCGTCTGCTGCAGTGGCTGCGCGAAGACCCCGCCAATATCGTTGTACTGACCGAACTATCAACCGCCTACGCCGAGCAACTGGCCGCTGCCGGCAATGGTGGATTCCGCCATGCTGTCCTGCACGCGCAGGACTCGCCACCGGGCTTGGGCATCCTCTCCGATCGCCCCTTGCAGACCCCGCGGCTCCACGCCGATGCGCTTGGCGCGCTCCGCCTGGAAACGCGCATCGACCTGCAAGGACGCTCGATCCATCTGATTGCAGTCCACCCAAAGCCGCCCATGGCAATACGCAAATTCCGTGCGCGTGACCAGTTGCTGTGCGACCTGGCGCAAACCTCGACAGGCCCCACCATCATTGCCGGCGACCTCAATGCGACGCCTTGGTCCAGTGCCTTGTTCATCGCCGAACAACAGGGGCTGCGGCGCACAACCGGCGCTGCACCGACATACCCCAGCGAAGGCGCGGGACTACTTGGCATTGCCATTGACCACGTGCTGGTGTCGGCGCCGTTGGCTGGCACGTTCCGGCAGCGTGGCCCGGACATTGGCTCGGACCATCTGCCGGTGCGGGTTGGCCTCAGCTGGAGTGCCAGCCCGCTCCCGCCCGCGCCTTGACTCCGTCATAGCGTGATAACTGCTGGTTATCACCCATGCGAAGATGTAGCACGCATCCCCGTTAAAATTGGCCGATGACCGAATTCATACCCGAAGGCAGCCGTTTCCACGCGCTTTCGTCTCCCTTTCCGATGAAGCGCGGCGGCAGCCTGCAAGGCGCCCGCGTTGCCTATGAAACCTGGGGCACGCTGGCTGCCGATGCCGGCAACGCCGTGCTGATCGTCACCGGGCTGTCGCCCGATGCGCATGCTGCCAGCCACGCCGACAACCCGAACGTGGGCTGGTGGGAGCCCATGCTCGGCCCCGGCAAGCCGATCGATACCGACCGCTGGTTCGTCATCTGCGTCAACTCCCTGGGCAGCTGCAAAGGCTCCACCGGCCCGGCATCCACCAATCCTGCGACGGGCCAACCTTATCGGCTGGCGTTCCCCGAGCTGTCCATCGAGGACGTCGCCAACGCCGCCGCCGAGGTGGTCAAGGCACTGGGCATCCGCCAGCTCGCCTGCCTGGTTGGCAATTCGATGGGCGGCATGACCGCGCTGGCATTGCTGCTGCAACACCCCGGCATCGCCCGCACCCATATCAACATCTCCGGCAGCGCGCAGGCGCTGCCGTTCTCCATCGCCATCCGCTCGCTGCAACGCGAAGCCATCCGCCTTGATCCGGCCTGGAACAACGGCGACTACGACGATGCGCACTACCCGGAATCAGGCATGCGCATGGCGCGCAAACTTGGCGTCATCACCTACCGTTCGGCGTTGGAATGGGATGGCCGCTTTGGCCGCGTAAGGCTGGATTCGGAGCAGACCGACGATGATCCGTTCGGCCTGGAATTCCAGGTGGAAAGCTATCTGGAAGGCCACGCCCGCCGCTTCGTGCGCCGCTTCGATCCCAACTGCTATCTGTATCTCGGGCGATCGATGGACTGGTTTGACCTGGCCGAATATGCCGGCGGTGACGTCATGGCCGGGCTGGCAAAAATACGGGTCGAGCGTGCGCTGGCCATTGGTGCCAACACCGACATCCTGTTCCCGGTGGAACAGCAGCAGCAGATCGCCGACGGCCTGCGTGCCGGCGGCGCGCAAACCCAGTTCATCGGCATGGATTCGCCGCAAGGCCACGACGCCTTCCTGGTCGACTACGACCGCTTCGGGCCAGCCGTCCAGCAGTTCCTGCACAGCTTGCCGACAGTCGACTGATCGCAGGGCTGACCAACGCAGCGGGCAGCAACTGATGGTTGCCCGCAGATAGCCGACGCACGCTGTTTGCCTTTCCCCACAGGCAACAGCCCATGCTGCGTGCACTCCTGTTTCTAGTGCTGTGCGTGTTGACGATCAGCCGCAGCCACGCGGCCGTCCCGCCGCTGATGCTGGCCAGTACCTGGCAGGACGGGCCGGACGTATCGCAGTACCTGGTAAGTGAGAAGCTCGACGGTGTCCGCGCACGTTGGGACGGCGAGGTGTTGTGGACGCGCGCAGGCCACCGCATCCACGCCCCGGCATGGTTCACCGCGCACTGGCCGCAACACCCCCTGGATGGTGAACTCTGGTTGGCGCGAGGCCAGTTCGAAGCCACCAGTGCCCTTGTCCGCAGTGGCAGCGTCGAGGACGTCCGCTGGCGCGCCCTGCGTTTCATGGCCTTCGATCTGCCAGCGATGCCAGCAGGGTTTTCGGACCGCCACGCACAGATGGGCAAGCTGATCGGCAACGCATCAACGCCGTACCTGCGCATCATCGAGCAACACCGTCTGAGCGATACCGAAAGCCTGCACCGACGGCTTCGCGCTGTCGTCCAGGCCGGTGGCGAAGGGCTGATGCTGCAGCACCAGGACAACCGCTACAGCGTCGGTCGCAGCAACGGCCTGTTCAAACTCAAGCTGCATGAAGACGCCGAGGCGCGTGTCACCGGCTACATTCCTGGCAAAGGCAAATACGCTGGCAAGGTCGGCGCCTTGTTGGTGGAGAACGACAAGGGTCATCGCTTCCGCATCGGCAGCGGTTTGAGCGACGCCCAGCGCGCGGCGCCACCGCCCATCGGGGCCTTGGTCACCTACCGTTACAACGGCCTGACCGTACATGGGCTGCCACGCTTCCCGCGTTTCCTCCGCCTGCGTCCGGAGCCGTGAACACCATCCCCACGGCGTTCGACCACGCGCGAGGTGTCTTACGGTTCCCAGCATCTTCCCAGCTGCCATGGAATGCGTTGCAATACGCAAAACCGGGCAGGGATACCATGCGCTACCAAGGCAGGCTGCAGGACTGGAACGATGAAAAGGGCTACGGATTCGTCATCCCCAATGGCGGCGGCGATCGTGCGTTCGTGCACATCAAGGCATTCGAACAACGCGCGCAACGCCCCAGCGATGGGCAACTGATCAGTTACCAGCTGCGCAAGGATGAAAGAGGTCGCTTCAACGCGATCGCCATCCGCCAGACCGCTGGCGCCAACAACGCATCCATTCCGCAAAAAAAGGTGGCGTTTACCGCCAGGTTGCCGCATGTACTGCTGGGCGCTGGCGCGCTGCTTTGTATCGCAGTGTTGTGGGCGATGCGCTACATACCGGACTGGTCGCTACCTGTCATCGGCAGCATGAGCGCAGTCACGCTTGGCTTCTATCTGCATGACAAAGGCGCGGCTGCACGCGGCCAGCAGCGCACCCCGGAAAACACCCTGCATATCTTGGCCCTGCTGGGGGGCTGGCCCGGCGCCCTGATCGGTCAAGGCCTGTTCCGGCACAAGACCAGCAAACGCAGTTTCCAGGCGGTGTTCTGGCTTACGGTAATACTCAATATTGCCACCCTGTTTTTTCTTGCCCGCTGGTTGGCTGACTGAGGGCAGCAAAGAAAAAAGCCGCCCTCCCAGCGCAGTCGGTTGCTTCATGCAGCAGGCCCGCATCAGGCTTGTCTCTTGTGCCACCTCGTCCTCCGTACTGGAAGCCAACCATGCGCCACTTGCCTGCACGCACCCGACTGGACAGCAGACCTCTGACGCCGGAGAGGATCCGGAAAATCGTGCTGCCGCTTTTTCGGCGCAGACACGCTTACGGAGCCGAGGATGGGGCTGAACTGGTTCTCCAGCTGGCCGCACTTGAAGTCACCAACTCAAAACAACTCAGAATCATCATGAAACGTCACAGGCGCGCGCTGTTACAGGACGAAAATCGGCGCATGTCGCGACTGGAAACCCGCTGGATTGCCGAAGAAACCGGCGGGGTCGGCATCAACGTGCATTCCAGCACATCCTGGTTCACGATTGCCGGCCTTGCAAGGCAAGCCATGGAGCTGGAGTTCGGTGAACGCGCGGCCGCGTTGTGGACTGCTACCGAAGACTGACCTGGCTGATCCTGGCGTGCACGCAGCTTCAACCCGGTTACCTGTGACCTTCCGATCAACCCGCGCTGCTTCAGACGTTGGCGCAATCAAGATCCGCTGTACGGTCGCCCCCCTCGTTTGACAAGGAGTCACCCATGACATTCTGGATAGTGGCTGCACTCACAAGCGCTCTGCTTGGCTTGGCAAGTAGCGCGTTCTTTCAGAAGACCTGGGCCGCGCTGTCGGCCGCGGGCCTTTCAGCGGCCCTGATTGCACCGTATCTAGGCCTGCGTTTTGTCCAGGACATCACCGGCCACCATGACGCACAGGATGGATTGGCCTTCCTGTTCGGCCCGTTTGTGGCGGTGCCTGTAGCCGTGCTCTGCGCCTATGCATCCAAACGCGTGCAGCGTCGCCGGGGCCACGGATAGGCGGCACTGTTGCGCACCCGGCGCTGCTATCGCGGAAACCAGTGTGGCAGCGCCATCGGCGTGAGCCATCTTCGAGCCTGAGAAGCCCCCGCCCAAATCCTTCCGCAGGAGCTCGCCCCCTGGGTTCCAGCCGCCTTCCGCGCCGCGGAGACCGGCCCAGCAGCGCGCTTGCGGCTGCAACGGCTCACTGCCAATAATGCGATACAGCCCCACCAACCCACCGGCTCATACCTGCAAAGCCCTCATGGAGCGCGCAATGAACTGCCCCAAATGTAATGCCCAGTTGCAATCGTTCGTTCACCAGGGTGTTGAAATCGAACGCTGCGGCGGCTGTGGTGGCCTCTGGTTCGATGTATTCGAGCATGAGGAGTTACGCGAGCTGAGTGGGTCCGACGCAATCGATACCGGGGCACCGGCAAAGGTTCCAGCTGGCACCGGCTCTGGGCTATGCCCCAAGGATCAGCAACGGTTGTTCAGCATGGTGGTCGCCGGCCAGCCGCATATCGCCTATGAGTCCTGCGGCCTTTGCCATGGGGTTTTCTTTGACGCGGGCGAGTTCAAGGATTTCCGCGAAACAACCTTCGGCGAGCGTTTGCGCGCGATCTTTGGCGTGGCCCGCGTCGCCCAGGGTCAGGCCTGATCACCTCGCGGCTATCGCGCCTGCAGGCGCGATAGCCAGCTCGGGGGCTGAGGCCACGCCAACGCCCCATCGCCCCCGCAGCGGCGCGAACTTGTTGATTGTGCAGTTGCCAACGGGATCAATCACCCTGGTGTTCGACAAGACCCAATTCCGGCAGACCCTGATCAGCACGGGCGCGATAGGCGCCTTGTTCGGCTCCCTGCCGGTGCTGGCCTTGCTGGCATTCCGCAACGACTACGGCCACGCCCCTCGCGCTACCCGATCGCTGTTTGCACTGGGTTTGGACCTGTGCCTGCTGTTTTTCGGTAGCGTCACTTTCTGCATCTTCTTTTTCGGCGTGTTGCCGATGGCCTTACACTATGCATTCGTCTGGACGATGCGACGTTGGACAGGGCGTGATTGATTGGCAAGGAATGCGCAGTCCGTGTCCGGAACAAGCGCATTCTTCCCCGCTCACTGCATCTGAACCAGCTGCCCCTGCTGCAACCGGTATGCACGCTGCACCACGCCATCAGGCAGGCTGTCGTGGGTGATCATCAGCAGGCTGCGCTGGCCCAGCGCCGCCGCAAGATCGATCAACAAGGCATGCGCTGTATCAACGTCCAGGCCTTCCGTGGGTTCGTCCAGCACCATGATCGGTGCATTGCGCAGCAAGGCCCGCGCCAACGCCAAGCGACGGGCCTGCCCCGCCGACATCGTTGCGCCGTTCTCGCCTACCCAGGCGGACAGGCCGCCCTGCTGCCGCGCCCACGCAGTCAACCGCACCTGTTCCAGCACCGCCCACAGCGCTTCGTCGCTGGCGTGGGGATCACCTAGCCGCAGATTCTCTGCAATGCTGCCGGCAAATACCGGTGCACCCTGCGGCAACCAGGCGATCTGCCGATACCAATCGTCCTGGGTGAATTCGCGCAGATCCACGCCCGCATAGCGCACGGCGCCTTGCTGCGGGTCCCACAATCGCAGCAGCAACGCCGACAGCGTGGTCTTGCCGCTACCACTGTCACCGCGGATGGCGATGCGCTCGCCCGGTGCCAGGCTCAGGTCCACACCGTCCAACAGGCGTCGTGCTTCCCCCGACCACGCAAATACGACGTTGTCGAACTCGACCCGGCCAACAGCAACCGGCACCTTGCGCGGCGTTGCCGGGTCCTGCACTGCCGGGGCCTGATCCACGATCTCGGCAAGCCGCCGCCCCGCCACACGCGCCGACTGCAGCGCCTGCCACGCAATGCCACTGGCGGCGGCTACTTCCAGCAACGCCACCGTCAGAAACACCAGCGTTGCGGCAAAGGGAGCCTCCACCCTGCCCGCTTCGAACGCCGACAAGGCCAGCCACAACATCGCCAGCAGACCCAACCCGGCAATCGTCGAATGCAGCACATTGCCTGCGATCAGACGGCGACGACGGCGCAAGTCACTGCGCGCCAACTGCTGCGCGGCTGCATCCACGCGCAACGTCCAATCGTCGCGCGCGTCCAGTGCCGTCAGATCGGCAACGCCTTCCAGCCCCTCATAGGCAAGTGTGCGCAGCTGGGCGCGGCGCTGGGCGCGTTGCGCTTCGCCTGCGTTGCCTCCGCGCACCGCAACCGCTGGCACGCCGAAGCCAACCAGCACCGCCAACACCAGCAGCAGGACGGCAGCGGGCCAATAGATCAACGCTGCGCCGATGGCCGTCGCCAGAGCAATGCCGGCCAACGCCAGCAGCGGGCTGATGGCACGGACCATCAAGCCGTCGACTTCGCTGATATCGGTGATCAACCGCGCCAACAATTCACCGGTGCGGCTGCTGCCCAGCCTTGCCGGCGCCAAAGGCAGGGCGCGCTGGAAAAACCACACCCGCAGATCGCGGGCAATGCGCAGGGTCGCGTCATGGCCCACCAGCTTCTCGAAGTAGCGCGAAGCGATACGCGCCATGGTCAAGCCGCGGATGCCCGCTGACGGCGAGAAGAAGTTGAAGGTGCCCGACATTCCCAATGCACCGGCCAAAGCAGCGGCGGTCAGAAAGCCACCGGACAGGCCCAGCAGGCCTACCCCGGCCAGCATGGTGGTAAACAGCAGCACGGTTGCCAGCAACAACCGCCAGCGATGGCGTTTGAAGACCTCGCGCATCGACGGGACACTCATGCCTGCTCTCCCTGTTCACCGATATGGGCCTGCAGATCGAGGACCTGGTCCGCCCAGCGCATCGCCACCGGGCTATGCGTGGCCATCAAGACACTGCGGCCGCGCGTATGCGAGGCCAGGGCCTGCAGCAGATCGGCCTCGGTCTGTGGATCCAGGAAGGCAGTGGGCTCGTCCAGCAGGAACAGATCCGGCTCCAGCAGCAACAGGCGGGCCAATCCAATCCGCCGCGCCTCGCCCCCGGACAAGCCAAAGCCGCGCTCGCCGATCACCGTATCCAGGCCCAGTGGCAGCTGGCGTGCAAAACGCATGACCTGGGCCACCTCGGCAACGGCCTGCAAGCGGGCATCGCTTACCGCCGGGTCGGCCAGGCGCAGATTGTCGGCGATCGACCCATGGAACAGATACGGCCGCTGTCCGGCGTAGCCGATACGTACGCCGTCGCGGACCAGCAGCCGGCCTTCGCGCGGCGGCAGCCAACCGGCCAATGCCTCCAGCACCGTGCTCTTGCCGCTGCCACTGGGGCCGACCAGCGCCACGCGCTGACCATCACCGATACTCAGCGAAAAGTCGCGCAGCACATCGTGACCGGCGCCCTGCGGGCGCAGCGCTACCGATTGCAGCGACACCATCGGTGCATGCAGCTGTGCCGGCTCCGGTGCCATCAGCGGTGGCGACGGCACGTTGGCGGCGCTTACATCCAGGTCATCGGCCAGCAGTCGCTCGACCTCGGCAGCGGCGGCCAGGGCATTGGCGCGGTCGTGGTAGTGCGCGGCCAGCCGGCGCAGCGGCGCATAGAACTCCGGCGCCAGCAGCAGGCAGAACATGCCGGTGCCCAGGGTTGGCACCACCGCGTGCAGCGACATCAGCCCCAGATAGCTCAGGCCCAGGTACAAAGCGACCATGGCCACGCTGACCGAGGCAAAGAACTCCAGCACCGTGGACGACAGGAAGGCGATGCGAAGCACCTTCATGGTGCGCACGCGCACGCCATCAGCAGCAATGGCAATGCCGTCCAATTCGGCCGCACCACGGCCGTAGAGCCGCAGCAGCCCCAAGCCCTTGATGCGATCAGCAAAATGGCCGCTCATCCGCGCCAATTCGCCCAGCTGCGCACGCCCGGCCGCCTCGGCCCCCCAACCCACCAGCATCATGAAGAACGGCACCAGCGGCGCGGTGAAGATGAAGATCAGCGCCACCACCCAGTCCACATAGGCCACCGCAGCAGCAATCAGCAGCGGGACCACCACCACTTCCACCCGTACCGGCTGGAATCCCGCGTAATAGCCCTCGATCGCGTCGCCATGGGCCAGCAACAGCTCCCCCAGTTCGCCGCTGCGCTGGCGCCGCAGCCAAAGCGGCCCCCGCGCCATCAGCCGCCGGTATACCTGCCCGCGCAAGGCCAGCTTGGCGCTGTCGGCGACCCGGCCAGCTGCCGCCTGGGCCACCCCGCCCAGCAGGCTGCGCAGCAACAGCACGGCCGCCAGTACCCAGAAACCGTGAACTACCTGTGCCCAATCCAGCCGTTCCACGACTATGCTCTGGATAAGCCAGGCAATGGCGCCGGCCTGCACGATCAGCAGCGCACCAGAAATACATACGGCCATGGCTGCCAGGCGCTGTTGCGGCTTGGCGCCGGACGCCAAGGCGGCCAGCCATTGCTGCTGCAGGCGGCGCTCGCCGGCGGCGCTGGAATGTGGAACTTCGCTCAAGACTGACAACTCAGGTGAAGGAGATCTACGTGATTGTAAGCAAGCCGTACCCCGCTCGCGCGCCAGCACCATCGGTGCTGAACCTCCCGGCCACATTGATTCAGATCAAGGCATTGGCAGGCATGAACAGGGAGTATCCCTGCCATAGAACCCCTTCCCGCCACACCATGACGCCCAATTCCCACGAGGTAACCAGGCCATGATCGACTCAACAGTCGTAGAACTGTCTCGTCTACAGTTCGCGCTGACCGCGATGTACCACTTCCTGTTCGTCCCGCTCACGCTGGGGCTTTCTTTCATGATTGCGATCATGGAGAGCGTCTACGTGATGACCGGCAAGGATGTCTGGCGCCGCATGACCCTGTTCTGGGGCGTGCTGTTCGGCATCAACTTCGCCATGGGCGTGGGCACCGGCATCGTGATGGAATTCCAGTTCGGCATGAACTGGTCCTACTACAGCCACTATGTGGGTGACATCTTCGGTGCGCCGCTGGCCATCGAGGGTTTGATGGCGTTCTTCCTGGAAGCCACCTTTATCGGCCTGTTCTTCTTTGGTTGGGGCCGCCTGTCCAAGGTGCAGCACTTGACCGTGACCTGGCTGATGGCACTGGGCACCAATCTGTCGGCGCTTTGGATCCTGATCGCCAATGGCTGGATGCAGAACCCGGTAGGTGCGGTGTTCAACCCGGAAACGATGCGCATGGAAGTCGTGGACTTCATGGCCGTGTTGTTCAACCCGGTGGCACAGGCCAAGTTCGTGCACACGGTGTCGGCCGGTTACGTGACCGGTGCGGTATTCGTGATGTCGATCAGCGCGCTGTTCCTGCTGCGCAACAAGCACCACGACGTCGCCCGCCGCTCGTTCGCGGTGGCCGCGGCCTTCGGCCTGCTGTCCTCGCTGTCGGTGGTGGTGCTGGGTGACGAAAGCGGTTATGCCGCCAACGAGCACCAGAAGATGAAGCTGGCCGCGATCGAAGCCATGTGGGAGACCGAGCGTGCCCCGGCCGACTTCACTGCCTTCGGCATTCCGAACCAGGAAACCCACCAGAACGACTACGACATCAAGATCCCGTACCTGATGGGCTTGATCGCCACGCGTTCGCTGAACCAGCCGATTCCGGGCATCCTGGAACTGGTGGACCGCGCCGAGCACCGTATTCGCGGTGGCCAGCTGGCCTACGGCGCGCTTGAACGCATCCGTGCCGACAAGAACGACGTCGAAGCACGCGAGATGTTCGACCGCCATTGGCAGGATCTGGGCCACGGCCTGCTGCTGAAGCGTTACCGCGAGGACATCCTCAACGCCACTCCGCAGGAAATCTCCAAGGCGGCGATGGATACGGTGCCGCGTGTTGCCCCGCTGTTCTGGACCTTCCGCATCATGGCGGGCCTGGGCTTCTACCTGATCGCCTTCTTCGCGGTGGCGTTCTACTACTCCTGCCGCCACAACTTCCAGGACAAGCGCACCTTCCTGAAGATCGCGCTGTGGACGCTGCCGGCACCGTGGATCGCCATCGAATGCGGCTGGTTCATTGCCGAGTACGGCCGCCAGCCGTGGGCCGTGGAAGGCGTGCTGCCCACCTTCTATGCCGCCTCTGGCCTGGCCCTGCACGAAATCCTGATGACCCTGGCCGGCTTCACCGCGCTGTACACGGTACTGCTGGTCATTGAAGTCAAGCTGATGCTCAAGGCCATCCGCAAGGGCCCGGACGACATCCTGCCCTCGCTGCAGCACAGCGCCGCCCCCACCCACGCCTCCAAGCCGGCTTCTGGCCAGGTTTGAGGAAGGAGAACACTCATGGATTTCATTCTTCTGGACTACACGACACTGCGGGTGATCTGGTGGCTGCTGCTGGGCGTGCTGCTGATCGGCTTCGCGATAATGGATGGCTTTGACCTGGGCGTCGGCGCACTGCTGCCGTTCGTGGCCAAGACCGATGAGGAACGCCGCCTGGTCATCAACACCGTCGGCCCGGTATGGGAAGGCAACCAGGTATGGCTGGTGCTGGGCGGCGGCGCGATCTTCGCCGCCTGGCCGCCGCTGTATGCGGTGAGCTTCTCCGGCTTCTACCTGGCGATGTTCGTGATCCTGTTCGCCCTGATCCTGCGCCCGGTCGGCTTCAAGTACCGCGGCAAGATGCCCAGCCAGCGCTGGCGCAACAACTGGGACTGGGCGCTGTTCATCGGCGGCTTCATCCCGGCGCTGATCATGGGCGTGGCGGTAGGCAATGTGCTGCTGGGCGTGCCCTATCACTTCGACGACACGCAGCGCATCTGGTACACGGGCACGTTCTTCGGCCTGCTGACCCCGTTTGCATTGCTGGCTGGCCTGCTCAGCGTGGCCATGCTGGTCGCCCACGGTGCGGCGATGCTGGTGATCAAGACCGATGGCCCGGTGGCTGATCGTTCGGCACGCTACGGCAGCATTGCCGCCATCCTCAGCTTCGTGCTGTTCGCCGTCGCCGGCGCCTGGGTTGCCTTCGGCTTGCCGGGCTATGCCATCACCTCGCCGGTAGTCAGCGATGGCGCCAGCAATCCGCTGTTGAAGACGGTCGAACTTAGCGCCGCTGGCGGCTGGCTGCACAACTACAGCACCATGCCGGCCACGATCCTGGCACCGGTGGTGGGCCTGCTGGGCGCACTGGCCAGCGCAGTGCTGTTGCGCAAGCGTCGCGGCGGCCTGGCCTTCATCGCCTCGGGCGCCTCCATCGCCGGCATCATCTTCACCGTCGGCTTTGCGATCTTCCCGTTCCTGCTGCCCTCCTCCAGCCAGCCCGGCTCCAGCCTGACGCTGTGGGACGCATCCTCCAGCCACCTGACGCTGTGGATCATGCTGCTGGCAACGGTGGTCTTCCTGCCGCTGATCATCGCTTACACCACCTGGGTGTACCGCGTACTCAAGGGCAAGACCACGCTGTCGGAAATGGGTGAAAACCCGAACGCCTACTGATCCCCATTCAAGACATACAAGGAGACATCCCATGTGGTATTTCGCCTGGATCCTCGGCGCCGGCCTCGCCTCTACCGTCGCCATCCTCAACGGCATGTGGTTTGAAGCACGCGAAGCCCGCAAGGCCGAAGAAAACCGCTAAAAACCGCGTTAAGGTATTGCCAAGAGCCCGGACTGAGCGTATCTTTCCGGGCTCCTTCGCGGGGTGTAGCTCAGTCTGGTAGAGCGCTACGTTCGGGACGTAGAGGTCGCAGGTTCGAATCCTGTCTCCCCGACCAAAGGGTCGAAAGAAGCCTGGAAAAACGGCAACGTTATCCAGGCTTTTTATTCGCCGGTACCGCGATACCGGCAGCCACGCACCACGCCTTGCAGGCAGCGTTGGCTGAACGAAACAACTTGCAGGGCACGAGGTTCACCGCTATCATAGGCGGCTCCTTCGGGGTGTAGCTCAGTCTGGTAGAGCGCTACGTTCGGGACGTAGAGGTCGCAGGTTCGAATCCTGTCTCCCCGACCAATTCGACAAAAGCCGGCCTCTGGCCGGCTTTTGTTTTATGGGTCATACCGCGCTGCCGGTTGGTCCACGCCGGAGTTGCCATGTCATCGCCCGCCTCGCCACAGCCCCACTCCCTGCTCAAGGGACGGCTGCTGGCCTTCATCGCCATCGTTCTGGTCTCGGCCAACCTGCGCAGCGCCGTCACATCGCTGACGCCGTTGCTGGACCGACTCGGGCATGTCTTCGATTTCGGCAGCACCATGACCGGCGTGCTGGGCATGATGCCCACTGCGGCCTTCGCCGTGTTTGGTTTGGCGACGCCCCGCATTACCCGCGCCATTGGCCTTGAGCGCACCGCCGTACTGACCATGTTGCTGGCCACCATCGGCCTGCTGCTTCGCGCGTTCTCCGGCAACGTCGGCATGTTGCTGCTGGGCTCAGCCATCGCACTGGCGGGCATGGGCATGGGCAATGTGGTCGTGCCGCCGCTGGTGAAGCGCTACTTCGCTGATCGCGTTGGCACCTTGAGCACCATCTACATCACCGTCCTGCAGGCCGGCACGATGGTGCCGGCCCTGCTTGCCGTGCCCATGGCCGACGCCTTCAACTGGCGCGTATCGCTGGGCATGTGGTCGCTGCTGTCGGTTGCCGCCTTGCTACCGTGGATCCTGCTTGCGCGCACCGCCCCTCGCCCCGAACCAAGCACAGCCACCACCGAACACGCCCCTGGACGGGTGTGGAAGACGCAGCTGGGCTGGGGCATGGCGCTGATGTTCGGGATGACGTCGCTCGGCACGTATTCGCTGTTCACCTGGCTGCCCAAGGTGATGGTCGAAGCCGGCGCCAGTGAATCCTTCGGTGGCGTGATGGTCGCGGTTTATTCGGCAATCGGCCTGTTGCCGTCCTTGCTGGTGCCAGCATTGGCAGTACGCATGCGCAATCCCTTCCCGATTGCGGTGATGGTATTCGTGCTGAACATGGTCGCCTTCTCCGGCCTGCTGTGGGCGCCAATGAGCGCGCCGTTGCTGTGGGCGGTGATCGCCGGGTTGGGCCCATCCACCTTCCCGCTGGGCCTGACCTTGATCAACCTGCGCACCCGCAGCCAGGCCGGCTCGGCCGCGCTGTCGGGCTTCATGCAGGGCGTTGGCTACAGCCTGGCAAGCCTGGGGCCGCTACTGTTTGGCTGGCTGCACGGCGTGAGCAATGGCTGGACCTGGTCGTTCGCCTTCCTGGCCTGTTGCTCCGGCGTACTGCTGACAGGCGCATGGTTTGCCTGCAAGCCGCAGCAGCTGGAAGATCACTGGAAATAAGCTGTTGGTAATGGAAAGCCGCCGACTCGCATCGGCGGCTTTTTCGTATCTGGAGATTTCAGCTTGCGCGCACGCAATGTAGCGCGGGTAAGCACAGCGCAGCCGGGACCGCATGGGGCCGGCTGGCATGAGCGCTTTGAGTACCGGAATCTCCCGCCCGCCCTGCGCTTCCGCGCTACGGCAGCTGACGTTTACGATGCTTTCGGCGGATGCCGCACCTGGCCTTCGCCGCGTACCACGAAACGCTCCACGGTCAGCGCTTCCAGGCCCATTGGCCCATAGGAATGCAGACGCGTAGTGGAGATGCCGATCTCCGCGCCCAGGCCCAGCTCACCACCATCGGAGAAACGCGAGGAGGCGTTGACCATCACCACCGCCGAACGCAATGCACGCACGAAGGCCTCACCATGCGCCGGATTGCCGGTTGCGATGACTTCGGTGTGATCGGAGGTGTAAGTCTGGATATGGGCGATGGCGACAGCCATGTCCGGCACGATGCGGATGGCCAGGATCAGATCCAGGTACTCAGCGGCGTAATCGTCTTCGGTCGCGGCGCTGATGCCCGGCAGCAATGCCTGGCTGGCTGCATCGCCACGCAGCTCAACACCACGCTCGCGCAGGGCTGCCGCGGCCAACGGTAGAAAGCGTGGCGCGATATCTGCGTGTACCAGCAGGGTTTCCAGGGAGTTGCACGCCGCCGGTCGCGTGGTCTTGCCATCAACCAGCAGGTCCACCGCCAATTGCAGATCCGCGCTGTCATCGACGAAGAGATGGCAGACGCCTTTGTAGTGCTTGATCACCGGCACCCGCGCGTGCTCTGCAACGAAGCGGATAAGGCCTTCGCCGCCGCGTGGAATTGCCAGGTCGATGATGTCGTTGAGCTGGAGCAGCTCCAGCATGGTCTCGCGGCGCAGATCCTCAACCAGGGTCAGCGCGGCATCGGCGACGCCGGCTTCGCGCAGGGCGCGCTTGAGACTATTGGCGATAGCGGTGTTGGAGTGGATGGCTTCCGACCCCCCTCGCAGGATCACGCCGTTGCCGGCCTTGATACACAGCGCCGCCGCGTCTGCGGTCACATTGGGCCGTGCCTCGTAGATCATCGCGATCACGCCCAGCGGCACCCGCACCTTCTGCACGCGGATGCCATTGGGCCGCGCATAGTCACGGGTGACTTCGCCTACCGGATCCGGCAGGGCCGCAACCTCGCGCAAGGCGTCGGCGACGCCGCGCAGCCGCTCCGGGTTCAAGGCCAGCCGGTCCAGCATCGCGCTGCCCACGCCCTTGTCACGCGCCGCCTGCAAGTCACGCGCATTGGCCGCAAGAATGCCGCCGGCATCTGCCTCCAGCCCATCGGCCATCGATCGCAGCAACGCACTGCGCGCCTCGGTGGACAGCTGGGCCAGCTGTTGTGCGGCGTCGCGGCATTGCAATGCCAGTTGGCGGATATTACTCATGTCCTGCCCTGCTATTGATCAAGTAGTGGCTTACAGCAACACCAGGTCATCGCGATGGACCACGTTGTCGCCGTAGTTGTAGCCGAGGATGGATTCGATTTCGCGGGTGTGGTGCTGGCTGATGCGACGGATATCGACGGCGGAGTATTGGCTGACGCCGCGGGCGATCTGCTGTTGACCCTGCGCATCGAACAGTCGCACCTCCACCATGTCACCGCGTCGGAACTCGCCTTCCGCACCGACCACGCCACCGGGCAGCAGCGAGGCGCCGTTGTCGCGCAGCGCCCGCGCCGCACCGGCGTCGATCAGGATCGCGCCAGGTTCCAACGGTGCGTGCTTCAACCAGTACTTGCGCGCAGCAATGCGCGACTGCCCCGCATGCAGGCGCGTGCCATGCAGGCGCCCTTGTGCCAGCCCACGCACCACATCGCTGTTGCGGCCGTTGAACAGGAAGGTATCGATGCCGGCAGCACCGGCCTTGGCTGCCGCCTGCAGCTTGGTATGCATGCCACCGGTGCCGACCGCGCTGCCACTGCCGCCGGCCATGGCCATGATGTCCGGGGTCAGCGCGATGACTTCATTGATCGGCTGTGCATCCGGATGGCTGCGTGGGTCGGCGGTATACAGACCGTCGATATCGGTGGCGATGAACAGCGCATCGGCATCCACCAGGGCGGCGACGATGGCGGCGAGATTGTCGTTGTCGCCGAGCTTGAGCTCGTCCACCGACACGGTGTCGTTTTCATTGATGACCGGCAACGCACCCAGCGCCAGCAGCGCGTTGAGCGTAGCGCGTGCATTGAGGTAGCGGCGACGGTTGCGCAGGTCGTCATGGGTCAATAGCACCTGCGCGACCGGGCGTTCGAAGAAACGCTGCCACAGCGCGATCAACTGCGCCTGGCCAAGCGCAGCCAAGGCCTGGCGTGCGGCCATCGCCGCTCCCGCTTCGGCCGCCTTGGGCACGATGGCACGCCCGGCGGCCACCGCGCCGGAGGAAACGATCACCACTTCGCGCCCTGCCAGCACATTGGCCGAGACGAACTGCGCCAAGCCCAGTGCAAAGCGCGGGGTCAGGCCGCCACCGTCGGCAGCGAGCAGGCTGCTACCCACCTTGAGCACGGCACGGCGCCACTGCGGCAGCGCTTGTTCGGTGAACGGCGAAAGCGAGGACTGGTTCATGGGATCAACGGGTATTCCACTCATGGACGGTCAGTTCGGAACTGCCGTGGATAGCCAGCGGGTCGGTAGCGACCAGGGCCTTTGCCTGCGCAAGCGTGTCGACGTTCTTCAGCACATAGGCGCCACCGCTGCCGTCGCTGAAGCCACCGGTGAGGTGCAGGCGGTCATCCGCACTTAGCGCATCGAGGAAGGCTTTGTGTGGGCCAATCACCGCATCGTCGAAAGATGGCTTGCGCATGGCCATTACCAGGTAGAGCTTCATTGCATTCTCCTTTGCTGCATATGACACCACGTGGGAGCGGGGATCGCGCGTTTGCTTTCGCTTGGAACTTGCTGGGTGGGGCCTTGGGCTTTGGCTTTGGCTTTGGCTTTGGGCTTTGGGCTTTGGCTTCAGCCTTGGCTTTGGTCTTGGCGCTGGCTTCGACTGTCCCTTCTCCCGCCTGCGGGAGAAGGTGCCCGAAGGGCGGATGAGGGGAGCTTTTGACGTTGCTTGCTAGAAGCTTGTCCTCACCCCAACCCCTCTCCCGCACGCGGGAGAGGGGCTAAAGAGCTAAACAAAACGGGCGCCTTTCAGCGCCCGTATTCAAGCCATCAGCCCTGCAGCGCACTCCAGCGTGCTGCCAGCTCTTCCAGGCGAAGATCCGCTGCCGCACCGGGCGACACCCGTGCCGCCAGACTACCCTCGGGCGTGCGCCCTTGCCCTGCCGTATCCGACGCAGCCGCTGCGGCCTTGTAGGCATCACGGAAAGGCACACCGGCGACCGCAGCTTCGACCGCCACGTCGGTTGCATACATGCCCGAATCAATCGCCGCGCGGATGTTGTCATCGCGCCAATCCAGGTTCGACAACAGCGCCGGCAGCAGCTCCAGCGCGGCCAGACCACGGCCGAAACCGTGCACGATCGCGCCCTTGGAATTTTGCAGATCGCGCTGGTAACCCGAAGGCAGCGACAGCAGCTGCTCGATCTCGGTACGCGCCGCAGCGATGCTGGCATGGGTGGCGCGCATCAACTCGATCACGTCCGGGTTGCGCTTGTTCGGCATGATCGAACTGCCGGTGGTGTACTGCGCGGGCAAGGCCACAAACGCAAATTCGCCCGTGGTGAACAAGGACAGATCCCAGGCGATACGACGCAGGTCCAACGTCGCGCCACCCAGCGCCTCCAATGCCGCCAGCTCGAACTTGCCGCGCGAGAGCTGCGCGTAGATCGGGCTGACCTGCATGCGTGCAAAACCCAGCGCTGCGGTGGTGTGCTCGCGATCCAGCGGCAGGTTGACGCCGTAACCGGCCGCGGTGCCCAGCGGATTGGTATCGATCAGCGCACGCGTATCGCGCGCACGGATGGCGTTGTCGATGAAAGCCTCGGCCCAACCCGCCCACCACATGCCCGCCGACGACACCACGGCGCGCTGGATATGCGTATAGCCCGGCAGCGGCTGCAGCTTTTCAGCGGCCGCGCGGTCCAGGGCTACCTTGGCCACTTCGGTGCTGATCTGCGCAACGCGCTCCAGCTTGTCCTTCAGCCACAAGCGGGTGGCCACCAGGATCTGGTCGTTGCGGCTGCGGCCGGTGTGGATCTTGCGACCAGCATCGCCCAGCCGTTCGGTCAGGCGTGCTTCGATTGCCGAGTGGCAATCCTCGTACTGTTCGTCCAGCACGAAGGCGCCGCTGCGGAAGTCATCGGCAAGCACCGCCAGCTCGCGCTTGAGCGCGGCCAGTTCATCGCTGCTGAGGATGCCGATGTGCTGCAGGCCTTCGGCGTGCGCAGTGCTGGCCTGGATATCGTGCAGGAAGAACTCGCGGTCCAGGATGACGTCGTCGCCCGCCAGGAAGGTCTGGATCTTTGCGTCAACCGCGACGCCGGGTTTCTGCCATAGCAGGTTGGTCATGGTGTTCTCTCGAAATGGCGCCGGGCGCGGCGACAACCGCCTGCGCCCTGGCAGTGAATCAATGCGGGATGGCGGTCAGCTCGTCCAGCCCCAACGCACGATTGAGGTTCTGCAGGGCCTGCGTGGCCGCGCCCTTGAGCAGGTTGTCGATGGTGGCTACCACCACCACGCGCTTGTTGCCCGGGGCCATGGTGAAGCCACCGATCTGCACACCATGGGTGCCGGCAATGCGGCTGACCCACGGCGCGTCATCGACCACTTCAATCAAGGGCTCGTTGGCGTAGCGCTGCTGGTAGGTCGCGATGACCTCTTCGCGGCTGCGTGGCTGCTGCAACCACAGGTTGACGGTCATGGTGATGCCGCGGAAATGCGGCGCCACATGCGGCATGAATTCCACCGGCACGCCGAGTTGGGTGGACACCTCGCGCTCGTGCACATGGTTGGTCAGCGCGTACGGCATCAGGTTGTCGCGCAGCAGTTCCTGGTTGTTCTTGTCCGATGGCGTGGTACCGGCGCCGGACCAACCGGAGACGCCGAAGCACACCGGTGGGCCTGCCAACTGGCTCAGCAGCGGCGCGATCGCCAGCTGCATCGCCGTGGCATAGCAGCCCGGGTTGCTGATCCGCGCCTGCCCTGCATAGCGTGCGCGGGTCAGTTCCGGCAGGCCGTAATACCAGCGGTTGTCGAAACGATAATCGGCTGACAGATCAACGATCACGGTGTCCGGCTTGCCGGCATCCAGGGCAGCAACAAAGGGTTCGCCCTTGCCGTTGGGCAGGGCCAGCACCACCGCGTCCACAGCCTTGGCGGCAACCGCCTCCGGGCCCAGGCTTTCATAGCGCAGCTCGCCGTTATAGGCGTCGTTGTGGTCAGCCACGCGCTGTCCGTCCAACTCACGCGAGGACACGAACGCAAGCTCGATACGCGGGTGCGCGGCCAACAAGCGGATCAGCTCGGCGCCGGTGTAACCGCGCGCGCCAACAATGCCTACCGAGAATTTTTTGTCAGTCATTTATGCGAATCCAGAAGGAACTGCAGGTGGGCTTTCACCGCCGGCCATTCCGTGTCGATGATGGAGAACACCACGGTGTCGCGGCGCGATCCGTCGGCGTGACGTTTGTGGCTGCGCAGTACGCCATCCTGCTTCGCACCAAGGCGGGCAATGGCGGTGCGCGAAGCGTGGTTGAACCAGCTGGTCTCGAAACCGACGCTGATGCAGCCAAGGGTTTCGAAGGCATGGTGCAGCAACAAAAGCTTGGCCTCGGTGTTCAGGCCGCTGCGCTGCACGCGCGGGCTGTACCAGGTGTAGCCGATGTTCAGCCGCGGCACGTCGGCCTCAAGTGCGTAGTAACGCGTACTACCGACCACTTCACCACTGGCGTCCCTGACAACGAAGGCCAGTACGCGGCCTTGGGCCTGGGCTTCCAGCGCAGCGACCACATAGTGCCCAGCGTGCTCGGGGGTCGGTACATTGGTGTACCAGCACCGCGACAGTTCGCCGTCACCCAGGGCGCGCTGCAAGGCCGAAACATGCGCCAACTGCAGCGGTTCCAAGGTAACGTGCCGACCTTTCAGGATCGGCACCTGGCTCCAATGTCCGGCGCTGGCCAGGTCCATGTTCACCCCTGCAGGCTCGGCTTGCGCTCGCCGCAATGCGCGACGTAACCCTTGATGCTGTCAAAGTCGTTGGCACCGAACCAGAACACCTTCCAGTGGTCGAGCTTGTAGCAGCCGTCCGACTCGGAATAGTAGAAGTGATTGACCGGGTTGCCGTTGCGCGAGCGCCAGAACAGCTGCGTGGTTTCCTCCAGCATCACGTTCCACACCGCCCGGCCCAGGCCTTCGCCCTGTGCGTCATCGAGCACGGCAAACTTGTCCAGGTACACGCCTTCGGCCTCGTCGGTGAGTACCACCGCAGTGCGATAGTTCTCACTGACGTAGGCGCGCAGCAGCTTGGTCTTCTCGAAGTAATCCGGCACCAGCGTGCGGCCGAAGCTGGATTCGATCAACGCTTTCAGGCGACCGGTGTCGAGCTGATCCCAGGACGTGGCCTTCAGCACTTTTTCGCCACGGCGCACCAGCGTACCCGAGCCCTTGTGCGTGAACAGCTCCTTGGCCAGGTCGGCCGGGCGTGTGATCGACACCGAGGATTCTTCCGGCAGCTTGTCCAGCAGATCCTTGATCTGCTCGATCTTGACCCGCATGCCACCGTGGATCCACGGCTGCTGCATCAACTGGTCGTATTCGGTGGACAGGTTGATCGAGTCGATCAGCTTGCCCTCTTCGTCCAGCAAGCCGCCGGTGCCGGTCAGGAAGATGATCTTGTACGGCTGCAGTTCCTGCACCAGTTCATTGGCGGCGAAATCGGCATTGACGTTGAGGATCTGCCCGCTGGGGGTTTCGCCCAGGCTGGTGATCACCGGTATCGAACCGGCGCGCAGGCTGGCTTCGATCGGTGCCAGATTGACCTTCTTCACCTCGCCGACCAGGCCGTAGGTATCCAGATCCAGGTACTCGGCCTCGAACACGCCGCCGGTGATGGAGGTTGCACGTGCACCGTTCTGCTGCAGGGCTTCAACCAGTTTCAGGTTGGACTGCTGGAACACCTTGCGCACGATCGCCAGGGCTTCGGGCGAGGTCACGCGCAGACCGTCGATGGTCTGCTTCTCGATGCCGGCGGCGGACAGCTCGGCATCGAGCTGCGGGCCGGCACCGTGCAGCACGATCGGGGTCAGGCCGACTTCCTGCAGGAAGGACAGCGACGAGGTCAGCGCTTCCAGATCGTCGCGCAACACCGCGCCACCGACCTTGACCACGGCAAAGCGCTTGGCATCAAGCTGAGAAAAGCGCTTGAGGTACTGGCTGATTTCCTTCGCACTGGCCATGCTCGAAAGCAGGCGGACGATGGTCTGGCGGGTCTGGCGGTGCGGCTGCATGGCTGGGGACATTGCTTGTATCTACGTAGCGACCCTGGGGGTCACGAAAAAGAAGCCGGCGGCGAGCCGCCGGGCCACGCGCGGCTCAGGCGCCGCGCTGCAGGATCTGCAACACCGATTCGGCGTAACGCTGCAACTGCTCCAGCGTCACGAACTCATCGGCGGTGTGGGCCTGGGCGATATCGCCGGGGCCGTACACCATGGTTGTGTAGCCACCGGCCGAGAACAGCGACGCCTCGGTCCAGAAATCCACCGCGTTGCCGATCGGCAGGCCCAGTTCGTCGGCGATGTCGCGCGCGGCCAGACGGCGCTCTTCGGCACGGGCGATATCACCGGATGGCAGGCTGGGGCCGCGGAAGGTTTCTTCAAAATGCGCCGCCTGCGGCTCGGCGAAGCTGGCGAAGGTGCCCAGCAGCGCATCGATATCCATCGACGGCAGCGGCCGGAAACCAAACCGCAGCTCGGCTTCGGGCGCGATCATATTGGCCTTGATGCCACCTTCGACGCGGCCGATGTTGAAGCGCAGCCCGGTCAGGCCGCCAAAGCGCGCATGCGCCAGCGACTCGACGTGGTCCAGCGCCTTGCCGCCCCAACGCATGGCCTGGTGCAGCGCACTTGCCGAAGGATCCTGCTTGCCGGAAGCATGGCCGGCGCGGCCCTGGAACTTCATCAGCACCGAGCTGATGCCACGGTGCGCGAGCACCGCTTCGCTCATGGTCGGCTCGGCGACGATCACCGCTTCGTACGCGATGCCACGCGCCAGGAAGGCGGCGATACAGCGCGGGTCATTGGCTTCTTCGTCACTGGAGAACAGAAACGCAGCATCGCCATCGGTCAGATTGGCGGCGGCCACCAATGCAGCAGCGGCGCCCTTGATGTCGCAGACACCGAGGCCGACAACGCGGTCGTCCAGGCGACGCATCACGTGCGGATCGGCCGACCAATGCGGGGAATCCGGCACGGTGTCCAGATGCACGTTGAACAGATATTTGGGGGTGCCGCGCACCGCGTAGAAGCTGACCGCACCGGCGCCGTGGTCGATCACCTCGACATTGAAGCCCGGCAGGTTGTCGCGCAGGTAATCAAAGATGCCACCGGTAGTGATGGCACGCGGCGGATTGCGGGTGTCGTAGGACACCAGCTTTTCCAGGTGATCGAGGGTGGATTGGAGCAGCTTGGTCATGGTTTCAATTCGTAGCGAAGGCGGACGAAAGCTCCCTTCTCCCGGCGGGAGAAGGTGCCCCGAAGGGGCGGATGAGGGTAAGGCTGCACCAAAGCGGTGTGTGGCTGCGCCCTTACCCTCACCCCAACCCCTCTCCCAAAGGGAGAGGGGCTAACAGCGCTTAGCGATTCACCTGCGCGTACAGCGTGGAGCTCATGCCGAACAGCTTGATGAAGCCTTCGGCTTCTTCCACGCCCCAGTCGGCCGACTGTGCATAGGTTGCGCCCTTGGCGTTGAGGATGTGCTCCGAACGCACGGCCACGGCGTCAACGCGGCCACCACGGGTTTCCAGCACCACTTCACCGGTGACCTTGGCCTGCGAGGACTGCAGGAAGGCCTCGATGTCGGCCTTCAGCGGGTCGTGGTAGAAACCTTCGTACACCAGCTCCACCCACTTGCGCGCCACTTCCGGCTTGAAGCGGTTCTGCTGCTTGGTCAGCACGGCGTCTTCCAGCGCGCGGTGCGCGGCCAGCAGCGAGACCAGGCCCGGGGCTTCGAACACGATGCGGCCCTTCAGGCCGATCACGGTGTCACCGGTGTAGACGCCACGGCCAACGCCGTACTGGGCGAACAGCTTGTTGAGCTTGGCCAGGATCTGCTCACCCGGCAGCGCCTTGCCGTCCAGCGCAACTGCCTCGCCCTCGACAAACTTCAAGGTGACGGTCAGCGGCTCCAGCGGCCAGGCGTTGCGCGGTGCGCACCAGCCGCGGGCGCCCTCGCCCGGGGCTTCCCATTTGTCGATCTCGCCGCCGGACATGGTCAGGCCCAGCAGGTTCTCGTTGATGGTGTAGGCCTGCTGCTTGGCACGCACGCCGAAGCCGCGCGCTTCCAGGTACTTCTGCTCGTAGGCGCGGGTCTGGGTGTGTTCTTTCTGGATTTCGCGGATCGGCGCGACGATCTGGTAGTCGCCCTGGGCCTTCACTGCCAGGTCGAAACGCACCTGGTCGTTGCCCATGCCGGTGCAGCCGTGGGCGATGATGTTGGTGCCCAGCTCGGCAGCGCGCTTGAGCGCAGCGTCGACGATCAGGTAACGGTCGGATACCAGCAGCGGGTACTGGCCCTGGTAGCCCTCACCGGCCCACACGAAGGGCTTGACGAAGCCAGACCAGATGGCCGGGCCGCCATCGACGGTGACGTGGCTGGTGACACCCAGCTCGGCGGCACGCTTTTCGATGAACTCACGCTCTTCGGCATCCACGCCGCCGGTGTCGGCGAACACGGTGTGCACGTTGTAGCCGCGCTCCTGCAGGTAAGGCACGCAGAAGCTGGTGTCGAGGCCGCCGGAGAAGGCGAGGACGATGTCTTTGCTCATGGGGAAGGAATCTCTGCTTTTGATCTTTGAGCCCCTCTCCCTCCGGGGGAGGGGTTGGGGAGGGGGTAGGCGTGTACGAGGATGCATCTGGAGCAAGGAGCACTACCCTCACCCCAACCCCTCTCCCGGCGGGAGAGGGGCTAAAGCATTACTTGCCGATCACTGCGGCCATGATCGCCTTCTGCACATGCAGGCGATTCTCGGCCTCGTTGATTGCAATACATTGCGGCGAATCCATCACGCCATCGGTCGCCTTCACATTGCGGCGCAGCGGCAGGCAGTGGCTGAACACACCGTTGTTGGTCAGCGCCATCTTGGCTTCGTCGACGATGAAGTGCTTGTACTGGTCGCGGATCGGCTTTTCCGGCTCCCAGTTGCCGAAGAACGGCAGTGCGCCCCAGCTCTTGGCGTAGACCACATCGGCGCCGGCATAGGCGCTCTGGATGTCATGGCTGACCTGCAGCGAACCACCGCTCTCGGCCACGTTCTGCTCGGCCCAGCCCATGTAGCGCTCGTCCAGGATGTAATCCGGGGTCGGGCACAGCAGGGTCACGTCCATGCCCATGCGGGTAGCAATGGTCAGTGCCGAGTTGGCCACGGCGGTGTTCAGCGGCTTGGGATGGTAGGTCCAGGTCAGCACGTACTTCTTGCCGCGCAGGTCGCTGGTGCCGAAATGTTCCTGCAGCGCCATGATGTGCGCCAGCTCCTGGCATGGATGGGTGATGGTCTCCATGTTGATGACCGGCACCGGCGAATATTTGGCAAAGCTCTTGAGCACCTGGTCTTCGCGGTCCTTGCTCCAGTCCACGAATTTCGGGAACGCACGCACGCCGATCAGGTCGACGTAACGGCCCAGCACCTTGGCCACTTCGGCGATGTGCTCTTCGGTATCACCGTCCATCACGGTGCCGAGGTTGAACTCGATCGGCCACGCATCCTTGCCCGGCTGCAGCACCACGGCATGCCCACCCAACTGGAACGCGCCCAGCTCGAAGCTGGTGCGGGTACGCATGGACGGGTTGAAGAACACCAGGGCGATCGACTTGCCCTTCAGGTCATCACCCAGCTTGTTCTGCTTGAACAACGCCGCCTGGGCGAGCAACGCGTCCAGTTCGGCGCGGCTCCAATCCTGGGTGTTCAAAAAGTGCTTCAAAGACATCGATCGATCCTTTAGTGCTGAGAGCCACCGTTGCCGGTGGGCGGATGCGCATTCGCGCGGCTCATTGCGGTTGTAACTTTTGCCAAAACAGAAACGAAAAAACCCAGCCTGGGCTGGGTTTTCCGAACAGACAGCACGAAGCTCCGGTTACCCAGCGAAAATGTGGGGTTCCGGTCGGCGGGCACGGGACGTCATGCCGGAGGCCATCCGGGCGGTGCTGGTTTCGTGCTGGAAGCTGTTGGCTTTCATCGTCGGGCATACTCGCACGCAGGTCAGGCCTGCGCAAGTGTCGCGGTGCAACATCAAGGGACCGATGTGGTCGTCTCGACGCCCTGACCCACGTCAGGGGTAATCGATACCCGCAGTTTGAGGCGGTTGCCCGGATCTTCCGGCAGGCGCGAGCGGAACTTGATGCCCTTGTAGACATAGTCCACGTCATAGGCGATGGGACGGCGGAACTCGCGCCCGACCTCTACAACCTTGCAGTCCGGGGTCAACATCGCGCTGCTGCCACTGTTGGCGCGCGGTGCGGCCTCCTGGGCCAGTTCGACCGAGCCGTTTTCCTGGCGCTCACTGAAGATGCCCTTGACCGAATCCCAGAAGCGGCGGAACCCGCCCTTCTCTTCCTCACCCTTGACCTGCACAGGTGCCAGGGTACGCGTGGATACCGGTTCGC
Organism: Stenotrophomonas sp.; assembly: GCF_032061965.1. Classification (GTDB taxonomy): domain Bacteria; phylum Pseudomonadota; class Gammaproteobacteria; order Xanthomonadales; family Xanthomonadaceae; genus Stenotrophomonas. The sequence goes on along the minus strand of NZ_DAMBEF010000007.1, from coordinate 53,015 downwards.
AGTGTTCCTCGGTCCGGGTAGCACGCAAGGTCTGGAAAACAGGCTCGACATTGAGCACCTGCGCATAGTCGTAGCGCACGTTCTCGATGATCACCACGCGATTACGCAGATCCGCTTCCTGCGCCAGCGCGGGCCCGGAGGCGGCGGCCAGCAGGCAAAAAAACAACGGAGTGGGTTTCATCAACAAAAGGGGCACAGGGACCTTGGGTGAGCATAGTGTAGGCAGCACAGCTGCCCTTGGCCTGAACATTACCCATCCGCACGCGTATTGCCCAGCCCGGGGATGCCCCGCCCGGCCCGGACCGCTAGAATTGTCAGGTTCGCTTACCCCCGGATTGCCATGACCCTGCGCCTGCACAACAACCTGACGCGGCAGCTGGAGCCGTTTGCTCCGCTCGACCCCGCCGCCCCCACCCTGTATGTGTGCGGCCCCACGGTCTACAACTATGTACATATCGGCAATGCCCGCGGCCCGGTGGTGTTCGGGGTACTGGCCGACCTGCTGCGCCGGACCTACGGCAATCTGCGTTACGCCCGCAACATCACCGACGTTGACGACAAGATCAATACCGCAGCCAAGGATCAGGGTGTGCCGATCTCGGCCATCACCGACCGTTTTGCCGCCGCCTACCGCGAGGACATGGCTGCGCTGGGCGTGGTGCCACCGGATATCGAGCCCGAAGCCACCGCGCATATCCCGCAGATCATCGCCATGGTCGAGCAGCTAATTGCCAGCGACCATGCCTATGCGGCCGAGGGCCACGTACTGTTTTCGGTCAGCAGTTTCGCCGACTACGGCAAGCTTTCGCGCCGCGACCCGGAGGAAATGCTGGCCGGTGCGCGCGTCGAGGTTGCTCCCTACAAGCGTGAAGCCGGCGATTTCGTGCTGTGGAAGCCGTCCAGCGACGACCTGCCCGGCTGGGATTCGCCCTGGGGCCGTGGCCGGCCGGGCTGGCATATCGAGTGCTCGGCAATGGCCGCCGCCCACCTGGGCCCGACCATCGACATCCACGCCGGCGGCGTCGACCTGCAGTTCCCGCATCACGAGAACGAGATCGCCCAGAGTGTCTGCGCCCATGGCGGACAGACCTTTGCCCGCTTCTGGCTGCACAACGGCATGCTCAACTTCGGCGGGGCCAAGATGAGCAAGTCGATCGGCAATATCGAGCGCGTACACGACCTGGTGCGCAAGCACCCGCCGGAAGCACTGCGCTATGCACTGCTGTCGGCCCACTACCGGCAGCCGCTGGACTGGTCCGATGCGTTGATCGAACAGTCGGTACGGACCCTCGACCGGCTGTACGGCACCTTGCGTGATCTGGCCGATGTGCATGCCGAGGCCGCGATCCCGGCCAGCGTCGAAGCGGCGCTGGAAGATGATCTCAACACGCCGTTGGCGCTGGCCGAAGTGGCGCGCATCGCCAGCGAGGCACGCAAGGCCGAGAGCGCCGAGGACAAGCAACGCCTGAAGCGTGAGCTGCTGGGCGCTGGCCTGGCCCTGGGCCTGCTGCAGCAGGCGCCGGCCGAATGGTTCGGCCGCGGCGCCGAGGCTGGCGACGACGCTCGCATCCAGGCGTTGATCGATGAGCGCATCGCCGCCAAGCAGGCGCGTGACTTCGCCCGTGCTGACGCCATCCGTGACCAGCTGGCCGCGGAGAACATCGTGCTGGAAGACACGCCGCAGGGTGTGCGCTGGAAGCGCGGGTAAGGCTTCCCCCTCACCCCAACCCCTCTCCCGGGGAGAGGGGCTAAAGCGGAAGCTGCAGCTACACAATATTGCGTCGGTTCGCGGCGCACTAAGCCCCTCTCCCACCGGGAGAGGGGTTGGGGTGAGGGAGACCCTCCAGCACCCCACTCAAAGGCCATCGCCAGCAAAGCGACCGGCCAAGAACAGGACCCACAATGACAAACTCCCCCTTCCCGCTCGAACCCACCCCCGCCGAAGCCCAGGCCGCCATTGCCGAGGAGTTCTCCTTCTTCGGCGACTGGTCCGAGCGCTACCAGTACCTGATCGACCTCGGCCGCAAGCTGCCCGCCTTCCCGGAAGAATGGAAGACCGAAGAGCACCGCCTGCTCGGCTGCCAGTCCATGGTCTGGATCGTGCCCGAAGGCGATGCCGACAAGCTGGTATTCCATGCCATCAGTGATTCGGCGATTGTCTCGGGCCTGATCTACCTGGCCCTGCGCGTGTACTCCGGCCGCTCGGCTGCCGAGATCCTGGCCACTGACCCGGACTACGTGTCGGCCATTGGCCTGGCCAAGCACCTGTCGCCGACCCGCAGCAACGGCCTGGCCGCCATGCTGGCCTTTATCCGCGATACCGCCCAAGCCAAGCAGTGAACAACACCGGCTCCATTGCCGAACTGTTGCGCCAGCCCGGCTTCACCCGGCTGCTGCTGTACCGCATCGCCGGCATGCTGTCCTACCAGATCGTCGCGGTTACGGTCGGCTGGCATATCTATGAAGTCACCCGTAATCCTTTCTCGCTCGGCCTGATCGGCCTGGCCGAAGTGCTGCCCTACTTCTGCGTGGCGCCGTTCGCCGGCTATCTGGTCGACCACCTGCCGCGCCGCAAACTGGGCATGACCGCCTGTCTGGGACTGATCGCAACTGCCCTGATGCTGGTTGCCGTGGCTACCGGCTGGCTGCCGGTCAAGGGCGTGTGGCCTATCTATCTGGCGGTAGCGCTGACCGGCATGGTGCGGGCCTTCCTCTCACCGGTCTACAACGCCCTGTTCGCCCGCGTGCTGGCGCGCGAGCAGTTCGCGCGCGGCGCCGGCTTTGGCACCGTCGTCTTCCAGACCGGTATGGTGCTCGGCCCGGCGCTTGGCGGCGTGCTGGTCGCTGTAGGCGGCAAAGGCCTGTCCTACGGCGTGGCGGCCTTCATGGCAGTACTGGCGCTGGCGGCACTGGCCTCGTTGAAGGTCAGCGAACCGGCGCCATCGCAGAACCGCGCGCCGATCTTCGCCAGCATCGCCGAGGGCGCCCGTTTCGTACTGTCCAACCAGATCATGCTGGGCGCGATGGCATTGGACATGTTCTCGGTACTGCTGGGCGGCGTGGTGGCGATGCTGCCCGCCTTCATCCAGGACATCCTGCATTACGGCCCGGAAGGGCTGGGCATCCTGCGCGCAGCACCGGCGCTGGGCTCGATCTGCGTGGGCCTGTGGCTGGCGCGGCATCCGCTGCGTCGCAATGCCGGCCGGGTATTGCTGTTTGCGGTGGCCGGCTTCGGCCTGTGTGTGATCGCTTTCGGCCTGTCGCACAGCTTCTGGCTGTCGGCCGCCATCCTGTTGTTCTATGGCGCCTGCGATGGTGTATCGGTGGTGGTGCGCTCGACCATCATGCAGCTGGTCACACCCGACGACATGCGTGGCCGCGTCTCATCGATCAACGGCATATTCATCAGCTCGTCCAACGAACTGGGCGCCTTCTACGGCGGCAGCATGGCGCGACTTCTGGGCCTGGTGCCGGCGGTGGTGATCGGCGGCTGCGCGGTGCTCGGCGTTGCGGCCATCACCGCGTGGAAAGCACCGCAGCTACGCAAGTTGGACAACCTGCAGGATCTCTAGCGCCGGGGCCGGCCTTGCGGCCCGCCCCGGCAACTTGCCTCATTCGATATGGCGCTTCACGGCGCGTAGTCGCTGGTTTCAGCCTTGTCGAATGACTGCTGCACCCGGATGTCCCGCGACGAGGCGCCCACTCGCAGGCTGTATTGCCCCTTGTCCACTATCCATGCGCCGCGCTCGGGATTGAACGAGGCCAGATCCTTGCCCTCGATCTGAAACTGCAGCACTTGCGACTGGCCGGGTTGCAACAACCCGGTTTTCGCGAATGCCCGCAGTTCCTGCTCTGGCTTGTGCAGTGCCGCGGGCGGTGCCGACACATATACCTGTGCGATCTCGCGCCCGGCCAGCTTTCCTGTGTTGGTGATCTTCACGCTCGCCCGCACGGCTCCTTGTGATCCACGCTCCACCTTGAGGTCGCTATAGTCGAAGCTGGTGTAGGACAAACCAAAACCAAACGGGTACGCCACATCCAGCTTCCGCGTATCGAAATGCCGGTAACCCACCCATATTCCGTCGCGATACTCCACCTCGGCCTCGCGTGCGATCTGTCCAAAGAGGGATTTATCGGCAGGATCAGGCCCCAGCAACACCTTGCCGGGGAAGCCATCGGCGGCAGGGTAGTCGGCCAGCGTGAGAGCAAAGGTATCGGCCAGCTTGCCAGACGGATTAACCGCACCCGACAACACATCCGCCACGGCGTTACCTGCTTCCTGGCCTGGCTGCCAGGCCAGCACGATGGCATCGGCCAGGTCCCTCCAGCTGGCCATTTCGATCACGCCACCGATATTGAGTACCACAACAACTTTCTTGCCTAGCGCATGAAACGCCTGGGATGTGGCCATCAACAGCGCGCGTTCGGCGTCACTGAGCTGGAAGTCGTTCTCCGGCGTGCGATCAACGAATTCGCCCGAAACGCGCCCGATGGTTACCACTGCAATATCCTGCTGCTGTGCGAGCTGCGCCAGCTCGGCTGCACTCACCGGCCGCTCCGGCACCCGCGCCTTGGGCAGGAACCACAGCGACGTCGGTAGCTTGGGGGTCTGCTCGGCAATGTAACGCGCGTAGCGCTCACCCAACTCCGGAGCATTGCTGAAGCCTGCATTCTGCAGGCCCTGTACAAGCGAGATCGCGTAGGCCTTGTTGACATCACCACTGCCGGTGCCACCGGTGATCACCTGGTAGCTGCCCTGCCCCAGTACCGCCAGCCGTGATGCGGCGGCCAGCGGCAAGGTGGCTCCATCGTTCTTGAGCAACACCATGCCCTGGGTCGCCGCCCGCCGCGAAAGCATTGCGTTACCGTGTAGGTCAGGTGCGTCGGAGTGTGCTGCGTGCTTGAAAGCTCGGCTGCGCAGTACCAGCTCCAACACCCGGGTCACATTGCGATCCAGCACGCGCTCGTCCAGCTTGCCATCGGCCACCGCAGCGGCCAGCACCTTGCGCTGCTTGCCGGTACCTGGCATCAGCAACTCGTTGCCTGCGCGCATCTGCGCCACCGCGTCGTTGCCACCGAACCAATCGGTCATCACCAGGCCCTGATATCCCCACTGGCCGCGCAACACGTCGCTCAACAACCAGGTGCTCTCCGAGGTGTAAGTACCATTGAGCTTGTTGTAGCTGGACATCACTGTCCATGGCTGTCCCTTGCCCGTGGCTATCTCAAAACCCTTGAGGTAGATCTCGCGAAGCGCCCGTTCATCCACCCGCGCATTGATGGTGTTCCGGTTCCACTCGTGGTTGTTCACCGCAAAGTGCTTGACCGAGGCGCCCACGCCACGATCCTGCAGGCCAAGCACCAACGCCGCGGCCGTCTCACCGGTTACCAGCGGATCTTCCGAGTAGTACTCGAAGTTGCGCCCGCCCAGGGGAAAGCGGTGAATGTTCAAGGCAGGCGTCAGCATTACATCGATATCGTAGGCTGCAGCCTCCTCGGCAATCGCAGCCCCTACCTCGCGCACCAACGCGGTATCCCAGCTACTGGCCAACGCAGTTCCTATCGGGAACGCCGTGGCGTAAAAGGTCTTGCCCGGTGCGCTCTTGCGGGTAGGCTCGATACGTACGCCTGCCGGCCCATCGGCCATTACCAGCGAAGGAATCCCCAGTCGCGGCACCGCCACTGTTGCGCCGGCAGCGCCGGGCACGTGATCTTCGATCGCGCCGACTGCCGGCGCCTGCATGTCATCTGGCAAGCCAGGGAAGACCATGCCTTGCCCTGTAACCAGTGCGATCTTCTCGTCCAGGGTCAAGGCTGCCACCACCTGTGCCAACGGCGCCTGGCCGAGGCGGGGAAGCTCCTGTGCCTGCGTCTGCTCCGACATGCCCAGCGCTACCATGATGGTAGCCAGCACAGGTGCCAGGCCTCGCGTGTTGTGCATCATTGCCATGCGGATAACTCCTCTTGGCGCTGCTGCGATAGCGCACAGCGCTCCATGCGTGAAAGGTGCACCGCTCTGTGCGGCGCATGCTTGCCCCGCCCAACAGCCGCGGCGCCAATGCCTCGCCTGTGGCGCATCGGGGGTGCTTACCTGCTACGTTGCGAAATGTCGCGGCCATCGCGAGGACCGCATCCGGCTCAGAACGAGAACGTCAACTGCGTGGCCAGATTCATCGCGTCCGGGTGCGGCTGGGTAATGACCGGGTTGCGCGTGTAACTCAGGCTATTGACCCAATAGATGCCGCGCGCTGCACGCAAGGCATAGGACAACGAGGCGCTGGTGCTGAAGCGCACCGGATCCATCCCCAGGCTGCGCAGGTACTTCACCGCGTCCTTGCTGACCTCGTTGCGGGTATAACCGATAGACACCATGTCACCCGGACGCTTGGCAAACGGTGCCAGGCTATAGAGCGTTACAGCGTAGTCAGAGCTGAAAATATTGTGCTCGGCAGCGGCGTAGTTGCCCTTCAGGTTGAAGTACCAACCGCGATACGGCACGTCCTTGTCAGGCTGGGCGAACTGGTAGTCGGCAACCACGTAGTAAGCATGGTTCTGGCCTTTCTGCCCTGGCTTGCTGAAATCGTTGTAGAGCGTGCGGTTGTAGATGCTGCCCTGACGTATCCAGGTCATTCGGGTATCGGCACTGGAGGCTACCCGGTAGCCGATCTCATTGACGTAGATCGGCTTGGTGCCCTCCACACTCCACTTCAGTCCGGAGGGGTTGGCCTTGCTGTCAGCCAGGAAGCCATCCGGGCTTTGCGAGCGCGCCACGCCGAAGTGGTCGTAGAAGCGGCCATCCTTGGAATACAGGCGGATGTCGAACCCCGGCACAGGCTTGAACCCGGCCATGCCGGCGAGGTTGGGAATGATACTGGAGGGCCCCAACGCCGAGGATGCCGTGCTTGCCCCGAGAAACAGACCGACGAACTGGCCCATCATTCCGTAGTAACCGTACTGGATGCGCACCCGGCCCTTGGCGAACTCCTGTTGCACCGAGAGCTGGGAGACCGCCAGATCATCGTTCAGACCTGCATCGCGGTAGGTTGTGCGCCAACTGTTCGCTTCGAAGGTCAACTGGGATTTTTGCCCCCACCACCCAAGCCGCGACAAATCGTAGGTGGTAATCGTCACCAAGGTTCCGCTGTAGCTGGGGCGCTGACCGTTATACATCTGTGGGCGGCGTTCCTGCCCACGCAGATCGTAGGTTTCAGAGGCACTGTAGAAACCCATGAACATCCAGCCATTGTCGTAGAGCTTCGGACGCAGGCCGAGCAGGTCCGGCGACAGGGTTTCGCAGGTGGTGATGATCGGTGCCTCGGAACCGCGGCTGACGAACTCATCGTAGTTGTGGCAACTGGGTTGCCCGCGCATGCCGTGGTCCAGGCTTGGCACCACCTGCTGTGTTGCATCCACACTGGCAACATCGCCCGTTGCAGTAGCAACAGCCTCTCCCTGCGGCCCGGCCTTGCTTGATCCGGCAGCTGCGGCAGGCTCGTCGTCGGCCCGGGCATCGGCATTTGCGGACATCGCGAAAATTCCCAGGCAGCTCGCCAGAACCATCGTATGGATGGCATTGCTGCGCCTGTGTCTACAACGCTTGTTCATTGTTCTCTCCCAGATTGATGGAGAGCGGCCGACATACCGTGCCCGCCGCCCGTTCACACGCCCTGTGGGTGCAACCACAAACGTGATCGCCCCGCCTCCACATCCCGGCGCCGGCTCGTCTGTCTGCTTGTGCTTCATCCCGGAGGCTGGCCAGACCTGCCAGGCCGCTGGCAGATGGAAATCAACCGCCACCGAGAGCTGGCTCACGAGCATTCGTAGACCGGCGACGCGCTTGAGATGAGGCATTGAGCTGCGATTCGCCGACGCGGCCGCAGTAAACCTACTTGCCAGTAGGTTTGTCAAAAACTGTGATGCAGGCACAGTTTTGTGGCCTGCAGCAAATCAACTCAGCACGGATACACTGCAAGTCCGCCATTCCGAGTCATGCCCTTGTCCAGCCCGGCGCCGGCCTCATCCAGCAATTCACGCGCACACCGGCGCTCCCCGAAGGGCGATAGACGCCGGCAACAAATCCTGGATGCGGCAATGCAGGTCTTTGCCCGCGATGGCTACAGCAACGCATCGATAGGCGAAGTGGCCGCGCAAGTCGGGCTCACATTGCCGGGGCTATTGCATTATTTTCCGAGCAAGACCGAGATGCTTCTGGCGGTGCTGGACATGCGTGATCAACGCAGCCCACGACTGCAGGACTACCCGCAGACACTGACACTGGAGCAGGCCGTGGCAGGCACTCCCCTGCACTGGTCGAAACTGTTTGAACAGCTGCTTCTGGTCAACCGCTCCAATGTCGATATTCCTGGCGTGATCAAGGCGTTTTCCCTGCTCAATGCAGAAAGCCTGAGCCAAGACCATCCAGCTCAGTCATGGTTCCATCACCGCTCCGAGCTGATGTTGGAGTTGATCACCTGCAGCATTCGGCAGGGGCAACAGGCTGGCGAAATCCTTGCCAGCGTTGACCCTGCCCAGATTGCCGTCGAGCTGGTATCGATGATGGATGGCCTGCAACTGCTCTGGCTGCGACACCCCGATCGAGTAGACCTTGATGGGCACTTCCAGCGTTACCTGGAGCGCGTGCAGCGCACTATCGCTGCTTGTTGATTGGCCTGCATCTGCGCTATTTCGTTGCAGCCCATTCGGCGTACAGGCCCTGTTCGTCCTGCGGGCGCAGCTGCCGCAGGCCCGAGCCGGCTGCCTGCGGTCCCTGCGCCAGACGCTCATACACCGCAGCGGTGGACAGCCCGTAAGCCAGTCCTTCCTCGTTGCCATAGGCAAACCAGGCCTGCTCGATGCCGCTCAGATACATGGCGGCCAGGCACATCGGACAGGGATGGCCGCTGGCGTAGATCACGCAGCCGTCCAGGCGCGGGCTTGCCAATGCGGCACTGGCCAGGCGTATGGCGCGCATCTCGGCATGGTCGGTGGGGTCATGGCTGGCGTGGATGCTGTTGGCCGCCTCGGCAAGCACCTGATCGTCCTTGACCAACACGGCCCCAAACGGACGGCCACCGGCGGCGATGTTATCGCGGGCCAGCGCCAGCGCGCGACGCATATGCATTTCTGCGGACATGGCTTTCTCCCAAAAAAGAAAACCCCGCCGCAGCGGGGTTTTCGGATGACAACAAACCAGACGATCAGTCGCCCTGCTGCTTCTGCAAGTGCTCCCAACGCTCCTGCGCATCGATCGTGCGCTCGGCGGTGAGGCGGGCTTCCAGACGGTCCAGGCCAATCTCTTCGCCGGTATCCACGCAGTAACCGTAGTCGCCCGCTTCCAGGCGCTTGAGCGTGCTGTCGATCTTGCCGATCAGCTTGCGGTAACGGTCACGGGTGCGCAGTTCCAGCGAATTCTCGGTTTCGCGGGTAGCACGTTCGGCCTCATCGCCGATGTCACGCACTTCGTCGCGCAGGTTTTCGATGGTCTGCTTCGATTCCTCGACCAGGTCGGCGCGCCAGTTCAACAGACGCTGGCGGAAGTACTCCTGCTGCAGCGTGCTCATGTATTCCTCATCGGCGGTCGGCTTGTAGCCGGCCGGCAGAATCGGACGGCCGGAGGCCTCATCGGTCTTGTATTCGACCACCTTGTATTTGCTGCGCGGCGCCGGGGCGGTCGAGCGGGCGGTTACGGCGACGGCCACCTTGCCGACCGGACGGACGGCGACAGGTGCTGCGGACTTGACGGGGGTTTTGACGTGGGATTTCGAAACAGGCACGGGATTCTTGGGTTGCGGGGCCTTGGCCGCGGACGACGGTGCCGCAGCAGCCGGCTTGGGAGCCGATGCTGGGGCTGTCTTGGCGACTTCAGCCGGGACAGGCTTGGCCGTCACCGGCTTGGGGGCCGGCTTCGGTACGGACTTGGCCACGGGCTTGGTGGCGGGAGTCTTGGCGGGTTGGGCGACGGTTTTTGCCGCCGCTTTCTTGGCCACCGGCTTGGTTGGCGTTGCCACAGCCTTCGCTGCGGGCGCGGCCTTCTTCACCGCAGGAGCGGCGACCGGCTTGGTGGTTTTCTTGGCAGCAGCCTTTTGGACAGCGGCCTTCTTGGCAGCCGGAGCCGCCTTCGGTGCCACCTTCTTGGCTGGGGCCGGCTTGGCCACTGCCTTCTTCGCAGGTGCCACCGGCTTGGCCGCAGCCTTCTTGGCAACCGCCGTCTTGGCGGCCGCCTTCTTGGCCGGCGTAGCCGCCTTGGCGACCGGCTTGCTTGCAACCGGCTTGGACGCCGCCTTCTTGACTACAGGTTTGGCGGTTTTCTTGGCGACCTTGACGGCCTTTTTTGCAGTTTTTTTAGCAGCCACGAAACGCTCTTCCTTGTTTCCCCCGGGGCCCGGGAAAGCGGGCCTTTATAGCCTACCCGACCAGCAGCAGCAACCGCGCCGGGGTTCCGTATATGAACGGAAGCCCCAGCCATGCAGCAAAGGTCCAGTGGCGTCACCGGACCGTTTCGCGCAGTTCGGAACGTAACCAGGGCGCAACCGCCCCGGCCAGGCCCGGCAATTACCCGCCAAGGCCTTACTGCATCCTGCGATAAATCCTCCACGATTGCCAAGTGGCTTATCATCTAAGGGTGATCGGCCGCCTCCTCATTGCCGTACTGCGCTCCTACAAGCGCTTCATCAGCCCCCTGCTCGGGCCGCGCTGTCGTTTCTATCCCAGTTGCTCGGAGTACTCCATGGACGCGATCCGCATACACGGGCCGCTACGGGGGTGCTGGCTTACGCTGCGCCGACTGGGACGCTGCCACCCCTTCCACCCGGGCGGACTGGATCCGGTCCCGGAGCGCGCCGATTCCCCCTCTTGCCGCTGTACAGGAAAACACTGACATGTCCTCCACGCTTATCCGCAATGCCCGCATGGTCAACGAAGGCCGCACCTTCGACGGCGACCTGCGCATCGAGAACGACCGTATCGCGCAGATCGGCAGCGGCCTGACCCCGCGCGACGGCGAACAGGTGGTGGACGCGGCCGGGCGCTGGCTGCTGCCGGGGATGATCGACGACCAGGTCCACTTCCGCGAGCCGGGCCTGACCCACAAGGGTGACATCGCCAGCGAGTCGGCGGCAGCGGTTGCCGGTGGCCTGACCAGTTTCATGGACATGCCCAACACCAATCCGCCGACCCTGGATTCGACCATCCTGGAAGCCAAGTACGAGCTGGCCAAGGGCCGCGCCTGGGCCAACTACGGCTTCTACCACGGCGCCAGCAACGACAACCTGGAAGCAATCCGCGTACTCGACCCGAAGAAGGCGCCGGGCGTGAAGGTCTTCATGGGCGCTTCCACCGGCAACATGCTGGTCGACAACCCGGAAACCCTGGACGCGATCTTCCGCGAATGCCCGACGCCGATCATCACGCACTGCGAAGACACGCCGATGATCGACGCTAACCTGAAGGCCTTCCAGGAAAAGTACGGCGACGCGCTAACCCCGGACATGCACCCGGATATCCGCTCGCGCGAGGCCTGCATCAAGTCCACCCGCCTGGCCATGTCGCTGGCGCGCAAGCACGGCACCCGCCTGCACGTGTTGCATATCTCCACCGCCGATGAGTTGGCGCTGTTCGAGAAGGGCCCGCTGATCCGTGCCGATGGCAGCCGCAAGCAGATCACCGCCGAGACCTGCGTGCACTTCCTGCATTTCGCGCGCCCGGACTATGCAACCAAGGGCAACCTGATCAAGTGCAACCCGGCGATCAAGGAAGTGTCCGACCGCGAGGCGATCACCGCCGCACTGGCCGATGACGTGCTCGACGTGCTCGCCACCGACCACGCCCCGCATACCTGGGAAGAGAAGCAGAAGCCCTACGCACAGGCCCCGTCCGGCCTGCCGCTGGTGCAATACGCCCTGGTCGCGGCGCTGGAGCGCGTGCACGAAGGCAAGCTGACGCGCGAACAGGTGGTGCAGAAATTCGCCCATGCCCCGGCGCAGCTGTTCGACGTGGAAGAACGCGGTTTCCTGCGCGAGGGTTATTTCGCCGACCTGGTGCTGGTCGAAGACGTAGCGTTCACGGTCAAGCGCGAAGACGTGCTGTCCAAGTGCGGCTGGTCGCCGTTTGAAGGCACTACCTTCCGCTCGCGCATCGCCTCCACCTGGGTCAATGGCCAGCAGGTATGGGATGGCAGCAAGCTGGTCGGTGCGCCGGCCGGCCAGCGCATGACCTACGACCGCTGATGCGTGCGGTATTGATGATGGGCGCGCTGCTGCTGGCAACGCCCCTGCTCCCCGCCCTGCCCGCGCAGGCCCAGGACAGCATCGGCAACCTGCTCGACAACCGTGTCGTATTCCCGGCCAGCGCCTCGCAGGGCGCAATGGTGATCGGCAAGGTGCCAGCCGGCAGCACGGTCCGTTACGGCGGCCGCGACCTGCGGGTCAGCAGCTATGGCAGCGTGGTGTTCGGCATCGGTCGCGATGAGAAAGGCCCCTTGCAGGTGCAGGTACAGCGCCCGGATGGCGGCAGCGAAACCGTATCGATCACGGTGAGCCCGCGCGACTGGCCGGTGGAGCGCGTCAACGGCGTGCCGCCGAAGACCGTGAATCCGCCACCGGCAATTGCCGAGCGCATTGCCCGCGAGCAGGCGTTGGTGACCGAATCGCGCAAGCGTGACGACAACCGCACCGACTTCACCCAGACCTTCATCTGGCCGGTACAGGGCCGTATCAGCGGCCGCTTCGGCAATGCCCGCGTCTACAACGGGCAACCTGGCAGCGGTCACTCCGGCATGGATATCGCCGTACCCACCGGCACCCCGGTGAAGGCCCCGGCGGCAGGCATCGTCACCTTCGCCAACCCCGACCTGTACCTGACCGGTGGCACCTTGGTGCTGGACCATGGCTTCGGCATCAGCTCCAACTTCCTGCACCTGTCGCGGATCGACGTGAAGGTCGGTGACAGGATCGAGCAAGGGCAGACCATCGCCGCGGTGGGCGCCACTGGCCGCGCGACCGGCCCGCACTTGCACTGGGGCATGAACTGGTTCGACACCCGCATCGACCCGCTGCTGGTGCTCGAACGCGGCAAATAAAGCCGCAGCGCTGTAATGCCGAGCCATGCTCGGCAGGCGCGTCACCTGTAGTGCCGAGCCATGCTCGGCAGGCGCGTCACCGGTAGAGCCTCAGCCGAGCATGGCTCGGCTCTACAGGGGCATTCCAACAATCGTTGTAGGAGCGGCGTAAGCCGCGAAGCAGGCTCTTCGGGCACCTTCCCCCAAAAAGGGGGCTGCAGTCCCGCCAACGGGAGAAGGGAATGGGCCTGCAGGCTTCTGCTGGTGTAGTGCCGAGCCATGCTCGGCAGGGGCTTCACCGGTAGCGCCTCAGCCGAGCATGGCTCGGCTCTACACGAGCACTCCCAACAATGGCTGTGAACTCACCCCCGCGCAGCCCACCAACTACGCCACAGCAGCCCCGCCGGGCTCGGCTGGTACTCACCGCCGCGAATCCGCGCCTGCTGCCGGCCACGGGCCAGTACCGCATAGACGCGGCGCGGGCGCGGGCCGGCCACGCGCGACGGCCAAGCCGCCTGCAGCGCCTTGTCCCATTCCATTTCGTTGGCGAACGACTGCGGCAACGCTGCCGCCTGCTCCTGCACGCGCAGGGCCAACATCTGCGTGACCACTGCGTCAGCAGCTGCCGGCGATGGCTTGCTGTTGAACATCGCCGCTTCCACCGCTGCCACCGCTGCACCGTATTGCGCCAAGGCCTTGCGTGCCTGCGCGGCATCTGCCGGACGCTCACGCGCGCCGATCAGGCCCGGCAGCGCATCGGCCAACTGCGCCCAGGGCGCGCGTACCGGTTCCAGCACACGCCCCAGTGGATGCCGCGAGCGCTGCGCGTCCCAACTGCGCAACTCCTCGCCCCACCACGCCAGCTTGGCGTCCTGCGGCGTGGTGTCGCCGCTGGCGTTGAGCATGTCGTCGAATTCCTGCAACAGCGCGAACCACGCCACGCTGCGGCCACGATCGGCCTCATCGACAAACCGCTCCACGAAGGCCCATTCCGGCCAACGCTCACGCCACTTGTCCAGGAAGCTGTCCAGCGCACTGCTCACATCAAACCTCGTTGTTTCGATCAGGCCGAAGCCGGTTGGGTAGCTGGCCATGCGGCTGGCTGCCAGAGTTCGCTAGGTTCCGCGCACAGGCTGTCCGCCTGCCAGGCCTGCGGATCGTCATCGTCCAGACGATAGCCCCACAGCGCTGCCACCGACGGCATGCCCGCCGCGCGCGCAGCAAGGATGTCGCGCTCGTCATCGCCCACGTAAACGCAGGCAGCAACGGCGGTGTTGATCTGTTGTGCCGCCACCTGCAGCGGCAGCGGGTGCGGCTTGCGTTCGGCCAGGGTGTCGCCGCCGATCAGCACCGCGCAGCGCTGCTGCCAGCCCTGCTGCGGCAGGATCAGGCGCGCCAGGTATTCGGGCTTGTTGGTGACGATGCCCCAGGTGGTGCCGGCCTGCTCCAGTGCCTGCAGCATGGTCTCGATGCCGTCGAACAACTGCGCGTACTGGCCGATCAGCGCTTCGTAGATCTCAAGGAATTCCGGCACCAGCGCATGCCGTTCGGCATCGCCCATCTGCGGGAAAGCCACCGCCAACATCGCGCGCGAGCCCTTGGACACCGCCGGCCGCAGTTGCTCCAGGCTCACTTCGCCCATGCCGCGTGCCTGCAGCATGCGATTGGCGGTAGCGACGAAGTCCGGCGCACTGTCCAGCAGCGTGCCGTCCAGATCGAACAGCACCGCTGCCGGGAATGCGGGCCTGGTCATGCCTGTTCCGGCTTGACCGCGTAGGCCAGGTAATTGATGTCGGTGCGGCTGCTCAGGCGGGCGCGATTGCGCCAGGGCTCATAGGCCATGCCACTGACATCCTGCAAGGACAGGTCCGCTTCGCGCAGCCATGCACCCAGCTCGGCTGGCTTGATGAATTCCTGGTAGTGGTGCGTGCCCTTGGGCAGCAGGCGGGCGATGTATTCGGCACCGACGATGGCTACCGCAAACGCCGCCGGGGTACGGTTGATGGTGGACAGGAACAGCTTGCCACCCGGGCGCAGCAGACGATGGCAGGCAGCGATGATTGCGCCCGGGTCCGGCACGTGCTCCAGCATTTCCATGCAGGTCACCACATCGAAACTACCTGCCTGTTCCTCGGCCAGGTCTTCAGCAGCCTGTACCCGGTAATCGACCGTGACGCCCGATTCCAGGCCGTGCAGGCGGGCAACCTTGACCAGCTCCGGGGCCAGGTCGATAGCCGTCACCTGCGCCCCTTCCTTGGCCAGCGCTTCGCTGAGCAGGCCGCCGCCGCAGCCGATGTCCACGACCTTGGCGCCACGCAGCGTCGCGCGATCGGCCACGTACTTCAGGCGCACCGGGTTCAGCGCATGCAGCGGCTTCTGCGGGCCGTCCGCGTCCCACCAGCGGTTGGCCAGCGCGGCGAACTTGTCCAGTTCTGCCTGATCGAAATTGGTGGAGGTGGAAGCTGCGCTCATATCGGTTTCCTCTTGCGGCCGCCGGGCGGCGGCCGGGTGCGCGGTCAGGCGCGGGTGGTACGGATGCGGTCGCGCCACTGGCGCGCATTGGCGGTGATCGCGGCAATGTCCATGTCGACCAGCTGACGCTGGACCAGCTTGGGCTTGCCAGCAATCCACACATCGCTGACCTGGTGACGGCCGGCGGCATAGACCAGCTGCGACAGCACATGATGCAGCGGCTGGGTTTCCAGTGCGGACAGGTCCACGCAGGCCAGATCGGCCTGCTTGCCCACCTCGATCGAGCCGACGCGGTCACCGAACCCCAGCGCGCGTGCCCCGCCCAGGGTAGCCGCACGCAGCGTGGTCGCCGCGTCCAGCGCGGTGGCGTCATTGGCCACGGCCTTGGCCAGGATGGCCGCGGTGCGGTTCTCGCTGAACATGTCCAGGTCGTTGTTGCTGGCGCAGCCGTCGGTGCCGATGGCCAGGTTGACGCCAGCCTTGACCAGCGCACAGGCCGGGCAGAAGCCCGAGGCCAGCTTCAGGTTCGACTCCGGGCAATGCACCACGCTGACGCCACGCTCGGCGCACAGGTGGATCTCGGCCTCGGTCAGCTGGGTCATGTGCACCGCGATCAGGCGGTCATTGACCAGCCCCAGCCGATCCAGCCGCGCCAGCGGGCGCTGGCCGTGCAAGGCGATGGAATCGCTGATTTCCTGCGCGGTTTCATGCGTGTGCAGATGCACCGGGATATCCAGCTGGTCGGACAGCATCCGCACTCGCTCGAAGTTGGCATCGTTCACCGTATACGGTGCGTGCGGCGCGAACGCGGTGCCGATCAGCGGATCGCCGCGCCAGGCATCATGCAATTCGATAGCGCGGGCGAAGTACTCGTCATCGGTCCTGGCCCAGGCACTGGGGAAATCGATGACCACCGAGCCGACCAGCGCGCGGAAGCCGTGCTTCTTGTAGACAGCGGCCTGCACGTCGGCGAAGAAATAGTTTTCGTTGGCGCAGGTGGTACCCCCGCGCAGCATCTCGGCGATGGCCAGGGTGGTGCCGTCGGCGACGAACTCCGGGCCGATCACCGCCGCTTCCACCGGCCAGATGTGCTCGCGCAGCCAGGTCATCAGCGGCAGGTCATCGGCGATGCCGCGCAACAGCGTCATCGGGTTGTGGGTGTGGGCATTGACCAGGCCGGGGATCAGCGCCGCATCCGGGCGCGACACCACTTGCTTGGCGGCAAAACGCGCACGTGCCTCGGTGCGCGGCAGCACCGCCACGATCACGCCGTTGCTGATCGCCACTGCGTGGTCTTCAAGCACCACCGCATGCGGCTCTACCGGCACCACGTAGCCGGCTTCGATCAACAGGTCGCAGGGCTGGGGTTGCACTTCACTCACGCCGGTTCACCTCTAGATTTGTTACTGAATCCATCCGTCAACGCCGGATGCGAAAAAGGCTTCGGGCTTCCGAAAGGTTGCCCGAAGCCCAATATTACCTGCGCGAGGATGACCGGCCGGAGCAACTGCCAGAGCCGAATCGATCCCCGCCTGCGCGGGGATGACCGGCCAGAGCAACTGCCAGAACTCGAGCGATCCCCGCCTGCGCGGGGACGACCGGCCGAAGCAACTGCCAGAGCCCGAGCGATCCCCGCCTGCGCGGCGATGACCGGCCGAAGCAACTGCCAGAGCCCGAGCGATCCCCGCCTGCGCGGGGACGAC
>NZ_DAMBEF010000007.1:0-35686 GCF_032061965.1 Stenotrophomonas sp. | reverse complement strand
GGACGACCGGCCGAAGCAACTGCCAGAGCCCGAGCGATCCCCGCCTGCGCGGGGACGACCGGCCGAAGCAACTGCCAGAGCCCGAGCGATCCCCGCCTGCGCGGGGATGACGTAATGGCAAAGGCGTTTGCGCTGGCGCAAACGCGCCATTACGTCACTTGACGCGGGCCGAGTATTCGCCTGAACGGGTGTCAACGCGGATGATTTCTTCCTGGTTGACGAACAGCGGCACGCGCACCACGGCACCGGTTTCCAGGGTGGCCGGCTTGCCGCCACCGCCCGAGGTGTCACCACGCACGCCCGGGTCGGTCTCGGTGATCTTCAGCTCGACGAAGTTCGGCGGGGTCACGTCGATCGGCGCACCGTTCCACAGCGTTACCACGCAGGATTCTTCACCCTTGAGCCACTTCTCGGCGCCATTCATGCCAGCCTTGTCGGCCTGCACCTGCTCGAAGGTTTCCGGGTCCATGAAGTGCCAGTACTCGCCGTCGCTGTACATGAAGTTCATGTCGGTATCGACCACGTCGGCAGCGTCCAGCGAGTCGGTCGACTTCATGGTCACTTCCTGGGTACGGCCGTCCTTGATCAGGCGGTACTTGACGCGGGTGAAGGCCTGGCCCTTGCCCGGCTTGACGTACTCGGTGTCGATGATGACAGCCGGGGTATTGTTGACCAGGATCTTCATCCCGTTCTTGACGTCGTTCATGCCGTAACTGGCCATGCTGTAACTCCTGAATTGGCAAAACCGCCGGAATATCGGCGGCCGGATTAGAATGGAACGCCCGCCACCTGGCGGGACATCTGTTTTTCTGACCGCCAATGATAACCGCAGCCCCCGCCCTCACTCCAGAAAAAGCCGTCCTGTCCCTGCCCGTCGATAGCTGGCAGAACCACTGGCGGCAGGCCATCCGCGACCCGGCAGAGCTGCTGCAGGCGCTGGGCCTGGACGGCAGTGCACTGGGTGTCTCGGCCGAAGCCCTGGCCCAGTTCGCCCTGCGGGTGCCGCGCAGCTTCGTCGCGCGCATGCGCCACGGCGACCCCGCCGATCCGCTGCTTCGGCAGGTACTGCCGATCGACGAAGAGATGCGGATCGTGCCGGGGTTCAGCTTCGACGCGGTGGGCGATGGCGCAGCCAAGAAGGCTACCGGGGTCATCCAGAAGTACCGTGGCCGCGCCCTGCTGGTGACCACCGGCAGCTGCGCGATCAATTGCCGCTACTGCTTCCGCCGCCATTTCGACTACGCCGGCGAAAACGCCGCCAAGGGCGGCTGGCGGGACGCCGTGGCGGTGATTGCGGCCGACCCGGATATCGATGAGGTCATCCTTTCCGGCGGTGACCCGCTGTCACTGGCCACCTCCAAACTGGCCGAACTGACCGATGCATTGGCCGCCATTCCCCATCTCAAGCGCTTGCGCATCCACAGCCGACTGCCGGTAGTGCTGCCCGAACGTGTCGACGATGCGCTGATCCAGTGGCTGGCAGGGCTGCCCTGGCCTGTGGCCTTTGTGCTGCACGCCAACCATGCCAATGAGTTCGATGCGCAGATCGACACGGTGCTGG
The DNA here is from genome assembly GCF_032061965.1 of Stenotrophomonas sp. Taxonomy (GTDB): domain Bacteria; phylum Pseudomonadota; class Gammaproteobacteria; order Xanthomonadales; family Xanthomonadaceae; genus Stenotrophomonas. Next base: position 34,125 of record NZ_DAMBEF010000007.1, on the reverse strand, counting down.
CACGCATCCGCGGCACCGGTGCGCAACTGCTCAACCAGGCCGTTCTGCTGCGTGGCATCAACGATGACCTGGACACGCTGGCCGCGCTGAGCGAGCGCAGCTTTGCCGCGGGCGTGATGCCCTACTACCTCTACCAACTGGACAAGGTGCAGGGCGCCGCCCACTTCGAGGTCAGCGATGACAAGGCGCTGGCCCTGCATGCCGGGCTGATGGCCCGGCTTTCCGGCTATCTGGTGCCCAAGCTGGTGCGCGAGATCGCCGGCGACACCAGCAAACGTCCGCTGTAACTCAGCGCGCGGCCAGCGACAGCGGCGGCCCCAGCAGCTTGACCACGCCCGCTGCATCCAACGGCCGCCCCATCCAGTAGCCCTGTACCAGGTCGCAGCCCCGATCGCTGAGCAACTGGAACTGCGCTTCCTGTTCCACACCCTCGGCCACCACGGTGATGCCCAAGGCGTGCGCCATGGCGATGATCGCCGTGGTCAGTGCCAGGTCATCGGCATCGCGCTCCATGTCGGCGACGAAACTGCGGTCGATCTTGACCCCGTCAACCGGCACCTGGCGCAGATGGCTCAGGCCGGAGAAGCCGGTCCCGAAGTCGTCCAGCCACACCTTCACCCCGGTCCGGTGCAGGCGTTCCAGCAATGACACCGCCAGCATCTCGTCACCGATCACCGCTGTTTCGGTCAGCTCCAGGTGCAGGCGCGAGGCACTGAGCCCTGAGCGCTGCAGGCTGGCCTCCACCTGCTCCACCAGATCACCATTGCGCAGCTGCCGCGGCGAGACGTTGACCGAGATGAACAACTCCTCGCCGATGGCGTTTCGCGGCCACTGCCGGGCCTGCACGCAGGCCTCGCCGAGCACGCGCGGGCCCAGCAGGTGGATCAGCCCGCTTTGCTCGGCAACGTCGATGAACACCGACGGCGCGATGGCGCCGAGCTTGGGGTGATCCCAACGCAGCAGCACTTCCACGCCGACCAGCATCCGGTCGCGGGTGCGATAGATGGGCTGGTAGACCAGCCGAAGCTCGTTGCGCTCCCACGCGCCGCGCAACTCCTGTTCCAGGTGCAGGCGCCGCTCGACGGCATGGTCCATGGCGCGGCTGTAGTAGCGGTAGCAGTTCTTGCCGGCCAACTTGGCCTGGTACATGGCGATATCGCCATTCTTCAACAGGGCGGTGGCATCCACCGCATCCTCGGGATACAGGGTGATGCCGATCGAGCTGCCAAGGAATATCTCACGCTGCTGCGCCTGCAACGGCCGTGCAAGTTCAACGACCAGGCGTTCGGCCAGGCGCTTGGCCGCCTCGCCCGCACTGACCCCGTTCTCGCCCACCAGGATCACGAACTCGTCACCGCCAAAGCGTGCCAGCAAGGCGTCGTCCCCGCCCACCTGGTCAACCGCCGTGGCAATGCGCTGCGCAAATTGCAGCAAGGCTTCGTCGCCGGCCTCGTGGCCCAGCGTGTCGTTGACCCGCTTGAACTCGTCGATATCGATGAACAGCAGCGCCAAGCCGCGCCCCGCCGCCTGCGCACCAAACAGCCGGTGATCCAGCGCCTCGCGGAATGCCAGCCGGTTGGTCAGGCCGGTCAGCGCATCGGTATACGCCATCTGCCTGACCTCGCGGTCGTGCCTGGCGATACTCTGGCTCATGCGGTCAAACGCCCGCAGCAGCTCGCTGATCTCGTCCTTGCGTTGCGTTGCCGGCGCCGAAACGGCGTAATCGCCGCGCTCGATGCGCTGTGCCGCCTCGCCCAACCAGCGGATCGGCCGTACCAAGGTGCGCTGTACGTACAAGGCAATCACGCAGGCAAAGCCAATCAACAACGCCACCAACAACAGCACCCAGCCCAACTGGCGCCGCTGCGCATCGCGCATGCGTTGCTCCAGCGCGCGCATGGTGTCGGCTTCCTGCGCGCGCACGGGGGCCAGGCCCATCCCGACCCGCAGGCCGCCGATGCGCTGATCGCCAATACGGATCGGCAGGTCAACCTCAAGAATCGACTCGGTCTCCTGCACCAGCGTCTTGTCCGCAGCCACCGCTGCCGGCGCCAAAGGGTCGCCCATCGGCAACCCATAGCCGGCCACATCGACGGAACCATCGTGGATCAGGTTGCCCTCGTCGTCATGCACAAGCACATAGCTCACCGACTTCTGCCGCGCGGTGTTGCGCACCAGCGCGCCCACCGCTGACAGGTCGGAGTAATACAAGGGATTGACCAGGGCATCTGCCAGCGCCTCGGCCAAGGTAGTGCCGCGCTCGCGCACGCCCTGGTCGAATACTCCGCTGACCACCTGGCTGCTGGTATGCAGCATCTCGCGCTGGGCCCCGGCCTGGCGCGTCACCATCAGCGCCACGATCAGGATCACCACCAGCAACGCGCCACCGGCCAGCAGCAGGAAGCGCGCCTGAAGTCCAAATCGAGGACGGCTCATTCGACCTCCATCCGTACCCGCGCCAGCCCGTTGCGCAAGCGCTCAAGCGCCCTCAGGCTGGCCGCGTCCACCGGGTGAAACCCCGTGGTACCGAAGAATTTCGCCAACGCCGGGCCGGCCTGTGGATCGCGACTTGCATCCTGCAGCACCTGCCGCAGCCTATCGCGGACCGCCGGGTCCAGATCCTGACGCACCATTTCCACCGCGCGCGGCACCGGCTCGCTGCGATAGAACACCCGCATGTCGTTGCGGAACGCCGGCGGCACGGCATGGTCGTCACTCCAGTCGATGCTGCTGAGCGCACCAGCATCCACCACCCGCTTGTGGACGTAGGTGGAGATGTTGAGCTCGGTCCGCGCGAATACGTAGCCGGCAGCATCGCCCGATGGCGTGTCTTCCGGGGTCAGCAGGATCTCCAAGCGCACGCCGTGCTGCAGCAGTTCCATCGCCGGTACCAGGTAGGCACTGGTGGATAGGGGGCTCTGCAACGCCAGGGTGTGCCCCTTCAAATCCTCCAGCGACTCGATCGGGCTGTCGCGGCGAACGAACAGAACGCTCTGGTACGAACTCACCCCGTTGCGCTCGGTCAGCAACAGCGGGCGGGCGCCAGCGCGCTGCTGCAGCGCCATGGCGGTGCCGGAGGTTTCAGTGACCCAATCCACTCGCCCACGTCGCAGATAGCTGCCCATCTGCTGCGCATCCTTGGCCATCAGGATGCGCCCTTCGAGGATGCCCACGTCTTTCATGCGCGGCACCACATAATCCAGCAGCGGCTTCAGCTGCTCATAGTGGGACTTCGGATCATCGCTGATCCGACCCAAAACCAGCACTGAGCGCTCAATCGCCCCTGCCGGCAACGGCTGCAACGCGGCCACTGCCAGCACGGCTCCCCAAAGCCACACGAACACGCGCAAAACGGCAACTCCCCTGTTGATCTTCCAAGCGTACCGGAAAAAGCCGTTATGCGACGTGTGCCTCAATTGGGATTTGAACCTGCCAATCTGGCCATGCGCTGGGTGTCGGACAGAATGCCCCGCAGCAGGCGCACTTCCTGCTCGGACATGTCGGCTTTCATGAACAGGCGGCGCAGCTTGCGCATGGCCGATTCCGGCGAACGACCCTTGTGGAAATCAATCTCATCCAAGGCGTCACCGAGCTGGCCAAACAGGCCTTCCAGCTGGGAATGGCTGGCAGGTGCCTCACCGAAACCGGCTTCGGCTGGCGCCGGCGTCTGGCCCTCCAGCGTGGCCATGCGGACCTCATAGGCCAGCACCTGCACGGCAGCGGCGAGGTTCAGCGAGCTGAACTCCGGGTCGGACGGAATATGTACGGCAGCGTGGCACAGCTGCAGTTCCTCGTTGGTCAGACCGGTGCGCTCGCGACCGAAGACGAAGGCGACTTCCGCACCTTCTTCGGCGGTCTTGGCAACCGCGCGCTGGCCCGCCAGCTCCGGCAGCAACTCCTCGAGCTGGACCCTGCGCGAGCGCGCCGTGCAACCCAGGACCAACCGGCAGTCGGCGACCGCCTCGGCCAGGGTCGCATGCACCGGGGCATCGCCCAGCACATCCTCGGCACCGGCCGAACGACGGAACGCCACCTCGTCCAGCGGCTTTTCCGGCGCCACCAGCACCAGGCGGGCGAGGCCCATGGTCTTCATCGCTCGGGCCGCCGCGCCGATGTTTCCGGGGTGCTGGGTGCCTACAAGTACGAATCGAATATGAGCGGAAGCAGACATGATGTTAAAAAATCAGGAGCGAGACAGCTGTAGATGGTAAACTGCGCGGCCGGCCAATGCGCCGGACACGCTCTTTTCCCCCGCCAATCCGATCTCTGCCTTCACGGGAGCCTTTCGCCATGCAGAAACCCGCCGTAACCGTCATGGTCAAGGCCGCCCGCCTCGCCGGCAACGTCCTGCTCCGCAACATCAACAAACTTGAAGCCCTGAATGTGGTTCAGAAGGGTCGGATGGATTACGCCAGCGAAGTCGATGCTGATGCGGAAAAAGTGATCGTCAAGGAACTCAAGCGCGCCTACCCGGAATACGGCATCTTCGGTGAAGAAGGCGGCATCCAGGGTGTAAACCGCATGATGTGGGTCATCGACCCGCTCGACGGCACCAGCAACTATCTGCGCGGCTTCCCGCACTACTGCGTCTCCATCGCCCTGGTTGAAAACGGCGAGCCGATCGATGCGGTGATCTTCGATCCGTTGCGCAACGAGCTGTTCACCGCCTCCAAGGGCAATGGTGCCGTGCTCAACGACCGCCGCCTGCGCGTGTCCGACCGCAAGGATCTGGAAGGCACGATGATCCATACCGGCTTCGCTCCGCGCGAACGCAGCCGTGCCAGCACCCAGCTCAAGACCGTCGACACCCTGCTGGTGCAGGCCGAGGACGTGCGCCGTACCGGCTCCGCCGCGCTGGACCTGGCCTACGTGGCCTGTGGCCGCGCCGACGCCTACTTCGAAGCCGGCGTGAAGGCATGGGACATCGCCGCTGGCGTGCTGCTGGTGCGCGAGGCAGGCGGCAAAGTCTGCAACTACCGTGGCGCCCCGCTGGACCGCATGGATTCGCGCGGCCCGGAGACCCAGCAGGTTGTAGCGGGCAACATCAAGGTCTGCGAGGCGCTGCAGAAGGTCATCGTCAACACTGGCTATGCAGCCGAGTTCGATCCGAAATTCTGATCCAGCCCTGCCCTGCAACTGAAACGGCGCCTGCGAAGGCGCCGTTTTTGTTTGTGCGGCCAGACAACAAAGCCAAAGCTGCCTTCCCCGGCAAGCGGAAGAAGGGATCCACGTACCGGCATGCTCCGGCTGGCAGCGCATCCCGCGCCCTACCCCGGTTTGCCAGGAGAGAAGGATGCAGCAAGCAGCATGGCCGTCAGGTCGGGGGCTCCACGGGATAGCGGCCGCGGCCAGCACCAAAGCAGAACGCCCGGCGATGCCGGGCGTTCTGGGTCACACCTTACGAAGGCACTCTGCCGATCAGGCAACCGTCGACGAACGCAGTGCCGCAATGCGCTCATCCAGCGGCGGATGGCTGAGGAACAGCTTCTTGGCCGCCGAACCGGCGATACCGAAAGCGGCGATCTGCGTCGGCAAGGTGCTCTGGCCATGGTTCAACTTCAAGCGCTCCAGTGCCGCGATCATCTTCTGGCGACCGGCCAGCGATGCGCCGCCATGATCTGCGCGGAACTCACGATGGCGCGAGAACCACATCGCGATCATCGTCGCAAACAAGCCGAACACCATCTCCAGTACGAACACGATGATGTAATAGGCGAAACCACGCCCACCGCCCTCGCGGTTGCCTGACAATGCACTGTCGATGACGCCGCCGACCACGCGCGCCAACACGATCACGAAGGTGTTCAGCACACCCTGCAGCAAGGCCATGGTGATCATGTCACCGTTGGCGACGTGGGCGATCTCGTGGCCCAGCACGGCCTCGGCCTCGTCCTCGCTCATGTTGTGCAGCAGGCCGGTGGAAACCGCCACCAAGGCGTTGTTGCGGTTGGCGCCGGTGGCGAAGGCATTGATTTCCGGCGCGTCATAGACCGCCACTTCGGGCATGCCAATGCCGGCCGCCTTGGCCTGGCGCGCCACCGTATCGAGCAGCCAACGCTCGGTCTGGTTGCGCGGCTCGGTGATCACCACCGCGCCGGTACCACGCTTGGCCATGAACTTGGACAGCAACAGCGAAATGATGGAGCCGCCGAAGCCGAAGATGGCTGCCATGACCAGCAAACCGCTCATCTGCGACGAGTTCACGCCCAGCAGCGACATCACGACACTGGCCAGCGCCAGCACCGCAATATTGGTCAGAAGAAACAGCCCGATACGGGTAAACATGGGAAACAGATCCATTGAGGATGGGGATACGGCAAATTTGCGGTGCGCCCCGGTTGAATTCAACCCGCAAACTGACCGAGCATTCATATTCGATGTCATCTCTTCCTTATCGCGGCCGTTTCGCGCCCTCCCCGACCGGCCCGCTCCATCTGGGCTCCCTGCTGGCCGCGTTCGGCAGCTGGCTGCTGGCACGGCACGCCGGCGGCCAGTGGTTGATCCGGGTCGAAGACATCGACCCGCCGCGCGAGGTCGCCGGGGCGGTTGAATCCCAACTTGCGACCCTGGCGGCGTTCGGGCTGCAATCGGACCTTCCGATTCAATACCAAAGCCGGCGCCACCCTCTCTATCAAGCCGCGCTCACCCAGTTGCTGGAGCAGGGCAAGGCCTTTGCCTGCCATTGCAGCCGCGCCGATCTGGCTGCCCAAGGCGGCATCCACCGCCACTGCGTGGCCAGCCAGCAGCGCGCGCATCCGGCTATTCGCCTGCGTGTGGATGACGGCAGCCTGGTGAGTTTCGACGATGGGCTGCAGGGCCATGTTGAACAGGTGGTAGACCGCGACGTCGGCGATGTCGTCCTGCTGCGTGCCGACGGCTATTGGGCTTACCAGCTGGCGGTGGTCGTCGACGACGCCGAGCAAGGGATCACCCACGTGGTGCGCGGCGCCGACCTGATCGACTCCACGGCACGCCAGATCCTGCTGCAACAAGCCTTGGGCCTGCCGACCCCGCACTACCTGCACCTGCCCCTGCTACTGGACGCCAGCGGCGACAAGCTCTCCAAATCGCAGGCAGCCGTGCCGGTGGATGCGACACGGCCGTTGCCTGTTCTGCGCTGGCTATGGACCGCACTGGGCCAGCCGCCTGCTGCACTGGATGCTGCAACCCAGGTGGACGAGCTGCTGCAGCACGCCGCCGCCGCATTCGAACCAGGCCGGCTGCAAAAAACATCGTTGCGGGCGCCCGAGTGGCCCCCGGCCTGAGCCCAGTTTCATTAGAATCAGCGGCTACCCTGCGAATCTGCCCTGGAGCCTTGCCCATGACATCCCGCGTCGCACTGGTCACCGGTGGTACCGGCGGCATCGGTACCGCCATCTGCCAACGCCTCGCCGACCAAGGCCATCGGGTTGCCACCAATTTCCGCAATGCGGAAAAGGCGCAGCAATGGCAGCAGCGCATGCGCGAAAATGGCTACGACATCGCCCTGTTCGAAGGCGATGTTGCCGATCCGGACAGCGGCCGCGCCTTGATCCAGGCCGCGGAGGCCGCACTGGGCCCGGTTGAAATCCTGGTCAACAACGCCGGCATCACCCGCGACACCACCTTCCACCGCATGAGTGCCGAGCAGTGGCATGAGGTGATCAATACCAACCTCAACTCGGTGTTCAACGTCACCCGGCCGGTGATCGAGGGCATGCGCAAGCGCGGCTGGGGCCGGGTCATCCAGATCAGTTCGATCAACGGCCTCAAGGGACAGTACGGCCAGGCCAATTACGCTGCGGCCAAGGCCGGCATGCATGGCTTCACCATCTCGCTGGCCCGCGAGAATGCCGGCTTCGGCATCACCGTCAACACCATTTCGCCCGGCTACGTCGCCACCGACATGGTGATGGCCGTGCCCGAGGAAGTACGCGCCAAGATCATCGCCGACATCCCGACCGGCCGCCTGGGCAAGCCGGAGGAGATCGCCTATGCCGTGGCCTTCCTGGTCGCCGAGGAGGCCGCCTGGATCACCGGCTCCAACCTGGATATCAACGGCGGCCACCACATGGGCTGGTAGCGCCAGCCATGCTGCGGGCCCGGCCCGTCGTGCTGCGCAACAAAAACAACAGTATCCAAACCCTTGCAACCTGTACTTTTGGCGGTTGCAAGCCCTGCTGCACTGCGCCATGCTGCGCACCTAACCGTGACGAGTGACTGCTTAATGGCTGCGACCCGCATCATCAAGAAGTATCCGAATCGCCGGCTCTACGACACCGAGATTTCCAGCTACATCACCATCGAAGACGTCCGCCAGCTGATCCTCGACGGCGAGGAGTTCGAGGTCCGTGACGCCAAGAGCGGCGATGACCTGACCCGTTCGGTGCTGCTGCAGATCATCGCGGACAAGGAGCAGGACGGCGAGCCGATGCTGTCGACCCAGTTGTTGAGCCAGCTGATCCGCTTCTACGGCGACTCGTTGCAGGGCTTCATGGGCAATTACCTGGAGCGCAGCATGCAGGTGTTCCTGGACCAGCAGCAGCAGTTCCGGCAGCAGATGGGCAGCCTGTTGGGGCAGACGCCTTGGGCGATGATGAACCAGCTTACCGAGCGCAACCTGGAGCTGTGGCAGGAGTTCCAGCGCAGCATGGGTGGCGGTTTTGGCGCCCCGCGCCCGCCCGCACCTGGCAGCAAGCCGGCCGATCCACCGCCGGCTGGCGGCGGCAAGACCCGCGGCAACCGCTGAACACCGAAAAGGCCGACGTGAACGTCGGCCTTTTCGTGTGTGCCTGCGTGTAGTCGCCTAGTCGCTCCAGCACCTTCGCCCAGCTGTCAGCGGGCATGTCCGGTGGCGCTTCCAGACCTGTGCGCCAGCTACATCTCGCAGGCGCTGCAGATCCGCTGGACCGGGTAACCCTTCGCGCGAAGTTTTTCGACCACGCCGTCCTCGCCCAGCAGGTGCATGGCACCCACGACGACCAGGCTGGTGCCCTGCCCCGCCTGCAGGCGTTGCTGCAGCGGTGCCAACCAGGCATCGTTGCGCGCGACGTTGATGCGCTGGTACAGCCCGGGATACTGCCGCCGCATGTCCGCGGCCATGTCCTGCCACAACATCCCCGCATCCCCACGTCGCCATGCGTCGTGCAATGCGCGGCTCTGCAGGTCGCCCTTGTCCACCTGCTCCAGCGCCTCACGCAGCATCTGCCGCTGCTCCTCGGCACTCATACCGTCAAGCATGCTGATCTGCGAGGCGGCTGTTTCAAGCCCTTCGGCCGGCTTTCCAGCTTCGGCGGCCAGCGTCATCATGTGCCGATCCAGGCCGGCCTGCGGGTCCAGCCCTTGCCGGGTCATCTGCACGACACTGATTGTCAGCCCGACGAACCATGGCTTGAGACCAACAAGCCCCTGCAACGGCATGTTGTTGGCCTGCGACCAGTCCTGCAGCCGCTGCCAGGTCCCGGCATCCAGGTCATCCTTCAATTCACTGCCATCACGCCGCATTGCCGCCTGCGCCATCTGCACCGGCAACGAGGGCGAGTTCATTTCTTCCGGCGACAGTTCGAACAACAGACGTTGTGACGCTGCAAACGCGGCGTCCACGTCCTGCGACAACGGGTAGTCACTGGGCTTGAGCAGGTGGAAGGAGCCCAGCAGATAAAGTTCACTGCCTTGCCGGCCACTGACCTTCCACAGCAGCGGCACCGGCGCCACATAGGCCGCCTTCACTTCGACATCTGCCTGGCGTGCAGCGCTCGTCGTGGTTGCCAGCAACGCCACCGCGACCAGCAGCCCACCGGCCATGCGAGTCATCCACTTCATGCGGCGACCTCGTCCTTGGGCTTGGCATAGACCTTCTCACCTGCTTCCACCGGCATGTCCATGCGGTTCTCCGGCGGCGGCAACGGGCAGGTCGCAAAAGGCGTGAACGCGCATGGCGGGTTATAGGCGCGATTGAAATCGATCACCACCTCGGCCTTGTCATTGGGCACGTCCACGTCGATGTAGCGGCCCGCGGCATAGCTGCCGCGGCCACTGGTGCGGTCGGCGAAAATCACCTGCAGGGGTTCGCCTGGAGCCCCCAGGGCTTCCAGACGCCAGGTGCGTCCATCACGCTCGAACTCGATGGCGCCGGCATTGAACTGCTCGGTGGTCAGCCCGGTGATATCGACGATGGGCAAGGTCTTGTTGACGTCGTGCGGCACGAAACGCGCAGTGATACGCCAGCTTGGATCTGCCGGCCAATAGTCCAGGTGGGTGAAATGCGTACGCGCAGGTGCATCGCTGTGACGGACACGCAAGGCGAAACGCGGACCGCGCTCGATCAGGCTCAGGACACCCTTGCCGTCATCGAAATGGATCAAGGTCGGCGCCTCATGATGGTCACCATGGAACGCGATGCGCCCTTTCACCGGCTGCCCGTCTACCTGCATCGCTACACCCGGCTCCGGGCTGAAATACCAGTCGTTGCCTTCGCGCGCCACCATGCCCAGGCGCGGCGGACCCACTGCCAGGCGGATGCCGCTGGTGCTGCCACTGCCGATGTAGTGCGCTTTCAGCTCCAACCAGTGCAGCCCCACCAGGCTGGTCCAGCCATCCACGGCCAACAGTTCGGTCAGGCGCTGCTCGCGCCACAGTTCGTTGTCGTGCGCAAACGCCGGATCGACCTTTGCAACCGGCGCAGGCGTGGCCGCGTCCTTGCCGCAGCCACCCAACAGCACCGCGACCAGCAAGGCCGCGCCCCCCAATGCTTTTTTCATCAACGCCCCCGCAGGAACCAGCGATCAATTTCGGACAAGGAAAAACGCGCCCAGGTTGGGCGGCCATGGTTGCATTGCCCCGAGCGCTCGGTGATTTCCATGTCACGCAGCAGGGCATTCATTTCAGGAAGGGTCAAACGGCGGTTGGCACGCACCGCGCCATGGCACGCCATGGTCGACAGCAGCTCGTCGCGCGCGCTGGCAATGCGCCGGCTTTGGCCGTGCTCACGCAGGTCCCCCAATACATCCCGCAGCAGACCTTCCGGCTCGGCGTTGGCGAGCAGCGCCGGGATACTGCGCACATGCAGCGAGCCGGGGCCGGAACGGGTGATCTCGAAGCCCAGCTCGGCCAAGGTCGCTGCCTCGCGCTCTGCGGTATCGGCATCGCGTTCGCCTACGGCCAGGGTGATGGGGACCAACAGCGGCTGCGCATGCAGGCCGATGCCGTCGTGCGCGTTCTTCAGTCGTTCGTAGCCGATGCGCTCGTGTGCGGCATGCATGTCCACCACGATCAGGCCTTCGGCGTTTTCGGCCAGGATGTAGATGCCATGCAACTGCGCGATGGCATAACCCAAGGGCGGCACACCGGCATCACTGGACGTTGCCGGCAGCGCGGGGCCGCTGTCCGTTTGGCTGCCGCCTTCGGCCAACGGTGCGTACAACGCTGCGTAGGCCGACGGCGCCTCGGCAACCTGCAATCCCAGCGGGGATTGCCGCGCCTGCCAATTGCCATTGCTGGCAACACTGCCGCCAGGACGAGACAGAACATAGCCGCCGCCAACATTCGAGGGGGGCGCGGCCATCACGCCCGGATCGGCCGGGTGGGCCTGCCCCATCGCGGCCGGCTCAAGACCAGCGCGGGTTTCGGCCAATGCATCCTTGAGCGTGCGGTAGACGAAATCATGAATCAGTCGCGCGTCACGAAAACGCACTTCGTGCTTGGCCGGATGCACGTTGACGTCAACGCGGGTGGGATCCAGCTCCAGGAACAACACGTAGGCCGGCTGACGACCGTGGTACAGCACGTCGCCATAGGCCATCTTCACCGCATGGCTGACGCTGCGATCACGCACCGATCGACCGTTGACGTACAGATACTGCTGGTCCGCACTGGCACGCGAATACTGCGGCTGTGCAATCCAGCCGTGCAGGCGCAGGCCGGCGCCGCTATGGTCCACACGCAATGCCTGCCGCGCGAAATCCTCGCCAAGGGTTTCGCCAAGACGCGCATCCGAATACAGGTCACCCGGCTTGTAGCGACGCGACAGCTTGCCGTTGTGCGATACGCGCAGCTCCACATCCGGCCGCGCCAGCGCCAGCGACCGCAGCCACTCTTCGATGTGGCCAAGTTCGGTGCGCTCGGCGCGCAGGAACTTGCGCCGCGCCGGCACGTTGTAGAACAGCTCGCGTACTTCGACGGTGGTGCCCGGTGCATGCGCACGCGGCGCGACCTCGCCAAGCTTGCCGCCTTCGATCTGCAATGCCGAACCGTGCTCGTCATCAGCGCGGCGCGAGGCCAGGGTGAACCGGCTCACCGAAGCAATCGACGGCAGCGCTTCACCGCGAAAGCCCAGGGTCGCTACCGACTCCAGATCATCCAGGCTGGCGATCTTGCTGGTGGCATGCCGCGATACCGCCAGCGGCAACTGCTCAGGGGCGATACCGCCGCCGTTGTCGCGGATACGGATCAGCCGCACACCGCCCTCTTCCAGGTCGATGTCCACGCGCGTGGCGCCGGCGTCCAGCGCGTTCTCGACCAGCTCCTTGACCACCGAGGCGGGCCGCTCCACCACTTCACCGGCGGCGATCTGGTTGATCAGGATTTCTGGCAGGGGGCGGATCGTACTCATGCAGCACCGCCTTGCGCGGGGCGCATGGGCGCGGGTGACCGGGAGGGATAGACGGGGGGGATCAGGCTGACATCATGCATGCGCATGATGATAGCCGAGCGCGGCGATGTCGCCGCGCCCGCCCAGGGCTGAATGCTGTGTCCTGTTCCGCGACCGTACGCTGCCTTAAGGCAGCGCCGGCTTACTTGCTGCCGCCGGCGACGGTGCCGACGGAAGCGTCCATCTCGGCCTGGGCGCGGGCGGCAAACAAGGTGCCCGGCGGCGGCTGGCGGCTGAAGAAGGTATGCACGCCGTCGAGCACCGCACCGGCGATGCGACGCTGGTAGGTCGGGTCGATCAGCCGGCGTTCTTCGTCCGGGTTGGAGATGAACGCGGTTTCCACCAGCATGGCCGGCATGTCCGAGGTCCGCAGCACGGCGAAGTTGGCGCGCTCCAGGTTCGGCTTGTGGTTGTTGCCGATGCGCTTCAGGCCACTGAGCACCTGATCGGCCGCATCTTCGGACGCCTTCATGTTGCCGCTTTGAGCCAGGTCCAGCAGCACGTTGGCCAAGGTACCTTCGGTGCGGCTCAGGCTGACGCCACCGATCAGGTCAGCGGCGTTTTCCTTGTCAGCCAGCCAACGCGCACGCTGCGAGGACGCGCCCTTGGTCGACAGTACGTACACCGACGAGCCGGTGGCCGAACGGTTTTCGGCCGCATCGGCATGGATCGAGATGAAGATGTCAGCCTTGGCCGCGCGGGCACGTTGTGCGCGCATCGGCAGCGGGATGAACACGTCGGTATCGCGGGTCAGGTACGCACGCAGGCCAGGCGTTGCATTGACCTGACGCGCCAGCTCGCGCGCGACCGCCAGGGTCACGTCCTTCTCACGCTTGCCGGTCGGGCCGATGGCGCCCGGATCCTGGCCACCATGGCCGGGGTCGATGGCAACGATCAGGTTGCGCATGCCCGGTTGCATGCGGATGCGCGAGGCGTCGCTGGGCATCGCCGGGCGGGGCACTGGCGCCTCGCTGGCCGGCACTTGTGCGGCAGCGGTTGCCACCTGCGACACCGCGCCTATCGGAGCGGGCCTGCCAGTAGCAATGGTGGTGCGGACCGGCACGCCCTGGGCATTGAGGATCGCCGCTGGAGACGTTGGCTGCGAAGCCGGTGCTGCCGCCACGGCTGTCGGCGCACTGGCGACCGCTTGTGGCGCCGCCTGTGCCACGGTCTGAACCGGGGCAGGAGCAGGCGTGGGCGTCGGTGCCGGCGGCGGTGTGCTGGCCTGCTGCCGGACGGCCGCGGTCAACGCGGCGGTGGCCCGCGCAGCTTCGGCACGCGCCTGGGCAACGCTCTGCGCCGTCGGCGCAGAGGCAGCCGTGGCACCCGTGACAACCGGGCTGGCCGGCGCACGCGCAACAGCGGCCTGTACCGGCGCTTCACCCGGCCATTCGATCAGCAACTTGGATTCGGCGCCCTGCCCCTGCATCTGCGGTTTGAACGCCGCCACGGTCTCGGCCAGGTCAAACACCACGCGGAAAGTGCCGGGCGTCGGGTTACCGGTGCGCACGGCGGTTACCACGCCGGCGGCCACGGGCAGCTTAAGGCCACGCACGGCGGTGGAATCGGGAAAGTCGACAACCAGGCGGTTCGGGCCGGCCAGGCTGATGGTCTTGTAACTGCCCCCACCGGCCAGCTGGATTTCGGCACGGGTGCCGGTTGCGCCGGCACTCAGGCCCACACCCCGGATCTCACCCGCCCACGCGGAAGCGCTGGCCAGGCAGAGCCCAGCGATGGCGGCGGACAATACGAACAGGCGGTTTGCCGTAGTCATGGGCGGATTCAATCACCGGAATTCGGTAATTGCAACATGTTTTCCCTTAATAATCCGCAACCTGCCGCATCTTCCTGCAGTCAGGGGCTAGGAAGCCCCTGCAAGTGCGCCGTTTCGCGCAGCTGCTGGACCCACGCATCCCCGTTCGGAGAGTGGGCCTGAATGCGGACTCGGCGTCCATTTCCGTCCATCTCCAGTGCCACCACAAGGTCCACAGGCGGCAGTGCCCCGGCACCACGCTCGGGCCATTCGACCAGCCAGAGGTCGGCAGTGGCCTCATCCAGCCCAAGGAAATCCAACTCTCCGGCGTTGCCGATGCGATACAGGTCAAGGTGCCAGGCCTCACCGACCGCCAAGGGATAGCGCTCGATCAGCGTGTAAGTGGGGCTGCGAATAGGGCCTTGCACCCCAAGCGCGCGCAGCAGCGCCCGCGCCAGGGTCGATTTACCTGCGCCCAAGTCGCCCTGCAGGTGGACAACGGCCTGGGCCGGACGGGTCTGCGCCAGCGCACGGCCCAATTGGTCGGTGCTGTCGGCGTCTGCAAGAAACAATTCGATCATGGCGCTCATTATGGATTGGCCAGCGCGCGCAGGTGCGGCAATAGATCGCGCGGTAGCAAGCCACGTTCACCCTCAGCGGCCGCGGCATCGCCGGCAAGACCGTGCAGCAAGGCGCCGCTACTGGCCGCGTCGAATGCCGACAGGCCCTGTGCACGCAGCGCCGCGATGACGCCGGTCAGCAGGTCGCCCATGCCACCGACCGCCATGCCGGGATTTCCCGCGACTATCACCCGTGGCAGTTGTCCCGGCGCAGCAATGACGGTGCCTGCGCCTTTGAGTACCACCACCGTCTCAAAGCGCGCCGCCAGCGCGCGCGCCGCGCTGAAGCGATCCCGTTGGATGCTGGCGGTATCGGTATCCAGCAGCCGCGCGGCCTCGCCCGGATGCGGGGTGAGGATGGCATGCGGCACCGGGCGCGGATCTGCGGCCAGCAGATTGAGCGCGTCGGCATCCATCACCAGCGGTTTGCCATTGACCAGCGCCGCCGCCCACAACGCGTGCGCCCAATCGTCCTGGCCCAGGCCAGGCCCCAGCGCAATCACGCTGGCCCGCGCCAGCAGCGGCGCGAACGCTGCGTCGTCTTCCACCGCGTGCACCATGGCTTCGGGACAACGTGCCAGCAACGGGGCCAGGTGCGGCGCGCGGGTAGCAACACTGACCAGGCCCGCACCGCTGCGCAATGCAGCCTCCGCGCTCAGCATCACCGCCCCACCGCTGCCGTGGTTGCCACCCACGCACAGCACGTGGCCGGATTCACCCTTGTGGGTATTGAGACGCCGACGCGGCAAATGCTGTTGCAGGACCGGCTTGATCCAGCGGTGGGCACTTGCCGCAACATCGGTGAACGCTTGTGCGGGGACATCAAGAGTGGCCAGCAGACGCTGTCCGGCATGCTCCAGCGCAGCACCGGTGTGCAGCCCCAGGTGCGGGGCGATGAACTGCAGCACCCGCTCGGCACGCACCGCGGCACCGGGGACGTCACCGCTCAGTGCATCCACGCCGCTGGGCACATCCAGTGCGAACACCGGCGCCGGCGCGGCATTGATGGCGTCGATCAATGCACTGTCGGCAACGTCCGGCGCCCGCGCAAAGCCGATGCCGTATAGCGCATCGACGATCAGGTCCGCTTGCTGCAGGCACTCCGGCGTCACTTCGACATGGCCGCCGATGGCCAGGTAATCGGTGCAGGCCCGCTGCGCCAAGCCACTGCGCGGCGCCGCCTCGGGCAAATGCAATACGCAGACTTCGCGCCCTGACTGACGGGCATGACGGGCCAGCACATAGCCATCGCCGCCATTGTTGCCGGGGCCGCAGACCACCACGATCCGCCGCGCCTGCGGCCAATACTGCAGTGCGCTGTGCCAGGCGGCATGGCCCGCACGCTGCATCAGCAGATAGCCGTCGCCTCCCAGGGCGGCAGTGGCCTGCGCATCGATGCGGCGCGCGGCGGCGATATCGAACAGTTCAACGGGCTCTGACATGCCGACGATTCTATACTTGTGCCATGCCTGAAGCCGTTCCCGCCTCCGATCCGGCGCAGTTGTCACTGCGCGTCCGCCAGCTTGCCCGCGAGGCGGGCTTCCAACGCTGTGGGGTGAGCGGGATCGACCTGGGCGAGGATGAGGCGCATCTGGCCGATTGGCTGGGCAAGGGCCTGTACGGGACGATGGCGTGGATGGCCCGCCATGGCGCCCTGCGCGCCCGCCCGCAGGAACTGTTGCCGGGCACGCTGCGGGTGATTTCGGTTGGCCTGGATTACGGCCACAAGGACGACGCGGAAGCCTGGGCGAACCTGGCCGACGGTGATCGCGCCTATGTCGCCCGCTATGCGTTGGGCCGCGACTATCACAAGCTGATGCGCAACCGCCTGCAGAAGCTGGCCGAGCGCATCGGCAGCGAGATCGGCCCGTTCGGCTATCGCGTCTTCGTGGATTCGGCCCCGGTACTGGAGCGCGCACTGGCACGCAACGCCGGGCTGGGATGGATCGGCAAGCACACCTGCCTGATCGACCGCGATGGCGGCTCCTGGTTTTTCCTCGGCGAAATCTATGTCGACCTGCCGTTGCCGATCGATGCCCCGGCCACTGCGCACTGCGGCACCTGCACGCGCTGCATCGACGTATGCCCGACCGCAGCCATCATCGCCCCGCACCGGCTGGATGCGCGCCGCTGCATTTCCTATCTGACCATCGAACACGAAGGCGCGATCCCGCTGGAGATGCGCCCGTTGATGGGCAACCGCATCTACGGCTGCGACGACTGCCAACTGGTGTGCCCCTGGAACAAATTCGCCCGCCGCACCGACGAGCCGGATTTCCGCGCACGCAACAACCTGGACACCGCCACCCTGCCCGAGCTGTTTGCCTGGGAAGAGGACGAGTTCCTGCGCCGTACCGAAGGCAGCCCGATCCGCCGCAGCGGGCACGAACGCTGGCTGCGCAACATCGCCGTCGCACTGGGCAATGCCGCGCCCTCCTCCGCCGCACTGGCCGCATTGCAGCGCCGCAGCGAGGATCCGTCGCCGGTGGTACGGGAGCACGTGCAGTGGGCACTGCAACAACATGCCGCCGCGGCGGCGGACCAGGCCTAGCGCGCCCTCCCTGTGCCACCATGCGCAAACACCATCGACACAGGGACCGTGAATGAACAGCGACACATTACCCGCACCTTGCGCGCTGGCGCCGCAGGACAAGCAACGGCAAGCCCAGCGGGTGGGCGACGATCTTGTGCGTCATTACGGAAAGCGCAACTTCTATTCCGTGAAGCAGGTCCGCGAGGCCAACCAGCGCAACAAGATCGACATCGACGTGGCCTGCTGGTCGCACGCACTGTTCAACACCCACGCCGATTTCGATCAACTGCATGCTGCAACCGGCGAAACCTGCGACTACGTCGCGATGAAGGCTGAAATGCTGCAGTCGGTGGCCACCGGTGACCGATCCGGCTGGTTCGACTTCGACCTGTCCTGGCTGGAATTCCCGGACCTGGATATTTCCCTCTTCGATTTCTTCGACTGAGCCGGCGTCCCGTAAGATGGGCGCCGCAAGCGATCGCCGCCGCATCCGCTATCCCTTGCAGCGCCCCTTCGCAGCCGTACCCCACGCATGACTACCAGCAACGACATTCTGACCCCCAACCAGCTCAACACGCTGGCGCGCGACCTGCTTGAGAGTGCGTTCCCGTTGGTGTGGGTGGAAGGCGAACTGGGCAGCGTCAGCCGGCCGGCCTCGGGCCACCTGTACTTCACCTTGAAGGACGCGCGCGCACAGGTGCGTGCGGCCATGTTCAAGCCCAAGAGCCAGTGGCTGAAATTCATCCCGCGCGAAGGCATGCGCGTACTGGTACGCGGCCGGCTCACGCTGTACGAGGCACGCGGCGATTACCAGCTGATCCTCGACCACATGGAAGAAGCCGGTGAAGGCGCGCTACGCCGGGCCTATGACGAACTGAAGGCGCGGCTGGAAGCCGAGGGGCTGTTCGATCCCGCACGCAAGCGCCCGATGCCTGCGCATGTGCGCCGCCTGGCGGTGATCACGTCCCCCAGCGGCGCTGCCGTGCGTGACGTGCTCAGCGTGCTGGCGCGCCGCTTCCCGATGCTGGAAGTCGAGCTGCTGCCCTCGCTGGTACAGGGCGCCACTGCGGCACCGCAGATCACCTCGCTGCTGCGCCAGGCCGATGCCAGTGGCCGCTACGACGTGATCCTGCTGACCCGTGGCGGCGGCTCACTCGAAGACCTGTGGGCATTCAATGACGAGCAACTGGCACGCGCGGTTGCCGCCAGCACTACACCGGTCGTGTCGGCCGTAGGCCACGAAACCGACTTCAGCCTGACCGATTTCGCCGCTGACCTGCGCGCGCCAACCCCGTCGGTAGCCGCCGAGTTGCTGGTGCCGGACCAGCGCGATCTGGCACTGCGGGTACGCCGGCTTGCGCAACGGTTGAACCAATTGCAGGTACACCGTTTGGGCCAAGCCATGCAGCGGGCCGACCGCGCCGCATTGCGACTACAGAACCAGAGCCCGCAAGCACGCCTGAACCTGCTCAAACACCGGCAGCAAGCCGCCTTCGCGCGGCTGCACGCCACCTGGCGGCAACAGCAAGAGCGCCGCAACGCACAGCTCCGCCACGCCGCCATCGTGTTGCGCAATGCGCAGCCGCAACGTCATCTCGATGCGCTGGCACAGAAGCTGGCGGCACTTGCACCCCGCCAGCACGCCGCCATGACCCGGCAACTGCAGCGCGATGCCCTGCGTCTGCATGGCATCGCGCGCTCGCTGGAGGCGGTAAGCCCACTGGCCACCGTTGCCCGCGGCTATTCGATCCTCACCCGGACCGAAGACGGCGCCCTGGTACGCAATGCCAACCAGGTCAAACCCGGCGACAGCCTGCAGGCGCGCCTGGCTGAAGGCAGCCTGCGCCTGCGCGTGGAAGACTGAGCCGGCGCGGCGTCCGTCGCAACGCTGGCAAATCCTGGTTCTGCGCACGCACTTGCCAAGTGCCGCGGCATTGGGCTGCGGCCTTGGTCGCTTAGTGATCTGACATCCTTTTCGCGGCCCACGCCGCTGCTGGCGGTTACTGCGTCGTGCAGTAGCGCTGTTTGTACTCCAGCGCCTTGGGCATCAAGGCCTGCAGGTTCTGGATGCGCGTGCCGGGATTGGGATGGGTGGAGGAAAACTCCGGCGGCGCCTGGCCGCCACTGGCTTCGCTCATGCGCTGCCACAGCGGAATGGCCTCCTCAGGATTGAAACAGGCCGCTGCCGCCAACATCAGCCCAACTTCGTCGGCCTGGGTTTCGTGCGAGCGCGCATATGGCAACAGGTAGCCATAGCCCATCGCCGACATCATCATCTGCTGCTGCTGCACGTCCATGCCGCTGGCTGCACCTGCCATCTGCCCGATCTGGGTCAGCTTCTGCTGGGCCATGCGCTGGGCGCCGTGGCGCAACAATGCGTGGGCAATCTCATGCCCCATCACCACCGCCAGTGCATCGGCGTTCTGCGCTACCGGGATCAAGCCGGTATATACCGCCATTTTGCCGCCCGGCAGGCAGAACGCATTGGCCTCGTCGGACTGCAGTACGTTCACGTCCCACTCGAAGTCCTTGGCGAAATGCTGCGGCTGCAGGCCGTGTTCCTGCGCCAACGAGGTTTCCACCACGTCGACCTTGGCGATCAGGCGGTTGGCGATCTCACGTACCTGCCGCGCGATCTGCGAATTGGGGTCTACCGGGCGTTCCTGCGCCAGTATCTCCTGGTAGGCCTGCAGGCCCAGCGCCTTCTCCTCGTTGGCGTCGAGCGAGCTGTCGATCAACACCTTTTCGCCGGTGTAAGGGTCAACCGAGCGGTTGCCGAAGTAATAGCAGCCACCGTAGATCGCAAAGCCCAGCAGGATCACCCAACGGATGTTGCCGAACAGGCCGCCACCACGCCGCTGGCCGCTGCTGCCTTGGTTACCGAAAGGATCTTGTCGCATGGTTGGGTTCCGTCTGGGCCGGGCTGGCCGTGGCCGATGGTAACGCTACAGGGGGCGTGGGCAAGGTCAAATTCCACGTACCAGCCGAAAGCCGATACGGGCCGAGGTGACATCCGAGTCCTGCGACTGCCGCCAGGCCGCCCGGACCTGCTCCGGGGCATTGGCCCAGTTACCGCCGCGGATCACCCGTTGCCGGCAGCCAGGGTTGTACCAGGCCGCACCATCAGCCGGGGCGCGCCGGTAGCTGGCATGCCAGCAGTCCGCCACCCATTCACTGACGTTGCCGCCCATGTCGTGCAGCCCCCACGCATTGGCACGGAACATCGCCACCGGCGCCGTGCCCCAGAAACCATCGCCGTAGCCGATGAAGGCGTTGTTCCAATGGCGGCCGCTGGGCGAGACGTCCAGGCTGCCGGTGAAATTGCCGGTGTTCTCCGGCGGCACCGCCGCCCTGCCCCAGGGATAGCGCCCGACACTGCCGGCACGCAGGGCATATTCAAATTCCGATTCACTGGGTAGCCGGTAGTAGCGCCCGGTCTGCTCGGACAGCCAGGCGGCATAGGCCTCCGCATCACGCACGCTGACATGCATCACCGGGCTGTTGGGCGCGGCCTTGACGCCGTTGTAGTCGGACTGCCAATCCACGCCGCTGCGGCGGATAAAATTGCCACTGCGCTCGTCATAGACAATGGAATGGCCGCGGCGGGTGGCGCGCGGGCGCGCATTGGCCGATTCAACGAAGCGCCGGAACTCGGCAACCGTGACCTCGGTGATCGACATCGCAAAGCCGCGGTCAAAACGCACGTAGTGCTGCGGGCGCTCGGCATCCACCGAACCGATCTCCTCCGCCGGCGCGCCCATCTGGAAGGCACCGTGTGGCACCACGATCATCTGCGGGGCACGCCCGCCATCGGCCAAGGCATCGGAGAACACCTGCCCGGGGCGGAAACTGCCGTAATGGGTGACCAGATCAATACGTTGGCGCAGCAAGGTCACCGTACGGTCACCGGGCAAGGCAATGCGCATCGCCTGCTCAAGTTTCTCGCGGGCCGGCTTGAGGCCCTTGGAGGAGGTCAGGTCACGCAGGCCGCCTTCGCGCAGCGCAGCCAACTGCGCATTGCGGATGCCCTCAACCCGCCTCCGTGCGTCCAGAACGGTCACCGCCCCTTCGCCGCGGATGGTGCCGGCCTTGTCCAGCCAGCGCGCCGCGCTGGGGAAATCCGAATCCACCGTCGCCGCATGTTCAGCGCGGCGGATCAGGCCACTTTCCACTGCCGCAAGACCCTGACGGGCGCGGCTGTTGAGCGGGTCGGTGGCCAGCACCTCGCGGAACGCCGCCTGCGCGCCGCCCCCATCCTCACCCAGCTGATACAGGCGCAGTGCCTGCTCGCCGGCACGGTTCAGTGCAAGCAGCCGCCGCGCAACCGCCACCTTCTGTTGCAATGCCTGCTCGGCCTTGCCTTCCGGGGCCAGCGCCACCGCCACGGCGGTCATTTCCGCAGCCTCGGCCAGCGCCTGCCGCTGATTCTCGGTCTGGGCAAGCCGCTGGCTGATGCGCTCGCGCAACCGTTGCCTAGCCTTGTCCAGGCCCTGCCTGGCAGCGCGGTTCTGTGGTTCCTGGGCAAGAATGGCCAGGTACAACGGAATCGCATCACCGGCCTCCTCGTACAGCCGGTCTTCGGCCAGGGCCTTGTCGGCATCCTTGCGTGCCTGCGCCAGCTGCCCTGCGGCCAGGCTTACTTCCGGCGCATCCCAGGCGGGCAAGGACGTGTCCTCGACCACGGCCACCGGATCGGGCGTGGGCGCGGCCACCTTGGCGGCTGCCCGCGCCTCCAACCTGGCCGCAAGCCGCGCGGCCAAGGACTTCTGCTCCTCGGCTGCGGCCTGCGCCGGGTCCGGCGCGGAATCCTGCCGGCAGCCCGCCAGGGCCACCAACAACAACGCCGTCACACCCGCAATCTGGCCGGTCTTACCCAAAAACGCCTCCATTACCTTGCACACTTTCCCGGGAGCGGCCCGACGTTAGGCTATTCTCACCCGCCTGAGCAAACCCTGCAGTTGACGGAACCCACGTGGCTTACTGGATCAAACACCCGGCGGAGTTGGAAGAACGCTACCGCCAGCCCCCCAGCCGGATCGGGCTGGACACCGAATTCATCCGTGAACGCACCTATTGGCCGCAGCTTGCCCTGGTGCAGATGGCCGTAGGCGATGAAATCCTGCTGATCGACCCGCTGATACCGGGCATGTGCGAAGCGCTCACGCCCTGGCTGACGGATACCTCCATCACCAAGGTCATGCACAGCGCAAGCGAGGATCTGGTGGCCTTCAAGTGTGCCTGCGGCGCCCTGCCGCGACCGCTGTTCGACACCCAGATCGGCGCTGCCCTGGCCGGCATCGGCGGCGGCATGGGCTACCAGAAGCTGGTGGCCGAAATTACCGGCGTCACCCTGCCCAAGGGCGAAACCCGCTCCGATTGGCTCAAGCGCCCATTGAGCGAGGCCCAACTGGAATACGCCGCCGACGACGTCGAGTATCTGTTCGCCCTGCATGACGCCATCACCGCCAAGTTGCAGGCCACGGACCGCATGCAATGGTTGCAGGACGATGGCGAGCGCCTGCTGGCCAGCGTCGAAGGCGACGAAGGTGAGCATTGGCCGCACCTGTCGATGCGCTCCTCGCAGTTCCTGGAGCCGGAGGCACAGCTGCGCCTGCTGCGCCTGTTGCGCTGGCGCGACCAGCAGGCACGTAGCAGCGACAAGCCGCGCAGCTGGATCCTGGACAACGAGCTGGCCAACCTGCTGGCCCGCACGCCACCGGCCGACTACGACAGCATGCTGAAGATCTTCGGCCGCTTCCCGAAGGCCCCGCGCAAACTGGCGCAGCCGTTGTGGGAGGCACTGACCATCCCGCTGGACGACGAAGCCGAGGCACCGATGGCCTTGCCGGCCACCGATGGCAACAAGAACGCGATCAAGCGCCTGCAGGACGCGGTGAGCAAGCGCACCGCCGAACTGGGGCTGCCCGATGGCCTGCTGGCCTCACGCAAGCACCTGGAAGCGCTGCTTGAAAGCGGCAACTGGCCAACCGCCCTGGCCGGCTGGCGACGTGAGCAGTTGGAGCCAGTGCTGACCCCACTACTGCCAAAGGCGGGAGCGGTGTAAGCCGCGAAGCTGGCGAGCATCAACCTCAGCGAAATCCAACGCGCAACGCCGAGGAACATCCAGCAAGCACACGACGCCGGCCCATGCCCGGTAGCGTAGCGGCGATGAATGTAGTACCGAGCCATGCTCGGCAAAGATCGCCGATGACTCGAAATTTAGCCCCCTCGACGCTGTCGACGCCCCCACATCAGGGGGCGACTGACAGCCAACTATTCGCGTCCATTCAAACATCCTGTGATGCAGCGCCAAGGGTCACGAATTCCGACCGTTCAAACATTCGCCTGATCATGAGCTGCCAAGATCCAAATGCGACCAGCCCAATGACGTCACCGCGAACTGCATCTTCGCCAGCCTCGACAACCACCACAACAAACCTCAAAAACTGCTTTAAAAACGCACAAAAAAGGGCTCGCATTTCTGCGAACCCTTGAAATTTTGGTGGCCGAGGACGGAATCGAACCGCCGACACGGGGATTTTCAATCCCCTGCTCTACCAACTGAGCTACTCGGCCACTTTGTTTTGTTTTCGTCGACGTTGCCGCCGGCGAGGAGGCGTATATTACGGAGCTATTGCGGTTTCGGCAAGCCATTTTCACAAAAAATTTCACATGGCCTGAAATTACCGTCTAAGCCCTTGGTGCAGCAAGGAAGTGGCCGCCGCCAACCGCACCGCACGTGGCGAAAATTTCAGCAGCCCGCGTACCCGCGCGCGATCCCAGCCTCAGGCGCACCGTCCAACGCACCTCCTGTGAATCGGCCACCCGGTCTCACCTCATGCCAAGCGGCCGAGCAAGGCGAACGCATCGATCGGTCGCCATGCACTACGCCCCAGGCAGCGCGGACCTCGCCATTGGCTAGCGCATCAACCCGTAGACGATCTTGTTCCAGCTATCCCGTCGCTGCTGCAGCTGCTTCTCATCGAACTCCGCCGAGTCCACGAGCTTGGCCGCTACCGAAGCTGGCGGATAGATGCCGGGATCGCCACTGATGTCCTTGTCGATCAACGACGACGACGCTGCGTTCGCGTTTGCATAGGCGACATGGTTGGTGATGGCACTGATGACCTCCGGCTCCATCAGGTAGTTGACGAAGGCATGGGCCAGTTGCGGGTTGGCCGCGTTCTGCGGGATGGCCACCGTATCCACCCACCGCAACGCGCCTTCGCGCGGGATCAGGTACTTGATTTCGGGTGCCTCGCCCCCCTTCGCCAGTTCCTCTGCCCGGGCCTGTGCTTGCGCCACGTCGCCGGAATAGCTCAATACCAGGCACAGCTTGCCAGTGGCCAGATCGTCGATCAGCTCCGTAGCCGCCCCGAATTTGCGGATATAAGGGCGGATACGACCAAACGCGTCCTGCACCGCAACCAGGTTGGCGGCACTGACGTCATTGACGTCACGCCCCAACCAGATGAGCGCCGCGGCATGCCCCTCTTCCTCATCATCAACCACGCCGATGCCACATTCGGACAGACGCGATGCCTTGCCCGGGTTGAACAGCGTGGCCCAACTCGCAAGGTCGGCGTTTTCACCCAAGGCCTGTTTCACCTTCTCCACGTTGATGCCCAACCCGGTGGTTCCCCACATGTAGGGCACCAGATGCGCATTGTCCGGATCCAGCGTGCTCAGCCCGCGCAACGCATCGGGGCTCAGGTTCTTCCAGTTGCTCAGGGCCGACTTGTCCAGCCTGCGCAGCAGGCCATTCTTGACCTGGTCGGCGCCATAGGGCCTGGCCGACGGAAACACCACGTCGTAGGCGATGGCCTTTTCATTCAATTTCTGGTCAAGGACATCGTTGCCGGTAAATATCTCGTAGCGCACATGCACGTCGTACTTCTTCTCGAAGTTGCTGATCGTGTCCGGTGCCACATAGTCCG
The DNA here is from genome assembly GCF_032061965.1 of Stenotrophomonas sp. Classification (GTDB taxonomy): domain Bacteria; phylum Pseudomonadota; class Gammaproteobacteria; order Xanthomonadales; family Xanthomonadaceae; genus Stenotrophomonas. The sequence continues at coordinate 8,654 of NZ_DAMBEF010000007.1, read as the reverse complement.
GCCAGTTATAGACGGTAAGCACCGGACCCATGCCAGTGGACACGGCGGGCTTGCTGGACGCAGACGAACCTTCCCCACCACATGACGCCAACGACACCGCGATCGCAGCCAATAGAATCTTTTTCAAATTGCTCCCCTGTGAATGAATCTACGGGGGATCAAGATGCACGCGTAAAATGCGCCATTCAGGCGACGGCACTCCCCGTGCCATCCCTGATCAATCGCAGCTCCGACCTACGGACCACGTATGCAGCTGCGGCCTCCGATCCCCATGGCAGACCATAGGCGAGGCGATGTGTAGGCCGGGTGCAGGCTGCGATGGAGATCGTGAAGAGTCACGAACCGAGCGGGCGCCGCACTGCGGTCGCCCAACGGCAGGTATCGTTTTGCCGATACAGAGATACCGCAGCGACGAAGCGCAACCAAACGCAGCCCATGACTGTTCCAACGCCTGATCATTCACCCCGTTGGATCAACGCCACTGAATCAAGGCCGCTGAAAACAAAAACGCCACGTCGTTGGACATGGCGTTCTTGAAGAGTTGGTGGAGCGGAGGAGGATCGAACTCCCGACCTTCGCATTGCGAACGCGACGCTCTCCCAGCTGAGCTACCGCCCCACACGACAGGTGCCAGTGTACGCCCGCTGTCGGTGTCATGCAAAACCGACCGACCGGCTACCGCAGCCACTGGGAAGGTGAGCATCTGATGCATCCGGCCGACCGATGCGGACGATCCGCGTCCGACCTCCGATCTTGCCCCCGTCCTATCTTGGCGGTAAGCCCACTTACGGAAGCCGGTTCAATGCGTGTCCAGCTGACCAAACGCCAAGTCGAGACTTATCAGCCGCGGGAGCGCTCATATGAAGTCCGCGATGCTCGAGTACGGGGTTTGGTCTCGCGGGTGCAGCCTTCGGGCAACAAAGCTTGGATCGCGTCCTGGGCACACGGAAAGCGGTGCACTATCGGACCAACGACTGCAATCCCGCTCGGTCTTGCTCGCGCTCAAGCCACCCTCGCCATCTCGGAGTAGCTGCAATCGGGCTTGCCTCGGATCGGGCAACGCAAGTCGCAAGGCCCTACCCTGCAAGAGCTCCTTGATCAGCGATATCGGGCTTGGACGACGCTGGCGCTCAAACGGGGTCACGTGTACGCCAATCGGCTGGAGCAAGTATTCGTCCATCATCTGGATGACCCATTGACCGGTTTTAACACTGCATGGGCGGATCAATGGCTGCAGCTGTGCCTGTCTACACCAACCGACAAGACCAAGTCCCCGCCCATACGCTCGACTGCTGCGCGTGATCTCCGCACTGCTCGCAGGCGTGTATCAAACGGCTCAATGGCTGCCTCTGGTTGACTTCGATTTTGGAGCGCTTTTGATCTTGATCACTAGCGTCCAGCTATGGCGCCGGAATCGCGACGAAGGCACCAATGTTTGCGAATGTGGTGGGCTACCAGGTCGAGCGCGTCGCGGTGGGCATGGCACATCCAGGGAGGGCCTTACTTACAGTTGACAGCACCCATGCATTGCCTTACATCGTCACCTGCGGGGCTGGATTAACCTTTCAAGTAAAAGGGATAAGGATATGCGCACTGCTCTCTCGGGTTCTATTTTGCTGGCATTGCATCTGATGTTTCCATCTCGCCTAGGGCAAGCAATCGAATCTGGACGCAGTTATGTGAAGCTTGAGAGAACTGGACAAAAGGGACTGACCTTCCTTCTCGTGGGCTTTGTATTGATATGGATGAGCATCGGAAGCGCGCATGCCCAATCATGCACCGTGAATGACCGTTGCGACCGCGGTGTGGCTTATGCGCTCGCGGCGTCGAGGGCTGTTTCATATGCTCAAGAATTTAACGCGCAACATCCGGGCAATCATTTTGTTGGAGCCCCTCCCAGGAGGGGCGGCGCCCCGGGCTTTTACTATTACAGGTGCATTATAGACAAGGGTTATCCTGGGACTGAGGGAGGATGCTCTCCGCAGTTGGATTATTACTACAAAGATCCCAGTCAAGTTGTCTATTCTTATAAGCCTGAGAAAAATGCGGGCAAGCCATGCAATTGTGTCGGCGATCCAATCAACTTCGCTACAGGCAACGAATATCGAAATGATCTAGATATTGATCTCGGTTCGCTCCGGTTTGAGCGCTTTTACAATAGCCACAAGGAGACGAGCTCGACGCGAATCGGCTCTCGGTGGCGGCATTCGTATGATCGGCGCGTTGGCTATTACCTCAGCACCACGGAACAGAGCATGGCGACCGTTTACCGTTCTGACGGTCGTTCGGTGTTGTTTACCTTGCAGTCAGGGCTATGGGTTCCCGATAGCGATGTTCAAGATACATTGGTACCCGCATACAGCGCATCCAACGTACTGTTAGGCTGGGACTACACCGCGGCCGTATCCCGTGACGTCGAACACTATGATGCAGAAGGTCTGCTGCGAGCTATAACCTATAGCAACGGTCAGCAATTGACCTTGGAGTACAGTGACGTCAGCACGCCGGCGACCGTCGCGCCATCAGCAGGTCTGTTGCTTACCGTCACAGACCCCAACGGACGTGAGTTAAATTTTTCCTACAACGCTCAAGGGCGTATTTCCGTGGTTGCGGCCCCAGACGGGTCTGTAACTCAGTATGCCTACAACACTACTGGTAACCTCAGCAAAGTGACATATCCGGACGCCACGTTCCGGCAATACATCTACAACGAGCAAGCCCTGACCGCCAATACCAGTCTGCCTAATGCCTTGACAGGTGAGATTGACGAGACGGGTACGCGCATCGTTGACATCGGCTACGACAGCCAAGGCCGTGCTGTTATGTCACGCCGAGCCGGCAATGTGGACGTGGTGGGTGTGGCGTATGGCACCAATGGCACCAACACCGTCACGTATCCAAGTGGCGCACAAGTCACCTACGGTTTTGCCGTACCGAATGGCCTGATGCGGGCCAATTCTGCCAGCGGACCGTGCGGCCCTGATTGCGACAATAAGTTCGCCGCGCTGACGTTCGATGCCAATGGCTTCCCGGCAACTGCTACCGACTTCAAGGGTGCGATCACGCAGTTCAACTACGACACCAAGGGGCGGCTTGGCTTGCAGGTGGATGCATCCGGGCAAGCTTCCCAGCGCACTACGACCACCACATGGTGGGGTGATACTCAGCTGCCGCTGACCCGAACGGTCGCCGATGCAGGCAATGCCATCAAGGGTTCGGAGGCATGGGCGTACAACAGTCGAGGGCAGGTTACGGCGCGCTGTGAGATTGATCCGGCAATCAGCGCTGGCGCTACCTGCGCTGCCAGTGGAGCGGTCCCGGCAGGGGTTCGACGGTGGACCTATACCTACTGTGATGCGGTGGATGCCACTCAGTGTCCACTGCCCGGATTGCTACTGAGCGAGGATGGGCCGCGCACGGATGTGGCTGACATTACCCGGTATGCGTATTACATGACGACGGATGAGACTGGCTGCGGTACTGCAGGGGGTGCCTGCCACAAAGCTGGCGATCTGTATCAAGTCACCAACCCGACTGGCCAACAGGCAACGAATAACGCGTACGACTACAACGGGCGACTGGTTCGGCGTAGCGATGCCAGTGGCCTGATCACCGACTACGCTTATCACGCCCGTGGTTGGCTGTTGTCCAAGACGTCTCGCGTCAATGTTTCAGGCGCTGCTGGCAGCGGCGATCGAGCCTATCAGTTCAGCTATACCCCGTTCGGGAAAGTCCGCACGGTCACCAACCCCGATGGCGCGGTGATTGCACTGGGTTACGACGCGGCGCAACGCCTCGTGAAAGTACAGGATGCAGCTGGCAACTACATCCAGTATTCGTTGAACGGAGCTGGTAAGAAAATTCAAGAAGACACCCGCGATGCCACCGGCATATTGAAGCGTTCCTTGCAGCGGGTATTTGACCAATTCGGACAGGTTGAAACTCTTACTGATTCAAACGCAAATCCAACTGATTTTTCCTATGACGCTGCAGGTAACGCTACTGGTACAACGGACGCACAGGGCAGCATCACTACGGATACGTATGACGCTTTGAACCGCCTCACGCAATCACTACAGGATGTGGGCGGCATAGCAGCCAGCACCCAGTTCAAATACGACGCACTGGACAACCTGACTGAAGTTACCGATCCCAAGGGGCTCAAGACCACCTATAGCTACGATGGTCTGGGTCAACTGCGAGCCACCACCAGCCCGGATACAGGCACTACGCAGCGCTCGTACGACGAAGCCGGAAATCTCAAGACCAGTAGCGATGCGCGTGGCGTCACCACGACGTATGCCTACGACGCGCTCAATCGGATGACATCAAAGATCTATCCCAGCCAAGGTGAGGATGTCTCCTACACGTACGACACCGTCCCGGCCGCGTGTGCGGCTGGGGAAAGTTTCTCGATCGGACGGCTCAGTTCAATGGCGAATGCCAGTGGACGCACTGACTATTGCTACAACCGTTTTGGCGACGTGGTGCGCAAGGCGCAGATCACCAACGGAAAGACTTTCGTCGTGCGCTACACCTATACGGCCGGTGGCGATCTTGCATCGGTGATCTATCCCGATGGTGCGGTGGCGGACTATGTGCGTGATGCCCAGGGCAGGATCACCGAGGTGGGTGTCACCAGCGGCAGTAGCGGACGCCAGCTATTGCTGACTGGGGCCAGCTATCTTCCATTTGGCCCCAGCACCGGCTGGCAATACGGCAACGGCCGGGCGCTGGTGCGCAGCTTCGATACGGACTATCGGCCCACCGCTGTTGTCGATAGCGGTCACGACCTCAAAATCGGGCTTGGCTACGACTCGGTCAGCAATATCACTGCGTTGGAGTCAGGCAATTATACGGCTGGCTTGAACTACGACACGTTGGGGCGCTTGACCCAGTTCCGCGACAGCAATGCCAACGTGGCCATTGATCAATACAGCTATGACGCCACCGGCAACCGCCTGAGCGTTGCCAATGCCGGCGGCGTCGCGCCGTATACCTACGAGACGGCCAGCCATCGCCTGAGTAGTGTCGGTGCTATCGGGCGCGGCTACGACGCGGTCGGCAATACGGTTGCGGCAGGCAATGGTGCCAAGGAGCTTGTCTACAACCAAGCTAATCGCTTGTCCCAGGTGAAACTGGACGGTGCACTTGCCCAACGCTATACCTATAACGCGGGGGGGGAGCGTGTGCAGCGTGGCCTGGACGCAGGCACTTCGGTCTATAGCACCTACGATGAAGCCGGGCATTGGCTGGGGGATTACGACGCGTTGGGAAATGCCGCGCAGCAGGTGATCTGGATGGATGATCTACCAGTGGGGCTGTTGACCGGTGGTGTGCTGCTCTACATCGAGCCGGACCACTTAGGCACGCCGCGACTGGTGTTCAATCCGATGCGCAACGTGCCGGTGTGGACATGGGATATCAAGGGTGAAGCATTTGGCAACGACCTGCCGGACCAGGACCCCGATGTGGATGGTCAGGCGTTTGTTTCTGACATGCGGTTCCCGGGTCAGCGCTATGATGCAGTCAGTGGGTTGAACTACAACTACTTCCGCGACTATGACCCGAGCGCAGGGCGGTATGTGCAGAGTGACCCGATTGGGTTGGGTGGCGGAGTCAGCACGTATGGGTATGCCAATCAAAGTCCAGTATTGAACATAGACCCTTATGGTCTGCAGTCGATCCTTAGTTGTGGTAATCCGGCAAATGCAGCTACATGTGCAGCGGCTGGTATTGGAGCAAGCGCTGGTACTAGTGGTGGATATGTAGGCGCATCGGGCGCGGCCGCCGCGGCTGCTTCCACTCTCTTGACGGGGGATAGTGCGAAAACCGAGAGCTGCCCGCAAGTGGATAAATGTCAAAAGATATATGCCACAATTCGGGAAGTCTTAGGAATTCTTAAGCAGCGCTATTGGGACATGCGTGAGGATAAGCTCGATCTTTTCAATACAAGACCAACTGGCCGTATGTCGTGGGGCGGCCATCAGCAGCAATTCAGACAGTGGCAAACGGTCCTAAGGGGATATTTGGAATCAGCAGATGCAATGAACTGCAGAGGTTATGCCTCTGATGCTTGGTCTTGGGCAACTCGGCCGCCGCCTACGCAGCCTGGAGTAAATTAAACATGGTTGAAGAAATGAAAAGCAAAGAATTGGTTGATTCTTGGGTTAATTTGCAAAAAGCCGATCATGGCTCTGCAGCATATAAGCGTGACGAGTGGGCTGCGGTGAAGTTGAATATGATGTGTGTGTCCTCGCCGAGCGAGGCTTGGGAGATTGTTACAGATATTTTTGAGTCAACCGCTGACGAGTGGATCTATGAAAACTTGGGGGCGGGGCCTTTAGAGACTTTGTTAGGGCTGCATGGCGAGTTTGCGATTTCTGCTCTCAGCTCATATGCCGCATCTAACCCTAAGTTTCTTGATGTGGCGGCGTTCGTTTGGCCGCATTCGTTGAGTTCCGATGTGGCGAAAAGATTTCTTGCTATTGCTGGTCAAAAAAAAAGGTAGCTGAGGAAGCTCTGAACAACTCCCGCACAGCCTGCCAGTCTGTGGTCCACGATTTGAGAGCCTGATATTTCCATGCAACTGACCTTTGGCCGCGCCGCGCAACAAGGTCGACTCACGAAAGGGTCATCGTGATCAGGCAGTCTTCGATCTATATAATGGCCACACGATGAAAATTCCTGTCTTCCGGATAACCCACGCTGTCACAGCGAAGATTGCTGACGAGCTCAGGGCGTATGAGCTTGTAGTAGCCGTCACAGCCCGAACGGGCGCGGCGGCGCTGGTATCAGGGCTGCGGCAGGAATTGGGCCGGGATGAAGACGATGAGAGCGAAGACGGTGCGTTTCTTTTGCACCTGTCATGCTCGGTTGAGCCCATGATGGAGTACGGGTAGGTTGACTACTTCATCTATAGCGCGACATTTCCGCATGATCCAATGGCGGCCAAGGCCATTGTGGGCGCTGCCGTCCGCCAGTGGGGCACGGTCGGGAAGCCTGGCTATTTCGTCGCCACGTTGAATCCATAGCGCGGGTGCTGGACAATTTGAAGGACGGCAGTTCTCGTCGCTGGTTTTGTAAAGCGCCGAACTGTTCCAATTCGGGAATTTGTTAAGCCGTGCAACGCCGATTTGACGAATCGGTCAATTTTGCAAATCGCAGCCCATGCGATTGACGCCTGCCAAGATGCAGGCCATGAACACATCGACCAAGAAGCAGGTGTGGCATCCAACGAAAGCCGCCTGGGCGCGGGCTCGGGCGGCTGAGTTGGACGGGCAAGCCCGGCAACTGGAGCAGTCCAGCGCCGGCAACTGGAGGCAGCGAGCCCGATTGCGCGCCGCGTCTTCCCGGCTCCGCATGCGGGCAGAGCACTATCTGGCCAAGGCCGTGCGCTTCGAAGAAGCAGGGGAGTAGGCTAGTACGAGAACTGCGAAGTGCTCTTTTTGTCCAGGCTTGCATTGCTTGTTGCTTGTGCGCAACCGCCTTAAGATCGAGTACGCGTAAGGGCAGGCGGCATTTTGGGTGCGCCTTGAATAAGCTGCCATCAGGACGGTGTCACAAGATCGGGTGACACGCATTTTAAGCCGCCCCTCAAGGAATCGAGCATGAAGCGACACTTGTTGACTGCACTGCTTACAGTTGTGATCTTCAATGCAGATGCAATCATCGTTCGAGATGATGTCGATGGCGAAAAATATCGAGTTCAAGCGGGTGAGTTTCCGGCTCTCGTAGATATGCCCAGCGAAGGACATGGCGTATTGATTGCACCTCAGTGGGTTGTGACCGCTGCTCACGCAGTTGCATGGCAGTCTCATATGAAGCAAGTGACTATCAACGGAGTAACCCGGGACGTTGAACATATCGAGATCCATCCGGGATACAAAAAGCCGACACAACGGCTACTTGATCAGGCACTGGCTACATGGGATTGGACGCTTTTTAGGGTGCTGCTTGCCTCGTCAGATGACATAGCACTTGTTAAATTGGCGCATCCAGTAGCCGACGTCTCACCTGTCGAAATCAACAAGAGCGATGCCGAGTTCGGTCAGGTCATTCAGGTCATAGGAAAAGGAGCCACAGGCAATGGAGTGACGGGCTACGAATTTAGCGATTCCCACCGAACCGACCTACGACGCGCGTTCAACAGAATTACGAGTGCAGACGGCCGTTGGCTCTGCTATGTCTTTGATAAGCCATCCGAAGCCCTGCCGCTTGAGGGCGGGACAGGAAGTGGCGACAGCGGAGGGCCGGTATTGGTTCAAGCTGGCAATGAATGGCTGTTGGCCGGATTAACGTCATGGTCTGATCCTCAAAGCTCAAATAGGACACCCGGGCGCTATGGCCAAATCACTTGTAATGTTCGTTTGAGCCATTACATAGAGTGGATTCAAAGAACCATGTCCGGCGAGCCTGCAGCAGAGCCCTGACGATTAATCTCGCTACGGAAACTGCCGGAAATCCGGCAGTTGGTTGGCCATTGCTTACCTAGCATCTGCCGGGCTTATCTCGGGCCGTTTCAGGCCCAAATCCATTGATTTGTCTGCGTTTCCTCCCTGGCCAGGCATGGGCCTGCCAGCGGCACCGAGCGAGTGGCTGTAATGACCCACCGCTTTCTGCTCAGGTCACGCGGTTAATGTAGCGGCATAAGC